>NZ_FYEM01000009.1:0-278536 GCF_900188475.1 Agrobacterium sp. 719_389
GATATCGCGTTCCTCAGTGACGCGAGCCAGTTCCTTCTTCAGCCGCCTGATCTCCTCGGCCTCGTCGTTACCCTTGGAGTCCGACCCAGCAAACTTCTTCTTCCATTCATACAGCGAATGCTGGCTGACGCCGAGACGCTGCGAAACCTCAGCAACCGGATAGCCCCGCTCCGTGATCTGCCGCACCGCGTCACGCTTAAACTCTTCGCTGAAATTCGATTTGCTCATGATGCTCTTCTTGCCTCAAAATTAGGAAAGAAGGTGTCTACAAATCTAGGGGCTATTCATATCACCGGCACGCCGTCGAAGTTCGACCAGTCCAACATGGCTTCGGCTGTTCGCATGATCCGTGACTACAACTTCCTCCGTGTAATGGGTCAGGTGGGTTTCGCTCAGGTGGCAGAAATCGGAATGATTACCGGCTCTCTGGGACTGAAGACCGCCATCCGCTCCATTCCCTCGCTGCGCACTTTCATGCGTGACGCCAAGACCGGGAAGCTGGCTGACGTTGACGCCGAAGCTCTGGAGTGGATCAGCACGGCTGGCACCGACACGCTACGTGGTATGAGCCATATCGTGACGGATGACTTTGGCGCGCCGATCACGAACGCCGGTAAATCGTCATTGATGCTACGCGCTGAAGGGGCGATGAGCCGTGGCGCTAGGGCTATGACCTTTGCAAGCGGTATGGCACCCATCAACGCCTATCTCCAGCGGTGGGCAGCAAAGGGCGTCCTCCAGAAGTTCATCGACATGAGCGAAGAAGGCGCACGGGTAAACCGGAAGCGGATGCGGGTTCTTGGTCTCAGTGACGAAATGCAGGACCGCATCTTTGCCGAAGTCCGGAAGAACATGGGTGAGACCGCAGGCGAGCGTGAAGGCTCAAAGCTGAAGCGCCTTAATCTGGAGAAGTGGAACCCCGAAGTACGCGGCGCATTCGAACACGCCATCTTCAGGTGGACCCGCAAGATAATCCAAGAGAATGACTTGGGGCAGACGAACACGATGCTGGGCCACACACTCGGCAAACTGTTCTTCCAGTTCCGTGGCTTCATGCTTGGCGCATGGACGAAGAACACCCTCCATAACGTCCACATGCGGGACTGGGAGAGCATGTCCATGATCCTTGCGACGATGACCTTTGGTAGCCTCGCTTACGTGGGGCAGACACACCTTCAGGCAATCGGCAGGAGCGACCGTGACAAGTTCTTGGACTATCGCCTGTCACCCCAGAAGGTCGCCACGGCGGCATTCCAGCGGGCGGGGTTCTACTCCGTCTTCCCGGCGATCATCGATAACTCGGCTTATCTGGCCGGGTTTGACCCGCTGTTTGATACCCGCGTTACAGGCCAGCCGTCTCAGGGTCTTACTTCGTTCCCCGCGCTGGGCATGATTGACAATGCCATGAACTCAGTTCGCGGTGTTGCGGGCATGGCCCACGGAGACCCGTTTTCCCAAAAGGACGCTAGGGCAATGTTCGGCACGCTCCCGTTTCAGAACACGCTGCCCATGCTTTGGTTCGCCAACACGGTTGTAAGGGGGCTTCCTGAGAAGGACAGTCGCTAATCAAGAGAAGGCCACGGCCTCACTCACCGTGACCTTCATTCTTGAGCCTCTAGCGAAGGGGCGGTGTTCGGCAATCCGAACTCCCGAACATTATCGTGACGCCAAACGCTGCACAATACTTAACCGACATGTCACCAGTTCAGGCTGCTGGCGTGTCGGTTTTTTTTCATTCAAGAACTATTTGCGCCCGAAAACGGTGCAAGTGGGGGCGCGGTCAATGTCCCCATTCATCTGAATGAGATACAGATTCGGATCATCCACTATCGTCGCAATGTGACTGTTCAGTAGAACAGTAATTTTTTTAGACCACTGATCAATTTTTTCATAAGCACCGTCAAAATCCATGGGCTTCCTAAATGGATTTCGACCATGGAGCACGTCGCCGCATTGAGCATAAAGAACACTAAAATCTGATCGAGTTAAATATCCTGTTTCAATGTTTTCAAATTTTGCTTTCACGCCGGGTGACGGGTTGAGTAATTGCACAATTGGCCTTGGATAGACTTTTCCAAACCTTTTTTCCACGGCCCTCAGTATTTTTTCTGCGTGATAATCACGTGAAATACTGCCATGAATTTCACTGAGAACTGCTTGGTTCGCACTCAAGACACTGAAAGCAATAAGCTCAAGGATTTTGCGAAATTGCAGGTAGCAATGATCAACGATGGTAGCTTTAAAGAACAGCCGGTGAGGCTCAGCCACTGAACTTACCACACTGAAGTGCCTGCGTTTTATTTCATGCATTAGCTGCGTATAGAGTGCGATATGGTCAGCGGCCAACGTCATGGTTCTCTCACAAATCTGGCAGTCACGGATGCGACGCGCGATGGTACAAGCAGTGAGAGATGATATTCTACTCATTGACATAGGTACACCAGCGCGATACCTGACGGGTACACCGTGAAATGAGGACGACGACGCGAACTATCTACACGCGCTTGATTTTAAATAATAAAATTGGCTGCCCGAGCAGTTTGATTTTCTCAAACCTCTCCGGCCCGGGGAGCCATCTCTCTCAAAAACATGTTTTGAAGAGCGAAGTGCCGCTGCAATTCGCCCGATTTGGATCGGGGATTTTCCTGAATTCCCGGTTATTCAGCCGTCAAACGGTCAGGTCTTCTTGACCACCCGTTTCGTCGCCCTTGTGGCGTTGGTCAGTGCCGGCGGATCACTTGCCGGAAAACTCTCCTCAAGGCTCTCGGTCAAATCGTCGTCCTTGTTCTTGACCGCAGATTTCTGCTCCTTCTCAAGCGATTTTACCGCTGGGGATTTGGCCTTTGCCGAGGCTGCCTTTTTCGCTGGCGTCTTCTTCGTGGCCGCCTTCTCCGCTGACGCCTTCGTGGCAGCCGGCTTCTTCAGGCCATTTCCGCTTTTGGACTTTGCCGCTTCCGCATTTGCGGAAAGTTCCCGTTCCGCTTCGATCCAGTGTCTTTCATGATGCCCGTCGGGTCTTCCTTCCCTTTCCCATATTGCGCGCGCTTTTTCACGGATTGCGGCTTCGCGGTCATGGCTCATAACGGACCTCCCTCGTCGTGTTGCACCGGTTTTGATTGTGCCACTGAAAAAACAAAAAAAGCCAGAGTTTGTTCCGCGCGGTTTCGTCGCGGGTGAGCATTTCCGCGTGAAAGGGAACCGTTATCGATCGGGGATCGTTTGCCCTGCAGAAACCCGCAGGAGACCATTTCATGAACACCCCGCAAAAGCCGAAAACCGAACCACTTGATATTCGCGACGAGGATGTCGCGCGTTTCGAAACCGACAGCGAGCTCAAAGCAAAGGATGGCGAGATTTACCCGGACGAGAGCATGAGCCTTCGTGCGCGCCGGCAGGCGGCAAGGCAGCATGAGGATGCCTTCATCGTCGCCACGGACCTTGAGGACGACGACCAGCGCGAGGCGGCGCCGGGCACCAGAGAGCAGCCATAGGCCGAAAATGGAAAAGGCGGGTCAAAGCCCGCCTTAATCAAAGGAATGTCTGGAGATTTTATCGCCGAACCGACACGATGGCCTTGCGATTGAAGTTCGACACCTGCACCCGGCCGGACTGATTGCCGCCGAGGATCTGGGCCGTCTTGCCGCTCATGCTTTTCAAAATGCCGGCGTGATAACCGCGGCCGTTGCGAATGACAACGACATCGCCCGGCTTGGCCTGACCCACCGGAACGGCATAACCGAAGGATGTCCAGGACTTCGCAAACCCATAGGATTTGGGAGACTGCCGGCCGGCCTTGCTGGCGACCGCATGCAGGAAAAGGCCACACCATGGGGTGCTGCGGGGATTTGCGCCAAGAATATTCTTGAGGCTCTTGTTGTTCTTGGACTCATGCAGCCCGGTGTATTTCTCTGCCTGGTTCAGCATGCCGGCCGAGGCCGATGCAACGACTGTAAAAGACAAGGCAACGGATAGAATTAACGCGGATACTCTCAAACGTCTCGCCCTTATGTTAGAGGGCGCCCGTGTATTGTGACAATTTAGCGACAATTTGACGAGAAATGGGCAGAAATCAGACGCCTATTCATATGCGCTGATCTGTCATTGCTTCAAAACAGGCTGCCCTGCGCCTCATCGGCGCGGCTGCGGCCGGCATTTTCGAGATCCAGCATGCGCAATTTGGTGGTGGTTCCGCCCGGTGCGGAGAAGCCGCCAAGCCTGCCGCCGGCAGCGAGAACCCGGTGGCAGGGAATGATCAGCGGCACCGGATTTTTCGCCATGGCCTGACCGACATCGCGGGCCTTTTCCATGCCGAGACCTAGCGTCTTTACGATGCCGCCATAGGTCGTGGTATGGCCCCAGCCGATCTGCCGCGCAACGGCGTAAACATCGAGGAAAAATCGCTCCTGTCCGGCGAGATCGAGTTCGACGGTCGTAAAATCGATCTGCTCGCCCCCGAAATAACGGGTGATCATTGCAATCACCTCACGCGTGCGTGTTTCCGGAACGGCAATGGAGGCGGATGGCAGGCGCTTCTGGAGAAGTTTTTCGGTCTCACCGGCGTCAGGGCTGGGCAATTGCAGACGCGCGATACCGCCCCCCGCCCACGCAAGACCGCAATGGCCAAGGGCCGTCGGAAAAACAATATAGCCGTAGTGGTTGCTCATTGCCGTCACTCATTCGCCTTTTCGCATGCACGATGCCATATCCCGCATTCGAAACAACCCGTTTCCTGCCTCTCAACAAACAAGGCCACCCGTTTCTGGCGGGTGGCCTTTTACGCGTCAGTCGTGAAAAATCCGCTCAGGATGCGATTTTGCCCTGCTCCTCAACAAGGCATTGCGCCTGCCGGCTGGCGGCAACGAAGGCCGTGCGGGCGATTTCTCCCGCCACATCGCCCATCAGCGAGGCGCGGCACAGACGCAGGGCCTGTTCATGTGCCTTGTCGCCACGTTCGGGCCATTCGTGCTGAAGAAAATCGAAGGCCTCGTAAACGCCATTGAAAATTCGGGGCGCACCGTTTTCAAGGGAGATGGTAACGGGCTTTTCCCACTTAACGTCGTTCAGCAACATTGATTGCACTTCCATGCTCTATTAACCCGCGAAAAACGCCGGCCCCTCCAGTTGGTTCCCTTCATCAGCGGTTTCAAGGGCAAAAAAATAACCCTCGAGAAACCATGCACCTCCATCTTTCCATTCTAGCCGATTTGCGGAACAAAGCGTTTCAACACTCGTTCAAGCGGAAGTGAACCGGAACCTTTCATGCCGACAACAGCCTCCCCCGCCATCGTCTGGTTCCGCAAGGACCTGCGCCTTTCGGACAATCTTGCCCTGCTTGCCGCCGTTGAGCATGGTGGCCCCGTCATCCCCGTCTATGTCAGGGAAAAATCCTGCGGCCCGCTCGGCGGCGCGCAGGAATGGTGGCTTCACCACTCCCTCTCCTGCCTTTCCGCGGTGCTGGAAAAAGCCGGTAGCAACCTTCTGCTTTTAAGCGGCGAGGCCGAAAAGACGCTTCGACATCTGATATCGGAAACCGGCGCTGATGCGGTTTTCTGGAACCGTCGGTATGATCCGGCGGGCATGGCCACGGACAAGGCGCTGAAGCAGAGGCTCCGGGACGACGGCCTGACGGTTCGCAGTTTTTCCGGGCACCTGCTGCATGAGCCATCGCGGCTGCAGACGAAATCGGGCGGCCCCTACCGGGTCTATACCCCCTTCTGGAGGGCGCTGGAGGGTGGCGAGGAACCGCACGCGCCGGCGGATTCACCGAAGAGCCTGAGAGCGCCGAAGGCATGGCCGGAATCCGAAAAACTGGCCGATTGGAAGCTTCTGCCGGTCAGACCGGATTGGGCGAAGGATTTCAGCGAGATATGGACCCCCGGCGAAAATGCGGCCCGGGAAAAACTCGACGATTTCATCGACGGCGCTTTGAAGGGTTACGAGGAAGGTCGCGATTTTCCGGCAAAGGACGCAACATCCATGCTCTCGCCGCATCTGGCCTTGGGCGAAATATCACCCGCCACCGTCTGGCACGCGACGAAGGGGCTTTCCCACCACATCGCCTCAAACGATATCAGCCGTTTCCGCAAGGAAATCGTCTGGCGGGAATTCTGCTATCATCTGCTGTTCCATTTTCCTGAGTTGGACGAGAAGAACTGGAACGACAGTTTCGACGCTTTCGGCTGGCGGAACGACGAGACATCCTTCAAGGCCTGGACGCGCGGCATGACGGGTTATCCGATCGTGGATGCCGGCATGCGGCAATTGTGGCGACATGGCACCATGCATAACCGGGTGCGCATGATCGTAGCGTCCTTCTTGATCAAGCATCTGCTGATCGATTGGCGCAAGGGTGAGAAATGGTTCCGCGACACGCTTGTCGATGCCGACCCGGCCTCAAATGCCGCCAACTGGCAATGGGTGGCGGGTTCAGGCGCGGACGCCTCGCCGTTTTTCCGCATTTTCAACCCCATCCTGCAGGGCGAGAAATTCGACGCCGATGGCGACTATGTGCGTCATTTCGTGCCGGAGCTTAAAAAGCTCGACCGGAAATATATCCACAAGCCGTTCGAAGCGCCCAAAGAGGCCTTGAAGAAAGCGGGCATCGAGCTTGGCAAGACCTATCCGCTGCCGATCGTTGACCATGGAAAGGCGCGGGAAAGAGCGCTTGCCGCCTATGCCGAGGTCAAGAAGAACGCATAAAATTGGGTATCGGCAAAATTTTGCGTGGCTAAGCCAAAGCCGGGAAGATAATTTCTTGCCTTGAAGCGGTTGTAACGGGACATAACGGCACCTAATTTCCGCTCAGACAAGAAGGCTCAATCATGACCATTCACTCCTCTGCGCTCAGTGCTATCGGCAATACGCCGCTCATCCGTCTGAAGGCCGCCTCTGAAGCGACGGGGTGTGAAATCCTCGGCAAGGCGGAGTTCCTTAATCCCGGCCAGTCGGTGAAGGATCGCGCCGCACTCTACATCATTCGCGACGCCGAACGGCGCGGGCAATTGCGGCCGGGCGGCACCATCGTGGAAGGCACGGCGGGCAATACCGGCATCGGCCTGTCGCTGGTCGCCAATGCACTCGGCTACAAGACAGTCATCGTCATTCCCGAGACGCAGAGCCAGGAAAAGAAGGATGCGCTGAAACTTCTCGGCGCAAAGCTGGTCGAGGTTCCGGCGGCCCCCTATTCCAACCCGAACAATTACGTGAAGGTCTCCGGCCGGCTTGCGAAACAGCTTGCCGCGACGGATGAGAACGGCGCGATCTGGGCCAACCAGTTCGACAATATCGCCAACCGTCAGGCCCATATCGAAACCACCGCCCCTGAGATCTGGGACCAGACGGATGGCAAGGTGGACGGCTTCATATGCTCGGTCGGTTCCGGCGGAACGCTTGCGGGCGTGGCCGACGGCCTGCGCGATTTCAATCCCGACATCAAGATCGGCCTTGCCGATCCCGAAGGGGCTGCCCTTTACGAGTTTTACAAGCACGGCGTCCTGAAGTCGGAAGGGTCCTCCATCACCGAAGGTATTGGACAGGGCCGCATCACCGCCAATCTGGAAGGTTTTACGCCTGACTTTTCCTATCGCGTTTCCGATGCGGAGGCGCTGCCGGTTCTGTTCGATCTGGTGACGAAAGAAGGGCTTTGCCTCGGCGGCTCCTCCGGCATCAACATCGCCGGCGCAATCCGCCTTGCCCGCGAGCTTGGTCCGGGGCATACCATCGTAACGATACTTTGCGACTACGGTAACCGTTATCAGTCGAAGCTCTTCAATCCGGATTTCCTGCGTTCCAAGGGACTTCCGGTTCCACAGTGGCTGGCGACGAAAAGCGAGATTGCGGTTCCGTACGAAACCGTTTGAGGACATGCCGAAATGCCTGTGAATGCCCTGTTCCGTGACGATTTTTATCTTTCCACCGCAGAAGCGATCGTCACGGCGGTGCATGAGGATGGCGGCATAGAGCTGGATCAGACCTGCTTTTACGCCACTTCCGGCGGCCAGCCGGGCGATAGCGGCTTTCTCGAGCGGGCCGATGGTTCGCGCATCGAACTCGGCATTACCAAAAACGGCGCCGACAAGAGCGTGATCGTCCATGTGCCGCTCGAAGGCCAGCCTTCGCCCGAGATCGGTGAAAAGCTGACCCTGCATGTGGACTGGCCGCGCCGTTACAAGCTGATGCGCATGCACACCGCCTGCCACCTTCTGTCCGTTGTCTGCCAGTGGCCGATCACGGGCGCTGCCGTCGGCGAAGACGAATCGCGTGTCGATTTCGATATGTCTGAGACCATCGACAAGGACGAAGTGACGGCAAAGCTGATGGAACTCGTGAAAGCCAACCATCCCGTCTTCCTGCAATGGATCACCGATGAGGAGCTTCAGGCCAATCCGGGCATCGTCAAATCCAAGAATGTTCGCCCGCCAATGGGCCTCGGCCGGGTCAGCCTCGTCTGCATCGGCGAAAATTCTGCCATCGACAGCCAGCCCTGCGGCGGCACCCATGTTTCCGAAACGCAGGAAGTGGGCGATATTCACATTGCCAAGATAGAAAAGAAGGGCAAGGAGAACAGGCGGTTCCGCATTCGTTTCGGCGCGCCTGAAGCTGCTGCCTGAAATCAGGAGAGACATCGTGAGCACGGATAAGAGCCGTTTCGTCGTTTCGGCGGACTGGGTAGAAAAACAGCTCGGCACGGCCGGGTTTCGTCTCGTTGATGCCTCGTGGTATCTGCCGGCGCATAAACGAAACGGCGCGGAAGAATTTGCGGCCGGTCACCTGCCCGGCGCCGTGTTCTTCGATCAGGACAAGATCGCCGATCATACGACCGGATTGCCGCACTCCCTGCCCTCGCCGGAATTCTTTGCCGAACAGGCCGGCGCGCTAGGCCTCAGCGACACGGATACGATCGTCGTTTATGACGGCCCCGGCTTCTTCTCCGCACCGCGCGTGTGGTGGATGCTGCGGGTGATGGGCGTGCGCAAGGCCTATGTGCTGGATGGCGGTCTTGATGGCTGGAAGCGCGAGGGCCGGCCGCTCGAAACCGGCGCGCCGGAAATCGAACCCGCAACCTTCACGCCCGATTTTAATGAAAAGCGCGTGACGTCGCTGTCAACGATGCGTGGAATCGTCGACAGCGGTGAAAAACAGATCGCCGATGCTCGCGGCGCGGGACGTTTCACCGGCGATGAGGCCGAACCGCGCGCCGGCATGCGCGCCGGCCACATGCCCGGCGCACGCAGCCTGCCCGCCACCGCCTTCTCCGAGAACGGCCATTTCAAGGATCTCACCGCCATCCGCAAGATGGTGACCGACGCCGGCATCGATCTCGGCAAGCCCGTCGTCACCAGCTGCGGCTCGGGCGTTACCGCCGCCGTCATCACGCTGGCGCTGGAGTCACTCGGCCATCAGGACAATTCGCTCTATGATGGCTCGTGGTCGGAATGGGGCGGACTGGAAGATACGCCTATTGTTACCGGCCCCGCCGAGCCTGTTCCCGTGGTGTCGCATGGGCCTTTGAAGGCGCATGTGACACAGCTGGAAATGACCGCACCACCGAAGGTCAGCCTGCCGATCCCCGTCAATATTCAGACGGCGCTGATGCGCGTCAACAATATTCCCCTGCATTTCTACCGCTATCTCTACTGGCGGGTAGGGAAGCGCTGGCACTGGCAAAAGCGCATGCGCATGAGCGATGCGGAGCTTTCCGCCGTCCTGCGTGATCCGAAAAACAGCGTCACGGTTCTTTACATGAATGGTGCGCCCGCCGGTTTCTTCGAACTGAACAAGGCGAGCGACGAGGTGACAGAGCTGTCCTATTTCGGCCTGCTCGAAGAGGCGATCGGTGCCGGCGTCGGCAAGTGGTTTCTCCTGCAGGCGCTTTATGCCGCCTGGCAGGACAATCCGCAGCGGGTGACGGTGACCACCAATACGCTCGACCACCCACGCGCGTTGCAGCTTTACCAGATGATGGGCTTTTCGCCCGTTGGCACCTATGAGGCCTGGGTGGAGCCGCTCGCCGATACGGAACTTCTGGAAATCTCGATGCGTAATTGAGGGTGGCCGGCAGTAGGGGCCGTATATGCCATTACCGACCATAGCGGCGCGTCCGCCCCATTCTCCTCATTCCCGTGCTCGTCACAGGAATGAGGGTGGGGACGAGTGTGCGCAGAAAACCGCTGCGTAATACTGGTGCGAAGCCCCAAACGGCGCAGCACTCACGCCCTGTCAATAATCAGATGTGTGGCGCCCTCACCCGCCACGGTTCCGGTGCAGTGATAACCGAGCGCCGGCAAATCCATCCCTTCAAACAAGTGTTCGCCCCTGCCGAGAAAAACCGGCGCAAGCGCCAGATGCAGTTCATCGATCATGCCAGCCGCCATATACTGACGGATGGTGGAAACGCCGCCGCCGATGCGGACATCCTTGCCGTTCGCCGCCGTGAGCGCCCTGTCGAGCGCCGCCTCGATGCCGTCGGTTACGAAATGAAATACGGTGCCGCCCTTCATCGTGAAGGACGGGCGCGCATGATGCGTCAGGACGAAGACCGGAACGTGATAAGGCGGCTCTTCGCCCCACCAGCCCTTCCAGCTTTCATCCGGCCAGGCGCCGCGCACCGGGCCGAACATGTTACGCCCTAATATCCAGGCGCCGATATTCTCGAAGCTCTTTTCGGTAAAATCCTCGTCCGTGCCGGTCGAGCCGCCGTCTTTACCGAACATCCGATGAAAGGTGCGCGTCTTGACGGCCCAGTGATGCAGTTCTTCGCCCTTGCTGCCCAGCGGGTTCTGCAGGCTCTGGTCCGTTCCTGCGCCATATCCGTCAAGCGAAATGGCGAAATTGCGAACGACAACCTTTGGCATGGCACTCTCCTCCCCGTTCAGGAGGCCAGATCACCAGCGTCCGGCAATCCGCCTCAGATTTCCCGTTCGAGATTGACCGCCGTCGGAATATGGCCGCCGGCGGCCCCCTTGTCTTCCGTGACCGTGTTCAGCAGATGATCGGCAATCAGCTCCGCCTGGAATTTACCAAGCTCGTAACAATAGGTGATTTCGCGCTTTTCGGCTGACCAGTAGACATCCGGACGGCCGCAGGACTTGGCCGTCAGCTTGACGTCTCCCTTCAAGCCATAACCGCCAAAGCTGCGGCTGATGAGATCGAGAACCTTCGATTCCTTGACCATGATGGCATAGGGCTCCAGTTCCGGATCGCGCGGCGGCACATAGCTGACGGCAAATCTGGATGGCGTCTGGCTGCGGTGCGGGCTTAGAAAATTCTCCCAGGCCGAAGCAACGCCGGGATAAGCGGCAGCGCATTTGTCGAACTCGGCATTGTTGAGCCCCATCATGGCGGCCAGATCGCCATAACCATCCTTGTCACGGCCGACCATCAGGCAGGCCATGTTGCGGTCCCGGCTCCTGTCGGGCACCAGCGCGGAAAAGACGGGAGCCTCGTGCTCCGGCAGGGTCTCCGCCTCACGCGCCAGATACCAGCTGTCGGTGGCGTTGACGAGCGCGGTGTCGAGCCATTCCTCATTGGCCTGAAGGATGAGCGTGCCGGCCAGTTGATCGGCAGGCGCCTGAACACTTGCCGTGTCCGCTGTCCCGAAATCCGAGATCAGCATGCGTGCGCCCTCGTGATAAAGCGAGAAGATCGCGTTGCCGATGACGAAATTGACCGCCTGCTGCAGCTGATCGTCGGACAGACCGTCAAGACCGGAGGCGACCTGCGCGTCGGCCTGCATCGGAGCCGTCAACGATACGAAAGCCAGCGGAACGGCGGCCAGAAAACGACGGAACATAAAATCAGACCTTCCGGGAACGAGGAGCGTCACTGATTCCCGAAGCTAACGAGTCACGCAATGGGCTGGTTGCATCGCCTGTCAAGAATCGGGTGGATAGTGATCCGTTTCGGGACCATAGCTGCAAAGAAGCAACGCCGATCCCAACCCAGGAGGCCCCGTCATGACCGATCTCGTTTTCACCGCAATGCCGGCTAAGGAAGCCGAGGCCTTCCGCGCGGGAGACGCCGACGCCTATGGCAATCCGCCGGAGAAGGCCGTCTCTCCGGGCGGCATGCCCTGCCGCCACTGCCTTCGCCAGATCGGCGAAGGCGACGGGATGCTGGTCCTCGCTTACAGGCCTTTCCCCTCGCTGCAGCCCTATGCGGAAACGGGACCGGTTTTTCTGCATGCCGACGCCTGTGAGCGCTATCCCAAGACGCAGGATGTCCCGCCAATGCTGGACAGCCCGGACTACATCGTGCGCGGCTATGGAGCCGATGACCGCATCGTCTACGGCACCGGCGCGGTGACGGCGACGGGTGAGATCGTGTCGCGCGCACGCCACCTTCTGGAGCGCGCTGATGTCGCTTATGTCCATGTGCGATCCGCCCGTAATAATTGCTATCAGTGCCGTATCGACACAGCATAATCGGCAATTACCTGCAATTTTAAGAGAAGAACTAAACGGCTCTCAAGCTTTCCGCGTCATGATGCATGGTATCGGAAACAATTGATTTGAGCAGCAACATGACAAACAACCTCAATATGGCGACCCGGACCGCGCCCCGCAGCAAAACCAGAATTTTTGCGACTGTGCATTATTTCAGCCAGTCGACCCGGGGACGCGTGGTCGATCTTTCGGCGACGGGGATGGCGCTCGAACTGGACGGCCCTTTCGCCGCCGCCAAGGGCAGCCGGGTCAAGGTGCAGAGTGAAGATCTGGGCTTCATCGAAGGCGTCGTGCAGTGGCAGCACATGAACCGCCTCGGCCTGCAGCTCAAGCTTTCCACCAACACGCTGGCGCAGCTCTCCTCCTATTTCCGCTTCTTCCACGAAGAAGTGAAACCGACCCTCGCCCGCTAATCCGCTGGTCCAACAAAGACGATTGCGCAGGACGGACGATGCGCATTCTCCGGTACGGCGACACCCGCGCCGCGCTGCCGTGACAAAAAATTTATCAAACGGTTGAAAACAGGCCCATCCGTCACGGGCCTGTCATTTTGGTGATGGACTCCTCTGCGATTGCTTCTACCCTGTCGTTTTTTCATGACAGAGCAAGCTTCATTCGAAGGAGTTCCCATGTCGTCGCTTCTCGCTCTCCACCCCATCACCCGGCGTTCGCTTCTGGGCGGCATCGCAGCCTCCTCGGCGCTGGTAATGCTGCACCCTTTTGCTGCGCGCGCAGCGACCAACCAGGCGCATCTGCGCATCATGGAAACGACTGACATCCATGTTCATGTCTTTCCCTATGATTATTACGCCGACAAGCCGAACGACACGATGGGGCTGGCCCGCACCGCCTCGATCATCGACACCATCCGTGCCGAAGCTGGTAACTCGATGCTGGTGGATAATGGCGACTTCCTGCAGGGCAATCCGCTCGGCGACTATATTGCCTATGAGCGCGGCATGAAGGCCGGCGACAAGCACCCCGTGATCAACGCCATGAATGTGCTGGGTTATGATTGCGGCACCCTCGGCAACCACGAGTTCAATTACGGCCTCGACTATATGTCGAACACGCTGGCCGGCGCGGGTTTCCCTTATGTCTGCGCCAACCTCACCAAGGGCCAGCTCGCTTCCGATCCGAAAAACGACGAGCTGTTCTTCAAGCCCTATGTCATTCTGGAAAAGCAGATCCGCGATGGCGGCGGCGTGACGAGCCCGGTCAAGGTCGGCATCATCGGCTTCGTGCCGCCGCAGATCATGATGTGGGATTCCAAGAACCTCGAGGGCAAGGCGCAGACGCGTGACATCGTCGAGGCTGCGAAAGCCTGGGTGCCTGTCATGAAGGAAGAAGGCGCCGATATCATCATCGCCCTTTCCCATTCCGGCATCGACGGCAAGGGCCAGACCGAGCGCATGGAAAACGCCTCGCTTTATCTCGCTGCCGTCGAAGGCATCGACGCCATCTTCACCGGCCACCAGCATCTCGTTTTCCCCGGTCCGAAGACCTGGGACGGCATTGAGGGTGCGGATGCGGTCAAGGGCACGCTGATGGGCAAGCCGGCTGTCATGGCCGGTTTCTGGGGCTCGCATATGGGCCTCATCGACCTGCTGCTTGAAAAGGACGGCAAGAGCTGGAAGATCGTCGACTTCACCTCCGAGGCCCGGCCGATCTATCACCGCGACGAAAACCGCAAGGTCGTCGCCGATTTCACGGATAAAGCGGAAGTCCTCGCCGCCGCCAAGGCCGATCATGAGGCGGCACTTGCCTATGTGCGCCGTCCGGTCGGTAAAACCTCCGCGCCGCTCTATTCCTATTTCGCACTGGTAGCGGACGATCCATCCGTGCAGATCGTTTCCAATGCCCAGACCTGGTATATCAAGGACATGCTGAAGGAAGGGCAATACAAGGATCTGCCCGTGCTTTCGGCAGCAGCACCCTTCAAGTCGGGCGGTCGCGGCGGTGCGGATTATTACACCGATGTCCCCGCCGGTGACATCGCCATCAAGAACGTCGCTGATCTCTATCTCTACCCCAACACGGTGCAGGCGGTGCTGATCAACGGCGCGCAGGTGAAGAACTGGCTGGAAATGTCGGCCGGCATGTTCAACACGGTTGAGGCCGGTGCAAAGGACGCGCCGCTGCTGAACGCGGATTTCCCGTCCTATAATTTCGATGTCATCGACGGCGTGACCTATCAGATCGACATTTCCAAACCCGCGAAATTCGACAAGGACGGCAAGGCGGTCAACCCTGATAGCAACCGCATCGTCAACCTGCAATTTGAAGGCAAGCCGATCGATCCCGAGCAGAAATTCGTGGTGGCCACCAATAATTACCGGGCAAGCGGCGGCGGCAAATTCCCCGATATCGCCGGCGACAAGGTGATCTTCGTGGCGCCCGATACCAACCGCGACGTGATCGTGCGCTATATCATCGACCAGGGCACCATCAACCCGTCTGCGGATGCCAACTGGTCCTTCGCGCCTGTCGCCAATACCACGGCGATCTTCGAAACCGGCCCGAAGGGCCGTCACTATGCGGCTGAGATCAAGGGCGCGAAGATCGAGGATGCCGGTGACGGGGCTGAAGGTTTCGCGAAGTTCCGCCTGGTTCTCTAAAAACTTCGCCCTCCCGGCTGAAACCGGCCGGGAGGGCGAGACTGTCACTCAGCGGCGACAGCAATGGTCCTCTGCTTGCTGGCCGCAAGCATCCCGTTGAAATCCTTATGGTTCGGACAGGCAGAGAGGCGCTGCTGAAATGCTTCGGCAAGCCACTGGCCTGCGGGGCCTGCCGGTGAATCCACCCGCCGAAGCGCAAAGAGCGGATATTCGCCCTGCTCATAGGCCTCAAGTTCAAGCGCTTTCAGGCTGCCATTGGTCAGATCATTGCGCACGATCGATGCGGGCAGACCGCCCCAGCCGAGGCCACCCTTAATGAGCTGGTATTTCGTGGCGATGTCGCTGACCCGCCATGTCTTGTAAGAGAGAACATTGAAATCGCGGCCCTTGGTGAGGCCCGATGCATCGGTGACGACAAGCTGAACCTCCTCGCGCACGTCGGCGAGAACCAGCGGCCGCTCGATCTGCGCCAGCGGGTGATCCGACGCGACGACCGGCAACATGAAGGAATGGCCGACCTTTTCGACAACGAGCTCATCATCCTGGCGCAGCATCGCCCCGCCAATGCCGATGCCTGCCTTACGGGAGAGCACCATATCCATGACCATGCCCAATTCGCCGACATTGAGGCTGAGGGTGACGGTTGAGAACTGCTGGCGAAAATCCCTCAGCACGGCCACCATGGCCTCCGCCGGCACCATGGTGCTGATGGCGACCGAGAGTTCCGCCTCAAGCCCCTGCTTCAGCCCCTTGGCGCGGGCGCGCATCTCCTGCAGGCCGGCGACGATGCGCCTTGCATCCTCAAGCATGGCGCGGCCCTCATCCGTCAGCCTCGGCTGGCGCACGCCGCTGCGCTCAAAAAGCGTCACTTCAAGCTGCGCCTCGAGATTGGCGATGGTGTAGCTGACCACCGACTGGGCACGATTGAGCGCCCGTGACGCGGCGGAAAAGCTGCCGGTCTCGGCCACCGTCAAAAACACCTGCAATTGATCGAGTGTCGGGTTCGCGTCCATGTCCCATCCATTTCATCGATAGATTGCTTCCATATTATCACAGTTTTCTTGATGGCAGTAATTTTTCATATAGAGCGCAAAGGAAGGGCATCGTGCTCTCCCGCCCTCCCAAGGCGCCCGTCAATTCATCGCTTATGCAAGGAAAGACCATGTCCAACATTCTGCTCATCACCTCCAGCCCGCGTGGCGACGAATCGGTTTCCAACAAGTTTTCGGGTGAGCTCGCAAACAAGCTGAAGGCCAAGTCGGCTTCCAACACCCTTGTCCACCGCGATCTCGCCGCTGACCCGATCCCGCACCTCGACACCGTCAAGACCGCAGCGATCCGCAAGCCGGCCGACCAGCGCACCGCCGAAGAAGCGGTTGCCGCCGATTATTCCGACAAGCTGGTTACAGAGCTTCTGGCAGCCGACACGGTCGTCATCGGCACCGGCCTCATCAACTTCAACATCTATTCCGGCCTGAAGTCGTGGATCGACAACGTCGCCCGCGCCGGCCAGACCTTCAAATACACCGAAACCGGCCCGGTTGGCCTTGCCACCGGCAAGAAGGTCTACATCGTGCTGGCCGCCGCCGGCGTTTATTCCGAAGGCCCGGCCGTATCGATGAACCATGCCGTTCCCTACCTCAAGACCGTTCTCGGCTTCATGGGTATGACGGATGTGGAAGTCATCTATGTCGAAGGCTTGGCATTTGGTCCGGAAGCCGTCGAAAAGGCTGTGGCCGCCGCCGAAGCCAAGGTTGAAGAGCTGGCCCAGGCCGCCTGAGACAATTGAATGGAGGCTGATACCGAAAAGGTATCAGCCGACCCACATTCCGTAACGGCCGTGGACCTGATCCCGGCCGTTATTTTTTGCCGCATAGAGCCGCGAGTCGGCTTCGGAAAGAAGTTCGAGGAATACCCGCCCATCCTCCAGACCGGTCGCGACACCGATGCTGACAGTCAGGGGCGTTCCGTCGGGCCGGCGCAGACCCGTCAGCACGGCGGCACGAAGACCTTCGGAAAAGGCAAGTGCGGCCTCGTGCGTCATCGCCGGAAGCAGGGCCACAAATTCCTCGCCGCCAAAACGGTAGAGATGGCCATGTGGTTGAACCGACCGCTTCATGACGGCTGCGAATTCCCGGAGAATTTCATCGCCCCGCAGATGGCCGAACGTATCGTTGACGGTCTTGAAATGGTCGATATCGACGATGAGGACGCTGATCGCCCGTCTCTTCTCGGCGCAGTCAAGCACGATAGAGGGCGCGTCGAGCTCCATGCGGGCGCGGTCCGAAACACCCGTCAGCATGTCGCGTCCGGAGCGGGATAACAGCTCTTCGTAACGTTCGCGGAAGGTCAGATCGTTGAAGACATCCGCAATGTTGCGGCGTATCAGGAAACGGCCCTTGGCCGATGTCAGCCACAGATAGAGGGCGAAGAGAAGCGAATAGACCGCGACGGCCGCCATCTTCGCCTTCCAGCCATCATAAAACACATCGACCGGCGCGTTGAACAGAAGCCGCAGCGCACCGTAAAAACCCGCCTGATCGAGACTGAGGATGACGACACCGCAGATGCCGAAACGCAGGACGATATGGCGCTGCAGATACCGCCCCAGTTTTTCATAAAACAGGATGATGGCGATGGCGTCGATGTAAAGCAGGCTGGTGCCCCAGACCATCAGCACACCCATCTCGTCCAGAAAGCCGGTACTGACAGACTGTCCGGGCACGATCGCCACCGTCTGATGAAAGCGGATGATCTGGGCCATGATGACGGTCAATATGTTGCCGAGAAAAAGGCCATAGATCGGCTGGCGCACCACCGCAGCATCCTCGCGCATATAGAGCATGAGGATCATCATCAGCTTGCCGGCAAAAAGGATCGAGGAACCGGGCGACGCCACGCCGAAAGGCAGCTGCACGTAAAAGACGGCCGCCAGATAGGTTTCCAGAAAATGCATGACCCCCAGCGCGGTGAGAAAAACACCGATGCCGAGAATATGCCGGTAATGAAGGAAGGCCGTCATTACCGAAAAATAGACGATGGCCTCCGTCAAAAAGAGGGCCAGATTTGCCCACTGCATCGGCACATGCCTTATCGATCCACGTCGCGCGGGTTGATTGGCGCGACTCCATGCCCTTCAGAGACGATAGGCCGAAGCAAACAACGGAATCTTAATGTGAGAGGCAAGAAAACGTCATCATTTTCCTGGGAAAAGCGATGCGCCGTTCTGGTCGATGATGAGCTTCGCCTTGCGGATCGTGAACTCCACCGCATCGTCCATGCTGGTGAAGACGTCGGCGCGCACGAATTCATGCACCAGCACTTCGTCGCCGGCCTTTTTCTCGATGCGGCCGGCCAGGCGGAACTGACCGCCTTCCTTGATCGGCGTCGCATAGATCAGATAGTCGCCATGCGCATGCGGCTCGGCCTGCGACACCTTCTGCGGCGCGTCGGAGGACGGCTGGCCGGAGCCGAAGGCCGAGAGGATTTTGGAAAAAAACGATGCCATGGCTTTCACTCCCTCAATCTATGTCACGTTTGAAGGGCGGAGGCGATCCGCCGCCCTTCCCTGTCCTTAACGCCCCGATTAGATGATCAGGTTCGACAGGATGTCGTTTTCGGTGATGTCCTCATAACCGAGACCGGCGGCCTCGAAGCGCTCCAGCAGGCCTCCGAAGTTTTCCTGCGCGTTGGTTTCAATACCGATCAGGATCGAACCGAAATTGCGGGCCGATTTCTTCAGATATTCGAAACGGGCGATATCGTCGTCCGGGCCGAGCAGATTGAGGAAATCGCGCAGCGCGCCGGGGCGCTGCGGCAGGCGCAGGATGAAATATTTCTTCACGCCGGTGTAACGCATGGCGCGTTCCTTCACATCCGGCAGACGTTCGAAATCGAAATTGCCGCCGGAGACCACGGCGATGACCGTCTTGCCTTCCAGCCTCTCACGACCGAGCTTCTCCAGCGCGGCGATGGAGAGCGCACCCGCAGGCTCCAGCACCACGCCTTCGAGGTTCAGCATCTCGATGATCGTCACGCAGATGGCGTTTTCCGGAATGAGCATGACCTGCTCGGCCGGGAAATCCTTCAGCGCCTTGAAGTTCAGGTCACCGATGCGGGCGACGGCTGCGCCATCGACAAAATTGTCGATCTTGTTCAGCGTCACCGGCTCGCCGCGTTCCAGGCTCTTCTTCAGGCTCGGCGCACCCTCGGGCTCGCAGAATACGAAGTTCTCCTTGCGGACGGTGCCGGCCAGAAAGCCGGTGAGGCCGGCCGAAAGACCGCCGCCGCCGACCGGCATGACAACGATGTCAGGCTTAGTGCCTTCCGGAAGCTGGTCCATGATCTCGGCGGCAACCGTCGCCTGCCCCTCGATGATGTCCTCATGATCGAAGGGCGGCACCATGTATCCGTCACTATCCTGCACATGCTGGCGGGCAGCGGCGTAACACTGGTCGAATATGTCACCCACCAGACGGATGCTGATGAATTCGCCGCCGAAGATGCGGGTCTTCTCGATCTTCTGCTGCGGTGTCGTCACCGGCATGAAAACAACGCCGTGAACGCCGAAATGGCGGCAGGCGAAAGCAAAGCCCTGGGCATGGTTGCCGGCGGAAGCACAGACGAAAACCTTGCCCTTGCCGGCCTTGGCCACCGCCTTGCGCAGAAAGTTGAATGCGCCTCTAATCTTGTAGGAACGAACCGGGGACAGATCCTCACGCTTCAGCCAAATCGACGCGCCATACCGACGGCTGAGATGTTCATTCAACTGCAGCGGCGTTTCCGGGAATATTTCCCGCACTTCCCGCCGCGCTGCTTCCACAAGCTGCTTGTCCACGATTGTCAATCCATTGAAATTCATAATGGCACCCGCTATGCCATAGGAAGGCGTCCGAGACAAAGACTCATTTCAGCGCGGCAACGAACTCCGGGTTTCATTTCTTGAACAGTAACCTTCTGCGCTCGGTCATATATGTTGCGTCCATCTTCGGGCTTTACATGGCGACGGCCATGTTTCTGCCGGCGCTCACCGATCTTTATTACGGCAATGACGACTGGATGGTGTTTGCGCTGTCGGGTTTCATGTGCGGAGGCTTTGCTCTAGCCTGCGCGCTGGCGACGCGCGGGCCGATCGCCTCCTTCAACAAACGTTTCGGCTTTCTGCTCGTCAACCTGCTCTGGCTGGTCTTTTCCATCGTCGGCGCGGTTCCGCTTTATCTGTCGGAACTCAACCTGACGCTCGGTCAGGCGATCTTCGAATCCGTTTCAGCCATCACCACAACAGGATCGACGGCCATATCCGGGCTCGACAACGCGCCGCAGGGGATCCTGCTCTGGCGCTCGCTGCTGTGCTGGCTAGGCGGCATCGGTATCGTCGCCCTCGGCCTCTTCATCCTGCCGCTGCTGCGCGTCGGGGGCATGACCTTCTTCCGAATGGAATCCTCCGATACCGGCAATGACCGGCCCTTCGCGCGGCTGGCGAGCTTCACCCGGGCTTTCGTGGCCATTTACATCATCATGACGCTTGCCTGTACGATCGCTTACGATTTTGCCGGCATGTCGCATTTCGACGCGCTGAACCATGCCATGTCGACGGTCGCCACCGGCGGCTTTTCCACCCATGACGCCTCTTTCGCCTATTTCAACAATACTGCGCTGCTGTGGATCGCCACCATCTTCCTGATCTTCGGCAGCCTGCCCTTCTCGGTGATGATCCTGCTTGCCGTGCGCCGCCGGCTGGAGACGCTGCGTGACCCGCAGATTGCCGTCTTCCTCGGTTATCTCTGCGCGATCTCGATTGCCGTGGGCGTTTATCACCATCTTAGAAACGGCGTGCCGCTGGATGACGCGCTCAGTCACTCCTTCTTCAACATGACCTCGATCCTTTCGACCGGCGGCTTTGCCAGTGACGACTATACGCTCTGGGGTCCCTTCGTCGTTGTCGTCGCTTTTTTCGCAACCTTCATGGGCGGCTGCTCCGGCTCGACGGCGGGCGGCATCAAGGCCTATCGTTTTCTCATCATGTTCAACGTGGCGCGCGCCGGGCTGAAGAAGCTGATCTATCCGAACGCGGTCTATTCGGTGCGTTACGGCCAGCAGGTGGTCGATCCCGATACGATCCGGACGATCTTTCTGTTCGTCAGCTGTTTCATCGCGCTGTGGATCGCCGGCAGCCTCGCCATGAGCCTGATGGGTTACGATTTCCTCACCGCCACCTCGGCCGTTGCGACCTCACTCGGCAATGTCGGACCCGGCATCGGCCCGATCGTCGGACCGGCGGGCAATTTCTCCACGATCAGCGATCCCGCGCTTTATCTCCTGTCGGTCCTGATGCTGCTCGGGCGTCTGGAAATCCTGACGGTTCTGGTGCTGCTGATGCCGATCTTCTGGCGCAGCTGATCCGGCGACATACATGTTGCGAATGCGCGAATAAAGCGCTTGACCTTCCCACGTTGGAATAGTCCAGGCTCCTCCTGTTACGAATTCCAAACCATGGAGAACCGCCTATGTGCACCGCCCATCAGCATCACCCGGAAACCACTGCCGCACCCGTCGATGCCGACCTTTCTTTCCACGTTGAAGACATGACCTGCGGTCACTGCGCCGGTGTGATCAAGGGCGCGATCGAAAAGACCGTTCCCGGCGCTGCCGTGCATGCCGATCCGGCAAGCCGTACGGTCGTGGTTGGCGGCGTCTCCGATGCAGCGCGTATTGCCGAAATCATCACCGCCGCTGGCTATACACCGGAAGCGCGCGCCTGATCCGAAGAGATGCCGGCGGCGCTTTCATCCTGACGCCGCCGGGTCGCCCCGCCTGCCCCGCTTCGCGCTGAACCTGCGTGACAGCCGTTGGACGACATCGCGTTTTGTCCTTTCAAACCTCCCCGAGCAGATATCTCTCCCGAAGCCGGTGGTGAAGGCTTCACGCCTCTCGCGTCATCCCCGGGCTCGTCCCGAGGATGACGCGGAGTGTTTTGCGTAGCTCGTCATTCCAAATCAATATCACCCACATTGTCCCGAAATTTGGCACGCACGGCAGTGCGACTGATCCGGCATCCAGCCACGGCGTTGCGGCACCATAGAAATATGGCCCGGCTCTTGCGAGCCGGGCCATACCTCGTCGGCAATGTCATATCGGCTTATTTCACCGCCAGATCCTTGGTCATGATGAAGTAGTTGATCGGATGCGGCTTGAAGTTTTCGACCTTGTCCGAATAGGCGTCGAAAGCGGTCTCGTGGATGAGGTAGACGGTGACGGCTTCATCGTAAACCCTCTTCGCCGCCTCGGCATAGATGGCGTAACGCTTGGTCGGCTCAGCCGTCGCATAGGCCGATTTGATCAGCTTGTCCGTCTCCTCACTGCAATAATGCGAGATGTTGTAGCCGCCTCCGCAGGTGTAGTCGGCATTGAGGAACCCGATCGGTTCGGCAACATCCGTGGCGTAACCGCGTGACAGAAGAACCATATCGAAATTGCCGGCCAGGAGATCGGGCTCGATCGCAGTGTAATCGGCAACGCGCACATCCACCTTGATGCCGATTTCCTGCAACTGGGCCTGGATAACGGCGGCAACATCCTTGAGTTCGGTTCTTTCAGTGTAGGCCAGAAGCGTCAGCTTCAGGCTGCCGGGAGCAATTCCCGCCTCTTTCAGCAGAGCCTTCGCCTTCTCTACGTCATAAGCGGGTGTGACATCTTTCGGCGCCCACGGCTCTCCCGGTGCGAAGGGCATCGTTGCGGGTTTTACCACGCCTTCATAGATGCTGTCGGCAATGCCGGCGGTGTCGATGGCAGCCCGGATCGCCTGCCGAACCTTGATATCCTTGAACGGCGGCTTCGAATTATTGAGAAGCATTTCCGTAATCCGGGGCACGGTAATTGGCGCAACCTTGACACCCTTCGTGGCTTCAATGGTCTTTACCGCCCAGGGTGGTATCACGCGCGAAATCTGCACTTCACCGCTTCTGATCTGAGTGGCGCGCGTATCGGCATCCGGAATAAAGTTCACGCGGCCGCCCGAAAGCTTCGGCATGCCGTTCCAATAGTCATGGTTCGCGGTCAGTTCCATATATTGGTTGGCATCAACCTTGGTGATCTTGAAGGGGCCGGTGCAGGTTCCGATCGGATCCACCTTGCCATCCTTATAGGCGGATGGCGCGAGGATCGAAGTCGCCGGGCTTGCCATTTGCGCCGGCAGCAGCACCGATGGCTCGATGGTCGTGATCTTCACGATATCGTCGCCACCAGCATCGACGGCAGCGATCAGCTTGGGGGAAAAGGCGCGGGCCGGAACGGGCGCCTTGAGAAGATTGGTAAGTGCATTGACCGCGGCCGCAGCATTAAGCGGCTCGCCGTTCTGGAACTTCACGCCCTTGCGCAGCTTGAATTCCCAAACCTTCGGTGAGGTTTGCGTCCAGGATTCGGCCAGCCCCGGCTCCAGTGCGGTGTCATAACCGACGCGGACCAGGCTTTCGAAACACCCTGCGCGCGAACCGAGATAGGCGTCGTCGGAAGCCATCTGCCAGCCGGTCTTGACGCCGGTATAATCGTCATAGGTAATCGTTCCGGCTGTCGCCGCCTGCGTCCCAAACGAGACCACAACGGCGCACGTCGCCAAAAGTGCGTGCTTCATCATAGAAGATTCCCCTTTTATTTTTGATGACAACGCTCACAGTTCGTAAATTTTCTCGAAACTTCACTCAAACAAATACGAAGACAACAATAATACCCTATGGATATCTCGCGATTATCCATTCGAATATTATTCATTTTACGTTTTGTACTCGGAATTTTATTCCGATATTAGTTCGCAAACACACAATTCATCTGTTTTTACAGCAACAGAAAACTGTAACTGCGTTATCCGTCAGCCCAATTCCCGCCAGCGGTGGCAGCGGGCAAAATGTTCGCCGGAAACGCCTTCCAGAACAGGTTCTACCTCACCGCATATCTCGGTCGCATATTTGCAGCGGGTGTGGAATTTGCATCCATCAGGAGGATTGAGAGGGCTCGGCAAATCACCGTCCAGAAGCATTTCCGGTGCATATAGCCCGGTCTCGTCCAGCATTGACGATGCTATGAGCGCCTTGGTGTAGGGATGTTTCGGCGCCCGGAAAAGCTCCTCACGGTCAGCGATTTCAACGACGCGCCCGAGATACATCACGGCGATGCGATCGCAGAGATAACGCACCACGCGCAGGTCATGAGAAATCATCAGAACCGTCAAACCGTGACGGCGCTTCATGTCCATCAGAAGGTTCAGGATCTGTGTGCGCATCGAGGCGTCGAGAGCTGATGTCGGTTCATCGCAGACGAGGAAGCTCGGATTGAGAAGCAGCGCACGGCCGATGACGACGCGCTGCAACTGGCCGCCGGAACACTGGCTCGGATAACGATCAAAAAAAGAGCCGTCGAGACCGACCTCTTCCAGCATCCGGAAAACCCGGGCCGTGCGCTCCTCGCGCGTGCCGATGCCATGCTGGGCAAGCGGCGCTTCCATGCTCTGGCCGATGCGCATGCGCGGATCGAGTGCGGAATAAGGGTCCTGAAACACCAGCTGCACGACCCGGCGCATACGCCGGAGCGCCTCGCCCTGCATGTGCAGCATATCGTTCTGCCCGATGCTGACCTCGCCTTTCGTTGCGTGGGTCAGCCGCGTGATCAGCCCGGCAACCGTGCTTTTGCCGCATCCGGATTCACCAACGAGGCCCAGCACTTCCCCCTCGCCGATCGTCAGGGAAACATCGTCGACGGATTTCACCACACGGTGACCAAAGCCGGATATGGGATAATATTTGCAGAGGTTCTTCGCGACCACAAAGGGCCGGCTCCTGTTTTCCGCCGGTGGCGGGATCTGTGTCGTCGCTGTCGATAACATTGTCGCCCTCCCTCAGCAGACCGTGTGGCTGGCATGATCATGAGCGGCATGATCGTGACCGACCGCCCAGCATCGCGCCTTGCGCCCTTCGGGCAAGGCATTCAGATCCGGTTCCGACGCCATGCAGCGGCCGCCCATGCCTGCCGAGTTGGCAAGCGTGCAGCGCGGATGAAACCGGCAGCCGCAGGACATGTCATGGGCCTGCGCGCTCGAACCGGGGATCGTCAGCAATTGACCCTCGCTGTCGGTGGTCAAAAGCGAACAGCTGATAAGCGCCTTGGTATAGGGGTGCTGCGGCGACTTGAGGATCGCCTGGGTCGGCCCCTCCTCGACGATGCGGCCGGCATACATCACCGCGATCCGGTCCGCGAAAGCGGCGACGACCGAGAGATCATGGGTAATCAGCAGCGTGGCAAGCCGGCGTTTGCGGCGTTCGTCATCAAGCAGGCGGAGTATCTGCGCCTGAACGGTGACATCAAGCGCCGTCGTCGGTTCGTCGGCGATCAGAAGCTGCGGATTGCCTGACAGTGCGGCGGCAATCATGACACGTTGCGCCATGCCGCCGGAAAGCTCGTGCGCAAAGCATTGCGCCCGCGCCGACGGATCGGGAATGCCGACATCGGACAGGAGGCCGACGACCCGGTCGAGAGCCGCGTGCCGGCTCATTTTACGGTGTATCCAGAGCGGCTCGGCAACCTGCGTCCTCACCCGGCTGGTCGGGTCGAGCATGGCCTGCGGCTGCTGGAACAGCATGCTGATATCGGCACCGCGCAGCGCGTCGAGTTCTGAGGATGAAAGAGCGAGAATATCGCGCCCGGCAAAGGAAATGCGGCCGGAATTGATTTCCGCGCCCTGCGGCAAAAGTCGCATCAGCGACAGCGCCGTCATGCTCTTGCCTGACCCGGATTCGCCGACGAGAGCGACGACTTCGCCGGCGTTGACGGAAAGCGTCAGGCCCGAAATAACAAACTTGCGGCCGTTTTGCGCCGGCACAGAAACGTGCAGGTCCTCGATCTCCAGAAGCGGTGCGCATTCGGGAGACATGGCCGTCCTGGCAAGCGTTTGTCCTTCGATATTCATAAGAGTTCCCCTTATTTTTATTGAATCGGAGGCATTACGTATTTTCATGCGGCTTCAGACGATATTACTCTCCTTCCAGCTCCGTTGCGTCATCTATGTTTGACAATCGTCAAATCCGTCATTGCCCGCCCGCAGGCGTCAATGACCGTTGGTTTTCTTTGTTTCCAGATTGAGGCCATGGCCGATCCATGTCACGCTGAGCGCTGCAAGGAAGATCGCCAGACCCGGTGCGATAACGAGAACGGGCATCCGCTCCGCATAGGCCTGCGCGTCGGCCAGCATCAGCGCCCAGTCGGCGGCCGGCGGCTGTACGCCAAGGCCCAGAAACGACAACCCGCCAACCGTGATCAGCTTGTGGCCAAAGCGCAGGAACGCCACCGCCGCAATCGGCCAGATCGTGTTCGGAATAATATGCCGGAAGATGATGAAGCGCCGTGTACAGCCTAGCACCTCGGCTGCGCGGATATATTCGCGTGAATTGATCGAGAGCGTCAGTCCCCGCGCCAGCCGTGCAAAAGGTGTCCAGCCGACGATCGTCAGCGACGCGATCAGCGTTCCATATCCCGGGCCGAAGATGGCCACGAGGAAAATCGCGATTACCACATCAGGTATGGCGATGAGCAGGTCCACGATGCGCATCAGCACCTCGTCGAGGATGCCGCGGCTGCGGCCGCTGATAATGCCGATGAAGGTTCCGATCACAACCGACAGAATGACGGTGATGGCGGCAATGGTGACCGTGAAGCGGCCGCCGATCAGCAGCCGGCTGAGCACATCGCGGCCCAGGTGGTCCGTTCCCAGCCAGTAGAGGGCGCTTGGCGCGTTCAACCGCAGACGCAGGTTCTGCTTTGCAGGATCATAGGGCGAAATCCACGGCGCGATGACCAGCAGCAGGATGATGACGAGAAAGATCGCCGCGCCCGCATAGAAGGTCCAGTGACGGCAGCGGATGAAATCCGTGAACCGGGACAGGTTCGAGGGGCGCTTGGGCATGGTCATCGGCATGGCGGCGACTGGCGCGCTCGGAAAGTGGCTAATGGTCATGGTGACCTCGCATTGCTGGATTGATCAGGACATAGAAGCTGTCGGCCAGGGTATTGACCAGAATGGACAGGGCCACGATGCAGATGAAACCGCCCTGCAGCATCGGGATGTCGCGATTGACGACGGCGTCGTAGAGAAGCCGGCCCATGCCGGGAATGGCGAAGATCACTTCCACGACCACCGATCCGCCAAGCAGGCCCGCAAGCCACAGGGCGAAGAAAGTAACCACCGGCAGCGAACCGTTGCGGATGCCGTGGCGCATCACCGTGCCATGCATGCCAAGGCCGCGGCTGCGCGCCGCCGTGATATAGGGCGCGCGTAAAACCTCGGCCATGGCGGCGCGTGTCACCTGCGTGAAATAGGCGAGCGGCCGCAATGTCAGGGTCAGCGCCGGAAGCACGAGGGAACGCCAGCTATCCCATCCCGCCGACGGCAACCAGCCGAGATAGAGCGCAAAGACCAGTGCCGACATGGGCGCGAACCAGTATTCCGGCGTTGCGACGAAAGTCTGGATCATCAGCGTCGCGAAATTGTCCAGCCGCCCACCCGGACGCATCGCCGCCAGCGTGCCGAGCGGCAGGGCGACGGCGATCGCGAACGCCAGCGCCGTCAGCGCCAGTGTCACCGACACCCAGAGCGACCGCATAAGCTCGGCAGCCACAGGCTGGCTGCTGGTAAAAGAAAACCCAAGGTCGCCACGCAACGCATTCGACAGCCATGCGAAATATTGCACATAAAGCGGCCGGTCGAGCCCGAGACTGGCCCGGAGCGCCTCCACCGCATGTGGATCGAGCGCGGTGTCGCGCATGCGTGAAAACAGGATAGTGCGGGCCGGATCACCGCCCGCCATATAGGGCAAAAGAAACGCGATGACGGAAACGATCGCCAGCATCAGGCACAGAATAAGGAAGCGCTGTATTATCTGTATCCACATGGCCTTGTCTCCTTCACCGCAATTGGCATTTCCACTGCAATCAACGCTCGCCCCCGAAGGAGGCGGCCGCTTATTTCGCCAGGCGCTGTAAATCCATCACCGGCCCGGACGTACCCTTCAGCATGCCGGACCGTTTGGGCACGACAGCCACCGGTGCAAAATCGACATCTTCGGAATGGGCCAGATCATGAATGATCGGGCACTCCGGCTCGCCATTGTCGGGGCAATAGGTTGCAAGGTTTCGAAGCGTGTCCGCCATCTCCCGAAGCGTATGCATCTTCGCTTCCAGATCGATGACATGTTCCATGACGATGCGTTTGACATCACAGGAGGCGCCACCCGGATCGCGCCACAGGGTCATGAGCTGCCTGATCTTTTCGATGGAAAAACCGAGATCACGTCCGCGGCGAATGAAGCGCAGCGTTTCCAGATCATTGGCCGTGTAGACCCTATACCCGGAATCCGTGCGGTTTGCCGATTTGATCAGACCGATCATCTCGTAGTGCCTGATCATCTTTGCAGAAACGCCGGAGGCGGTGGCGGCTGTGCCAATGTTCATCGATCCTGCTCCTATCTTTCCGGGGTGAAAAATACATCTGCATGAATGTCTGTGGCGCGCATGCCGCGCGCCAGAAGCTGCGGCACCGTCGCCTCGATCATGGCCGGCGGTCCGGCAATATAGGCTTTCCAGCCATCGAGATCGTCGAAATCACTCGCCACGGCGGCACCGACATAACCGCACCTGATATCGGCATGGTCTTCATGCGAGAGAACCGGAACGAAGCTCAGATTGCCATGCTGCGATGCGAGGTCCCCGAAGCGGTCGAGCATATAGAGATCACGCTGCGCGCGCGCGCCGAAATAGACATGAACCGGGCGTTCACGGCCCGTTGCAAGCGCTGCCTCGACAACCGCCTTGACGGGGGCAAGCCCCGACCCGCCGGCGATGCCGAGGATGGGCCCACAATGTTTCTCCCGCAGGAACGAAGAACCGAAAGGCCCCACGATCGTCACGGGATCACCCGCCCTGGTGAGCGAAAAGATACGGCCGCTCGTCGTGCCGCCGGGAACGTGCCGGATGTGAAATTCGATCAGTTCCTCATCCACCCGGCTGGCGATGGAGTAGTCACGCGGCGAACAGTCCGCATAAAGCAGGCGCACATATTGCCCAGGCTTGAAGGCAAACTGCCCGCGCTCGTCGAGCCGGATGCGGATGAGCTTGATATCATGCGTGGCATCCACCGCTTCCGCAACCACGCCCTCAAAGCGGCCGGTCGGAATATCGGCGATCTCATCCGCCCCATCGAGCCAGCTGATCGTCATGTCGCTTAACGGCACGGCCCGGCAGGCGAGCGTCAGGCCGTCGGCCTTTTCCTCTTCTGTCAAGGAGAAGGGCGTGTGCTTGAGAAGATCGATCTCGCCGGAAATGAGATGCGATTTGCAGGCCCCGCAGCGGCCCATGCGACAGCCATGCGGATAGGTGACGCCAGCGGCCAATGCGGCCTGAAGCACGGTTTCACCCTGCGCCGCCATGATGCTGCGCCCGATCTGCGGCAGATAAATTGTGTTGCCAGGCGTCATCACATCCGCCTCCTATTCGGCCGCTGCGAGCTGCATGCCCGCCGGTCTGTCCACCAGCGGTGCACGGAAGCTTTTCAGGCGCAGCGCGTTCGTCAATACGAAGACGCTGGAAAGCGCCATGGCTCCGGCAGCAAGGACAGGCGACAGCAGAACGCCGTTGACAGGATACAATATTCCGGCCGCCACGGGAACGAGAGCAGCGTTGTAAGCGAAGGCCCAGAACAGATTCTGGCCGATATTGCGGATGGTCGCCTTGGAGAGCGCGATGGCGTTGGCGACGCCGCGCAGATCGCCCGACATCAGCACAACGTCGGCGCTTTCAATCGCGACATCCGTACCCGTGCCGATGGCAAGCCCGACATCGGCCGCAGCAAGCGCCGGTGCATCATTGATCCCATCCCCGACAAAGGCGACACGTCGCCCGCCGGCAGCGAGCCTTTTGACGGCCTCGACCTTGCCGTCGGGCAGCACTTCCGCCACCACCTCATCAATACCGAGACGGCGGGCTATAGCTTCGGCAGTGCGGCGATTGTCACCGGTGATCATCGTGACCTTGAGGCCCAGCGCATGCAGCGCCGCAATCGCCTCCGGGGTCGTCTGCTTGATCGGATCGGCAACGGCGATGATCGCGGCCAGCCTGCCATCGACGGCGGCATAAAGCGGCGACTGCCCTTCCCTGCCCAGCCTTTCGGCATCATCGGCAAACATCGCAACGTCATAACCGAGCTTCGTCATGAACCGGTCTGCGCCCGCTTCGACCCTGCGGCCGTCAACCATGGCTGCAACACCAAAACCGGGGGTCGCTTCGAAACCTTCCGCATCGGCAAGCGTCAGGCCGCCATGTTTCGCCGCCTCGACGATCGCCTCCGCAATCGGATGTTCGGAATGGTTCTCCAGCGAGGCGACGAGGCGAAGCACCTCATCCGCATCGAAGCCCTGCGTCGTGGTGAAATGCACCAGCTTCGGCTTGCCGAGCGTCAGGGTGCCGGTCTTGTCAACGGCGATCACGTCTGCATCGCGCAGCGTCTGAAGCGCATCGCCCCGGCGGAACAGCACGCCCATCTCGGCGGCGCGGCCGGTGCCGACCATGATCGAGGTCGGCGTGGCAAGGCCCATGGCGCAGGGACAGGCGATGATGAGAACTGCAACCGCGTTGACGAGCGCGAAGGTCAAGGCCGGATCAGGCCCAAAGATGAACCAGACCGTGAAAGTGGCGAGTGCGGCCAGCATGACAGCCGGCACGAACCAGTTGGTGACCTTGTCGACCAGCGCCTGAATGGGCAGCTTGTCGGCCTGCGCTTCCTCCACCATGCGGATAATTTGGGCGATCAGCGTATCGGCGCCCACCTTGGTTGCGCGGAAGGTGAAGGAGCCATTGCGGTTCACCGTGCCGCCGACAACCTCGGAACCCGCCGTCTTGGTGACCGGGACCGGCTCGCCAGTGATCATCGATTCATCGACATAAGAAGAACCGCTGAGAACCAGCCCATCGACCGGCACTTTCTCGCCGGGGCGAACCACGATCACATCGCCGGTGCGCACATCCTGCAACGGCACATCGACGGTTTCACCATCGCGCAGCACGCGGGCGGACTTCGCCTGCAGGCCGACGAGCCGCTTTATCGCCTCGCTGGTGCGGCCTTTGGCGCGCGCTTCGAGGAATCGGCCGAGAAGGATGAGCGTGACGATGACCGCCGCCGCCTCATAATAGACATTGGCCGTGCCACGCGGCAGGATTTCGGGCAGGAAAGTTGCCGCCACCGAAAATCCCCAGGCGGCGGCGGTGCCCAATACGACGAGCGAATTCATGTCCGGCGCCAGCCGCAGCAGTGCAGGAATACCTTTTTTAAAGAAGCGCAGGCCGGGCCCGAACAGGACCAGTGTCGTCAACACGAATTGCAGATACCAGCTTTCCTGCATGCCAACCGTTTCCATCACGAACTCATGGATGGCGGGCACCAGATGCGAACCCATCTCCAGCACGAAGACTGGCAACGTCAGCGCAGCGGCCACGGCAAGGCTGATTTTCAGGCTGCGCAGTTCCGTGGCGCGTCTATCCTGCTCGACATCACCGGCCTTGTCGGCGATGCTTTCCTTCGCCGTATAGCCCGCCCGCTTGATCGCCTCCGCCAAGGTGGCGGCGGAGGCGGCATTGCCGGCCACGCGGATGGTGGCGCGCTCGGTCGCCAGATTGACGGTCGCACCGGAAACACCGGAAACAGCCTTCAGCGCCTTTTCAACACGACCGACGCAGGAGGCACAGGTCATGCCTTCGATATCGAGCTCGATGGTTTTTTCTTCGACGCCATAACCCGCATTCCGGACCGCCGCGATCACGGCCGGCACGTCGGGCGGTCCGGAAAAGGAGACGTCAGCGCGTTCCGTCGCGAGATTGACCGAGGCCTTCAAAACACCCGGCACCTTGGCGATCGCCTTTTCCACGCGGCCGACACAGGAGGCGCATGTCATGCCATCGATCGCAATCTGATGACTCGCCCGGATCTCCATTTGTGACATGCGTATGACCCCTCTTTTCTTGTGTTAAAAAAAAGATAGGGCTTCCCATCGTGGCAAGGTCAATAGGGTCTTGTTGATGATTTTCAAGAAGAGACGACGCACCCGTGAACGGGCGTTTTTTATTGGCAGAGATGGAAGATCAAGGAGCGTTGATGGTGCGGACGGCGGGACTTGAACCCGCAAGACCAATGGTCGGCAGATTTTAAGTCTGCTGCGTCTACCGATTTCGCCACGTCCGCATTGCCGCGCCTTGCACCATTGCGGTCAAGTCGCTGCAAAAAGTCGTCATCCTTCGGGTGTCCGGCACGAGGCCTCGATCCCAAACGCGACTGAGCCTCATCTACACAGGCCGGACCGTTTCGGTCAATTGGGCCTTAGCCACACCAGGACTGATTTTTTGCCGATGCCGGGTGGGCGAGCCCTTCCCGCACGAGTTGATCGGCGAAGGATACGCCCGAACGCGAAAGCCGTTTCCGTTCCGTGGCTTGCCCGCCCGCGGTCCCGGAAGAGCTCACATCGAAGGCGCCGGCATTCAGCATGTCGCGAAGCCTGACCTTTGCAACGAAACCGCGCTGGCGCTCTTCCATGCAGCGCGCCCGGTCGATCTGCGGAACCTCGATGCCGGCGAGCTGCATCTTCACGCCCTTCATCCAGAAAGTGTTGCCGTCGGCCACGCAATTATTGAGGCCTGAGCGGCCGCAGAAGGCAAAGGCGCCGCTTTTTTCGCCGAGCGAGATTTTTTCGACCGAAGGACGCGTTTCCGGCAGAATAGCTGCGACCTGGCTCGGCTGCGAGGCGGAAGGCATGGCGATCGGGCGCGGCGGTACCGGTCCGTTGCCGGGCAGAGCCGGCGATGCGGGGCGAATGGATGCGACTTTCTCGGCCGTGACCATATCGCGCTTGGCGGTTGTCGCGACTTTCGGGGAATTCGTGGCCGGAGATGTCGCCTTCGCAACATGGCGCTGCGGCAGAAGGCTGTCGCGATGTTCGTAAGCCTGAATGCCGCCGGCAACGACGCCCAGCATCAACACCCATGGCCAAACGCTGCCGCCGCTCGATTTCTTCGCCGTGCGGCGTCGCGCTGTCGGTTTTCGGTTGCTCACGATCGGACTCCTTTCAACGGAGCCGCATTATCGGCCAAAGGAGTTTCCGAAAAGTTGGCATTCCCGAGCGTTTTCGTTTTTCAGAGAAACGGTGAAACGCCCTAACTCTTTGTTTTCTCGAATTCCCACATGGGAAACGCTTAAAAGAGCTGTGGATAAATTGTTAGCGAACCTGATCGAGAAGGCGTTTGCATTCGAGGAGATCGAACAGGGCTTCCTGCAAAAGCGCCTGATCGTCCTTGCCGATGCTCGACTTGCCGACCGATATTTCGGCATCGCTGTTGCCGCCGCCGAAGCCGAAAAACCGGCCGCTCGGCTTGGCCTTCGGACGGCCGACCACCTCGTCCCCATCGGTATCAACGACGCGCGGCTCGGCGATTTCCTTTTCCCCGCTCGCCGCCATGATGGCTTCCATGGTCGCGAGATCACCGGAGGCGATCGCCGCAACGAAGCGGTTGCCGTTGGCCTTCAGGAGTTTTTGCACGCCCTTGATGGTGTAGCCATGGTCATAAAGAAGATGGCGGATACCCTTCAGAAGATCGATATCGTCAGGGCGGTAATAACGGCGGCCCCCACCCCGTTTCATCGGCTTGATCTGCGGAAAGCGTGTTTCCCAGAAACGCAGCACATGCTGCGGCAGGTTTAGCTCATCCGCCACTTCACTGATCGTCCGAAACGCGTCGGGGCTTTTATCCAAATTTCCACTCCCATCCGAACCGGAGAATCATGCATCCGGCCGGACACTGAACGAGAACGCTTTTCACCCACCGATCAAACACCACGCGAAATCGGTTACGATCCCGCGCCGACGCCGTTGCGGCGAGATACAAATCACTAAAATTGATTATGATGTGAGTCGACCGGATTTCAACGGCTTGCACGTTGAAATTCAAGTATGTTCACAAGAAGAATGGGGAAAAAGGCTTGCTATATGGCAAAAAAGGCGTGTCTCTGCGACCTTGAGTGAGGGATTACGCCCCCGCCTTCTGGCCCTTCTGCTTGGCCTTGCGAGCCGTATGGGCCTTCAGAATGCGCTGCTTCAACACATTCGAGGCCTTGAAGGTCATGACGCGGCGCGGCGAAATCGGAACTTCCTCACCCGTTTTCGGGTTGCGGCCGATGCGCTCGTTCTTTTCCCTGATCTGGAAAGTTGCGAAGGACGAAAGCTTGACGACCTCGCCGCGGGTGATCGCGTTGCAAATCTCGTCGATGATCGTTTCGACCAGTTCGGCGGATTCGGTGCGGGACAGCCCGACTTTACGAAACACAGATTCTGCAAGATCTGCGCGTGTCACTGTCTTCCCGGCCATTTTTCCCCACAAACCGTGTCTGAATTTTTCTCTAGGAGCCGCCGAGATTATTTCCCTTGTGGCGACCGGTCAAGGGATTGTTCCAGATTCATTTGAGGCTTTCGGCAATCAGTGCAAGGGCTTAGACTGACTGATACGGTTTTGACACAGGCTCGGGTCGCCCGGGCGCTTCTGACCGGGGCGTGAGCGCGAAAATCACAACCGATTTCGCACCGGCGCCCCGGCAAACGCGCAAATCACGCCCTTACCAGCGCAGCAGCACCGCACCCCAGGTGAAGCCGCCGCCCATGGCCTCCAGCATGACAAGATCGCCCTTCTTGATGCGTCCGTCGCCGGCCGCAACGGCAAGCGCCAGCGGAATGGAGGCGGCCGAGGTATTGCCGTGCTGATCGACGGTGATGACGACCTTTTCCGGGTCGATGTTGAGCTTCTTCGCCGATCCGTCGATGATACGCTTGTTGGCCTGATGCGGAACCAGCCAGTCGAGGTCATCGGACGTCGTGCCCGTGGCCTCGAAGGCCTGTTCGATCACGTCGGTGATCATGCCGACGGCGTGCTTGAACACCTCCCGGCCTTCCATGCGCAGGTGACCGACCGTGCCTGTCGTGGAAGGTCCGCCATCGACATAGAGCTTTTCCTTGTGCGAACCGTCGGAGCGCAGCTGCGCGGTAAGGATGCCGCGATCGTCGGACGTCCCCTCGCCTTCGCCGGCTTCCAGAATCAGCGCGCCGGCGCCATCACCGAAGAGAACGCAGGTTGTGCGGTCCTTCCAGTCGAGGATACGCGAGAAGGTTTCGGAACCGATCACCAGGACACGCTTGGCCATGCCGCCGCGAATATAGAGATCGGCGGTCGATACGGCATAAACGAAACCGGAGCAGACCGCCTGCATGTCGAAGGCGAAACCATGGGTCATGCCAAGACGGTTCTGGATGTTCACGGCCGTTGCCGGAAAGGTGTTATCAGGGGTCGAGGTGGCCAGAATGATGAGGTCGATATCATCAGGTGTCAGGCCGGCATTGTCGAGCGCGGCACGCGCGGCAGCTTCGCCGAGGGACGCGGTCGTTTCACCTTCGCCGGCGATATAGCGCTGCCTGATGCCCGTGCGCTGCACGATCCATTCGTCTGATGTTTCGACGACACCTTCAATTTCGCTGTTGGTCATGACACGCTTCGGAAGCGCTGCCCCGAAACCACGGACTATAGAGCGGATCATTCCCTTATTCCTCGTCAGCCACGAGAGCTTCGGGCGCCGGGGGCGGAAGCCGTCTTGCGTGGTAAATCTTCAGATCATTTTCAATCTTGGCCGTCAGGCCGTTGTGAACCATGTCGTAGCCGACATCGACAGCCGACGCAAAACCAACGGCGTCCGTACCCCCGTGGCTCTTGATGACAATGCCGTTCAGGCCCAGAAATACGCCGCCATTGACCTTGCGCGGGTCCATTTTTTCGCGAAGTACATCAAAGGCGCTTTTCGCCAGGACATAACCGATCTTGGCGAAGAAGCTGCGGGAGATCGCCTCACGCAGGAGCGTGGTGATCTGGCGTGCGGTGCCTTCTGCGGCTTTGAGCGCAATGTTGCCGGTAAAACCTTCGGTCACCACAACATCCACCGTACCCTTGCCGATATCGTCGCCTTCAACGAAACCGCGATAGTCGATGGTGCCGAGATCGGCCTCGCGGATAAGCCGTCCGGCCTCGCGCACCTCTTCCTGACCCTTGACTTCCTCTACGCCGACATTGAGCAGGCCGACGGTGGGGCGGTCGATATCGAAAAGCGCGCGCGCCATGGCGCCGCCCATCAGGGCAAAATCCAGAAGCTGCTGGGAATCGGCGCCGATCGTCGCACCAATGTCGAGCACGATGCTTTCGCCCTTCAGCGTCGGCCAGATGCCGGCAATCGCCGGTCGTTCCACCCGCGCCATGGTGCGCAAACAGAATTTGGCCATGGCCATCAGCGCGCCGGTATTGCCGGCGGAAACGGCGACATCCGCTTCGCCGAGCTTCACCGCCTCGATGGCGCGCCACATGCTGGAGACGTAGCGGCCGCGGCGCAGCGCCTGGCTCGGCTTCTCGTCCATGCTGACCGAGACTTCACAATCGTGAAAGACCGACTTTTCCCGAAGTGCGGGATATTGTGCCAGAATGGGGTCGCATTTGCTCTTCTGCCCGTAGAGCAGAAAAGTTACATCGTTGTGCCGTTCAAGCGCCTTGGCGGCACCGGGTATGGCAACATCTGGGCCGAAATCGCCACCCATGACGTCAATTGCAATTCTGATCACTCGTCCCTTATCCTTCTTGCCGCCACTCAGGCGGTTTTGCGCGAAAATACCTTTTCCGGCCTTTGTTACAATAAAATTATTTCAGCCCGGCGGGGCCATTCAGTCTTTTTTCCAATCTTTCAGCACGGCAAAGGGCGATGGGCGCTTTTCTTCTTCGGGCTCTTTTTCGGTCGCTTCGGCAAATTCCGCATCCGCTTTGCGCGGATAGGGATCGATCGCAAGGGCGGCAAATTCGGCAACCACGGCGCCGACATCGATGCTGTCGCCGGTGAACTGGTCGGGAATATCGGGGCCATCAGGATCAAGCACGATCTCGCCTTCCTCGTTGGTGACCATCCGCGCCAGTTTCGATCCTTCCGGAACGAAAATCTGCTCGACGGTCTCGTCGATCTTGCTCGAGACCGGCTCCAGCGTAACGATGCAGGATTGGGTCACAGCCGCATGCACCTCACCCTTGATCTTCACGCCATCCTTCTTCCAGCGGGAAACCTGCAGCTCCGCCTTCAGATATTCGACGGAAACCACATCCCAGAATTTCGCCAGCGCCTTCAGTTCCTCGGCACTGGCTTCGAGACCAATCCTGACGGGATTGGCGGAAATATGGCCTACCTTTACGGGATAGGAAAAAGGCAGGTCGTCATTTGCGGCGTGTCGCGCGTTCATCGTGAACCTCATCGTACAGGCAAGGGCAGCGTCAGGCTTCCGGTTGCTATTGTCTCTTCGGACTGGGCGGCAAGGGCTGCGGATGCTTCCATCATCCAGCCCGCCAACCCCTCCATATCGGGGGCCTTGTCGTCTACCTGCGGATATATATTGCGCCGGAGCGCTGCGGCAAGAGCGGGGCGGTCGGAAGCATCCAGCGCCGCCGCGTAGGATTCGAGCCGCCCATAAAACATGCCGGCGAATTTCTTCATGCGTTTCGGCACGCCCTGGTCACCGATTCCCAGCTCACGGATGGAATGGTCGATATCCTGAAAAAAGGCGTCGACGATCTCCTGGGCGATTTCCTGACCGCTGACACCGGATGATTTGGTGCGGCGGAAATAGAGAATCATGATCGCCGAGAGCATCTCGAAACGGCCCATGACCGTGTCGGGCACACCGAGGTCGAGATAAAATCCGGGCGTGCGGGCGGTAGCCGTCAAGGTCGCATATTGCCGGTCAACTATGGCGCGATTGTTGTTTTTCTTCTTGAACAGCCCGAATATCATCTTTTTTTTCCGAACCGGACGGGTGAATTCGCTTACCGCCCATCGCACTTGTTGCATGATTGTCAAAGCTGGTTTACCGAAGCATCCACGAATTGCAATGCTGTCACGGTCACGTTCGTCTTTGGGCTGAAACAGTCGAAGAGAACCGGGGGAGTTCCAAAAGGCCGGGAAAGCATTGAATTTGGGGGGTGATCGGGATTTTCCGTCCCCGGATTGACACAATCATGTGCACAGACACTGTGCACCACGCAATGCCGGAAGGTGCCATTCATGATCGCAGTCGGGGAAAAGCAGTTGAGCAAGCAGAAATCCGCAAGTCACGGCAAAATTCTGAGCAAGACCGCCATCGCAATCGTGCTCGCATCCGGCCTGCTTTCCGCCTGCAGCAGCACAACCGATGTGTTCCATAACGGCTATGTCATGGACGAGCAGTCGCTCCAGCTGATCCCTGAGGGTTCCAGCCGTGAGCAGGTTCTGCTGACCATGGGCACGCCCTCCACGACGGCGACCTTCGGCAACGAGGTTTTCTACTACATCTCGCAGAAGCGCGTGCGCCGCGCGGCCTTCATGAAGCCGGCGCTGGTCGAACAGAACATTCTGGCGATCTATTTCAACAAGGACGGCGTCATCGAGCGCAAGGCCAACTACACGCTGCAGGACGGCAAGGTCTTCGACACGATTTCGCGCACCACGCCGACCGGCGGCAAGGACCTCACCTTCCTGCAGCAGCTGCTCTCCGGCGGCACCTCCGGCGCGAACATCGCCAAGAGCATTCTCGGTCAGGGCAACAACACCCCCTGACCTCGGCAGGAACGGAAAAATCAAAGGCCCGGGGATCGCTCCCCGGGCCTTTTCATTTGTCGGAACCTTAGCTCTCAGTGGGCAAGAACAGCAAGCAGCAGCAGCGCCACGATATTGGTGATCTTGATCGCCGGGTTGACGGCGGGACCGGCGGTGTCCTTGTAGGGGTCGCCGACCGTGTCACCGGTCACAGACGCCTTGTGGGCGTCCGAACCCTTGACGTGGCGCACGCCGTCCTTGTCGATGAAACCGTCTTCGAAGCTCTTCTTGGCGTTGTCCCATGCACCGCCACCCGAGGTCATGGAAATCGCCACGAAAAGGCCGTTGATGATGACACCGAGCAGCGATGCACCAAGTGCAGCAAAGGCCGAGGCCTTGGAGCCCGAAATCAGCAGCACACCGAAATAAACGACGAGCGGCGCCAGAACCGGCAGGAGCGACGGGATCACCATTTCCTTGATCGCCGCGCGTGTCAGCAGGTCCACGGCCCTGCCATAATCAGGCTTTTCCGTTCCGGCCATGATGCCCGGCTTTTCGCGGAACTGGCGGCGCACTTCCTCCACGATCGAGCTTGCCGCCTTGCCCACCGCCGTCATGGCGATGCCGCCAAAGAGATAGGGGATGAGGCCACCGAACAGCAGACCGGCAACGACGTAAGGATTGGCGAGGCTGAACGATATTTCGCCAATGTCCTTGAAGTAGGGATAGGTATCGCCATTGGCGGCGAAATAGGACAGGTCGTTGGAATAGGCCGCAAACAGCACCAGCGCGCCGAGACCGGCCGAACCGATCGCGTAACCCTTGGTGACGGCCTTGGTGGTGTTGCCGACGGCGTCCAGCGCATCCGTCGCCTTGCGCACATCGGGGTCAAGACCGGCCATTTCGGCAATGCCGCCGGCATTATCAGTCACCGGGCCGAAGGCGTCGAGCGCCACGATCATGCCCGCGAGACCAAGCATGGCGGTGACCGCGATGCCGGTGCCGAACAGGCCGGCCAACTGATAGGTTCCGATGATGCCGCCAACGATGACGATGGCGGGCAGCGCCGTCGATTCCAGCGAGACCGCAAGGCCCTGGATGACGTTGGTGCCGTGACCGGTGACCGACGCCTGGGCGATGGAGTTGACCGGCCGCTTGTTGGTGCCGGTATAATATTCGGTGATGACGACGATAAGCGCTGTCACGACGAGACCGACCAATCCGCAGAAGAAGAGGTTGGTGCCGGTGATCTCCATTCCGGCCACCGTGCCCACCACTCCCCAGCCGACCGTCGCATGAGTAGCGACCGCAAGACCGGCAACCGAGAAAACGCCGGTGGCGATGAGCCCTTTGTAGAGCGCGCCCATGATGGAGTTGTTGGTGCCGAGCTTGACGAAGAAGGTTCCGGCAATCGAGGTCAGGATGCAGGCGCCGCAAATCGCCAGCGGATAGACCATGGCGCTTTCCAGTATCGGCGTTCCCGCAAAGAAGATCGCGGCCAGAACCATGGTCGCAACGACAGAGACGGCATAGGTCTCGAAGAGGTCGGCCGCCATGCCGGCGCAATCGCCGACATTGTCGCCGACATTGTCAGCGATCGTTGCCGGGTTGCGTGGATCGTCCTCGGGAATGCCGGCCTCGACCTTGCCGACGAGATCGCCGCCGACATCCGCACCTTTGGTGAAGATGCCGCCGCCGAGACGGGCGAAGATGGAGATCAGCGATGCGCCGAAGCCGAGCGACACCAAAGCATCGATCACCTCACGCGATCCGGCCGGATGACCCATCACCGACGTCAGGACGAAATAATAGATGGAGACGCCGAGCAGCGCGAGGCCTGCGACCAGCATGCCGGTGATGGCGCCCGACTTGAAGGCGATATCGAGACCGGCGGAAAGGCTGTGGGACGCCGCCTGCGCGGTGCGCAGATTGGCGCGCACCGAGACATGCATGCCGACAAAACCGGCCGCACCCGAAAGCACCGCGCCGATGAGGAAGCCGATGGCCGCCATGGATGACAGCAGATACCAGGCAAGAACAGCGACGATCAGTCCGACGACGGCGATGGTGAGATATTGACGGGTGAGATAAGCCTGCGCACCTTCACGGATAAAACCTGCTATTTCACGCATACGCTCGTTGCCCTGATCGGCATCGAGAACGCTTTTGGTGGCCCATACCGCGTAAACCACGGACAGGACACCGCATAAAATTACTATGGGTATTACGGTCATGCGCACTTACCTCCCAAAAGGCCGGGTCTCACTCCCTCCCCGGCGCGGCGAAACCTTGTGCAGGGAGATGCGGACGGCCTGTCCCAAATCCCGTCTTGGGCATTTGTTCCCCTCCCAAGGAAAAATGTCCTCGGAGCGGAGATTGCGTTGGCGCAAGGTGCCGCGTCAAGCCCACAAATTTGCCTGAAACTTGAAAGGCGTAGAGAGCGGCGCAGAACTCAGGCGGCTTTTTTTTGCTTCGTGAGGATGAGCGACAGGACAAGCAGAAGGCAAAGCCCGGCAACCGGCCAGATGACGAGGTTCATCACCGACCAGCCCCAGGCCGTAAACACCTTGCCGGAAGAGAAGGACGACAGCGCCACCGTGCCGAACAGCACGATATCGTGGAAGCCCTGCACCTTGTCCGCCTCATGCGGGCGGTAACTTGACGTGATGATGGCGGTTGCGCCGATGAAGCCGAAATTCCAGCCGAGGCCGAGCAGGATAAGCGCCGCCCAGAAATTCCACAGCTCTATGCCCATATGCGCGACAATGGCGCAGGCCATCAGCACAATGAGGCCGGAAGCGACGATTTTTTCCGCACCGAATCGGGAAATCAGCATGCCGGTGAAGAAACTCGGGGCGAACATGGCGAGAACGTGCCACTGAATGCCGAGCGTGGCGAGTTCGGTCGGGAAACCGCAGCCGACCACCATGGCAAGCGGTGCGCCTGTCATCATGAAGGTCATCAAGGCATAAGAGCCGATGCCGCAGATCATGCCGGTGGCGAAACGCTGCGTGCGGACAATCTCCGAAAGCGGCCTTACCGGGTCGGCATGGGCGGCGGCAGCCTTGGGGTCAGGCAATTTCAGAAATGCCAGAATGACGATCGAAACGAGGCCGAGCGGAACGAGGGCCAGAAAAGCGCCGGCAAAGGTGACCGGCGCAAGCAAATCCTTGCCGAAGATGGCAAGCTGGGGGCCGACGATGGCGGAAATGATGCCGCCGGCCAGAATCCAGGAGATCGCCTTCGGCTTGTAGAAGGAAGGAGAGGCATCGGCCGCGGCGAAGCGGATTTTTTGCGTGAAACCGCCGGAAATGCCGATCAGCAGCAGGCCGACGGCAAACAGCCAGAAATCCGACCGGAAGAGCGCCGCCGCAGCAATGCCGCCGCCGATGGAGCACATCAGCGCGCCGACCATGAAGCCTGCCTTGCGGCCTAGAAAGCGGGACGCGGCCGCCACGCAGATCGCACCGAGCGCGACACCGATATTAAAGCCGGTGAGCGGCGCGGTTGCCAGTGACTTGTCCGCACCGAGCAGCTGATAACCGGCAAGCGCGCCGACCGAAAAGCTCAAGGGCGCGGCCGATCCCATGATCGCCTGCGCCATGGTGAGAAGGAAGACGTTGCGCTTCGCTTCGTCCAGTTGAACTTCAAGTCCGGGGACGGAAACTGCGCTCATCTCTTCCTCACCTGTTTTACTTCAGCGTTTTGCCTCGCCGCGCACCTGCTTGGCAATGCGGTCCAGAACCGCATTCACCAGCTTGGGCTCGTCATGCTCGAAGAAAGCACGGGCAATTTCAACATATTCCGTAACGATGACGGCGACCGGCACGTCCTTGCGCTCAAGGATTTCGAAGGCGCCGGCACGCAGGATGGCGCGCACGGTGGCATCGAGACGCGACAGCGGCCAGTCTTCCAGAAGTGCGGAGCGCACAAGCGGGTCGATCTTCGTCTGATCGCGCACGACGCCGGAGACGATCGAACGGAACCACGAAGGGTCCGCCTTCAGGTAGGTATCGCCGTCGACTTCCTGGCCGAGACGATGCGCCTCATATTCAGCAACGACTTCCATCACGCCGGTTCCGCCGACATCCATCTGGTAAAGCGCCTGCACGGCCGCAAGGCGGGCCGCGCCGCGCTGGTTGGCGGGCTTTACCGAAGGCTGGCGCGGTTCGCCGCCATTATCAACATTCGACATGCGTTCAGCCACCCAGTTTTTTCTTGAGCTTGATCATGGTCAGCGCCGCGCGGGCGGCGAAACCGCCCTTGTCCTTGTCGGAGCGGCGCACACGCGCCCAGGCCTGTTCGTCATTTTCGACGGTGAGGATGCCGTTGCCGATAGGCAGCGATTCGCTGACGGCGAGATCCATCAGCGCGCGGGAGGATTCGTTGGAAACGATGTCGAAATGGTAAGTCTCGCCGCGAATGACCATGCCAAGCGCAACAAAACCATCATATTCGGTGCCGTCATTGTCGGCGCCGTCAAGCGCCATGGCGATGGCGGCAGGGATTTCCAGCGCGCCGGGAACGGTAATGACGTCATAGGTGGCGCCGGCTTCATCAAGCGCAAACTTCGCGCCTTCGAGAAGAGCATCGGCCATATCGTCGTAAAAACGTGCTTCCACGATAAGAAGATGAGGTTTGGACATCTGAGGGTTCCTGGGGATTTTCCCGAAAAGCTTAACGCCGGATCATACCGGCTTTTGCGGCGGTCAAACCACGGCTGGCTGTTTTTGGCAAGTAATTTCATATATCAGCGGCGCAAGGGGCCGCGTTTGCAGGGCATTTGGCCGGGTTTTTAACCTCCCGGCGCAGCTTCCCGAGAATCAGGTTTTCTGGAAGGCCAGATGGACGCCGAGCCCCATCAGCACCGTTCCGGCAGCGCGGCGGGCAAGCACCTGCACCGCGCTGGAACGCTTCAAACGCCCGACCATCGCCCCGGCCAGAAGCACGCCGACCAGATCGGCCGAGGAAAAAATGAAATTGACGGCGATGCCGAGGATCAGCAATTGCAGCCAGACCGGAAAGGCTGCTGCCGGATCAACGAATTGCGGCAGAAAGGCCAGAAAGAACAGCGCGGTCTTCGGATTGAGCACATCGACGATGATGCTGTCGATAAAGGCGCGGCGCGCCGACTTCGGCTCGATGGTCAGATTGACCGCCTCACCTTCAAGCTTGCTGCGCAGCATCGAGAAACCGAGCCACACGAGATAAAGCGCGCCGCAGAGCTTCACGGCGAGATAAAGCCAGGGAACGGCCTGAAACAGCACCGAAAGCCCCGCCGCAGAGGCAACAATGTGGAAATAACAGCCGACATGGATGCCAAGCACCGCCATCAACCCGGCAAACCGGCCGCGCGCCATGGTCTGCGCCGCCGCATAAAGCATGGCCGGACCGGGGATATAGGCAAACAAAGCGGTGGTTACGAAAAAGGCTGTCAGCAGTTCAAAAGACGGCATGATGTATGTCCCCTACCCCCGTTTGAATGAAACGGTTGAAGAGACGTCTTATAGTGTTTTGAGCTTCATCGGAAGCAAGGCAGCGACCAATATGCGATTTGGCCTACTCGTCGCTTCGGTTCCGTCATGCCGGCCTTGAGCCGGTATCCAGTCGATGCGCGTCTGCGCGGCGACGATCCCTTTCAGCCCAAGGACTTGGGCTGGCTGGATTTCGGCTCATGGCCGCAATGACGGGAGGAGGAGGCGTCAGCGAGCATGATAACCCGCCAAGCCACCTTTTTCGGTTTACGCCGACGGAAATTCCGCAAGCCTTGCGGCGTAGCGGGCCATGGTGTCGACTTCGAAATTGACGAAATCGCCCGGCTGCCGTTCGCCCCATGTGGTGACGGTCAGCGTATGGCGGATCAACAGCACGTCGAAATCCGTGCCTTCGACGGCATTGACAGTCAGCGAGGTGCCGTCCAGCGCCACGGAACCCTTGGGCGCCACAAATTTCGCCAGATGCGCAGGCGCGCGCAGGCGGATACGCACCGCCTCACCTTCCGGTTCGACAGCCAATATTTCCGCCTTGCCATCGACATGGCCGGAGACGATGTGGCCGCCAAGCTCGTCGCCAATCTTGAGCGCCCGCTCGAGATTGACGTGAGTACCCTTCTGCCATCTGGCGATCGTCGTCAGGCGCAGCGCCTCCTCCCATGCCTCGACCTCATACCAACGCTCGTTGCTGCCATCATCAGGCAGCCTCGTCACCGTCAAGCAGATGCCGCCATGGGAGATGGACGCGCCCATATCGATGGTCTTGGGATCATAGTTGGTCGCCACCCGCAGACGAATGCCTTCGGCAAGAGCTTCAAGCTCAGAAACGGTTCCGACGTCGGTGACAATTCCGGTAAACATCAAATCGGCCTTTCATAATCGAAGCAGCGATCCGGCCCATAGGCGGTTTCGCTGATCAGAGCATAATCGCCCGTGATATCGGCACGGCCGAGCGGCGTTTCAATGCCGCCCTCACCGATCACAACAGGGCTTTCGAACAGCATGATACGGTCCACCAGATCAGCTTCAAGGAATGATTTTGCGGCAAAAGCGCCGCCTTCGACCAGAAGTTCCGACATGCCGCTTTCGGCGAGGATATGGAGGAGGTTTTCGAGGGTTGGGGCTTGCAGGATTTGGACGCCGGCGTCTGTTAGGAGTTGGCGTTTGAGCTCTGGGTTACCCCCCTCTGCCCTGCCGGGCATCTCCCCCTCAAGGGGGGAGATCGATGGGGCGCTGTCTTGCCCGACATCGACTGTCAGAGACCGAGAAACGGGGTCAAAATGTGAGCGAGCGGCCGGCCCCTTGCCGATCTCCCCCCTTGAGGGGGAGATGCCCGGCAGGGCAGAGGGGGGTAACGCCGCAATCACCACCGGAACTTCGCGCGCCGTCTTCACCAGCTTCGATGTCAGCGGCAATTCAAAATGTCGGTCTAGCACGATGCGCACCGGCGAACGCTCCTCCAAACCGGCAACGCGCACTGTCAGTTCCGGATCATCCGCAATCGCAGTCCCGATACCCACAAGGATGCAATCACAGCGCGCCCGGAGTTCATGCACGGCGTGGCGAGCCTCATGCCCTGTAATGGCCACCTGCCCCTCGCCTCTTCTGCCGATCATGCCATCGGCAGAAATGGCAAGCTTCAGAATCACATGTGGGCGTTTTTTCATCTGACGTGTGAGATAACCGGCAAGCGCTCTCTTGCCTTCGTCGCGGAGCAGGCCGGTTTCCACGACAATGCCCGCATCGCGCAATATCGCATAACCACGCCCGGAAACGCGTTCATCCGGATCATCCACCGCCACCACGACACGGGCGACGCCGTATTCCACCAGCGCATTGGCGCAGGGCGGGGTCTTGCCCCAATGGGAACAGGGTTCGAGCGTTACATAGGCGGTGGCACCGCGCGCGGCTTCGCCGGCCATCTCCAGCGCCTGCCGCTCGGCATGGGGGCGACCGCCCACGGCGGTGACCGCTTCAGCGATGATTTTTCCGTCTTTTACGAGAACGCAGCCGACCGAGGGGTTGGTCAGCGTCTGCCCCTGGTGGCGAAGCGAAATCTCGATGGCCCGCGCCATGAATCTTTCGTCATCGGCACGGCTCGTCACGTCTATGCTCCACCGTCCGTATCACGGGCAATCTTGGCGTTGATTTCGGCGATCACGTTCTCGAAGTCTTCGGCATGGCTGAAATCGCGATAAACCGAGGCGTAACGCACGAAAGCCACATCATCGAGGCTTTTCAGCGCTTCCAGAACCTGCAGGCCGATTTCTTCCGAGGGAATTTCCGTCTCGCCGGAACTTTCCAGACGGCGGGCGATGCCTGAGACGGCCCGCTCGATCCGGTCCCGGTCAACCGGGCGCTTGCGCAGCGCGATCTCGAAGGATCGCACCAGCTTTTCCCGGTCGAAAGGCAGCTTGCGGCCGCTTTTCTTGATGACCATCAGCTCGCGCAGTTGCACGCGCTCATAGGTCGTGAAGCGGCCGCCGCAATCCGGGCAGATGCGCCGCCGACGGATGGAGGTATTGTCCTCCGCCGGACGCGAGTCCTTGACCTGTGTGTCTTCGGAACCGCAGAATGGGCAGCGCATCGTCTCTTTTCCTTACATGTACGGATACATCGGGAAACGGTCCGTCAGGCCGACGACCTTTTCACGCACCGCAGCTTCAACGGCAGCGTTGCCTTCATCCGAATTGGCGACCTTCAGACCATCGAGAACTTCGACGATCAGCTTGCCGATTTCGCGGAATTCCGCTTCCTTGAAACCGCGCGTCGTGCCGGCCGGCGTACCGAGACGGACGCCAGAGGTAACGAAAGGCTTTTCCGGATCGAAAGGAATACCGTTCTTGTTGCAGGTGATGTAGGCGCGGCCGAGCGCTGCTTCCGCCCGCTTGCCGGTGGCGTTCTTCTTGCGAAGGTCGACCAGCATCAGGTGGTTGTCGGTGCCGCCGGAGACGACATCAAGACCGCCTTCGACCAGCGTTTCGGCCAATGTCTTGGCGTTCTTGACGACCTGTGCGGCATAATCCTTGAATTCCGGCTGCAGCGCTTCACCGAAGGCAACCGCCTTGGCGGCGATGACGTGCATCAGCGGGCCGCCCTGAAGGCCGGGGAAGACGGCGGAGTTGAACTTCTTGGCCAGATCCTCGTCATTGGTGAGGATCATGCCGCCACGCGGGCCGCGCAGCGACTTGTGCGTCGTCGTCGTGGCAACGTGGCAATGCGGGAACGGCGACGGATGCTGGCCACCGGCAACGAGACCCGCAATGTGGGCCATGTCGACCATGAGATAAGCGCCGACTTCATCGGCGATCTCGCGGAAGCGCTTCCAGTCCCAGATACGCGAATAGGCGGTGCCGCCGGCAAGGATAAGCTTCGGCCGGGTTTCCTTGGCCTTGCGCTCCACTTCGTCCATGTCGAGCAGGTTGTCGCCTTCACGCACGCCGTAGGACACGACGTTGAACCACTTGCCGGACATGTTGACCGGCGAACCGTGCGTCAGATGGCCTCCCGAGTTGAGGTCGAGACCCATGAAGGTGTCGCCCGGCTGCAAGAGCGCGAGGAACACGGCCTGGTTCATCTGCGAGCCGGAATTCGGCTGGACGTTGGCGAAGTTGACGCCGAACAGCTTCTTGGCGCGCTCGATGGCAAGCTCTTCAGCGATATCGACGAACTGGCAGCCGCCATAATAACGCTTACCCGGATAACCTTCCGCATATTTGTTGGTCATGATCGAACCCTGCGCTTCGAGCACGGCGCGGGAAACGATGTTTTCCGAGGCGATCAGTTCGATCTCGTGGCGCTGGCGACCCAGTTCCTTCTCGATCGCGCCGAAAATATCCGGATCGACTTCGGCAAGCGGACGGGAGAAGAAAGCATCTGTGTTCGACATGGTGAAGGCTCCTGAAACAGTAATGCGATGGCGTCTTAGCGCCCTGCCCGGACAAGAGCAATACGGGCAGCGAGATTTGCCCGTCAAACTGCGACGTTGCGGCAAAAAACGACAGTTGTTTTTATGAAAAACAGGATGCGACAGAAAATGAAGGCGGCACTGCGATGATTTGCGGCCGAGCTACACACTCGCGTCATCCTCGGGCTTGTCCCGAGGATCTGCAACGCTTCCATTTTACGCTAGGTGATTAGATCCTCGGGACAAGCCCGGGGATGACGGCGGAGGGGTTGGCCGCTTCCCGGCGACCACCTCTCCCCTGGCTCACAATTCCAAGCTGACGGCGAAAAGGACGATCAGTTGCGCGGCAGGAGATCGTCGTCCACCGCGCCGGCCGGCTGTTCCATGCCTGCCGTGGTGTTGAGCGCCAGTTCGGCATTGCCGTCCTTGCCGTAGATGTCGTCACGGAACTGAACAACGCCGTCCTTCGCCGACCATGCGGTGATGTAGACGAAATAAACAGGAACTTCCTGCGCCAGCTTGATCGGCGTGTTGACGCGGGTTGCGATGACGCGTTCCATTTCCTGACGCGACCAGCCGGGCGTGTCGCGCAGCAGCCAGCTCGTGAGGTCGCGCACGTTCTGCACGCGCACGCAACCGGATGATTCGAACCGCATCAGCTTGTTGAACAGGCCCTGCTGCGGCGTGTCGTGCATGTATTCGTTGTTCGGATTGTGGAAGTTGATCTTCGTCGAGGACATGGCGTTGATCTTGCCGGGGTCCTGGCGGAACATCAGGTTCGGGGCCTTCGGCGCGAACCAGTCGACCGCTGTCGGCGAAACTTCCTGCCCCTTGCCGTCGATGAGGCGGATGTTGTTCCGCTCCAGATAGGTCGGGTCCTTCTGCATCAGCGGCACGATGTCCTTTTCGACGATCGAACGCGGCGCTGTCCAGTAAGGATTGAGGATGACCTCATAGATCTTGGAATTGATGACGTGGGTCGGGCGGCTGGCGCGGCCGACAACGGCCGTGTTGCGCAGGACGACGCGTTCATTCTCAACCGCCTCGATGGCGGCGGCCGGAATATTCACCATCAGGTGACGCTGGCCGAGATCGCCCGACATGGACTGGATGCGCACGAGGTTGGTCTGCAGCTGCGCCAGGCGAATCTGCGCGGAAACATTGAGCGCCTTCGTGGTATATTCGCCGCTGACACCATCAGCCGGAAGGCCATGACGGGCCTGGAAACGCTTCAGAGCGCCATCCACATAGGAATCGAAAGCGCTGGAAATGCCGGCTTCGCGCGGCAGGTCGCCGGATACCATCAGTCGCTGGCGCAACGCCTGGACGGAAGGATCGGAGACGCCGATCTGGAGGCGCTGCTGGGACGCGGGTACTTCCGGCCAGCCGCCATTCTGCACGATCTGCTGATATTGCATGATCGCCTGCTGCATATAGACAGGGGCTTCGCGTCCGAGAACCGGATTATTGGAAACGACACCCACGGCCGAACGCGATGAATTGGCGTCGAACTGGTCATCCCAGTTGCCGCGGCGCGAAGAGCCCATGAGATCGTTGAGCGCATTCTGCGCAAAGGCCGGCGCGGCAAGTGCTGCAGCACCAACGGAAACGGCCGAACGCAGAAGCGCGCGGCGCGATACGGAATCGGAAACGGATTTCTTTGTCATTCTACCTACCAGCCACTCTCTTCGGCATCCTCAACGATGCCTAAATCAATATGATTAACAAACACGTACAACGTGTCTGCCGGCCGGTAATGCTCGATACGCCATGATCTTGGCGCTGGTGTCTGGCACAGCAGTCGAGGCTTGCCACGACAGCAGGAGAAACCGCCGGCTCCTATGCCTTTGCGCCTCCCATATCAATATGGCCGATTCGTGTCACGGCCCTCTTCTCACGAAGCTGTGTTCGCCTGCAAAACAGGGGAAAGGCTTGCCTGAGGGTCGGACTTAACAGGCAAAAATGCGCGGTGACCTGGCGCGGAATCCGCAAGCCGGGAGCAAAAGGATGCCCCCGGCTTAAACAGTGACCGATCAGTGGTCGTCGCGGTTATTACAGGCGGTAAGCGATCGAGTCGTTCCAGAAACGGTCCAGACGCTGCAGCAGCTTGTTCATTTCGGAGAACTCGCCGGTGCCGATGCCGCCGACCTTTTCGATCGAGCCGACGTGGCGCTCATAAAGGCGGGCAACCGTTTCGGCGATTTCCTGGCCCTTTTCAGTCAGGCTGATGCGGACCGAGCGGCGGTCGACACGCGAACGCTGGTGGTTGATGAGACCGAGGTCGACCAGTTTCTTGACGTTATAGGAGACATTCGAGCCGAGGTAATAACCACGCGAACGAAGCTCGCCGGCCGTCAGTTCGGAATTGCCGATGTTGAACAGCAGCAGGGCCTGAACGGCGTTGACGTCATCACGACCCTGACGGTCGAACTCGTCCTTGATGACATCGAGGAGACGGCGGTGGAGACGTTCCACCAGGTGCAGCGACTCCATGTAGAGCGAGCGGATGGTATCTTCATGTGCATCGGCAACAACGGCCTGGGGCTTAACTTTGCTATTGATCATGACTGCCTCACTGTTTTGTTTGGCGGTGTGTTTGTTTGTCTCCCGCCTTGAGTGAGAACCTAATCAATGCGCATAAAATTCTACTTAAAAGCTACGATTAACAAATGGTTACCTGCATTTTCCCCGGAGGGCCCAACTTGTGGCGAAGCGGGAACGGCTCACAGCCAATCATTATAAATCAATGACTTAGCGATAAAATCAGGCCCGAAATCGGGCCGAATTGCTTTATTCTTATGGTAAATCAATTCTTGCGCGCTCTTCATTTTGGCGCTGATCCAGCCAGAAAGCGACCAGAAATAGTATATAAATGGTTGCCACCAGGCCGTGCATCACGGGTACGAGCGTGTTGGCGCCGAAGATATGCGGCCACACTTTATACATGGCGATCTGAGCGCCCGCCCCCATGACCCACATGACGGCACCCCAGGAGGCGCCGAGCCAGAGACCGAGCGCCGCGACCGGGAAAATTACCGCAAGCGCGCTGCCCGCCACCCGCCAGGGCAGGTTCAGCATATCGAAGCGCCCATGGCCGCCAAGCGAGTAGCCCGTCAGCATCGCCCAATATTGCAGGCCGAACCAGAAACAGGAAACCGCGACCAGTCTCATGAAGACCAGAAAGAGGATTTCGGCAAGCGGACGCTTCGGCAGAGGTTGAGAATCAGGTTCCATGGCCGGAAGATACGGTCTCGATTGGCGGGCGACCAGTCCATATTGAATTCCACCATCTGCCTTGTCAAAGCATGATCGCCGGCGCGGTGTCGCAATGAGGGAGATTGTCGCATTCGCACGGGCCACGCTTCATGATATGCAGCTTTCGAAATTTGACCGAAGGACATTCTGACATGCAGGACAAAACGCATCTGGTCGACGAGATCACCGGCCATCGTCGCATGCGCCGCAACCGAAAGGCGGATTGGACGCGGCGTCTGGTTCAGGAAAATCGCCTGACCGTTGACGATCTCATCTGGCCGGTCTTCATCGTGCCGGGCAGCAATATTCTCGAACCCATCCCCGCCATGCCCGGCGTCAACCGCATGAGCGTCGACAGGCTGGTCGAAGCGGCGAAGGAAGCCGCCGATCTCGGCATTCCCGCCATCGCGACCTTCCCGAATATCGAGATGGAACTGCGGGACGAGACAGGCTCGAACGCGCTCGAAGCAAACAATCTCATCAATCAGGCGACCGCCTCAGTCAAAAAAGCCGTGCCAAATATCGGCTTGATCACCGATGTCGCGCTCGATCCCTTCACCAGCCATGGGCATGACGGCATTCTGCGTGGCGACGAGATCGTCAATGACGAAACGGTCGAACAGGTTGTGAAGGCGGCCATCCTGCAGGCGGATGCCGGTTCCGACATTATCTCACCGTCGGAGATGATGGATGGCCGCATCGGCGCCATCCGCCGGGGGCTCGATGCCGCCGGACACCAGAATGTCGGCATCATGTCCTATGCGACGAAATTTTCCTCCGGCTATTATGGCCCCTATCGCGAGGCCATCTCCACCGCCGGCCTGCTGAAGGGCGACAAGGCGAGCTATTACATCAGCCCAGCCAATGGCATGGAGGCGATCCGCGACGCAGCACTCGACGTGGAGGAAGGCGCCGACATGCTGATGGTCAAACCCGGCCTGCCCTATCTCGACATCTGCTGGCGGCTGAAGGAGAATTTCGGCCTGCCGACCTTCGCTTATCAGGTGTCCGGCGAATATACCCAGATCAAGGCTGCGGCCATGAATGGCTGGATCGACGGCGAGCGGGTGATGATGGAAACGCTTCTCTGTTTCAAGCGCGCGGGCTGCGATGGCGTTCTCACCTATTTCGCCATCGAGGCCGCACGCAAACTGGCAAAGGGCTGACAGCCGACGCTTATTGTATTCGGTCGTTTTCTTCCCATATTGTCTGCTGACACGGCATTCATGCCGCGCTGTCATACCCTCTCAGGAGAAAACGACCGATGAACCTCGACCAGAACCCCACCTATATCGCACCGGACGACTGGCGCGCCTATAGCGGCGTCCTGAGCCGGCGGGTCTTCGCCTTCGTGATCGATTACGCGATCGTTCTGCTTCTGTGCATCCCGGCCGCGGTCATCGTCTTCTTTCTCGGCGTGATCACGCTTGGCCTGGGCTTCTTCCTTTACCCGGCGCTGTTCGTCATCGTTGCCGTGCTTTATTTCGGCATGACGCTTGGCGGTCCGTCGCAGGCCACTCCCGGCATGCGGGCGATGGGGATCGCGATGGCGCGCATGGACGGGCGGCGAATCGATTTCCTGCTTTCGACCGTGCATATCGTGCTTTTCTGGGTCATCAACTCGGTTTTGACGCCGCTGATCCTGCTTGCAGGCCTGTTTACCGAGCGCTCGCGCCTCGTTCACGACTTCCTGCTCGGCACCGTTATCGTCAGAACGCGCTGATATCGGTGAAAGCCACGGAAACGTGGCTTTCATCGCGTCAAATACCTCATCCCGCAGTTGACGTTTTCCGTCATTTTGCCATTCTGTGGCATTATGCATGTCGCTTGAAGCGTCGCCGCCAACCCCGTGAAATCGCGGCGCGCTTTCATAACAGACGCAGGAGGCGATCACGGTTCGATGAACACGCAGGCGACGCCCTCTCCTCAATTCTATCTTACGGCGCCGGCCACCTGCCCCTATCTGCCGAACCAGATGGAGCGGAAGGTCTTCACCCATCTGGTCGGCCCGCGCGCTTCTGAAATGAACGATCTTCTGACCCAGGGCGGTTTCAGGCGCTCGCAGAATATCGCCTATCGACCGGCCTGCGAAAACTGCCGCGCCTGCGTCTCCGTGCGCATCCTCACCGAACAGTTCCAGCCGACGAAATCGATGCGGCGTGTACTGGCCGCAAATCGGGATGTCGTGGCTACGGTGCACGCCGCCGAGCCCTCCACCGAACAATTCGCGCTGTTTCGCCGTTATCTCGACCACCGGCACCAGTCCGGCGGCATGTCCGACATGTCGGCGCTCGACTATGCGATCATGGTGGAAGACACGCATGTGAACACCCGCATCATTGAATATCGCGTGCGCGAACCCGGCTCCGGCATCGATTCCAGCAAGCGCGGCGAACTTCTGGCCGTGGCGCTGAGCGACGTGATGAGCGACGGCCTGTCTATGGTCTATTCCTTCTTCAACCCCGATCTCGAAAAGCGCTCGCTGGGCACTTTCATGATCATCGACCACATCACCCGCACGCGCGCGCTCGGCCTGCCGCATGTCTATCTCGGCTATTGGGTCGATGGTTCGGAAAAGATGGGATACAAGACCCGCTATCATCCGCAGGAGCATCTGACGCCGCGCGGGTGGGAGGTTTACCATCCCGAAGGAGAATAATGGGTTCGCCAAGTCCTGAAGCACATGTTCGGCTTGGACAGCGAAACAAAGGCGGGAAAGACGCCCCCAGACAATCTCCGAGGACGTCTTTCAGATATTACCCACCAAACTTCCCGCTACGCGGAAAACCCTTCGGCACGGTGCGGCCAACGGTGGCGCGGTCGGCCAGCCATTCGCGCAGTTCCTCACCGACCTTGGTGAACAGACGCCCGGCCGTGTCGGACCAGCTCAAGCCCTCGGCGAGCGCGAAACATTTCACATCGACAACGCCGCCATCCTTGTAACGCTGCAGGCGCACGCCCTTGCCGCGTGACATTTCCGGCACCTGCGACAGCGGGAAGGCCAGAAGCTTGCGGTTCTCGCCGACCACGGCGACATGATCGCCCGTCACCGGCACCGCGAGCTTGGCTTCATCAGGCATCGAGACATTCATGATCTGCTTGCCCTTGCGGGTATTGGCGACCATCTCGTTTTCGGCCACGATGAAGCCATTGCCGGCGGTGGAGACCAGCAGCAACTTGCGTGACGGATCGTGGACGAAGGCCGTCAGGATATCCTGATCGTTCTCCATATCGACCATGATGCGGATCGGCTCGCCATGGCCGCGACCGCCCGGCAGCTTGTCTGCGCCGAGCGTATAGGCCTTGCCGCCCGTCGTAAGCAGCAACAGCTTGTCGGTGGTCTGCGCCGGGAAGGCGAGCTTCGGGCCATCGCCCTCCTTGAAGGTCAAGGCCGACGTATCGGACATGTGCCCCTTCAGCGCCCTGATCCAGCCCTTCTGCGAAATGACGATGGTGACCGGTTCCTTTTCGATCATCGCCTGCTGGATGGCCTCTATGTCGGCATCCGGTGCGTCCGCGAACTGCGTGCGACGGCGGCCGATCTCGGTTGCCTTGGCATATTTCTTTTTGACCTCGCCGATTTCCCAGGCGACGGTCTGCCACTGCTTGTCATCGGAAGCGATCAGCCCCTCGATTTCAGCCTTCTCATTGCTGAGTTCGTCGAATTCCTTGCGGATTTCGAATTCCTCGAGCTTGCGCAGATTGCGCAGCCGCATGTTGAGGATGGCTTCGGCCTGATTGTCCGTCAGAGACCATTTCGCCATCATCACCTGTTTCGGCTCGTCCTCCTCGCGGATGATGCGGATCACCTCGTCGAGATTGAGGTAAGCGACAAGCAGGCCGCCCAAAATCTCGAGCCTGCGGTCGATGGCCGCGAGACGGTGGCGGGAACGGCGGACCAGCACGTCCTTGCGGTGCGCCAGCCACTCGCTCAGCACCTCGTTCAGCGCCATCACCTTCGGCACTTTGCCAAGCGACAGCACGTTCATGTTGAGCGGCAGGCGGCTTTCGAGGTCAGACAAGCGGAAGAGCGATTCCATCAGCAGCGTCGCATCGACGGTGCGGCTCTTCGGCACCAGCACGATGCGCACGTCTTCGGCGGATTCGTCTCTGACATCTTCGAGCAGCGGCAGTTTGCGGGCGAGCAGCAACTCGGCAATCTTTTCGATCAGGCGCGATTTCTGCACCTGAAACGGAATTTCGGTGATGACGATCTGATAACCGCCGCGTCCGAGATCTTCCGTTTCCCATTTGGCGCGCACGCGGAAACCGCCGCGTCCCGTCTTATAGGCATCGAGAATATTCTCGCGGCTTTCGATGATCACGCCGCCGGTGGGCAGGTCGGGGCCGGGAATGAACTCCACCAGCTTTTCAACCGTCGCGTCAGGATGCTTGATGAGATGGAGGGCCGCGTCGCAGAGTTCATGGGCGTTGTGCGGCGGGATCGATGTCGCCATGCCGACGGCGATGCCGGAGGCACCGTTGGCCAGCAGATTGGGGAAGGCGCCCGGCAGGACGACGGGTTCTTCGTCTTCCTCGTTATAGGTGGCGCGGAAATCCACCGCGTCCTCGCCAATGCCCTCAAGCAACAGCGCCGCCACATCGGTCATGCGCGCTTCGGTGTAACGATAGGCAGCGGCGCCGTCGCCATCGATGTTGCCGAAATTGCCCTGCCCGTCCACGATCGGATAACGCTGGGAGAAATCCTGCGCCAGACGCACCAGCGCATCATAGACCGACTGGTCGCCATGCGGGTGGAATTTACCGATCACGTCGCCGACGATACGGGCGCATTTCTTGAAGGCCGAGTTGGGGCGGATGCCCATCTCGCTCATGGCGTGGATGATGCGGCGGTGAACCGGCTTCAGGCCGTCGCGCACATCCGGCAGCGCACGATGCATGATCGTGGACAAGGCGTAAGCAAGGTAACGCTCTTCAAGCGCCGCCTTCAAATCGACCGGATGAATGTTATCGTCTCCGCCGGACGGAGGTACAAGATTTTTTCCCATGGTGCTTGACTAGCGGAAATGCCGATTCCCGGCAAGAAATTCAGGGGTGTGCCCTGTGGATGAAAGCACCCCTTTCATGCGATTTTTTGTTAACCGCGTTGCAAATGCCGCAATGCCGCCGTCATGGGAATCGATCTAAATCCTATAGACCTTTGAATAATCGCGAATATAAGTATCAACATTCGAATTCGGACACGGTGTACAGCCGTACGTTGAGGGAAGAAACATCATGAGACTGAAATCCACCCGGCAGGTTCTTTTCGCGAGCGCCGCGCTTCTTACGCTTTCGGCGCCGGCTTTCGCGCTGGATGGCGGGGATGTGCTGAAGAAGATCAATGCGGCCTATGCCGCGCAGGGCGGCGAGATCGCTGCCGGTTCCGTGGCCGTCAACGGCTCTACGGTGACCCTGAACAGCGTGACCTTCAACGCGGCCGCCGATCCGGCCAAGAAGATCCCGGTCGGCAACATCACGCTCGAAGGCGTCGAGGAAAACAACGGCGGCTACAAGATCAAGAACGCCCGTTTCGATAATATCGACTACAAGCAGGACAAGGTTGAGATCAAGGCGAGCGACATCTACATGTCCGGCCTCGTCATTCCGGGCGATGCGACCACCGGCACCGTCGACGCCCTGATGTTCTACGATGAAGCCCATAGCGGTCCGATTTCCGTTTCTGTCGACGGCAAGCCGGCTTTCTCGCTTGAGGAAACCAGCGCGACGATGTCCGTCAGCGATGACAAGAACTCTATCGGCTTCGAACTCGACGCATCCGGTTTCAAGGCCGATCTCAGCGAAGTCACTGATCCTGCGACCAAGGACGCGATCGAAAAGCTGAAGCTGCAGGCGCTCTCCGGCGACATGACCATGAGCGGCAGCTGGGAAGTGGCCTCCGGTACTATCGATGTTGAAGAATACGCCATCGACCTCGATGATGTCGGCCGCCTGAACATGTCGTTCGGTTTCTCCGGCTACACGCTCGCCTTCATCAAGTCGATGCAGGAGACGGTGAAGGCGCAGGCCGCCAATCCGAACAAGGAACAGGCGGATCAGGCAGCAAGCCTCGCCATGCTCGGCCTGATGCAGCAGCTTTCCTTCATCAACGCCGAAATCAGCTTCGAAGACGCCAGCATCACCAAGCGCGCCATCGACTATGCGGCAAGCCAGCAGGGCATGACGAGCGACCAGCTTGCCCAGACCATCAAGGGCATGGCGCCGATCATGATGGCCTCGCTCAACGTTCCGGAGCTGCAGAACATGGTGTCGGCGGCCATCAACGCCTATATCGACAATCCGAAGAACCTCTCGATCACGGCAGAGCCGGAAAAGCCGGTTCCCTTCCCGATGATCATGGGCGCCGCGATGGGCGCGCCGAACACCCTGCCGAAAATGCTCGGCGTCACGGTGACGGCAAACGAATAAAACTAAAAAAGCCCCGGTCATGCCGGGGCTTTTCTTTTGCACTCAGTGCAGCGGCGCGGCAGCGCCATCCTGTTTATCGTGCAGGGCGAAGCGGTCGATCATGTGGGCGCTCGCCTCGTTGACGCCGATCACCTCGACCCGCCTGCCGACCTTGCGGAATTTCAGGACCACCTTGTCCAGAGCGCCGACCGCGGAAATGTCCCACAGATGCGCCTGCGTGACATCGATTGTCACCGTCTCAACCTCCTCGGCAAAATCGAAGGCGGCAATGAAGCTTTCCGTCGAGGCAAAGAAAATCTGGCCATCCACGCGATAGACCCGCTCCCGGCCATCGGCCGAAAGCTCCGGCCGGACATGGAAAAGTTTCGACACCTTGCCCGCGAAAAACACGCCGGAGAGAAGGACGCCGGCCAGCACGCCCTTTGCAAGATCATGGGTCGCAAGCACCGTGCCGACCGTGACCAGCATGACGATGCTTGATGATGGCGGGTTGCGGCGCAGATCAAGGATGGAGCGCCACGAGAATGTGCCGATGGAGACCATGATCATGACAGCCACCAGGGCTGCCATGGGAATGATGCGCACAAGATCATCCAGCACCAGTATGAGGAACAGCAGAAACGCGCCCGCGACGAAGGTGGACAAGCGGCCACGACCGCCGGAACTGACATTGATGACGGACTGGCCGATCATGGCGCAGCCGCCCATGCCGCCGATGAGGGCGGAGGCGATGTTGCTCGTCCCCTGCCCGACGCATTCCTGGCTCTTGTTGCTGCCCGTATCCGTCATGTCGTCGACGATCTGCGCCGTCAGCAGCGATTCCAGCAGGCCGACGGCGGCAAGCGCGACGGAATAGGGAAAGATGATCTGTAACGTCTCGAAGGTCAGCGGCACTTGCGGCAGGGCGAATATCGGCAGCGTCGAGGGCAACTCACCGAGATCGCCGACCGTGCGGATATCCATGCCGGAGAAGACGGCAACACAGGTGAGAGTGATGATGGCGACCAGCGGCGACGGGATAATCTTCGTAACCAGCGGGAAAAGATAGATGATCGCAAGTCCTGCGGCGATCATGACATAGGTTTCGACCGGCACGCCGATCAGCTCGGGCAATTGCGCCATGAAAATCAGGATCGCCAGCGCATTGACGAAACCGGTCATAACGGAGCGCGAGACGAAGCGCATCACCCGGCCGAGTTTCACAAGACCCGCCAGAATTTGCAGTACGCCCATGAGGATGGTGGCGGCGAAGAGATATTGCAGCCCGTGCTCCTTGACGAGCGTGACCATCAAGACGGCTGTCGCGGCGGTTGCCGCTGAGATCATGCCCGGACGACCACCGGTGAAGGCGGAAACGCAGGCAATGGCGAAGGAGGCGAACAACCCCACCTTGGGATCGACGCCGGCGATGACGGAAAAGCCGATGGCTTCCGGAATGAGGGCGAGCGCCACGACAATACCGGAAAGGAGATCGCCGCGAATATTGGAAAACCACTCGCGTCTGTAAGTCTGAAATCTGTTCATCTGATTTTTTCGCAAAGAATGACGCACCGGCCGGAGCCATGTCCGGTAGATTGAAAAGGAATGTCGGTGCTTTGCGTTGTCTGGCGGATCGGCGGCCAGAAGAGCCACCCGGGATTTCACCGGGTCCGTGGTGAGTGGCCCAGCTATAAACGGCAAAAAAGCGGGCCGCAAGTTACGCGCCCGCTTTTCGATGACTGATGTCGGGTCTCAGGCCGCTTCGCGCCCGCCATACCCCCTCGCCTCCACGTCGCTCAGCCGGAACTGATGAACCAGTTCCTTGAGACGCGCGGTCTCGCCCGCCAGCATGGCGCTCGCGGCATTGTTTTCCTCGACCATGGCGGCGTTCTGCTGCGTGCCCTGATCCAGATGATTGACGGCGGTGTTGATTTCGGCAAGGCCCAGTGACTGCTCATGCGTGGCAGCGGCAATGGCTTCGATATGGCCGTTGATCGTCTTCACCGAGCCGCCGATGCGCGACAGCGCAGCGCCCGTTTCCCGCACGAACCGCGCGCCCTCCTTCACCTCCTTACCGGAGGTCTGGATAAGCGCCTTGATTTCGGCAGCGGCCCTTGCCGAGCGCTGCGCGAGTTCCCGCACCTCCTGCGCGACGACGGCGAAACCGCGTCCCGCCTCACCCGCGCGCGCAGCCTCCACGCCGGCATTGAGGGCGAGAAGGTTTGTCTGGAAAGCGATCTCGTCGATAACGCTGATGATATTGCCGATCTTGCCGGAGGATTGTTCGATCTTCTCCATCGCGCTTACGGTGTCAACGACGAGATTGGCCGTGCGGTTGGCATCCTTGTCGGCCGAATGGGCGATTGCGCGGGCTTCCACGGCGCGCTCCGCCGAGATGCGGATATTCGCCGTCAATTCATCCAGCGCGGCGGCGGTTTCCTCCAGCGAGGCGGCCTGCTGCTCGGTACGACGGGCGAGATCGGCAGCGCTCTCGCTGATTTCCTGGCTGCCGCCATTGATGGCCACGCTCGACTGCACGACACCGGACATGGCGGCATCCAGCTGGCGGATCGTCTGGTTGAGATCACGGCGCAACGCCTCGAAATCCGGGGCAAGAGGCTCGTTCAGCTCGAAGGAGAGATCGCCGTCTGCGAGGCGGCGAAGCGCCGCCGCAAGCCCGGTGGTCGCCTGCATCAACCGCGCCTGTGCTTCGGCTTCCGCCTCAAGCTGGAAACGCGCCTTTTCGGCCTCGGCCTGCTGCCGGGCTGCGAGCGCCTGCGCCTCCAGTTCGATCTTTGCGATGGCGGCCTGCCGGAAGATTTCCAGCGCATGCGCCATGGCGCCGAACTCATCCCTACGCTGGAGACCGGGAACGGCAAATTTGGTTTCACCATCGGCCAGACGACGCATCGCCCCCGTGATCGCGGTTGCCGGGCGGGTGATCGAGCGGCCGATGAGGTAGACCCCGGCAAAAAGACTTACCACGGTCAGGGCGATAAGAGCGACGACGATCGAAACCGCTCTTTCCGCCGCAGCGCTGTTCGCGAGAGCGCTTGCATCCCGCTCCTGCCGGTAAGTGGCGGAAATTTCGGCGACGACAGGCAAGAGGGCATTATAAGCGGAGGCGACAGTTTCGCGCGCCTTCTCCTCCTCCAGCACGGCCGCAGCGTAAAAGCGGAACGAGGCGGTATATATTTCCAGTGCATCCATGATGCGCTGACGCTCGGCGCCCGGCCGGTATTCCAGCTTCACCAGCGCCTTGAAGGTTTCCACTTCCGCCGCATGTTTCGTCACATAGGCCGCTTCGCGCCGCAGGATGAAATCCTTCTCGTGCCGTCGCATCATCAGCATGCTGGCGCGGATTTCGGCATTGGCGACGACGTCGATGAGTTTCTCGATGGAATGCACGCCATTGCGCATGGCGCCTTCAAGACCTTCCGCGGGAGTTAGGCCCAGCTCCCTGTTCTTGGCAACAAGGGCCTTTATGCTATCGGAATAGACTATCGCGCCCTCAGTGAGCGCTTCGAGCCGCGCGCGGGTCCGCGAGGTCGCGCCGCCTTCAAGATGGCTCAACGACTGCCGGACCTGATCCATCGTCTGGTCAAACTGCCCGACGGATTTCATATCACGGGTCAGCAGGAAGTCTCTCTGGTGAAGACGGCTTTCATGCAAACCGTCTTCCAGCGCCGCCAGCACTCCGTCGCGCTCGATCAGCGTCTCTTCAGCGACGCGATAACGCGCCTCCATTTGTCTTTGCCAGAGCAGCATGCCTGCGATGACGGCGATCCCGCACAGCGCAGCCAGGGCCAGCATGGATACGCGATGCGCAATTTTGAACGTCGAGACCAGCGAAAACATTCAACCCTCGTTTGCAGATTTCACGATGGGATGAATGATCGAGAAGGCTTAAGAACTCCTCTACCGGATTTGTCAGTTTAATTAAGGTTTTATGACAAGATCGCTAGAGCTTCAGCCGCTCGCGAAAGAAGACCAGCGCAACGACCACACCCGTCGCCACGCCCACGATTACATCGACAAAACGGACAAAACCGGCAACCTGCGGTCCCATCAAAAGAACGAGCATGGCCGAAGCCCCGGCCTGTATCGGCACGACCGCCGGCAGGCCGAACATGGTGGCGAGGATCATGGCGATGAAGGTCGCCGAGGCGAGCCGGATTTCGGCGAAGTCATGCGGGACGAGAAGAGCGACTTCCCCGACGAGAATGCCGATGGTGACGCCGACCATCAGCCCAAGTCCCTGACGGACATGGCTTGGGATGCCGGGGGAGAGACAGATCAGCGCGCTGATTGCGGCAAAGACGGGTTGCGGATGGCCCAGCCAGCGATGCGCGACCCAGAACGCAAAAGCGGCCGCAAGTGCGGCCGCCAATGCACGGGTGAAGGCTGCGCGAACACGGTCGAGCAGCGTCTTCAACATATCAGTCCTTCTTGGACGGAACGACGCGCAGCGCCAGTTCGCGAAGCTGGGTCGGCGTTGCCGGCGACGGCGCGTTCATCAGGAGGTCCTGCGCCTGCTGGTTCATCGGGAACAGGGTGATTTCGCGCAGGTTCTTGGCGCCGACCAAAAGCATGACCACACGGTCGATACCGAAGGCGCAGCCGCCATGCGGAGGCGCGCCATACTGGAAGGCGCGGTAAAGACCGCCGAAGCGCTCTTCCACGTCGCTCTGCGACAGGCCAACCTTTTCGAAAGCCTTGACCATCAGCTCGGGCGACTGGTTACGGATCGAACCCGAGGCGATTTCAAAGCCGTTGCAGACCGCGTCATACTGGAAGGCCTTGATGGAAAGCGGATCGTCGCCTTCCAGCGCTTCCAGACCGCCCTGCGGCATGGAGAAGGGGTTGTGGGCAAAGTCGATCTTCTTTTCTTCCTCGTTGTATTCGAAGAAGGGGAAATCGACGATCCAGCACATTTCGAAACGGTCGCGGTCGATCAGGTTCAGCTCGTCGGCTGCACGCGTGCGCGCCTCACCGGCGAACTTGTAGAACTTTGCGGGATCACCGGCGACGAAGAAGCAGGCATCGCCCGCTTCCAGGCCGAGCTGCGTGCGCAGCGCTTCGGTACGTTCCTCGCCGATGTTCTTGGCGAGCGGGCCGGAGCCGGCGATCTTGCCGTCTTCTTCCTTCCAGAAGATGTAGCCGAGGCCCGGCTGGCCCTGGCTCTGCGCCCAGGCGTTCATGCGATCGCAGAAAGCGCGCGAACCACCGGTCTTGGCCGGGATCGCCCAGACCTGAACCTTGGGGTTGGAAGCGATCATGTTGGCGAAAACCTTGAAGCCCGAACCGTCGAAATGTTCGGTCACGGCTTCCATGACGATCGGGTTGCGCAGATCAGGCTTGTCGGAGCCGTATTTGCGGATCGCCTCGTCATAGGGAATGCGTGGCCACTGCTTGGTGACAGGCTTGCCTTCGGCGAACTTCTCGAACACGGCCGTCATCATCGGCTCCATCGTGGTCCAGACGTCTTCCTGGGTCACGAAGCTCATTTCAACGTCGAGCTGGTAGAATTCGCCCGGCAGACGGTCCGCGCGCGGATCTTCATCACGGAAGCACGGCGCGATCTGGAAGTAGCGGTCGAAACCGGCCACCATCAGAAGCTGCTTATACTGCTGCGGCGCCTGCGGCAGCGCGAAGAACTTGCCTTCATGAATACGCGAGGGCACGAGGAAGTCGCGCGCGCCTTCCGGCGAGGAGGCGGTGAGGATCGGCGTCGTATATTCGGCAAAGCCCATTTCGCCCATGCCGGTACGCATGGCGGAGATGATCTGCGTGCGCTTGACGATGTTCTTGTGCAGCGTTTCGCGACGAAGATCGAGGAAGCGGTACTTCAGGCGAACATCTTCCGGATATTCCGGCTCGCCAAAGATCGGCAGCGGCAGTTCCTTGGCAACGCCCAGAACCTCGATCTCCTGCGCGTAAAGCTCGATCTCGCCGGTCGCCATGCCCTTGTTGACGGTGTCCTCCGAGCGCGCCTTGACGAGGCCGTCGATGCGGATGACCCATTCGCCGCGCACCGTTTCGGCAATCTTGAAGGCCGGGCTGTCAGGATCGGCAACCACCTGGGTGATGCCGTAATGGTCGCGAAGGTCGATGAAGAGAACGCCGCCATGATCTCGCACGCGGTGAACCCAACCGGAAAGGCGAACGGTTTCGCCGACGTCGGACTTGCGGAGAGCGGCACAGGTGTGGCTGCGGTAACGATGCATTTTTATATCCTGGAACGTGTCGTGGGCCCGTTGGAGGCCAGATGGGCGGCACTGTCGAAATTTGCCGGAAAAGCGCATGGCCAGCCTGATTTGTCAAGGCAAAGCGCAACAATGTCGCCTTCAGCCTGTCCTTTCCCCTGCCTTCGCTTTAGATAGAGCTAATCCAGCCCGCCAAACCGAGTCGGCCCGCAATGAGCCAGATCAGACCTCTTATCCCACTTCTCGTCACCGCCGGGATTCTGATCGGCGGCAACGGCCTGCAGGGAACCTATATCGCGCTGCGCGGCCTCTCCGAAGGATTTTCGGCCAGCACCATCGGCCTCATCAGCGCGGCCTACAGCCTCGGTTTCGCGCTTGGCTGCATTTCGGTGACGCGCCTGCTGCGCAAGATCGGCCACATCCGCACTTTCGCCACCATGGCGGCCGTTGCATCAGCCGCATCGATCGCCATGCCGCTCATCACCCATCCGCTCTTCTGGCTGGCAATGCGTTTTGTGATCGGCATCGCGGTCGCCTGTCTTTTCGCCGCGATCGAAAGCTGGATCAACGCGCAGGTGACGAATTCCAATCGCGCCCGCACGCTCTCCATCTATCGTTTCGTCGATCTCGGCTCCGTAACGCTCGCCCAATATATCATTCCCGTCGCCGGCATCGACGGGCCCATCGTATTCTCACTGATCGCCATGGCGCTCACCCTGTCGCTGGTGCCGATCTCGATTGCCGACAAATCCAATCCCGCGCCGCCGAAACAGATTCCCTTCAATCTTTTCGCGGTCTGGCGCATCTCGCCGCTCGCCGTCGTCGGCTGCGTGGCCGTCGGCCTCAGCATGGCGGCGTTCCGTAATATCGGCCCGATCTATGCCGAACAGATCGGCTTGTCCGTTACCGCCATCGCCACCTTCATGAGTGCGGGCATCATCGGCGGCGTGGTGCTGCAGTATCCGCTCGGCGTCTATTCCGACCGTTATGATCGCCGCATCATCATTCTCGCCACTACCGCCGGTTCTGTTCTCGTCGGCCTGTTCCTCGCCTTCTTCGCCGGCACGGACGAATGGAGCAACATCATCGGCGTCTTTATCTTCGGCGCCTTTGCGTTGCCGCTCTATTCCCTCAGCTCCGCGCACGGCAACGACCATGCGAAAGAGGGCGAACATGCGATGGTGTCCGCCGGGCTTTTGTTCTTCTGGTCGGTGGGCGCAACCGTCGGGCCGCTGCTCGCTTCCGTGCTGATCGACCAGTTCGGGCCGAAGGCGTTGTTCAGCTATACGGCCGCGATCCAGATCGTTTTCATCGCCTACACCATCTACCGGCTGCAGGTGCGCGAGGGCGTTCCGGTGGAGGAAAGAAACTGGCGGTTCCGCTCGCTCTTGCGCACATCCGCCTATTTCCAGAAGCTCGCCGCCCCCCCGCCGCCCAAAAACGATGGGCCGGAGCCAAATCCGCCCGAGAAAAACGATCCTTGAGCCTTCAAAAGCGGGCTTTGTATTGACATGCGCCCGGCAAAGGGAAAGTAAGACGGATAATTTTCACGAGTGGCCATTTGCAATGATTGAAACGACTGCCGCCCTCGCCGAAGCCTGCACGGAACTGGCGAAATCGGAATTCATCACCATCGACACCGAATTTCTGCGGGAAACCACCTTCTGGCCGGAGCTTTGTCTCGTGCAGATGGCAAGCCCGACGCTTGAAGTGCTGGTCGATCCGCTCGCCAAGGGTATCGATCTCACCCCGCTGTTCGAACTGATGGCCAATCCTGATGTCGTGAAGGTTTTCCATGCCGCGCGACAGGACATCGAAATCATCTACCATCTCGGCGGGCTTATTCCCCATCCGATCTTCGATACGCAGGTCGCCGCCATGGTCTGCGGTTTTGGCGACTCGATCTCCTACGATCAGCTGGTGCAGAAGATCAAAAACGTGCAGATCGACAAATCCTCGCGTTTCACCGACTGGAGCCGCCGTCCTCTGACCGAAAAGCAGCTGGATTACGCGCTGGCCGACGTGACCCATCTGCGCGATGTCTATCTGGCGCTGAAGGCGCAGCTGGAGCGCGAAGGCCGCTCGCTGTGGCTGACCGAAGAGATGGACATTCTGGAATCCCGCGACACCTATGACATGCATCCCGACGATGCGTGGCTGCGGCTGAAATCGCGTCTGCGCAAGCCGACGGAACTTGCCATCCTCAAATTCGTCGCCGCCTGGCGCGAACGGGAAGCGCGTTCGCGCAACGTGCCGCGTTCGCGCGTCCTGAAGGACGATGCGATCTTTGAAATCGCCCAGCAGCAGCCGAAGGATGCCGAGGCGCTGTCGCGCCTGCGCACCATTCCCAAGGGCTGGGAACGATCCGCCTCCGGCACCGCCATCATCGAGACCGTGAATGCGGCGCTGGCGCTTCCGAAAGAGGAAATGCCCAAGGCGCCGCGCCACAGCCACGCACCGGAAGGTTCCGGCGCTGCCGTGGAGCTGCTCAAGGTTCTCCTGAAGCTGACGGCGGACAAGCACGGCGTCGCCGCCAAGGTCATCGCCAACAGCGACGATCTGGACAAGATCGCCTCCGAAGGCGAGAAGGCGACCGTTGCGGCGCTGACCGGCTGGCGGCGAGAACTCTTCGGCGATGTGGCCTTGAAGCTCATCAATGGCGAAGTGGCATTGCGTTTCGCCGGCAAGAAGGTCGAGGCGGTGGAGGTTGCGGCAAGCGAGGCGTAACCGCCCTCTGCTTTTCCGCAATTTTGCCCGCATCGCGTCTCATCTCTTTACCGATGGTCGCGCGATTCGAGGGTATTGCCATGAAACCTGCCCACACTCTGCTGCTCGCCGCCCTTTTAACGGCGGCCGGCATTCTTCCCTCTCTTCCCGCCCGGGCCGCCGAAGAGAGGATCGACCTTCAGGGCGAATGGACGACCGACTGCCTGAAGATCGGCAAGAACGACCGACACGGCATCGTCACGCGCATCACCATTCGCGACAATCGCATGCACGCGGTCTCGCAGATCTATGCCCGCAGCGGCTGCCAACAGCCCACCGTGCAGGTGCGTTATGAAGGTACGCTGGATGGCGGCCTGAAAGATCAGGCTAGCCTGCTCTTTGCCCATACCGTCACCGCCATCACCATGACGCCGAATGACGGCGACGTCGTTGACCACTATAATCGCGACCCGAAAGGCATGGGCTGCGGCTTGAGCGGCTGGAAGGAAAACATTTCCTTCGATGTCGACGGCCGCACCTGCGCCGCCATCACCTTCGCCCGCAAGGGCGAGACCCTGTTTGACCGGGCATGGATCGACGGTAACAAGCTGCGTTTTGCCGCCTTTCCCGTCAAATGGTCGAACCGCTCGCCGGACGACCGGCCGCAATCCCCGCTTGAAACCGTCTATTACAGAACATCCTATTAGACGTAGCGCGACGGCGACGCCGATTTTGCGGCAACAGCGCAACAGCCTTACCAATCCTTCATGCAACCTTACCGATTGCTCACTTTTTGCAGCGCTTTTTCCACACTAATGTCGCATATGACCTGAACAGAAGCTTCGCCCGAAGGGAGCGCGGGGCCTCCCCTTCCCGAGATCAAGAACCGACATGAGAAAATTGCTGCCCATTCTGGATTACGTGGTGCTGTTCGTTGCCGTGGCCGGCAGCGGCGTGGCCTACGCCTTTCTGGAATATGGCGGCGGCGCGCTGATCGGCGCGACCTATGCGCTCTTCGCCTGCGCACCCATTCTCGCTTTTGAACGCGGTTACATCATGCCCGGCCTGTCGCGGCAGGTCAGCGCTTTGCCGACACCCGCCTATATCGCCGTCGGCCTCATCATCTACGCCATCCTCGTCTTTTGCGGTTTCGGGCTTGGCGGCACCATCCTGTGGTTGAGCGGAATATTTCCCGGCACCTGGAAACGGGCGGTGCACGCCGAATTGCAGACGCTGATTTTCACCCTCATTGTCTGCGGCATCATCGTCTTCATCATGCGCGTGCGCGAGCTTCTCGGCCGCGATATCTTCATCGATCTCATTCTCGGGCGCTATCGCCGCCCCGTCAGCGAAGACCGCGTTTTCATCTTCATCGATCTCGTCGGCTCCACCTCCTTTGCGGAAACCCACGGCGACCTGAAGGCTCAGGAGTTTCTGGGTGAAATTTTCGCAAGTTATGCCGCGCCGGTCAGAAAACACGGCGGTGTCATCGACGATTATATTGGCGACGCCGCCATCATCACTTGGCCCTATCACATGGCGATAAGGCGGGCGGCCTGCGTGCGTTGCGTATTCGATATTCAGGCGACCGTTGAAAGCAACCGGGACATGTGGCTCTCCCGCTTCGGCGAAGTGCCGCGCCTGCGCTTCGCCATCCACGGCGGGCCGGTCATCACGGCGGAAATCGGCGTCGACCATCACAAGATCACCTATTTCGGCGATACGGTGAACACCACGTCACGTCTCGAATCGCTCAGCAAGATGCTCGGTCATCCGGTGCTCATATCCGCAGACCTCGCTCATCAGCTGGTGCTTCCGAAAGGCGTTCGCAGCGAATATCTGGGTGAACATGCCGTGAAAGGCCGTGGCCAGACGCTGGGCGTCTGCACACTCAGCCAATACCAGCCCCCCGTGGCTTGAGGGGTAAACGGCTGCAAAATGCCGCGCCGTTTCGTTTAACCCAACGCCCGTCATCAAAATTCATCAAAGCTTCAAACGGCAATCACCTGCCTGTCATGCGACGACCCTATCGCCTCAATTCTGTCTTCAACAGGTATTGAGAGGGGTCTCCATCATGAAACACATTCTTTTTGCATCCTGCGCCATTCTTGCACTCGCCTCCGCGTCTTATGCGGCGGAACAGGAGTTTCCGGCAAAGCTGGTCTCGCACGCCATCCTGCCGGCCCACACCATCATCGCAGCACCTGCTGACGCGCCTGAACATCTCAAGACCTCCGCCAAGTTCACGACCGCCGATCGCAAGCGCGCCGAAGGTCTCGGCACCGTGCCCGGCAAGGATGGCGTACGCCTGACCGGCCTTTCCATGCCGTTCAACGGCCAGCCGATGCAGGGTTTTTCCGGCATCAAGGCCATGCCCGACGGCAGCTTCTGGAGCCTTTCCGACAATGGCTTCGGTTCCAAGCTCAATTCCAGCGACGCCATGCTGATGCTTCACCATCTGAAATTCGACTGGGAGGCCGGCAAGGTCAACGCGCTTGAAACCGTGTTCCTCTCCGATCCCGACATGAAGGCGCCTTTCCCCATCGTTCTCGAAGGTTCGAGCAAGCGTTACCTGACCGGCGCCGATTTCGACGTCGAATCCATTCAGCCCGTTGCCGATGGTTTCTGGGTCGGCGAGGAATTCGGTCCTTACATCCTGAAATTCACCCGTGACGGCAAGCTGACCGATGTGATCTCCACCAAGGCCGGCGACATCGAGGTGAAGTCTCCCGATCACCCCACTCTCGCCCTGCCCGGCAACCCCACGCAGAAGATGGCGGCCTTCAACCTGAAGCGCTCGGGCGGTTATGAAGGCATGGCGCTCTCCAAGGACGGCTCCAAGCTCTACGGCCTTCTGGAAGGCCCGCTTTACATGGCTGACGGCCAGGTGGAGAAGACCGAAGACGGCGCGACCGCACTGCGCATCATCGAGCTCGACACCACCAAGAAGGAATGGACCGGCAGCACATGGCTCTATCCGCTGGCCCAGGGCGGCGAAGCCATCGGTGACTTCAACATGCTGGATGACAGCACCGCGCTGGTCATCGAGCGTGACAATGGCGCCGGCACCGCCGACAAGGCCTGCGCCGACCCGAAGAAGCCGGAAGCAAACTGCTTTGCCGTGCCCTCCAAGGTGAAGCGCATCTACAAGATCGAATTCAATGACGCCAATGTCGGCAAGGCCGCGCGCAAGATCGGTTATATCGATCTTCTGAAAATCTCCGACCCCGACAACAAGAAGCGTCAGGGCGGCGGTAACGGCTATTACGACATGCCTTTCGTCACCATCGAGAATGTCGATCGCGTCGACGCCACGCATATCATCGTCGGCAACGACAACAACCTGCCCTTCTCGGCCGGCCGCGCGCTGGACAAGGCTGATGATAACGAATTCGTCCTGCTTGAGGTCAAGGACCTGCTCGACGCGAAGTAAGACTACGGCCGCTGCCAACCGCTTTTGCAGCGGCGAATGATCCGGACGGAGCGCCCGATAGACACAAAGGTCTGCCGGGCGCTCCGTTCCGATTCTCAGATTCTAACCGAAACATGCTTGCGGAAAAGAAGACATTTCATGCAGGACAATTCAGAGAGACTTTATTACGCCCTGAAGAAAAGCTGGTCGGGTGAGACCAGCAGCCTCTGGTCGCGCGAAAACCCCGCCAGGGGGCAAGGCAGCGTCACCGCGCTGGTGGTGCAGGATATTTTCGGCGGCGAACTCGCCAAAACCGCCGTCAGCGGCGCTGAGCATTTTTACAATATCGTTGAAGGCACGCGCTGGGATTTCACCTTCAGCCAGTTCGATACTCCTGTCGGCTATCAGGACAGGCTTGCCAGTCGGACGGAAGCCATGGCGACGATAACGCCCCTGCAATATGCCTATCTCAGCGCCTGCATCCGGAAGGCGCTGGGGCACGGCTGAGCCTTTTACAAAACAGTACCAGTCCACTGCCGTTTCGATCCGCGTTTTCCGGCACGATGGCCAAGCATTGCGCCATGCTCCAGCACCTCGATTTCAGTCTTTCCCGCAAAGCCGACACAATCCATGCGATAATATCGCTCAGCAAAATGGTCGCACCTACAGGAGAGACATTCGATGAGTGAGAGTTGTCCGGTTCTGACACCGGCAGAGCGGCAGGTTCATGACATATTGCAGCGCAAGGAAGCAGCGATGATGGCCGCCATTCACGCAGCGCTTGAGCGCGCCAGCAAAGAGGTCGCCGAGGCATTCCAGGCCGTCGATTCAGACATGCAGCCACCGTCCCACGATTATTTTGCCGCCGTCGCCCATCAGCAGCTCTTCCTGCTGTTATGCGGCGCCGATCCGGAAACATTCGAGGGCGGAGACCCTGAAATCGCCGGTCACATCATTCGGAACGCTCAAAACATCACCGAGCACTACTGGAAGAAACGAGATCCCGCCGCCAATATCTCCAATGAGTGACATGCGCCCGTAAAAACAGGATTTCGCTCTTTCGGGCAAACCACATGACCCGCATTTGCGAGGGAACGGCCGGCCCGCTTGAACCGCTTTGGCCGTCGTCACAGGCCTTTCATCATCCCCGGTTAAGCAGGCGCAAATCTGGAGGCTGGAATGGATTCGTCTTTGCAAATCAAGCGCCCGAAAATCGCAGAAACCGTCATCCATGCGACGGCGAGCATAAGAGATTCAAACGTCGGCGAGTGCTGCGAAATTCTCGCGGATACATCCCTGCACAATGTCGAACTCGGGAATTATTCCTACCTTGGACCCCGCTGTATGGTCGGTGACGCGATAGTCGGAAAATTCTGCGCCATCGCTGCGGAGGTCCGGATAGGCGCGCCGAACCATCCGATGGACCGGCCATCCATGCATCGTTTCAGCTACTGCCCGGAATATTATTCTGCCGATGCGGTGCGCGACGACGCCTTTTTCGACCAGCGCAAGCAGGACCGCGCCATTATCGGTCACGATGTCTGGATCGGTCACGGGGTCATCGTCTTGCCGGGCGTGACGGTCGGAGACGGTGCAGTGCTTGCCGCCGGCGCTGTCGTCACCAGGGATGTGCCGCCCTATACCATTGTCGGCGGCGTGCCCGCGAAAATCATCCGCGAGCGATTTTCGCGATCCATCGCCGAAAAGCTTTCATCCATCGCCTGGTGGGACTGGCCATTCGAAAAGATCATGGCGCGGCTTTCCGACTTTCAGTCGAGCGATATCGAAGCCTTTTGCGAGCGCTGGTCCTAACCCGCGCCGCATAGCAGACTTCTCTCACCGGTTACTCGAAGACGAATGCCAGCCGCTTGCCCGTCAGCCTTGCCAGCTGCTGCAGGCGGCCATCCAGCCGCTCGCCGGCGAAATCGCAATAATCGTGCGGCACCACGAATTCGAGATCGAGGTCTGGATTGTCGGACTTGCGGAATTTCAGGTGATCAACGACACCGGGCATCGACGCCGAGAAGAGATAAACCACGCGCAGCAAGCCGCCGAGCAGCTTGCCGAGCTCCTGCAACCGGTCGCCTGCCATCGCCGCGAGCGGCTCGGTAGTGCCGTTGTCGTTCAGACCTTCGAAACGATAATAATTGGCAAGCGCAATATAGGCGCGGCCGGGATGGGTGATCGCCACGAAGGAGGAGTGGGCGATGATGTTGAGCGCCTGCAGGCCGCGATAATCCGGATGTGCACGCCAGCTGATATCGGCGAGAAGGCAGGCCGCCTGTCGGTAACGGCTTTCCTCTTCCGTCTCGTCGATGCCGAAGACAGGGAAGGTGCGGCCGCTCCAGTCCGCCAGTTCGCGCGCATGTTCCGGCGAGCGGGCGCGCAGAATGGCGAGTTCATCGGCAGCAACCAGAAGCGGATCGGATTCGCGCTCGGCTTCCGTCAGCAGCGAATAGAGATAACCTTCGCGCACGCCTTGCGCCGAGAAGGCGATCTTTGCCGGTTTCATCGCCTTTAGAACTTCGCGCATGGCGATGGCGCCAAACGGCAGAAGCGAACGACGGTTCTTGGAAACCGCCTGCCAGGCCGGGTCCTTGCTATCCCGGGAGACGATGACCTCCTCGAGAAAATTCAGCATTTCCTCCAGCGGCAATTCATAACCCTGCATCATATGCAGCGGATAGCCTGATATTTCCATGTGCAGTTTGGCAATGTTTCGCCAGGTGCCGCCGACTGCATAGAAGGTGCGCCCCTCGCCCGCCGCCAACAGCTTCGCAAAGGATTTGACGTGTTTTCTGGCGATAGTCGTCGCCTTTTCCAGTGAGCCATCCGACTGTTCGGACAGGCGCAGGCCGCCGAGCGGCAGGGTGATGCCCTGCCCGCAGCTCTTACCCTTGATATCGATGAGTTCGAGCGAACCGCCACCGAGGTCACCCGCGATGCCGTCTGGATCATGGAAACCGCTGATTACGCCATAGGCGGAATAAAGCGCTTCCTTTTCGCCTGACAGCACCTCGATCTCGCAGCCGAGAATGGCTTCGGCCTCACGGATGAAATCCGGGCCGTTTTCCGCCTCGCGCGCTGCGGCTGTTGCCAGAACATAGAGCTTCTGCGCCTGCGCCTGCTCGGAAAGTACATGAAAACGCCTGAGCGCCATCAGCGCGCGGCTGACACCTTCCTCATGCATGCGGCCCGTCAGCGCCAGTCCCTTGCCAAGGCCGCACAGGACCTTTTCGTTGAACAGCACCGCGGGCGCGCGGGAAAGACCTTCATATACAACAAGACGAACGGAGTTCGAACCAATATCTATGACGGAAACGGGGGCAAGGCCGGTCAGCCGCCCCTGTGCTTCTGATCGAGTCATTCAGCCTGTTTCTTGCGGGACGAAATCAACCCGGCAATCAATTTGGGCGCACTGGATTTCAGGGCTTCACCACGTCCGGAAAGGCTGGGATTGGTCATGAAATAGTGCTGCGCGTTGAACGGTTCTTCGCCTTTACGCACCTCAATGCGCCTCGACGTTCCGTCCGCAAGTATCTCGTAGCTCTGCTGGTTGTCAATGAGATTGCCCAGCATAATCTGTGAAAGAACCTGCTCGTGCACCGTGGGGTTGGTGAGCGGGACAAGCGTTTCCACGCGCCGATCAAGGTTGCGCGGCATCATGTCGGCCGAGCCGATATAGACCAGCGCCTTGTCGGACGGCAGGCCGAAACCGTTGCCGAAGCAGAAGATGCGGCTGTGTTCGAGGAAGCGGCCGACGATGGATTTGACGCGGATATTGTCCGACAGTCCCGCCACCTGCGGGCGCAGGCAGCAGATGCCGCGCACGACGAGATCGATCTCCACGCCCGCAGCACTTGCGCGGTAAAGGGAATCGATGATTTCAGGATCGACCAGCGAATTCATCTTCATCCAGATCGCCGCCGGCGCACCGCGCTTGGCGTGCTCGATCTCTTCATTAATGTGCTTCACGATGCGCGCGCGCAGCGTATAGGGCGAAATGGCGAGCTTCATGCCCTCTTCCGGCTCGCCGTAACCCGTGATGAAGTTGAAGATATTCGCCATGTCGTGGGCGATCTTCGGGTTGCAGGTGAAGAAGGAAAGGTCGGTATAAATCTTGGCCGTGATCGGGTGATAGTTGCCGGTGCCTAGGTGGCAATAGGTCCGGAGCTTGCCGTCCTCGCGGCGCACCACCATCGACATCTTGGCATGGGTCTTGAGTTCGATGAAGCCGAAGACGACCTGCACGCCGGCGCGCTCCAGGTCGCGCGCCCAGCGGATGTTCGCCTCTTCGTCGAAACGCGCCTTCAACTCCACCAGCGCGGTGACGGATTTACCGGCTTCCGCCGCATCGATCAGCGCGCGAACGATCGGGCTGTCATTGGAGGTGCGGTAAAGCGTCTGCTTGATGGCGAGCACTTCGGGATCGCGCGCGGCCTGCAGCAGGAACTGCACGACCACGTCGAAGCTTTCATAGGGGTGGTGAACCACCATGTCCTTTTCGCGGATGGCGGCAAGGCAATCGCCGGCATGTTCGCGCACGCGCTCGGGGAAACGGGCGTTGTAAGGCTCGAACTTCAGGTCATCGCGCGGCGCGCGGACAATTTCCGAAATGGTGTTGAGTGCCAGAAGGCCAGGCAGAACGGCGACGCGATTATCCGGAACGCCAAGCTCGTGCACCACGAACTGGCGCAGCGACTGCGGCATTTCGCTGTCGGTCTCGATGCGGATAACGGAACCGCGGCGGCGGCGCTTCAGCGCGCTTTCAAAGAAACGGACCAGATCTTCCGCCTCTTCTTCCACCTCGATATCGCTGTCGCGGATGATGCGGAACGTGCCGAAACCTCTGACGGTATAGCCCGGGTAAAGCCGGTGAATGAACAGGCCGACCACATCTTCAAGCGTGATGTAGCGGATGGCGTTTTTCTCATCCGGCAAACGAACGAAGCGGTCGAGCGCGGTCGGAAGACGCAACAACGCCGTCATCGGCTCACGGCCATTGACGCTGTCGAGCTGCAGGCCCATCGAGAAGCCGAGGTTCGGAATGAAGGGGAACGGATGCGCCGGGTCGATGGACAGCGGCGTCAGCACCGGGAAAATACGCTCTTCGAATTCCGTGCCCAGCCAGGTCCGATCCGCTTCGGAAAGTGCCGCAGGCCGCACGATGAAGATTTCTTCCTTGGCGAGATATTGCTGCAGAACGGCAAGCGAAGCCTGCTGCTCCATCTGCAGATTGTCGATTTCCTTCAGAATATCTTCGAGCTGCTCGGCCGGTGTCTTGCCGTCGGGCGTCTTGACGGTGATCTTCTGACGTACCTGGCCTTCAAGACCGGCGACGCGGACCATGAAGAATTCATCGAGATTGGCGGCCGAGATGGAAAGGAAACGCAGACGCTCCAGAAGCGGGTGATCCGTGTTCAGCGTTTCCTCGAGAACGCGGCGATTAAACTGGAGCCAGGAAAATTCGCGGTTGATGAAACGCGCCGGGCTGTCCCAAAGGCTTTCGCCCTCAGTCACCGGCTGAACCTTGTTGAAGTCGTCCTGCGCGATAGCGTCCATTCCCTGTTCCGTCCCCTGACTTATTTCCGTCCCGTGATCCTGCTGCATCGCGCGATCGTCCTTCTTGCCCGTATAACAGTTTGACGACGGAACTGTGACAGTCAATCGCCGTCCAGTCCGCTATCCGCTCTCGCGCTGTCCATCGCATTGAGGACCTCAGCTACCAGCGGACGTGTAATTCTCGTTCCACGCGCGAGCGCCAGCCGGTCGATTTGGTCCACGATCGTCTGCGCCGTATCGAGCGAACGCTCCATTCTATTGACGATGTAACCTATGAGTTTGTCATCCATGTAAAGCTGCCGGTCGGCGAAGAGTTTCACCAGCACCTGCGCGAGCAGCCCCTCGTCCGGTTCACCGGTTTCCACCACCGTCACGGCTTTGAGGCGCGAGCGCAGGTCCGGCAGCGTCACCGGCCATGCCGCCGGCCATTGCCGGCTGGTTATCAAAAGCGTCGTGCCGTGCTGACGCACGCTGTTGATGACATGGAAAAGCTCGGTCTCGTCGAAACCGCGCCGGTCGGCATCTTCGAAAAGAACCGGTCCCGTTTCGGCCGCACGCGCGGCATCTGCGCCGGCTTCGGGGTGAATGTCGCGCGCGTCGCTGATATTTTTCCAGATATTGGCGAGATGCGATTTTCCCGAGCCTGGCGGCCCGGCCAGCACGACCACGGGCGAGCGCCAGTTCGGCCACTCATCGATGAGGCTGACGGCAGCCGCAAGCGAGGCGGAGACGAGGAGATCGTCCCTGCCGGAAGCGGACTGGTGCGAGAATGCGAGCGGCAGCTGCTCGGCCTTCGACCGGGCATTGTCGGTTTTGATTTGGTCAGTCATCGTCAGCTCTGAGAGTCAACCTTGCCGGAGGACGTTTCCCCTTCTTCCAGGGTCGCATTTGTGTCCCAGGGAAGGTTGGCGACATGCCCATGGTAAAGATCGCTTTCAAGATACCGCGACAAGGCGAAGCGGACAAGCACGCCGACCGCCGCCGCCGCCGGCACCGCCACGAGAAGCCCGACGAAACCGAAAAGCGCACCGAAAGCAAAGAGGGCGAACATCAGCCAGACCGGATGCAGGCCGACGCTTTTGCCGACAAGCTTCGGCTGCAGGATGTTGCCTTCGATGAACTGGCCGGAAAAGAACACGACGAGCGTCAGAAAGACATAAATATAGTCCGGCCAGAACTGCACGATGGCGACGCCGACGGCGAGGATGAGGCCGACCATGGATCCAATATAGGGAACGAAGCTGATCAGACCCGAAAAAAGGCCGATCAGCAGGCCGAAATTCAAGCCCACCAGCGACAGGCCGACGGCGTAATAAACGCCGAGAATGATGCAGAGCGACCCCTGCCCGCGCACGAAACCGGCAATGGTCTTGTCCATGTCGCGGGCGATCTGGCGGACGGTATGGACATAGTCGCGCGGTATCCAGCTGTCGACCTTGTCGATCATCCGGTCCCAGTCGAGCAGCAGATAGAAGGCGACCACGGGCGTGACGACCAGCAGCGACATGACATCGACCAGCGATTTGCCGGAATTCCATATCTGCGTCAAAAGCGTCCCGATGAAGCCTGCGCCCTCCGTCAGGAGCTTTGAAAAGTTCTCCTTTACCGAGTTGATCTGGCTGCTCACCCAGTCCGGCAGGAGGTTCGTATCCGCGCCAGCGATCAATTGCTGCAGCGACGAGATATATTGCGGAATGCGCGTGATAAATTCCGAGGCCTGGGCGGCAATCAGCGGAATGATGATGATGAGCGACAGTGCGAAGATCAGCACGAAGGAGACGAGGATGACGACCGTCGCCATCAACCGGCTCAAGCCCCGCCGCTCCAGCCAGTCGGCCACCGGATCGAGAAAATAAGCAAGCGCCATGCCCGCCACGAAGGGCAGGAGAATGGAGCTGAAGACCATCAGGAAAAGGATAAAGACGGCAAGCACGCCGATCCAGAAAAACACCTGCCGGCGCAGGTTCATACCACTCACATGGGGTTGCATCCGTTCATCCTTTTTCGCCGTACCGTCACTGCCCATGATGGAGATAGGATGGGCATGTGCACATGGTCAAGACCGGCGCTTTGGCGCGTCGGCGGAAGGAGACTGCCCGCACAGCGACAAAACCCTTCATTTCCAGTCAACCTCTCGCAACGGCAGGTTGACCGGCGGAAAATATTAGACAACTATCAAATATTGCCGGACGGGCCAGCGTCGCCCTTCATGACCGGCGACCGGGGGCACGATGCAGAGCACCAGTGAAAATGGCATCGCGGACTATAATGCCGGTCTCTTCGATAATCCCGAAGTCGCCGAATGGTACGACAACCAGCAGCTTTACCCCGCCGAACGCATCATTCTCGATCAGTTCCGCCATGCCTATGCGGGCAATCGGCTGCTTGACCTCGGCGTCGGCACCGGCCGAACGACGAAACCGCTTCTGCCGCTGGTCGGCGAATATATCGGTATTGACCGCTCGCAGCCCATGCTTGCGCTTGCGCGGCGCAATTTTCCCGCCGCCACGTTTCTGGACATGGATGTACGGGCGATCGGCCAATTCGGCGCGGAGCGTTTCGATTGCGTGCTCGGCGCGCTCGCTATCTTAAGCGCCTTCGGCCATGAGGACCGGCTTGCCATCATCCATGCCGTCCGAAGCATTCTGTCACCGGGCGGGTACTTCATCTTTTCGTTCCATAACCGGCAATGGAAGCGGGCCGGCGGCATGCCGCTGCATCGGCGTTCCTGGCACCCGCGCGAGGTGGTGAATTCGCTGCATCCGCAAAGCTGGGTCAACTATCTGCGCCTGCAGCCTCAGACAAAGCAGACGCCGGAATATGCAATTCTTGCGGATCAGGCGCACCGCTGGAGCGGCCTGTTTTATTTCATAGACCTTGCCGCCCAGACCCGGCAGCTGGAAGCGGCGGGCTTTGAGATCGTCGCGCGTTACGGCGAAAACGGTCGGCCGATAGAGGAAAATTCCGATACCTCCAATGACGGCCTGCTCAATCTCGTCTGTCGCGCCACTCCGCAGCCATCGTGAGCACTCAATCCGGCAAGCCCCGCCAAAGCCGTTAAAAACCGGAGCTTTTGCCACTCAAACCCTTGCATCAGGCCCCGTCCCGTGCGAATGGCGACGCCAAAGGAACCAGCGGAGACGAGAGCCATGAGCCAGTCGGGCAAGAACGGTCTTACCTATAGTGATGCAGGTGTGGATATCGACGCCGGCAACCTGATGGTCGAAAAGATCAAACCGGCGGTGCGTTCGACGCGGCGTCCCGGTGCGGATGGCGAAATCGGCGGCTTCGGCGGCCTGTTCGATCTCAAGGCCGCAGGCTTCACCGATCCGGTTCTGGTGGCAGCCAATGACGGCGTCGGCACCAAGCTGAAGATCGCCATCGACGCTGACTACCATGACACCGTCGGCATCGACCTCGTCGCCATGTGCGTCAACGATCTCGTTGTCCAGGGCGCAGAACCGCTGTTCTTCCTCGATTATTTCGCGACCGGTAAGCTGGACCCGGATCAGGGCGCCGCCATCGTTTCCGGCATTGCCGCCGGTTGCCGCGAATCCGGCTGCGCGCTGATCGGCGGCGAAACCGCCGAAATGCCCGGCATGTATTCCGATGGCGACTACGATCTCGCGGGCTTTGCCGTGGGTGCCGCCGAACGCGGACAGCTTCTGCCCGCTGGCGATATTTCCGAAGGCGACGTCATTCTCGGGCTCTCTTCCTCCGGTGTTCATTCGAACGGCTTCTCGCTGGTGCGCAAGATCGTTTCGGTTTCCGGTCTTGGCTGGGACGCCCCTGCCCCCTTCGCGGATGGCAAGAAGCTTGGCGAAGCGCTGCTGACGCCGACCCGCATCTATGTGAAGCCGCTTTTGAAGGCGATCCGCGAAACCGGCGCGCTGAAGGCGCTGGCGCACATTACCGGCGGTGGTTTCCCGGAGAATATTCCGCGCGTTCTGCCCAAGCATCTCGCTGCCGAGATTGATCTCGACGCGATCAAGGTTCCGGCCGTCTTCTCGTGGCTCGCAAAAACCGGCGGCGTTGAAGCGAAGGAAATGTTGCGCACCTTCAATTGCGGCGTCGGCATGATTGTGGTCGTTTCGGCTGAAAATGCCGGTAAGGTCACCGACGCCCTGACGGCGGAAGGCGAGACCGTTTTCCCGCTCGGCCGCATGGTCACCCGTGAAGAAGGTGCACACGGTACGATCTACAAGGGCACTCTCGGCCTATGATGAGCGCCGCCTTCTCGTCCGGCCGCAAACGCGTCGTCGTTTTCATTTCCGGCAGCGGCTCCAACATGGTGTCGCTGGCCAAGGCCTGTCAGGCAGAGGATTTTCCAGCGGAAATCGTCTGCGTGATTTCGGACAAGGCATCTGCGGGCGGGCTGGAAAAGGCACGGGATCTCGGTATTCCGACGCTGGTCTTCGAACGCAAGACCTATCCCAGCAAGGCGGAGCACGAGGGCGCCATTCTGGCCGCACTTGGCGAGATTGCGCCTGATATCATCTGCCTTGCCGGTTACATGCGGCTGATATCTGGGGATTTCATTGCCCCCTATGAAGGCCGCATCATCAATATCCACCCTTCCCTTCTGCCCCTTTTCCCCGGCCTGCACACTCATCAGCGCGCTATCGACAGCGGCATGAAGATTTCCGGCTGCACCGTGCATTTCGTCACCGAAGGCATGGATGAAGGCCCGACCATCGCGCAGGGCGCGGTGCCGGTCATTTCCGGCGATACGGCCGACACACTCGCGGCACGGATACTGACCGTCGAGCACCAGCTCTATCCGCTGACCCTGAAGCGGCTTGCCGAAGGCAAGGTGCAAATGGAAGACGGTAAGGCCGTCTTCACGGACAGCGAAAGTAAAGCTGAGTATTCCAACCTCATTTCCGCTTCCTGATAGAGTTATTCCTAAAGTACAAAAATACTTGAAATGGTATTTTTGGAAAAATAAACCGATCATTTACCATAATCACCTTTAATGCTCGCAGCGGCCCTTATTTCGGGCTCTCCGGCCATTCAGGAGCGATTATGCCATTTTCGAGATTTTCCCTGCCGCTTTCGGTTGTTCTGCTGGCGGGCGCCAGCCTGCCTGTTGCGGCTGAGCAAAGCGGCATTACGGCCTCGGTGGATGCCGGCGTTCTCAATCTTCGAGCGACCGAAACCGTCCATATCGGTGGCCGCAAGCTGAGCGAACTCGAATGGGAAACCAAAAACGCCGTGGCATTGCGCGGCTCGCTCGGGCTTGAACTTGCGCCCGGCTGGCGCGTCAAGGCGGAAGGCCGCGTCGGCTTTGAAGGCGATGGCTACATGACCGACTATGACTGGGTATGGCCTTTTTCCAGAGACAGCTCCAAGGACAATTGGAGCCACCGTTCCCAGCATGACGATACGCGGCTCGACCATTATTTTTCGGGAAACCTCGAACTCAATCGCATGTTGCTGGACGATCCGCAGCAATATCTGAGCGCCGGCGTCGGCTTTCGCTACACGGATGTGCAATGGTCAGCCTATGGCGGCAACGCCGTTTACAGCGTTTTTTCGCCCCGTGATCTCTCGGGCAAATTCAAGGATGGCCTCAAGGGAATCACCTATCGCCAGCAAATCCCTGTCTTCTACGGTAACCTGACGGGCGGTCAGAGGTTCGGCAACTGGTCGCTCAATCTGGGCCTCGAAGGTGGCGCCATGGTCTACGGCAAGGCGACGGACGATCACTGGCTGCGCGATATGCGCTTCACCGACAAATTCGACGTTGCCGGCATGTTCGGGGTGAAGGCGGGCGTCGCCTATGACCTGACCGAGAATGCCTCGATCTATCTCGATGGCGCGTATGACTATACCAGTCTCGGACGCGGAGACACCCACTATAGTGGCGCAGGTGCCGGAGGCCTATCATCGGAAAAGAATGCCGGCGGCGGTGACTTGCAGTCGATTTTCGTGGGGATGGGCGTCAAAGGTCGCTTCTAGTATTGACGGCTTCACCCGAAGGACAAGTTTACCAGATACGCTCGGATAACCCCGCCCTCAAAGCCGGGCGCGATTTAACATCGCCCATTGCAGGAGAATGATCGTCTTGGAATCGGTAATTTCACCCGATGCGATCATCGCGAAGGCCTCGTCCAGTCCGTAGGTCAAAACCTCCAGATCCTCGCCTTCGTCCTCCAGCCCGCCGCCGCTGCCGGCCTGTACGTCGAGATCGATGCGGGCGACGAAGAGGCTGACCTTTTCCGTCAGCGTGCCGGGGCTGGCATACATATCAAACAGATAATCGACCTTTTCGACCGCGTAGCCGGATTCTTCCATCGCCTCGCGGCGGATGGCATGCGCCGCATCGTCATCATCGAGAAGCCCTGCCGGCACTTCGATCATGAAGCTTGGATCGCCGTTCACGAAAGCGGCGGGGCGGAACTGGCGCACCAGCACCACGCTGTCGCGCTTCGGGTCGTAAAGGAGAATGGCGGCCGCGCTGCCGTGGTCGTGAACTTCCCTGATAATGCGGATCGTTTTACCATCCGGCATGCGCTGGTCGAAAATGAGCTTCTGCATGTGCACGAAGCCCTTCCAGACGGTTTCCTTTTCCACCAACCGGATTCTGCCCGCATCCGTGTCGGCCGGAACGTTTTTCGCCTGCGTCTGTGTCACCGGATATGTCCTTGCCTGTCGTGGGAGTTCAGCCTGCCCCTGTTGCGGCGCAATATCAAGCCTCGCGGCTCTCATCGTCGCGGTGGAGCCATACCTTGTTGTCGTGGAATGCCGCGCCGCCATAAGGCGCAACGGCATCGGCGCCGGTCAGCACATTGATGCCCTCGCCGTCCAGATGCGCCTTGTTGGGCCACAGCCCTTCGGCAATCAGCACACCCGGCCTTGCCCCCTCCACGATTTTCGCGTGGAGCCGCACTTCGCCGCGGTCATTGCCGATGCGGACGATGTCGCCATCGGCGATACCGTTACCGGCGGCATCTTCGGGACAGATCATCAATTCCGGGCGGCCTTCCTTCTGCACGGAGGTCTTCGTTTCCGCGAAGGTGGAGTTCAGGAAATTTCGCGCCGGCGATGTCGCCAGCCGGAACGGATGGACGCCATCCACGGTTTCGATGACATCGACCTGATCCGGGAATTTCGGAAATTGCGAGACCGGCCCCATCACGCCGATGTTTTTCGGCGGCTTGTTCGGAGACGGTCCGGTCGCCCATTCGGGGCTGAAACGGAATTTGCCGTCACCGTAACCGAAACCTTCGAGATAATGCGCCACCTCGAAGGGGGGCTGCGCATCGATCCATTTTTCTTCCGCGAGCGTGTCGAAATCACCCCAGCCGCTGACTTTGAGCATACGGTCGACATGATCACGGGCCGAAATGCCGAAGCCCGGCATATGGTCGACACCGAGACGTTTCGCCAGTTCTTCGATGACGAAGAGATTGGTGCGCACCGTTTCCGGCGGCTCCACCAGTTTCGGACCAAGCAGAATGTGGTTCTGGCCGCCGGCACGGTAGATGTCGTCATGTTCTAGGAACATGGTCGCCGGCAGCACGATATCGGCCACCTCAGCCGTTTCGGTCATGAACTGCTCATGCACGGCGACGAAGAGATCGTCGCGCAGGAACCCCTGTTTCACCAGCCGCTGCTCAGGCGCGACATTGACGGGATTGGTGTTCTGGATCAGCAGCGCCGTCACAGGGCCGCCGTGGCGCAGCGCTTCCGCGTCCCCCGTCAGCACACGTCCGATCTGCGATTGGTCGAGCTGGCGCACCTCGGGGTCGGCGTAAGAACTGCCCATCAGCTCCGACTTGTTGAGCCGGAAGATATCGCCATTGTTGTGGAAAGCGCCACCGCCCTCATATTGCCAGGAGCCGAGAACCGTGGCGATGGAGAGGGCCGCATGCATGGCGACCGCGCCGTTGCGCTGGCGGGCAAAACCATATCCGAGCCGGAAGAAGGTCTTCTTCGTGGCGCCGACCAGCCGGGCGAAATCCTCGATTTCTTCCACCGAAAGACCGGTGATCTCCGATGCCCATTGCGGCGTCTTCGTCTTCAGATGCGCTTCAAGCCCGGCCGGATCATCTGCGAAGCGCGCCATATAATCACGATCGGCATAACCGTCTCGGAAGGCGATGTGCATCACGGCGCAGGCGAGCGCCGCATCCGTGCCGGGACGGACGACAAGGCGCATATCCGCCTGTTTCATAGTCGGATTGTCGTAGATATCGACCACGACGATCTTCGCGCCACGCTCCTTGCGGGCTTTCACCGCATGGGTCATGACATTGACCTGCGTGGCGACAGCATTGGTGCCCCAGATGACGACGACATCGGCCCTGGCGATCTCGCGCGGATCAGGGCCACGCAGTGCGCCGGTGCCCATCACGTAGCCGGTCCAGGCCATGTTGGTGCAGATCGATCCGAAGAAGCCGGAATATTTCTTGGCGTGGCGCAGCCGCTCGATGGAATCGCGCTGCACCTGCCCCATGGTGCCGGCGTAGAAATAGGGCCAGATGGCTTCGGCGCCGTGCCGCGCTTCAGCCTTGAGGAAAGCGTCCGCCACCTCGTCCAGCGCCGCTTCCCAGGAAATTTCCTGCCAGTCGCCCGCACCCTTTACGCCCTTGCGGCGCTTCGGGGTCAGCAATCGGCCGGGGTGATAAATGCGCTCGGAATAACGCGCCACCTTGGCGCAGATTACGCCGGCGGTGTAAGTATTGGCATTGGCCCCGCGCACGCGGCCGATCCGGCCATCGGCATTGATGTCGACCTCCAGCGCGCAGGCGCTCGGACAGTCATGCGGGCAGACCGTGTGTCCGATACGGACTTCGGGCTTCGGGGCGGCTTTTTCAGCGGAAATCGGGGTCGCAACGTTCATGTCTTTTGTATATTGCATCAACGATGCGGCAAAAAGGCCGAAGTGACGTCCATCAAGAATATTCATCCTGACCATTCACCCCGACAAGCCGCAAGCGAGACATATCCATGAACTACCGCCACATCTATCACGCCGGCAATTTCGCGGATGTCCTCAAACATGCCGTTCTCGCCCGCCTCGTGCGCTACCTGCAGAACAAGGACAAGGCTTTTCGGGTGCTGGACACCCATGCCGGCATCGGTCTTTACGACCTGACCTCGGAAGAGGCGCAGAAGACGGGCGAATGGCAGACCGGCATCGGCAAGCTGATGGAGGGTGATCTGCCCGCCCCCATCGCCGAATTGCTGGAGCCCTATCTTGACGCCGTGAAGGAACTCAACCCGGAAGGCGGCGTGAAATTTTATCCGGGTTCACCGAAACTCGCACGCATGCTGTTTCGCCCGCAGGACCGGCTTTCGGCAATGGAACTGCACCCGGATGACAGCCGCGCTCTGGCACGGCTCTTCGAGGGGGATTATCAGGTACGGGTGACTGAGCTGGATGGATGGCTGTCGCTCGGCGCGCATCTGCCGCCCAAGGAAAAGCGCGGCCTCATCCTCGTTGATCCGCCATTCGAGCTTGAGAATGAATATCAGCGTCTGGCAGATGGCCTGAACAAGGCCTATCGGCGTTTTTCAACCGGCACCTATTGCCTGTGGTATCCCCTGAAGAAGGGCGCACCGATCAAGGACTTCCATGAGCGGCTGCAATCCTTCGACATTCCGAAGATGCTGTGCGCGGAACTGTCAGTCAGAAGCGACCGGCTGGACGGCCTGAGCGGCTCCGGCCTCATCATCGTCAACCCGCCCTATACGCTGAAGGATGAGTTGCACACGCTGCTGCCTTACCTGAAGACAACGCTGGCGCAGGACAGGTTCGCCTCGCAGCGCGCCTTCTGGCTGCGCGGCGAGGAAAAGCCGGAAGAAAGCTGAGGGTTACCTCAGCCCTTCCCTTTTCTGCGCCGCCGCAAGCTGTGACCGTTCGAAGAACAGGATCACGAACAGCGCCATGATGAAGGGGATGATGAGGTAGAACAGGCGAAAGACCAGCAGCGCGGCGATGACATCGGCGGGGTTCATATCCGGCAGGCCGGTGACGAAGACCAGCTCCAGCACCCCCAGCCCGCCCGGCGCATGCGAGATGAGCGCCGCCGAGAAGGAAACCAGAAATATGCCGAGAATAACCATATAACCGGGATTTCCGGCCTCCGGCAGCGCGAAATAGATGATGCCAGCCGCGCCGATCAGCTCGATCGGGCCGATGACGAGTTGTTGCGCAACAAGCTTGGGCGCAGGGTAAGGCAGCACGAAAGAGCCGATTTTCAGGGGCTTCAGCTTGAGCAGGCTGCCGAGAACATAAAGCCCGACGACGACAAGCAGCAGGACGCCTGTGGTCCTGGAGGCCTCGACGGGCAGGATTCCGGTAAACCGTTCGGTGATGTCAGGCTCGTAAAGCAGCACCAGGCCGATGAGCATGATCGTGCCGATGAGAAAGGTGAAGGAGCAGAGACCGACGAGAACGCCCACTTCCGCGACACTCAGCCCCTTGGACGTATAGGCCCGATATCGCACCACCGCCCCCGAAAACACCGAGGCCCCGACATTGTGGGACAGCGCATAGGTGGTGAAAGAGGTGAGCGTGATGAAGAACCAGTTCACCTTGCGGCCAAGATGCTGCAGCGCGATGCGGTCGTAACCGGCAAGCGCGGCATAGGCCAGCAGGGTCGCAAGGCCCGAGCACAGCCAGTCCCGCACGCGAATGGCTTTCAGGCTGTCCCAGAGATCATCAAGCGACAGGCCACGCAGTTCGTGAAAGAGCAACCAGGCGGAAAAACCGATCGTCGCAAAACCAACGACGGGCCAGATGTATTTCTTGAATTTCATGCGGTCATGCCGCCTATTTCCTCCAACTTCACCCCAGCCCTGTTTCCGTCTTTCGCGGAAGATTCGTTCGACTCTATTCGTTATGCGGCGAAGCTTTCAACCTTTTTGCCTGTTTGCCTCGTTCACAAATTTATGTAAGACCGGATCATCGCCCGACGGCGATACGAACTGGTCCAGTTTCCGGGGAACGTGCACGGAATGAAACGTTACGCAGGTTTCATCGCCTTGGGTCTTCTGTCGCTTGCGGCGCTGTGGTTTGCGCAGGAAAACCCCGCCCCGAAGGGACCGGCGAACGACCGGCAGACGCAAGCCTCGACGCAATCTGCAGGACGCCCCCAACCGGAAAGACCGCGCAGAAATGCGGGCAATAATCCGGCGCCTCGCGGAACGGGTTTCGATTTCTACGTGCTTTCCCTGTCCTGGTCGCCGGCCTTCTGCGCCAGTTCCGAAGGCTCGGGTAACCGCCAGCAATGCGGCAGCGACAGGCGTTACGGTTTCGTCGTGCACGGGCTGTGGCCGCAGAACGAAAACGGCTATCCCGAATTCTGCCAAAGCGGCGAGCCTGACCGTGTTCCTGACGCGATCGGCCGCAGCATGTTCGATATCATGCCGTCCATGGGCCTGATCGGCCACCAGTGGCGCAAGCATGGCTCCTGCTCCGGCCTGTCGCAGAGGGATTATTTCTCGGCAACGCGAGCCGCCTTCGAAGCCATCCGGCTGCCGGAAACAATTGCCTCGGGCGCAGCGGCCTCCACACTTTCCGCCGACGCCATAGAAACCGCTTTCACCGACGCCAATCCGGGCCTGTCGAAACGCGGTATCTCCATCAGCTGCGACGGCAGGCGCCTTGAGGAAGTGCGCATCTGCCTCAACAGGGACATGACGTTCCGCGATTGCCCCGAGCTTGACCGCAAGGGCTGCCGCGCCAACGCCGCAGAAATCATCCCCATTCGCTAGAGCGCGTCGAGTGCGCTCTATTTCCTGTCTCTACACATTTTCCAGACATAAAACCGCTATCCAGTTTTATTGAATACTCCAGTCCCCAGACGACAACCCACAGGACCCGACCATGGAACTGCTTTACTCGCCCGCCTCCCCCTACTCCGCCAAGGTGCGCATGGCCGCCCGCCATCTCGGCATCGACATTACCTCGGTACGCGTCGACACCAATGCCGAGCCCGCAACGCTGATGGACAACAATCCGCTCGGCAAGATTCCCGTCCTGCTTCTGGATGGAGGCGGCTCGGTCTATGATAGCGTGGCGATCATGCATTATCTCGACCGTCTTTCAGGCGGCAAGCTCTACCCGAAGAAGAACGGCAAGCGCACGGATGTGGAAATTCTGGAAGCGCTGTGCGACGGCATCATGGATTGCCTGTTAGCCATCGTTTACGAGCGCCGTTTCCGCCCGGAAGACAAGATCCACCAGCCGTGGATCGACAAGCAGTGGAGCAAGGTGGCCCGCGGACTTGACTATCTCAACGCCAACCTGCCGAAAACCGGCAAGAAGTTGCATGGCGGCCATTTCGCCCTTGCAGCGATGATCGGTTATCTCGACCTGCGTTTTGCCGGTGAATGGGCCGAAGGGCGCGATGCGCTGGCCGCCTGGCCCGAAACCTTCGGCAAGCGTTTCGAAGCCTACACGGAAATGAAGGCCGCCGCCTGAGCCAGCCGAACAAAACGCCCGGTTTTTTGGGCCGGGCGTTTAAGCATGGCAAATCACGGAAACAAAAAAGCCGGGGCGTAAACCCCGGCTTTTCTTTAACCGATCCGAAAAGGATCAGAACTTGACGCCGATACCGGCCTTGACGGAGTGATCGTCGAAACCACGCGAGAACGCGCCGGAGTCGAGACCGTAGTCCTTCTTCTGGTAGTCGCTGTAGCGATATTCCAGACGGGCGGTGATGTTGTCGGTCACCATGGCTTCTACACCGGCACCAACGGTGTAACCGAGGGCGGTGGCGCTGTCCTTGGAGGTCGCGTCACGTACCTTGTTGTCGGAGACAGCAAGACCAGCCGTACCGTAAAGCAGGAACGGGTTCATGTCGTAACCAACGCGGCCACGCAGCGAGCCGTTGACGCCCTGCTTGCCTTCGATGGCGTTACCGGCAACCGTGCCGGCAGAACCCTTCTCGTCGCCCAGGTTTACGTCTGCTTCAGCACCGTAAACGATCTGGCCGCTCTGCATGTTGTAACCACCGTAGAGACCGCCGCCGAAGCCCTTGGCGTCACGGCCGTCATTGCTGGAGCTGAAACGGCCCCAGTCATAGTTGACCGTACCACCGAGGTAGGCGCCGGACCAATCCTTGACCGGTGCGGGCTGGTCGTAGGACACCGGTGCCTGCGGCACTTCATTTACGGCGTCAGCGGCGTGAGCAGCCGAAAAGCCGGCGGCTGCCATGGTCGAAGCCATAAGGGTTGCTACGAAAATACGCATGCTATTCTCCTTTCAGGACCGCTCTGCACTCAAAACATTGTTTTCAGACGCGGTGTAAAATCGTCGGGTTAATCGCCCCTCTGGAAACTGAACTTGATGGGAGAATGCGGAGATCAAAGAGCCAAAATGTGAATTGTTTGGGGCAGAGACGTGACTAGAATTAGACGTTGCCTAATTGCCACAAGGGTTTTATTAACCCTAACAGAAGCCTAATCAGCAATAGATCGCCTTTAAACTTAGTTATATTCAAATTAAACCGAAATTGCATTGTGAATAAAAAATCGCCCAATTCTTTTGGGGCTGACGGACAGCTTGCGATTTGCATTTATATCCAGCAAATAGGGCTGAGATGAGCAAATGCAGGTCCGCCGTGAAAGAAAATATACCGAAGACAGTCTTGATAACGGGGGCCGCCCGCCGGCTCGGGCGGGCAATCGCCACCGATCTGGCCGCCCATGGCTTCGCGATCGCCGTCCATGCCAATGAATCTATGGCGCAGGCCGAGGAATTCGCTAACGAAATAAGGCAAAAAGGCGGCAAAGCCGTTGCCGTCCAGGCGGACCTGACACAATCCGGGCCCGCCTCTGGGCTCACCGGACAGGCTTCTTCGGCGCTGGGACCTATCGGCCTCGTTATCAACAATGCGTCGATTTTTCTGGACGACTCGGCGGATAAACCCGATCCCGTGATCTTCGACGCGCATTTCGCCGTGCATGTCCGGGCTCCTTCCCTCATCGCCGCCGCCTTTGTCGAACAATTGCCTGCCGACAAATCCGGGCTGATCGTCAATATCATCGACCAGCGCGTGTTGGCGCTCACGCCGCGGTTTTATTCCTACACGCTTTCGAAATCCGCCCTGTGGACAGCCACGCGGACGATGGCGCAGAGCTTTGCACCACGCGTGCGGGTCAATGCCATCGGTCCGGGTCCGACCTTCAAAAGCGAAAGACAGGCGCCCGAGGACTTTCAGGCGCAGATCGACGGCCTTATATTAAAGCGAGGTCCCGCACCGGACGAGTTCGGGCGGACGATTCGCTTTCTTTTCGACACGCCGTCGATCACCGGACAAATGATCGCGCTCGACGGCGGCCAGCACCTTGGCTGGGAAACCCCTGACGTGGCGGAGATTAATGAATGAACGGAAAGAAGCTGCCTGATGGCGGTATTCTCTTCGATGAAACCGACGACGAAGACGACGATGCAAGCCTTGCCGCACCGGAAGCGGCCGAGGCTCCGCGCGACGTTGCCGGCATGGACTGGAATGCAGGCTGGAAGAACGAATCCGGCCTGAAGGGCATGGATCTGATCGGTGAATTCGTCAAACACCTGCCGAACTCGCCGGGTGTCTATCGCATGTTCAACGATGCGGGCGACGTGCTTTATGTCGGCAAGGCGCGCTCGCTGAAGAAGCGCGTCGGCAACTATGCGCAGGGCCGTGTCCATTCCAACCGCATCGCCCAGATGGTGCGTTTCACCACCCATATGGAGTTCGTCACCACCCGCACGGAGACGGAAGCGCTTCTGCTCGAAGCGAATCTGATCAAACGCTTGCGGCCGCGCTTTAATGTGCTTCTGCGTGACGACAAGTCCTTTCCCTATATTCTAATTACCGCCGACAACCGCGCACCGGCGATCTTCAAGCACCGCGGCGCCCGGGCGCGCAAGGGCGACTATTTCGGACCCTTTGCATCGGCCGGCGCCGTCGGGCGCACGATCAATTCGCTGCAGCGCGCTTTTTTGATCCGCACCTGTACCGACAGCGTTTTCGAGACCCGCACACGCCCCTGTCTTCTTTATCAGATCAAGCGCTGTTCCGGCCCCTGTACGCATGAGGTCAGCGATCAGGGGTATGCGGAACTCGTCAAGGAAGCCAAGGATTTCCTGTCCGGCAAGAGCCAGAGCGTCAAGACCGCGATTGCACGGCAGATGAACGAGGCGGCCGAAGATCTCGATTTCGAGCGCGCCGCGGTCTATCGCGACCGGCTGGCGGCGCTTTCGCACGTCCAGAGCCATCAGGGCATCAATCCCGCCGGCATCGAGGAAGCGGATGTTTTCGCCATCCACCATGAGGGCGGCATCTCCTGCATTCAGGTATTCTTTTTCCGCACCGGCCAGAACTGGGGCAACCGCGCCTATTTCCCGAAGGCCGATCCTTCCCTGCCCGGCTCGGAAATTCTCAACGCATTTCTGGCGCAGTTTTACGACGACAAGCCCGTGCCGAAACAGATCCTGCTTTCCGAAACGGTGGAGGAGCAGGAACTGCTGGCCGCCGCTCTCGGTGAAAAGGCGGGACACAAGGTCACGATCAGCGTGCCCCAACGCGGCGAGAAAAAGGACATTACCGACCATGTGCTTGCCAATGCGCGCGAGGCGCATGGCCGCAAGCTGGCGGAAACCTCGTCCCAGGCGCGGCTGCTGAAGGGTTTTGCGGAAACCTTCGGCCTTTCCTATGTGCCGCGGCGGATCGAGATTTACGATAACTCGCATATCATGGGCACCAATGCCGTGGGCGGCATGGTGGTGGCGGGTCCGGAAGGTTTCGTGAAGAACCAGTACCGCAAGTTCAACATCAAATCGACCGACATCACCCCCGGCGATGACTTCGGCATGATGCGCGAGGTGATGACCCGCCGTTTCTCCCGTCTCCTGAAGGAAGAAGGCAAGCCCGACCGCGAACGGACCCCGACACCGGAGGAAGCGGCCGACATGCCCTTCCCCGCCTGGCCGGATGTGATCCTGATCGACGGCGGTCAGGGTCAGATGACGGCGGTGCGGGCTATCCTCGACGAGCTCGGCATTCGCGACTGTGTCACCGCCATCGGCGTCGCCAAGGGTGTGGACCGCGAGGCAGGCCGCGAACGATTCTTCGCGGACGGGCGCAGCGATTTCTCGCTGCCGCCGCGTGATCCCGTGCTTTATTTCATCCAGCGCATGCGCGACGAGGCCCACCGTTTCGCCATCGGCTCGCACCGGGCGCGGCGCAAGAAGGAAATGGTGCGCAATCCGCTGGATGAAATTTCGGGAATCGGGCCGGGCCGCAAGCGCTCCCTGCTGCAGCATTTCGGCACGGCCAAGGCCGTTTCGCGCGCCGGCCTCAACGATTTGATGGCTGTCAGCGGTATCTCCGAGACGGTGGCGCGGCAAATTTACAATCACTTCCACGAGAGCGGCAGCGATTGACGCAGAACGGTGAGACCGAACTGCTAAAAAAACATAATGACGTGTTGACGCTGTGCCCTAGCGGCGGCATCAAGGCAGCTGATCTTAGACTGACAGGTTTCCCATGGCTTCGCGCGCATACAGCATTCCCAACCTTCTCACCTATGGCCGCATCCTCGCGGTTCCTGTCATTGTTCTGTGCTTTTACGTCGAAGGGAAACTGGAAAGCTCGGATTTCGCGCGCTGGACGGCTCTGTGGCTGTTCATCATCGCCTCGCTGACCGATTTCCTCGATGGTTATCTGGCGCGTATCTGGAACCAGACGTCGAATATCGGCCGCATGCTGGATCCGATTGCCGACAAGCTGCTGGTCGCCTCCGTGCTGCTCCTGATGGCGGCTGATGGCACCATTGCCGGCTGGTCGCTCTGGGCCGCCATCACCATTCTCTGCCGCGAAATTCTGGTTTCGGGCCTGCGCGAATATCTGGCGGCGCTGAAAGTCAGCGTTCCCGTTACCCGCATCGCCAAATGGAAGACCACCATCCAGATGGTCGCCATCGCCTTTCTGCTTGCGGGTCCTGCGGGCGACAAGGTTCTGCCCTACACGACCGAGATGGGAATTACGCTTCTCTGGCTCGCCGCAGCGCTCACCATGTATACCGGCTATGATTACTTCAAAGCCGGCCTCAAGCACATCGTGGACGAAGAATGATGACGCGGATCGTTTATTTCGCCTGGGTTCGCGAGAAGATAGGCACGGATGAAGAGGAGCTGGATATCCCCTCCTCCGTCACCACGGCCGGTGAGCTGATCGCCTGGCTTTCGGCACGCGGTGAAAATTACGAAGCCGCCTTCGAATTTCCCAATGTGATCCGTGTTGCCGTCAATCAGGAACATGTCGAGCATGACGAAAGCATCGCCGCCGCACGCGAGATCGGCATTTTCCCGCCGATGACGGGGGGATGAGCGGATGCAGCCGACAGTCCGCGTCCAGGCAGAGGATTTCGACGTTGCGGAAGAAACGCGCCGGCTGACGGAAAGTGACAGGAGCATCGGCGCGGTGGTGGCCTTCACCGGGCTCTGCCGGGATGATGGCGGCACGCTCGCGGCGCTGGAGCTAGAACATTATCCCGGCATGGCGGAAGCGGAAATAACCCGCATTGCCAAACTTGCCATGGAGCGTTTCGGCCTGCTTGGCCTCACCGCCATCCACCGCCACGGCAAGATCGCCACCGGCGAAAATATAGTCCTCGTCATTGCAGCCTCGTCTCATCGACAGGCGGCCTTTGATGGCGCCAATTTCGTAATGGACTATCTCAAGACATCCGCCCCGTTCTGGAAAAAGGAACATGGCAGGGATGGCTCGACGGGCGACTGGGTTGCAGCAAAGGCAACCGACGATGCGGCGAAGGACAGGTGGCGATAGTGCTTGTCCTTTTCTCGCTTTTCCGGACGGAAAACCGGCGTCCACTTTTCATGGAAATGCTCTAGGGTGTTTCAACCCTGCTGCGCATGACAATCAGCCAGCCGACCAGCATCGCCAGAACCACCGCATCGCGCCAGGCGGCCGGGCCGTAACCGACCCAGAAAGTTTCCGCAAAACCGATGGCGGCGGCCCCAAGGCCGCAGATGAGCGGGCTGGCATAACCGCCCGCCGCTGAAATCAGCACCACCTTCAGCCCAAAAACCAGACCGGCCCCGAAATCCATGGTGCCGTAATAAAATGTGGCCAGCACACCGGCGATGGCGGCGACCAGACCCGCCGCGCAATAGGACAGCAGAAATATCCTGCCCGCATTCACCCCGCACAAAGCGGCGGCAAAAGCATCGTCCGACACCGCCTTCCAACGCCTGCCGAAAGCGGAACGGCTGAGATAAAACGACCCCGCGAGAATGAGCAGGCAGAACGCCGCCGTGTTCAGCATCTGCATCGGCGTCAGGGTCACCGCAAAGCCGCCATCGGCCCAGAAACGCACCGGCTCGGACAGAAGCGGCGGCAGCCATAATTGCCTTGTCTCGGCGGCCAGCCTCGCACTTTCCGTAAGCGCTATCAATACACCGACGGAGGCGACGGTCACCGCATTGGGAGAGGCTTTCGCTAACGGCCGCATCACCGCCCTGCCGACAAAACCCGCCGCCCATAACCCACCGAACAGGCCCGCCCCCGCCCCGAGCGCAAGTGTTGCCGGCAGAACCAGCCACAGCCGGTTCCAGCCGAAATCGGCAAACAGCAGGCAGGTCTGGCCGGCAAAAGCAAATATGGCGCCATAGGTGACATCGGCGCGTCTGGTGACCGAAAAGGCGATGGCATACCCGAAGGCCAGAACCGCATAGAGCGAGGCAACCGGCACCGCATTCAACAATTGTTGCAGGAAATAGGCCAAGCGCGTCCTCCCGCCATTATTATAACTGTTAAAACCCATTTTGACAGTTATAATAATGGCATGACCTTTCGCTGGACAGAACATCGTTTCGCAGGCGGCGCATTGGCGCTGGATGTCGCCAATAGCGTGATCCTGCGCGCAGACGTGGCAAAATCAGTCGATCGTTTTGCTGCGCCCGCGCAGATCGCCGCCTTTGCCGAAGCGGCGACAAGGCTCGGTGCGGAGCGCCACAGGTTTCCCACGCTCATCGCACCCGAAGCGGAAAGGCGGCCGGTTTTTCTAGAGCTTCGCGAGGCTGTCGACGATTATTTCCGCACGTCCATCACCGGCAGCGAAGATGGCGACGGCAAACTGGCCGGGCTTCTCTTCGCCTGCGGCACGGCGCTGCGGACGTTTCCGCTTGCCGAAAGCCTCGGCAATGCCACCGCCCATTCCGCCCTCTCGCTACTTGCGGACGAGACGCAGGAACGGCTGCGCATCTGCGGCAATTGCGGCTGGCTGTTTATCGACCGCAGCAGGAACAGAAGCCGCATCTGGTGCGATATGGCTGTGTGCGGCAACCGGCAGAAAGCCAGCCGGCACTATCACCGGAAAAAGGAGGCGCAGACATGAAAGGAATCGCCCTTCCATTGCTGGCGATTGCAGGGATGCTCGCCCTTTCCGGCTGCCAGCGGGACGAACCGCGTGAGGTGGCGAAGATCTCCGGCCGGATGTTTGTGTTTAACTACCGCGTGGCCATCGCCACCTATCTGGTGACCCTTCAGCGCATCGCCCCCATTCGTGACGGCAGCACCATCGAGGCGACGTTCGAAAACCCTCGCGGTGGTCCAGACCTCACCAGCCGCGAGAAGATTTTTCCGAAAGACGAAAAGATCACGGTTCAGAGCCCACCGGTGGAATGCGTGAAGCAGGACCGGCCCTATAAGGTCACCATCCATATCAAAGGGCCGGAAGGCGACATTCTCCAGAGCATCGAAACCACGATCCGTTCCGACACCGACCAGTCACTTCTGCCCGCCAAGCCGCTGGTGGTCGGCCCGCTTTATACGCCCAATCCGGAGGTGTTCAAACCGGATGGCACGACGGATATGCGGCCGGTTCAGGATTGTCCGGCGTCGTAGGGACTGACGGAATGAATGACGTGAAGGCGTCCCATCCCTCATTCCTGTGCTCGTCACAGGGATCCAGTCAGCCCAAGTCCTTGGGCTGAAAGGACTCCTTTCGCCGCGCAGACGCGCGTCGGCTGGATTTCTGTGACAAGCACAGGAATGAGGAAGGTGGGAATGGCTGCGACCTAACCCTTTACCCCTATCAAAACAAAAAAACGGAGCCTCTCGGCCCCGCTTCTTCGAGTCATTTCAGCAGCTTCACGCAATCGCCTGCAATAGCGATTCAAGCCGTTGAGATTTTGAATCAGCCGACGATTTCGGTTTCGGCGAACCAGTAGGCGATTTCCTGTGCAGCGGTTTCCGGAGCGTCGGAACCGTGAACGGAATTTTCGCCGATGGAGAGCGCGAAGCTCTTGCGGATGGTGCCTTCAGCGGCCTGGGCCGGGTTGGTGGCGCCCATGATTTCGCGGTTCTTGAGGATGGCGTTTTCGCCTTCCAGAACCTGAACGATGGTCGGGCCGGAGGTCATGCCTTCAACGAGTTCGCCGAAGAAGGGACGCTCCTTGTGAACGGCGTAGAAGCCTTCAGCTTCGCGCTTGCTCATCCAGACGCGCTTGGAGGCGACGATGCGCAGACCGTTGTCTTCAAATACCTTGGTGATCGCGCCCGTGAGGTTACGCTTGGTTGCGTCCGGCTTGATCATCGAAAATGTGCGTTCAATCGCCATGTGTCCGTTTCCTTTTCCTTCAGAGAAAGTGGGCGGTCTTTACCCGCCCAAAGGCCCGAAAACAAGGGGGATCAACGAGATTGCGACTGTCGGCGCAGACATTTCACGCCGCTGTCACACTGCGGCCTCTCGCATCATAGAGATCGAGGCAGCCTTCGAACCAGTCCCGCACCGGATCGTTATCGGCAAACAGATCCAGCCCGGTGGTGATCCTCGCCCATTGCAGCGCGCCGAACACGATGTAATCCGCAAAGAGCGGCGACGTACCGCCGATGAAAGGCTGGAAGCTCAGCATACGCCGGATCGGTGCGAGCAATGCCGGAAATGCTGCGATCTCCGCCTCGCGGTTCGCCACCACATCCTCAAGCGGACGGCCGAGCGCTTTTGTGCGGCTATCGCGAAAATAATGGCGATCCGGCTCATCCAGCATATTGTGGATATCGAGTACGGCAATGCGGACGATGGCGGGGTGAAGCACCGTCTGCGACCAGCTTTCGACGAAACGGGCCATTGCCTTGCCACCCTCGCCGTTAAACAGCGAGGGGCGCTCCGGGTAAGTCTCGTCAAGATAAAGCGCAATTTCGAAACTGTCGCTCACCAGTTCGTCACCATCGCGCAGGATGGGCACGGTCTTCGAAAAACCATCCTCCACCGTGGGGATCACCGTAAAAGGCAAAGGCCTTTCCTCGAAATCCAGCCCCTTATGCGCCAGCGAAAGCACGGTTTTCCAGCAATGGGGAGAAAATGGCCGGGAAGTGTCGCTTCCGCATAGCGAATAGAGCGTTCTGGAAGTCGTCATGGGCTGCCCCTCTTCTGCAACATCGATGAAGCGATATAAAAACGGTCGCCACCCGAAATCAAATCAGGATTTGTCATATTATCCATCAAGGCGCGCCAATGCGGATTCATGCTTCGTGACGGCAAAATTCCCTTCTGGGTTTATTCTATTTTAAACCGTTGCTTGTAAGAATAGCGCCGTTCAACAATCGGTTATCGCCGGTCTATTCATAATAATCCATTGGTATTGGGGCTGTCAGTGACGACATCGGCGGGTGATAAAAAACGCGAACATGCAAGAAGTTCACTTGTCGTTACCAAAATCACGCAGTTCATCGCCAAGATGAACATTGCGCCTTTGCCGCGCAACTACGAATTGATCTACGAAATATTGTCTGGACACAACCCGGCCATGGGCCGCGATATTCTCGCGCTCGGCAACGCGCCGCAGCAGCATGAAATCGATCTCATCGGCCAGCGGCACAATCTGCCCGGTTTTTCGCGGATCGAGGCGGAGCAGATGGCAAGCGAGGCTTTCGATACACTGACGCAGATTTCCGCGCGGCTGGATGCGAGCCTTCACCGCACTGAAATCTTCATGAGCAGCCTTGAGCAGGACGAGGATTGCGAGCCGCCCGCAATGGAGCGTTTCGTCGAGTTGCTGGGCGATATTCGCGAAGAACAGACGAGCCTTCGGCATTTCATCGCCATGGGGCTGGTGAAAATTCGCGAGGTTGAAAGGAACCGCGCGGAGCTGCAGGCCGCCTCGCTGCGCGATGCGCTGACGGCATTGCCAAACCGTGCCGCCTTTCTTGAAAAGCTCGGCACTCTTTTCGCGAAGGACCGGGCTGCCTCAGCCACTTCGCTGGTGCTGCTGGATATCGACCATTTCCGCGAAATCAACGGCAAATATGGCTCGTCTGCAGGCAACAAGGCGTTGCGACGTCTCGCCGCCCTGTTTCGCAAGACCATCAAGAAGGACGATTTCGTCGCCCGTATCGGTGGCGATGAATTTGCCTTTCTGTTTGCCGGCGTGCCGCAAAACACGGCCGAGGCCATTGCCGAGCGGCTGCGGCAGAGCGTGGAGGCATTGCGCTTCGCAACCACTGGCGGCGATGGCGAACATCTGACGGTTTCGATCGGCGTCGCGGAAGTGGATGGCACCGCCACGCCAGCCGAGTTTTTCGGCCATGCGGAACTCGCCCTGCTCTCGGCCCGATGCCGCGCGCGCAACTGCGTCGTCGGTTATTCGCGGGAGGTGTCGCAACACAGCCGCAGCAGCTATCTGGCGCAACTCGGCTCCTGAGACAGCATTCTCTCATGGTGTGGCGCGGGCGCTCTTGCCTTGGCCAGACAGTTCGGCCAAAACGGCGCCATGATTACGATTACCGATCTTTCCGCCCGCATCGCCGGGCGTCTGCTTCTTGACCATGCCAGCGTGACGCTTCCCGCCGGCGTGAAGGCGGGCCTTGTTGGCCGCAACGGCGCCGGCAAATCCACTCTGTTCCGGGTCATCACCGGCGATTTTTCGGCTGAAAGCGGTTCGGTGACGATCCCGAAGATGGCGCGCATCGGCCAGGTCGCGCAGGAAGCGCCGGGCACCGAGGAATCGCTGATTTCCATCGTGCTTTCCGCCGACAAGGAACGCAGCGCGCTTCTCGCCGAGGCGGAAACCGCAACCGATCCGCATCGTATCGCGGAAATCCAGATGCGGCTTGTCGACATCGACGCCCATTCGGCCGAAGCGCGCGCGTCAAGCATTCTTGCCGGTCTCGGTTTTGATCACGAGGCGCAGCTTCGCCCCGCCTCCTCCTTCTCCGGCGGTTGGCGCATGCGCGTGGCGCTTGCGTCGGTGCTGTTTGCCGAACCCGACCTTTTGCTGCTCGACGAGCCGACCAACTATCTCGACCTCGAAGGCACACTCTGGCTGGAAGATTACATCAGGCGTTATCCGCATACAGTCATCATCATCAGCCATGATCGCGATCTTCTCAACAATGCCGTCAATTCCATCGTGCATCTGGACCAGAAGAAGCTGACCTTCTATCGCGGTGGTTACGACCAGTTCGAGCGGCAGAAGGCCGAGGCCGACGAATTGCAGATGAAGGCGAAGGTAAAGAACGACGCCGCCCGCAAACATCTGCAAAGCTTCATCGACCGTTTCCGCGCCAAGGCGACAAAAGCGCGGCAGGCGCAAAGCCGCATCAAGGCGCTGGAGCGCATGGGCACCGTGGCCGCCGTGATCGAGGATCACGTCCAGCCGATCACCTTCCCCGAGCCGGAAAAGCAGCCCGCCTCGCCCATCGTCGCCATCAATGGCGGTGCTGTGGGTTACGAGCCTGGAAAATCCATCCTGAAACAGCTCAATCTGCGGATCGACAACGACGATCGCATCGCGCTGCTCGGCTCGAACGGCAACGGTAAATCGACCTTTGCGAAATTCATTTCCGGTCGTCTTGCGCCGCAGGCCGGCGATCTGCGTGTCGCGCCCGGCCTCAAGATCGGCTTCTTCGCGCAGCACCAGCTCGATGACCTCGTGCCGGATGAAACGCCGGTCGAACATGTGCGCAAGTTGATGCCGCTGGCCCCCGAAGCGCAGGTGCGCTCCCGCGTGGCGCAAATGGGGCTTGCGACGGAAAAGATGGCGACGGCGGCGAAGGATCTGTCCGGTGGCGAAAAGGCTCGCCTGCTGATGGGGCTTGCGGCCTTCCATGCGCCGAACCTGCTGATCCTCGACGAGCCGACCAACCACCTCGATATCGACAGCCGCCGGGCGCTGATCGAGGCGCTGAATGATTATAACGGCGCGGTCATCCTCATTTCGCACGACCGCCACCTCATCGAGGCGACGGTGGACCGGCTGTGGCTGGTGGCCGACGGCACGGTCAAGACCTTCGAAGGAGACATGGAGGAATATCGCGATCTCGTCGTTTCCTCCGGCAGGAAGAAGGAAGACAAGACCGAGGCCGCTGCCGATCAGGCGTCGAAAGCGGATCAACGCAAGGCCAACGCAGAAAAGCGCGCCCAGCTTGCGCCGCTCAAGAAAAAGATCAACGAAATCGAGTCCCTGACGGCAAAGCTTGAGAAAGTGATTCAGTCGCTCGACACCGAACTGGCGGACCCGGCGCTATACGAGAAGGCCCCCGCCAAGGCCGCGCAGAAAGTGAAAGAGCGCGGCGAAGCCGCTGCCAGGCTTTCGGACGCGGAGGAGCAATGGCTGATGCTTTCGAGCGAATACGAGGATGCAATGGCGGGTTGATACGCAACAGTGCAGAGCCGGCGGCCTCCTGCGAAGCCGCCGTATCGCATTGACGCAGTTTATTTCGCGCCGATCGTGTTGAGACCTTCACGCGCGCATTCGGCATCGATCACGCCCGATGGCGCGCCGCCGACACCGATACCGCCCACCAGGGCGTCGCCGATCTTGATCGGCAGGCCGCCGGCCTGGATGACCATGCGCTCATCCATGTTGCGAAGGCCATCATTGGCCGGCTTGGAGGCGATGAATTCGGCGATCTCGCCGATATCGCGGCCAAGCGATGCGGCGGCAAAGGCCTTGCCGGTTGCGCTGGAGACCGTATGCGGACCGGAACCATCCGCCTTCAGCACCATCTTGGTGGCGCCATCGCGGGTGACGATGGCGACGGTGACGGCGCTGCCCTTGGCGGAGCAGGCCTGAAGCGCTGCCTTGGCTGCCTTTTCCGCCATTTCGAGCGGCAGATAGGGCGCGGTCGGCAGCGTCTGCGACAATGCGGCAGAAGGAACGATCAGGGCGGAAACGATGAGAAGGGTGCGGATCATGGAAAGTCCTCTTGCTTGATGAGGACTGCAGCTTAAGCGGATGGCGCTCAGCCGCGAATCCGTAAGACTTGCCGGCTGCTCGGTAGTTCTACCGATCCACGCTGGCTTCCAGCCATAGCCGCGTCATTTCCGCCTGCGAGGTGGTGCCGAGCTTGAGGCCGATGGCGGCGCGATGGCTGTCCACCGTGCGCGGCGACAGGCCAAGCCCGTCGGCGATCTGGCGTGTGGTAAAACCGAGTGCGATGCGTTCGAGTATTTCCCGCTCCCGCGCGGTCAGCAGCGATAAAAGCGCCATCGTCTCCGCCTGCAGCGCTTTTGCATCGAGCGTGCGGGCCAATATCCGGTGCGCCTTCTGGATGGCGTCGATGAGATCCTGCTCATCCACGGGCTTGGAGAGAAAATCCACCGCGCCATTGTGAAAGGCCCGCCGGCAGGCTTCAATATTGCCGTGACCGGAAATGATGATGACGGGCCAGTCGATCCCCTCTTCCGTCAGCTTCTCCTGCAGCTTCAATCCGGTAATGGCGGGCATGCGGATATCGAAGATGAGGCAGCCCGGTTCGAGCCCGGATAGCTGACCGAGAAATACCACCGGATCGGCAAAGCCCTTCGCCTTGATGCCGACGGTGGACAGGAGCAATATCAGCGCCTTGCGTACGGCGTCATCATCATCCACGAGATAAACGGGCAGCGTCATGGGGTCTGTGCCTCCGCTGCAAGCGGAAGGACAACCCGGAAAAGCGCACCATTCTCACTCTCGACATAGAGGATTTCGCCGTCGGCGCGCTCCACCAGCCGTTGGCTGAGGGCAAGTCCCAGACCCATGCCGTTCGTTTTCGTGGTGGCGAAAGGCGTGAACAGCCGGTCGCGCAGGCCCGGTGCGACGCCGGGGCCGTTATCGGCAACGTCGAGAACGGCGAAATCATCGCTCCGGCTCAATCTGGCGGTGATGGCGCGCCTGCCTTCGATGGCGGCGAGCGCATCAAGCGCGTTGCGCAGCAGATTGAACATGACCTGTTCTATTTCGACGGGGTCGACCCGCACCAAGAGCGGGGTATCGGGCATGGCGATGTCGATGCTGGCTTCGTGCCGGGCCGCTTCTCCGGCAAGCAGCGCATCGACATTGCGCAGAGCGGCGCGCAGATCATGCGCCGCCATCGGCTGGCGGTGCGGCAGCGACCAGTTGCGAAACCGGTCGAGCATATTGGCGGCGCATCGCGCCTGATCGATCATATCGTCGAGAGCACCGGAAAGAGCCGTGACATCCTGACGGGCAAGCAGCCGCCGCCCGGCCTGCGCCTGCGCCAATATCGCCGTCAGAGGCTGGGTCAGCTCATGGGCAAGGCCGCTTGCCATTTCTCCGAGTGCATTGACCCGCGAAGCGTGGGTGAGCCGCGCCTCCATGCCGCTCAGTTCGGCCCGTCTTTCGGCGGCGCGCATGCGCGTCCTCTGTCTTGCCATGACAGTGCCAAGCAGGAAAACGATGCTCGACCCAGCCATGCCCGCCAGCACGGCGCGGCCGGGCAAAAGATCGCGCCAGGTGATGGAGAGGGCGACTTCGAGCATGAGCGGCTGGGTGGCGCTGCTCAACTGCCGGACATATTGCGGCGCTTCCGGCATTAAGGGCGGGCCGAACAGGACTGTACCGTCAGGCATTTTGAGGCGGATCACCGCCTGTTTCGCAGACCAGAACGGGGCATCGGACGCCAGAAGCCGCGCGGCATCGACGGCAAGCACCAGCGCTTTCGAGGCCGTCTCGCTATTGGGGCTGCGCTTGACGATCATGTAATGGCCGGGCCTGAGATCGCTCGCCACCAGGGCTGGCCGGCCGGTAAAGACCAATGCCGCCTTTCGGATCGCCGCTGCCAGCTCGTTTTCCAGCGGTCGGGTGCCGATAACAGGCCCCGCCTCGCTGAGGGGAACCAGCTGAACCTCATCGATGCGCGGGTAAAATTGCAGAATGGGTGCGGCGACATCCAGCAGCAGGCCGTAATCCGCCCCCTGCTCCGCCTGCGCTACCGCCGAAAGCGCCGTCACATGGGCATCATGCTGATCGGCGCGGCGGGATGCCTCGGCCTGCAACGCGTCGCTCTCTCTCCCCAGTTCGCCGAGCAGGCTGACATATTGATAAGCCGCCAAAGCGGAAATAACGGTCGCCATGAGCAGTGCCCAGACCAGAAACAACCTGAGAAAAGGCCATCCTGACAGCGGCTGCGGATTGTCCGCCGTAGGCCGGTCGCCTGATACGGCATGGGCGGCCGCGCGAAGCGAGCGGCCGGCGCCACCCTCGCCCTTGGCCGATTCATTCGGCAAGTGCTGAGCCGGCTTTCCGGGCATGTCGTTCCATGCATCATTGTTTTCAAGCATCGGCTCGCCCGCATGACCTTTAAAAAGGATCATGACATTCGTTCATCAAAGAAGTTTCTCAGCACAGACCGGGAAAACATTCAATGCAGCAGTCGCCGAATTCCCTTCGATGGCCAATGGCCGCAGCAAGGGCCCCGATCGGTCTGCGCGCGTCAGGCGCAGGCCCTGCGAGGCTGCAGCCGGGCGAGCGGCACGGCCGGGGAATAAAGATAACCCTGCCCGAAGCGTATGCCCATCTGCATGAGAAGCCGGCTCTGCTCCTCCGTTTCGATGCCTTCCGTTACCAGCTTTGCGCCGTAGCGCTCGGCGCTCTCGAAAGCGAGCGCGATGGCGTCCCTGAACCGCGATTGGTCGAGCCTCGACGTCATCCAGTGATCGATCTTGACCTCTTCGAAAGGGAACCGCGCCAGCAAAGTGAGTGCGGCATAACCGGTGCCGAAATCATCGAGCGCCAGCCGGACGCCTGCGGCGATCAGCGCATCGAAATTCTGCTGCACGACATCGGTGGTCGGTATCCTGCTCATCTCCGTCACTTCGATCGAGAGGCGATGCGCCGGCACCGCCATGTCGTGCAGCAGCGCCACGACCCGCTCTCCGAAACGCGCAATCGCAAAAGACGACGCGGAGATATTCACCGCCAGATGAAAATCCGCGTCGAGGCCGTGCAGGTCACGAAGGTCGCGCACAACAGCTTCGATCGTCGACCATTCGAATTCCACCAGCAGACGATGGCGTTCGGCAATTTCCAGCACGTAATAAGGCGAAAGCGCCTGTCCGCGCGCATCGACCGCGCGCAGCAGCGCTTCAGCGCCGATCATGCGGCGATCACGCATTTCGAATTTCGGCTGATAACAAATGGGCGGCCTGCCGGATTTGATCCAGTTGACCAGCATCTGCCGCACCGCCTCGTCCCGTGTCGCTTTCTCGGCAAAGGAGAAGGGGAAAATCTGCACCGGATGATCGCTTCCCTTCAGCGCAAGGCTGAGGTGTCTGAGGAAGGAGGCGACATTCTGCCGGGAAAGCCGGTCCAGATTTGCCGCACCGATTTTGAGATGCGGAACCGGCCCCGCCTCCGCCGAGCGGCAAAACGTGCTCAACCCGTCATGCAGGTGCATCATCAGCTTCGCACTTTCCGACTTCTCCAGCGAAATCCCCTGCATGACGACCGCAAGCGTCATATCGCCGAACATGAAGCTGCACGGCGTGTTGGAACTGCACAGCAGACCGTCTTCGGTATCGCAGATTTCCCGCGCCAGCCTGGGCCAGAAAAGATCGCTCCAGTCCTCGCCCTCGCAGGCGGCGACATCGGCAATATTGATGATTTCGATGAGAATGAGGGCGTGCGGAACGGCCGGCTCCTGCCGCATCGTTGTTTCTATGTGGTCTTTGAGGGCGCGTCTGTTGGGCAGGCCGGTCAATGAATCGGTCCGCGCCGCAACGTCGCGCTTCTTTGCCTCGTCCCTTGCCCGCGCCTCGCTGCGCAAAAGGATGAACAGGCAGACGATCATCGGCAGGCCAACGGCAACCGCGCCGAGGGTTCGGCGGCCGACTGCACTCAAAAACAGCGCCTGATCGACCAGACCAAGCGCGAATGAGACCGCGATGGCAAGCAGCACGGCAATGAACCTGACCGCAAAGACGGTGAGAATATCCCGAATTCCAAGATCGGCGAGACGGCGCTTGCGCATCCAGCCATACATGATGATGCCGCAGGCCGAAATGACGACCATGTCCTGCAGGGCCGCAAAAAACAGCACGGGACCACCGAACACAAAACGCCCGGCCGCGACGAGGAAGAGGCTGATCAGCCCGCCCTGCCAGGAGCCGAGCACCCCGGCGAGAAACAGCAGGTCGGAGCGGATATAAGGTTTGGAGGGCAGCTTGATGAATTCGGAAACCAGCAGCGTCAGCAGAAAGCCAGTCATTCCGAACACGATGCCATAATACATTTTATAGCGTGGGTCCTCGAGGGCGATGTTTCGCCGCAGGAGGATCAACACGGACACCATGCCAATGACCGCGGCCGCCTGAAGCAGCAGGAATGGAAGTTCGGCAGCGGATGCTGCCGCTTGTGCGGCGATCAATTCCATCATCTGCATTCCCCGGTTATCATGTGTTCTTGGGGCCGGAATTCCGGCACATGGCCTTCACAGATCCTGCTTCGCGCAGGACAGAACTTATCACACATCGCTCAGCCTTCAGTGTCCTATGCCGACATCGCGGCTTCGACGCCGTAAAGTTCCGCTGGGCCGGCAATCGCTCCCATATGCCCCGAGGCCAGCACCAGCCGGTCGCGGCCCTGGCGCTTCGCCTCGTAAAGCGCCATATCGGCCCGGTTGACCATCTCGTATATGATTTCCCTGCCGTCACCGGAAACTGCGACGCCGAGGCTGACGGTGACGATTTCCCGCCCGTCGGGGCGGTTGAGATGGGGTATGGCCTCGTCGATCACAGCCAATCTCAGTCTTTCACCGATGGCGAGTGCAGCGGAAACAACGCAAGTGTCGAGCAGAACCACAAATTCCTCGCCACCATAACGCGCGACGAAACTTCTGTCGCCATCGTCCCTGCGCAGGGTGCTGCGCAGCCTGCCAGCGATCCTGCGCAGGCAATCATCGCCGGCCACATGGCCCTCTGAGTCATTGTAGTTCTTGAAATAATCGACATCGAGAAGGATGAGCGCCCGCGGCCTGCCGTTGCCGTCCGAAGCCTCGCTCGCCGCCTCGTCAAAACTGCGGCGATTGCGGATGCCGGTAAGCTGGTCCGTATTGGAAAGCTGCTGAAGCTCTTGATTTGCGTTTTGAATCCGCTGCAGCAACGTCTTCTCGCGCAGCGACGCCAGATAGTCCCGTCTTTCCACCTGCTCGATACGATAGGCCGCAAACAGTGAGACGGCGCTGATTCCGACGGAACACATGATCGCGGGCAGCTTGGCCACCTCACTCGTCACGGTGACATATTCCATGCCGATCATGAAAACCGCCATGCAGCCGACCGTGCCCATGACCGCAAGCGGAAACGGTTTGCGATGTATCGTATTCATATAGAGGACGACGGTGACGATCCCCATGTAATATTCACTGGCCGATGAGGTCTGCGCATTGGCATAGATGAACATGATCGAGGCGACGACCATCATGCAGCCCAGCCCGTGAAGCACCTCATGCGCCACCGCATCCGGCCGCACACTGATCGCATAATAGCGGGCGGGAAAATAAAGAAACAGAAGCGGCGTAATGATAAACAGGCGGACTGTGAGATCCAGCCAGATGATCTCCGGCACCAGACTTATGTCCACAAACACGTATAGATTGTAGAGGGTGACGCCGAAAATCAATCCATATGTATTGAATTGCCGGCTGCTTTCGTTGACTTTCTGAACGAAGCCAGACAAACGGTCATCTCTAATTAAAACCACCATACACCTGTTATTCAAAAATACATTCAAGTGAAATATAAAATTGCTATCAATAACCATGAAATATACATGAAAAAATCAACATTAAAATCGCCGATCGACAAAAATAACACTTAAAAATTCAAAATAATATTTTTAATTCCCAAATATTACGCAATAGAAGAATAGCCGCGTCGAAAACTTGTTATGAAGTTACGGCCTGAAAAAAGACGCACCGGGCGGAAACGATCACCTTGCTCCTGCGGGCGTTTCTGCTAAAAACTTGTAAAAATCACACTTTATTCCATGCAGCACTCAAACGGGTTCCACTTCATGTCAGCCACCAAGCTTGCCATCGTCGGCGTCGGCAAAATCGTTCGTGACCAGCATCTTCCCGCCATCGCAGGTAATCCGGATTTTGAATTGATCTGCACCGCGAGCCGTCATGGCGCCGTGGACGGCGTCGCTTCCTACGGCACCATCGAGGCCATGCTGGAGGCTGTGCCTGATATCGATGCGGTATCGCTGTGCATGCCGCCTCAATATCGCTACGAGGCGGCCTATGCGGCGCTGAATGCCGGCAAGCACGTCTTCCTCGAAAAGCCACCCGGCGCCACTCTTTCGGAAGTGCAGGATCTCGTACGGCTTGCGGATTCCAAGGGCCTGTCGCTGTTTGCAAGCTGGCATTCGCGGTATGCGCCGGCGGTCGAGGCGGCGAAGGCGTTTCTGGCCTCGACGAAAATCGACAGCGTTCACGTCATCTGGAAAGAGGACGTGCGCCACTGGCACCCCAACCAGGCCTGGATCTGGCAGGCGGGCGGTCTCGGTGTGTTCGACCCCGGCATCAATGCGCTTTCGATCATCACCCACATCCTGCCGCACGCGCTGTTCCTGACCAAGGCGACGCTTGAATTCCCGGAAAACCGCGACGCCCCGATCGCGGCCGACCTGCATTTTTCCGACGTGACGAAAACGCCCGTCCATGCCGAATTCGACTGGCGTCAGACCGGCAAGCAGAGCTGGGATATCGTTGCGGAGACGGCAGCGGGACGGATGGTGCTTTCGGAAGGCGGTGCGAAGCTTTCGATCAACGGCGAGGAAAAACTCGCCCAGCCGGAGCGGGAATATCCCGCCCTTTACGAGCGTTTCTCCGAGATCATCAAGGCAGGCCGCTCCGACGTTGATCTCGCGCCGCTGACCCACGTGGCCGACGCCTTCCTGCTCGGCCGACACAAATTCGTGGATTCCTTCTACGACTGAGAAGCCGAAACGCTTCCCGAAAGCAATGCCTTACAGGGTGCGACTGACGAAACGGTCGCGCCCTGATTTTTTGGCCTGATACAGCGCGTCGTCGACGCTCTGCAGCAGCGTCGCGCGATCTGCTCCCGCCTGCGGGGCCAGTGCGCCGCCTATGCTGAGGCGGGCGCCCACCTCGTTCCCATCGACGTCGAAAGGCTTACGGAAGGCGGCAAGCAACTGGTCCGCCAATCCGTTCAGCACCTCGGAGGAGCTCGGCCGGGGCATGAAAATCGCGAATTCGTCACCGCCCATGCGCACCACGATATCCTCACTGCGGATCGCATTGCGGATGCGCCCGGCGGCCTCGATCAGAACACGATCTCCCGCCGGATGGCCGAACGTATCGTTGATGGTCTTGAAACCATCAAGATCTAGATAGAGGACACCGAAGGCCTCATCTGCACCGAGGGCCGCGCCGAGCTGGCTGTCGACAATCGCCTCCAGAGCCTTGCGATTATAAAAACCGGTCAACGGATCGGTCATCGCCGCGTCGCGCAGCTCGCGTTCGGCAAGACTCATGGTGAAGTTGGCTTTCTGGAGCCGCAAAAGCGCGGCGGCCAGCAAAGCAAAACGCCTCAAGCTATCCATTTCCGTGCGGGAAAATTTTCGCGGCACGGTATCGACCAGGCAAAAGGCGCCAATGACGAGGCCGGGCTCCAGCTCGATCGGCGCACCGGCATAGGAACGCAATCCGGGGCCGCCCTTTACATAGGGCATGAAACGGAAATCCGGATGCTCTGTCAGATCGGAAATGATCACCACATCCTGCCTGGTGATGACGCGGCTGCAGATCGACATGTCACGCGGGCATTCCGAGAGCTCCATGCCCGCCTGTTCCGCGATATGAAGCCAATCCTCGTCAACGATGTGGACGGCCGCCCGGGGCACGCCGAAAACGTCCTGTCCCAATTGCGACAGCACTTTCAGTTCCGGCATTTCGGCATTCTTGAAAGACATGATCGAGCGCACCGCAACCAGACGTTCCATTTCCCCGTCCGGCCGTGAAATTGCCTGTCCCATGCCATGCCCCCCTGCTGTTTCGTCTGCGGCGTCCGCCTCTGGTCGGAGCAAGCAACCCGCGCCGAGAAAGCCGACATCTGTTTCGGGGCTTTCCTCTCCGCGCATAATGCAAAAACCGGCAATTGACGCCACATGCGAAATTTTGCCGGTCTGTTTGCGTATGGAACCAATCGTGGGGTTACAAACCTGCTGTGCGATCAGGCCTTCTTCTGCCAGCGGCCTTCAGGGGACTGCTGCCAGTAAGTCAGAGAATGCCCCTCTGTTTTCAGCCTTTTCCAATGATTTCGCGCCATTTCAAGCTGGTAGGCATCGTATCCGTCGAACATGAACACGATACGCTCATAGGCTTCCACCGCTGGCGGCTCTGCGCCGTCAACGACAAAGCGGACACTCGCCGCATTGGCATTTTCGTCCGACGCCGTCAGGAGAATAGGCTGACTTTGCGGTGCGGGCGAAGTGTCGGTGGCGTGCGGCAGGAAGCTGTCGTCACGAAAGGTCCACAGATGCGTGTCGAGGAAATCACGGCGTTCCTCACCCGCCGTCTGGATCGCGACCTTCCAGCCGCGTTCCAGCGATTTCTCGAGCAAAGGCGGCAACGCATCCTCCAGCTTCGATTCCGTCAGATGGTAGAACAGAATTTCAGTCATCCGCAGACGTCCCGCCCCACTCGTTTCAATCTTCGTAATGGGCGCGAACGAGTTCGTTCAGCAGCCTGACGCCGTAGCCAGAGCCCCAGGACTGGTTGATCTCGGTCAGCGGCGACCCCATTGCGGTGCCGGCGATATCGAGATGCGCCCAGGATGTTTCCCCCACAAAACGCTTGAGGAACTGTGCGGCGGTGACGGAACCCGCCAGACGTCCCGAACTGTTCTTCATGTCGGCGAATTTGGAATCGATGATCTTGTCGTAATCCTTGCCAAGCGGCATGCGCCACAGTTTTTCGGCTGTCACGTCACCCGCCTGCGCAAGGCGCGCTGCAAGCTCGTCGTCATTGGAGAAAAGGCCGGCCTGCAGATTGCCGAGCGCAACCGTGATGGCGCCCGTCAGCGTGGCGAGATTGATCATGAATTTCGGGTTGAAGCGATCCTTGGTGTACCAGAGCGCATCGGCCAGAACCAGCCGGCCTTCGGCATCGGTATTGATGATCTCGATGGTCTGGCCGGACATGGAGGTCACGATATCGCCGGGGCGCTGGGCGTTACCGTCAGGCATGTTTTCCACAAGGCCGATGACGCCGATCACATTCGCCTTGGCCTTGCGGGCCGCGAGCACATGCATCAGACCGGTGACGGCCGCCGCGCCGCCCATGTCGCCCTTCATATCCTCCATATTGAGGCCGGGCTTTAGCGAAATGCCGCCGGTATCGAAAACGACGCCCTTGCCGACAAAGGCAATCGGCTCGTCCTTCTTGTTGCCGCCGTTCCACTGCATCACCGCAAGCCTCGGGGGGCGCGCCGAACCCTGCGCCACGCCGAGAAGCGCATTCATGCCAAGCTTCTTCAGCTCTTTCTCGCCGAGGACTTCCACCTCGACGCCGAGTTTGCGCAGTTCCTCCGCCTTTTCGGCGAATTCGACCGGGCCGAGAGCGTTCGGCGGCAGGTTGACGAGATCACGCGCCAGAGTAACGCCGCCCGCAACCGCTTCGGACACGGCAAAGGCCTTTTCCGCTTCCTGATGCGCAGCCGTGACAATGACGATACCGACCTTTTTCGGGGTCTTTTCGTCATCGGACTTTTTCTTGGTCTTGTAAGCATCGAAGCTGTAAGCGCGCAGCAGAACGCCAAGCGCGAAATCCGCAGCCGCCTGCCCGCCAACCTCTACGCCCGGCGCGTCCAGATAGATGACGACCTTGTCCGCCTTCTTGAAATTGGCGGCGGCGGTGCCGCCGGCGCGCAGCCAGTCATGGGCGACCAGCTTCGACGGCTTGCCCAGGCCGATGACGAGCAGCCGGTCGGCGGTGGAACCCTGCGGCGCGATCACGTCGAGCGTCGTCATAGATTTTGCGGAAAAGCCCGAGATATTCGCCGCCCTCTCGATCACGCCGCCCGGATCGGCCTCGGAAGCACCGGCGACGGCCTGCGCCTCACCCGAGGCCTGCAGCACAACGGCCAGGGCATTTTCCAGCGAGGCGGAATTGGCGAAAGATATATCGAATTTAGCGGACATGTTTTCCTGCTCTTCTTCTACGACTTGCACGATGCGCATGATCATGGCCTTTTCGGCCCCGGGCGCAACCCCGCATTCTTTAAAGGCCTACAGTCGTTAAAGGAAAGGCATTTTTGTGGAATGCGAAATCACGTCATGAAACCGACAGCTTGTTCCACAAAAAGACACAGGCGGCGGAAAAATCGTCGCGCAAAACATATTTGTGAGCATGCCGGAATAGCCAATTGCAAACGATGCGATTAGATAAGCGGAAATCCGGCGAGCGATCGCACGGAAAAACAATGTCGAACAGGGCCGTATGAAGCTTCTTGAGAACTATATCCTGCGGCGGACAACGCAGATGTTTCTGGTCGCGCTGCTGCCGGTGCTGGCCATCATCTGGACCATCCAGGTTCTCCAGAGAATCAATCTCGTGACCGATACGGGCCAGTCGATGGGTTCCTTCATGGCGCTCGCGACGATGATCCTGCCGACGCTCATTCCCGTCGTGCTGCCTTTCGCGCTTGTCATCGGCATCACCCAGATCTTCACGACGATGAACAATGATTCCGAGCTTGCCATCATCGATGCGGCCGGATCGCCGCGTTCGGTGATGTATCGCCCGGTTCTCATTCTGGCCGCCGTTCTGAGCGCGCTTTCCTTCACCATCACCAATTTCATCGAACCGCCGGCCCGCAGCTCCGCCCGGCAGATGGTGGCCGCCGCCTATGCCGACCTTCTGTCCTCGGTGATAGAGGAAAAGACCTTCCGCACCATTCAGGATGGTCTCTATGTGCAGATTGCGCAGCGGCAGGGCCGTATCCTCAGGGGCCTGTTCGTCGCTGACCGCCGCGATCCGAATTTCGATCTCATCTATTATGCCAAGGAAGGCATGATCGACGAAAGCGGCACCTCGCTCACCATGCGTGACGGCGAAGTGCAGCAGAAGACGCCCGACGGCAAGGTCTCTATCGTCAAGTTCCTGTCCTACGCCTTCGACCTTTCGACCATGTCGGAAAAGCAGGATTCGGAGCCGTCGCTCTCTCCCGGCGACGCCAGCCTCGGTTTCCTTCTCTCGCCCGACGAGAACAATGCGAGCTACAAGCGCTCACCCGAGAATTTCCGCAGCGAGTTGCACAAGCGCCTGTCGGACTGGATGTTTGCTTTTTCCTTCGCGCTGATTTCACTGGTCATCGCCGCTGACGCCCGTTCGCACCGCGAGGCCCGCATGCATCCGATGGTCGCCGCACTGGTGACGGCCTTCATACTGCGGTGGCTTGGTTTTTATGTCACCAATCAGATCAAGCAGAGCGCGGCCTTCATTCCGCTGGTCTATGCCGTGCCGGGCCTTAGCGGTGCCGCTGCCGCCTTCATTCTGCTGACCGGCCGCAAGCCGAAAATGCCGAAAGTCATCGCCGATGCGATGGGTCGTCTGCGCCGTCTCTTCTCCAGCCGGATGGCGAAAAGCTCTGGGAGCGGCAACGCATGATTTTCAACACGCTCTCCCGGTATTTCCTGAAACGATATCTGATCACCGCCATCTGGTTCGTGCTCGGCGTATCCTCGATCATTTACCTTGCCGATTTCAGCGAGACGGCACGACGCATGTCCGGCCTGCCCGGCTATTCCGTTCCGGCCGCCCTTGGCCTGACGGCGCTTCGCCTGCCGCTGATCCTGCAGCAGACCATTCCCTTCATCGCCCTCTTCGTCGGCATGACGACGCTGATCTCGCTCAACCGGCGCTACGAGCTGGTGGTGACGCGCGCTGCCGGCATTTCCGCCTGGCAATTCATCCTTCCCTTCGTGCTCGGCGCGGTTTTCATCGGCATCCTGTCCGTCATCATTCTGAACCCCATCGCGGCATGGGGCCAGAACAAGTCGCTGGCGATGGAAGCCGGTCTGCGCAATGAGGCAGGCGGCGGCCGTCAGCAGGAGATCATTCCGTGGATGCGCCAGACAAGCGGCGGCCAGGATACGATCATCGGCGCCAAGAGCTTCGAGGACAACGGAACCATGCTTCTCGATGTGGTTCTGATCCACCTCGACAAGGACGGAAACATCGTCTCCCGGCAGGATGCGAAGTCGGCTAAATTGGAAGATGGTTACTGGCTTCTTAACGGCGTTTCAGAAACGCGCGCAGGACATGTGCCAGTTCGGCAAGAGAGCACGCGGATCAGTACCAATCTGAGACGGGAATTCGTCCAGGAGCGCATGACGCAGACGGAAACCGTTGCTTTCTTTGACCTTTCTCACAAGATCGAAGTTGCAAAGTCCTTTGGACTATCTTCAAAGGCGCTTGAGACGCAGTATCATTTCCTGCTATCGACGCCCCTGCTTCTGGTTGCGATGACCTTGATCGCCGCGACCGTTTCATTAAAGTTCAGCCGCTTCGCCCAGTCGCGCTCCGTGATTCTGGGTGGAATCGTTTCCGGCTTCGTGCTTTATGTAGTAACCGTGCTCGTAAGGGCATTCGGGAGTGGTGGTGTTGTCCCTCCCACCGTCGCGGTCTGGGTTCCAGTCATCGTGGCGTTGGCTTTGGGGGCAACCATTCTGCTTCATCAGGAGGACGGCTAAGTGGCGGTATATGACCGCGGGAATATCAGGCGGCTTTGGACGGCCCTTCTGACAGGTGCCGCTGTGTGCGCGTATTTGGCATCCAGCCCGGTCGCTTTCGGCCAGGATGGTTTGCTTGCGTCGGCAAGCCAAGACGATTCGAAACTCCTGCTTACAGCAAATGAACTGACCTATAATCGCGATTCCCAGCGCGTCATCGCGAAGGGCGTCGTTCGCATGAAATATTCGGGCTACCGCATGGTGGCCCAGCAAGTGGAATATAACCAGCAGACCGGCCGCGTGATTGCCCATGGCAACATCGAGCTGATCGAGCCGGGCGGCAACAAGATCTATGCCGACGAGATGGACGTCACCGACGATTTCGGTCAGGGCTTCGTTAATGCCCTGCGCGTCGAGACCACGGACAATACCCGTATCGCGGGTGAAAGCGCCGAGCGTCTCGAAGGTGACCTGATGGTCCTCAACAACGGCGTCTACACCGCGTGTCTGCCCTGCGCCGAGCGGCCCGAAAAGGCGCCTCTGTGGCAGGTCAAGGCGGAACGCGTCGTTCAGGACGGCAAGACCCATACGATCCGGCTGGAAAAGGCCCGGCTGCAGCTTTTCGGCCATTCGATCGCCTATCTGCCTTTCCTCACGGTTCCGGACAATACGGTAAAGCGCAAATCGGGCTTCCTGTTCCCGCAGATGAGCATTACCGACAATCTCGGTTTCGGCATCGGCGTCCCCTATTTCCACGTTCTGTCCGACACCTCGGACGTGACCGTCACGCCGACCTATTATACCACACAGGGTCTGCTGCTGCAGGCGGAGCTGCGCCAGCGCTTCGAAACCGGCATGCATACGGTCACGATCGCCGGCATCAGCCAGCAGAAGTCCGATACCTTCACGGCTGGCACAAGCGACGCCCTCAACGACAATCGTGGCATGATCGCGAGCAAGGGTGATTTCTCAATCAATCCGCGCTGGGCGTTCGGCTGGGACGCCATGGTGCAGACCGACAATAACTTTTCGCGCACCTATGGGCTGAAGGGTTATAAAAACGACGTCCAGACCAACCAGATTTATCTGAACGGTACGGGTGAGCGTAACACCTTCGAAGCCCGCGGTTATTATTTCAACGTTCAGGATACGGACAATACCGAATCCAAGGAACGCAAGCAGGCCATCGTCCATCCTGTTGTCGACTATCGTTACTTCGTGCCGGATCCGGTCTATGGCGGCGAGCTTTCGCTGACCACCAACCTGACGAGCATCACGCGCCTGAAGCAGGATGCCTACGCGCTTGGCGGTTATCCGCGCTTCAGCGGGCTTGAGGGCGACTATACGCGCCTTTCCACCGAAGCCGAGTGGAAGCGTACCTTCACGACGGACAGCGGCCTGCAGATCACGCCGATTCTCGCTGCACGCGGTGACGCGCTCTGGACGGACATGTCTCCCGCGGCCTTCACTTCGGGCGGCACCTCCTATGCCTATGAGGGCATGATGAATGACGGTGCGGCTTTCCGCGGCATGGTCACCGGCGGCCTGGAAGTGCGTTATCCCTGGCTGTTCACGGCGCTCAACAGCAGCCACGTGATTGAGCCCATTGCACAGATTTTCGTGCGCCCGAACGAACAATATGCCGGCCGCCTTCCGAACGAGGACGCACAGGCGTTCGTATTCGACGCGACCAATCTGTTCGAACGCGACAAATTCTCCGGCTTCGACCGGATCGAAGGCGGCACGCGCGCCAACATCGGCTTCCGCTATAACGGCACCTTCGACAACGGCTACGGCGTTCGCGCCATTGCTGGCCAGTCTTTCCATCTGGCGGGCGACAATTCATTCGCCTCCTACGATCTCGTCAATGCAGGCGCCAATTCCGGCCTCGAATCCGACCGTTCGGATTACGTCGCCATGGCCGCATTCGATGCGCCGATCGGTCTTTCTCTGTCTTCCAGCCTGCGTCTCGACAAGGACGATCTCGACATCAACCGGTCGGAAACCGGCATCAGCTATTCGGACCGCCGCCTCACCGGCAAGCTCAGCTATACGCAGGTCAAGGCGCAGCCGAAATACGGCTATGATAAAGACCGCGATATCATCCAGGCTTCCGGTTCGCTGCGCATGGATGACAACTGGTCGCTGTTCGGTTCGATCAATTACGATCTGAACGGGAAGTTTGCCGCCGAGCGCCGCATCGGCATTGCCTATCAGGATGAATGCACGATCTTGACGGTCAGCTATTCCGACGAAGGCAATATCAATTCAAGCCGCCAGGCCGCCAATGACTGGTCAATCAATGCCCGTCTGGCCTTCCGGACGCTTGGCGATATCAGCATCGGTTCAGCAAACGATGACTGGAACGATATGGATATCGGCTGGAAGCCAAACAACTACTGAGTTTAGAGGCAGGTTACGCAGCATCGTGGCCTGCCTTTTTACCATTTGGCCAGTAAAGCCACGGTTTCGCCGCAACAACACGCCAATGTCGGCCGCGCATGGAACCTATCGGGTTTTCTTTCAACAAACCGACACATTGCCGTCTTGCGGATCGCGATGATATATACGTGGCAAATTCGCGGTGCGGATGCACAGGTGCAGGTCTGAAAAGCGGGAGAGTGCAATAATCCCCTCATCAGGCAGAACAGATTGGCGGGACGGGGCAACAGGACCCTGCCCGACGAAAGGGAGAAGGATATGATGAATTTCGGAAAGACGGCTTTGCGTGGCGCGGCTTTCGCCTTTGCGATATTCGCCGTTCCCATGGCCATTGTGCCCTATGCCGGCCAGGCCTTCGCCGACAACACCGTCAAGATTGTCGTCAACAAGACACCCATCACCAATGACGATATCGCCAAGCGCGTCGCCTTCCTGAAGCTGCAGCGCCAATCCGGTAACCTCAATGAAAAAGCGCGCGAGCAGCTTGTCGATGAGGCCCTGAAGCGCGAGGAAATCGGCCGCGTGAAAATGTCGGTCAGCACCGAGGATGTCGATGCGGCCTTCGCACGCTTTGCCGGCAACAACAAGATGTCCCCGCAGCAACTGACGAAGGTGCTGTCGCAGGCGGGTGTCGGCGCCGACCATTTCAAGTCCTTCATCGCCGTTCAGATGAGCTGGCCGCGTCTTGTCAACGCCCGTTACGGCGCCCGCGGCAAGATGTCGACGCAGGATCTCGTGACCCGCCTGAAGGAACGCGGCGATAAGCCCGTCACAACGGAATATTTCCTGCAGCAGGTCATCTTCGTTATCCCGGAATCGAAACGCAACGCCATCACCGGCAAGCGCAAGGCTGAGGCTGAAGCCTCGCGCAAGCGTTACCCCGGCTGCGACCAGGCCATGAGCTTCGCCGCGACCATGCGCGACGTGGCGATCAAGGACCTCGGCCGCATTCTGGCGCCTGAACTGCCGGAAGACTGGAAGGCTTTGGTGGAAAAGACCAAGGAAGGCGGCACCACCGGAACGCGCGTGACCGAAAAGGGCGTCGAATATCTGGCCATCTGCAAGCAGCGTCAGGTTTCCGACGACTATGCGGCGGAAATGGTGTTCAAGTCCGAAGACCTGATGAAGGCCAAGGAAGGCGAAAACCCGAACGAAAAGAAATATATGGATGAGCTGCGCAAGAAGGCGCAGATCGTCAACACCTGATGTTGATACAACAGCCGGGTCTTTCCGTGACATATGCATCCCTGCCGCTTGCCCTGACACAGGGAGATCCAGCCGGTATCGGCCCCGACATCGCCATCACCGCCTGGGCAAAGCGCCGGGAGAGCGGCGTGCCGCCCTTCATCTTCATCGGCGACCCCGATGTGGTGGCGAGCCGCGCAGCGCTGATCGGCATTCCGGTCAATATCGAGACCTGCGATGTGGAGAATGCCGTCGGCCTGTTCGAACGCGCTTTCCCCATCCTCCCGCTTCCTGTCGGCTTCGAAGTGCAGGCCGGCCAGCCGCATGTCGGAGCGGCGCACGCGACAATCAAGGCCATCGAGACCGCCGTTTCCCTGACGGCCGAGGGCAAGGCTGCAGCCGTCGTCACCAATCCGATCGCGAAATCGGTGCTTTACGAGGCGGGCTTCGGCTTCCCCGGTCATACGGAATTTCTGGCCGATCTCGCCTTGCGCCAGACCGGCGAACAGGTGACGCCTGTCATGATGATTGCCGGACCCAAGGTCCGTGTCGTCCCGGTAACGATCCACATCCCCGTAAAAGACGTGCCGGCCGCCTTGACGGAAGAGCTGATCGTCACGACCTGCCGGATCATCGATGCCGATCTCAGACAGAAATTCGGCATCGAGGCGCCACGTCTGGCGGTTGCCGGCCTCAACCCACATGCGGGCGAAGATGGCGCACTCGGCACCGAGGATCGCGATATCGTTCATCCGGCGACCATGCGGTTGCGGAAGGACGGGATCGATGCCTTCGGTCCCCTGCCCGCCGACACCATGTTCCACGATGCCGCCCGCAAGCGTTATGACGTGGCGGTGTGCATGTATCACGATCAGGCGCTGATCCCGGCCAAGGCGCTCGGCTTTGACGATTCCGTCAATGTCACGCTTGGGCTGCCCTTCATCCGCACCTCGCCGGACCATGGCACCGCCTTCGGCATTGCAGGCCAGGGCATTGCCAATGAGGCGAGCCTTGTCGCGGCGCTGAAGATGGCGGCGGAGATTTCCGCCCGCAGCCGGGTTGGCGCATAATGGCGGCCATCGACGGACTGCCGCCACTGCGCGATGTCATCCAGCGCCACGGGCTCGACGCGAAGAAATCGCTCGGTCAGAACTTCCTGTTCGACCTCAACCTCACCCAGAAGATTGCCAGAACGGCAGGGCCGCTCGACGGCGTGACGGTGATCGAGGTCGGTCCCGGTCCCGGCGGCCTCACCCGCGCCATTCTCTCGCTCGGGGCGAAAAAGGTCATCGCCGTCGAACGCGACAGCCGCTGCCTGCCGGCGCTGGCGGAAATCGAGGCGCACTATCCCGGACGGCTCGAGGTCATCGAGGGCGACGCCCTCCAGACCGATTTCGAGGCTTTGGTTCCCTTCGGCGAACCGGTGCGCATCATCGCCAACCTGCCCTACAATGTCGGCACGCAATTGCTGGTCAACTGGCTTTTGCCGAAACAATGGCCACCCTTCTGGCTTTCCATGACGCTGATGTTCCAGAAGGAAGTCGGCCAGCGCATCGTGGCTGAAGAAGGCGACAATCATTACGGGCGTCTGGGCGTTCTCGCCGGCTGGCGCACGGTCGCGGAGATGGCCTTCGACGTCCCGCCACAGGCCTTCAGCCCGCCGCCAAAAGTGACCTCCACCGTCGTGCACCTGCTGCCGAAGGACAAGCCATTGCCCTGCGATGTTGCCAAGCTTGAAAAAGTCACCGAAGCCGCCTTCGGCCAGCGCCGCAAGATGCTGCGCCAGAGCGTGAAAAGCCTCGGCGGCGAAACGCTGCTGGAAAAAGCCGGTATCGACCCCACGCGGCGAGCAGAAACGCTGTCGGTGGAAGAATTCGTGGCGTTGGCGAACTGCCTGTAAATTCGCCATCTAATGCGCCGCTCCAAACGTTAGGGCACGGAATCGTGGACATCTGCGAATAGAGGAACAAGTGCATGGAGAGTGCCGGTTTTCACTACAAGCTCGACATTCCCGCCGGAACGCCCGACTGCACAATTGTCCTGCTGCATGGATCGGGACGAACGGAAGATGACCTCATTTCGTTTGGCCGCACCGTCTTTCCCAAGGGTGTCTTATACGCGCTGAGGGGCGCTGTTTCCTGGGAGAATGGCTTCGCATTTTTTCGCAGGAAACCCGACAGACAACTCGATATCGATGATCTGAGACATCAGGCTGCCAAGCTTTGCGGGTTCCTCACCTTTGTGGCTCTGCAAACGGGGCAAAAGCCCATTCTCGTTGGATATTCGAACGGCGCGATCATGGCGGCTGAAACGGTATGCCAGGATAGGCGTCTGTCGAAAGCCGCCATCCTGCTCCGCCCGTTATCTCCAAGAAAGGACCAGCCTCTTCCGAGCCTTGCAGGATATCCGGCACTGCTACTGGCCGGCGCCCGCGACGACCGGCGTCACCCCTCCGATGCGCCACATTTGGCCAGCCAATTAGCGTCAGCCGGAGCGGAGGTCGTTCTGGAGATGGTTGACACTGGTCATGGCTGGGCTGAAGACGCCGATGATGAGCGACTGTCCCGCCAATGGCTTGCGCGCGGATTTATCGCGTAGATCAGAGTTCCGGCTCTTCCTCAAGCAACGCCCGCACGAAATCGAACATGCCGTGGCGGCGGTCGCGGCGGACGCGTTCGGCCTTCACGATTGCTTCGACGGCCTCGAAGGCGGCCTGCAGGTCGTCATTGAGGATCACATAGTCATAATCGCGCCAGTGCTCGATTTCGGCACGGGAATTGAGGAGCCGGGTCTTGATCACCTCTTCGGTGTCTTCGGCGCGGCGGTGCAGGCGCGATTGAAGTTCGGTCATGGTCGGCGGCAGGATGAAGATCGAGACGACGTCCGCCTTCATCTTGTCCTGCAGCTGTTCGGCGCCCTGCCAGTCGATGTCGAACAGCATGTCGCGACCGGCAGCCATGGCATCTTCCACCGGCCCGCGCGGCGTGCCGTAGAAATTGCCGTGAACTTCGGCCCATTCCAGCAGCGCGTCGCTGTCCCGCAGACGCTCGAAATCGCGCTTGGAAATGAAATGGTAGTGGATGCCGTCAATCTCGCTCTGGCGGCGCGGGCGGGTCGTGACGCTAACGGACAGGCCGATATTCTTGTCCTTGTCGAGCAGGTTGCGGGCAATCGTGGATTTACCCGCGCCCGATGGCGAAGAAATCACCAGCATCAACCCTCGGCGGGCAATCGTGACGGGAGAATTATTCACCGGGACCATGGGGTCTACTCCAGATTTTGGACCTGTTCGCGAAACTGGTCGATCACCACTTTCAGCTCTATGCCTGCTGCGGTTACCGCACTCGCATTCGATTTGGAACAGATTGTATTCGACTCGCGGTTAAATTCCTGTGCAAGAAAATCGAGCTTGCGCCCCACAGGGCCGCCATTGGTCAGCAGTTCCCGGGAAGCCTGGACATGGGCGTGCAACCGGTCGATCTCTTCGCGCAGATCCGCCTTGGTGGCAATCAGCGCCGCCTCGGCATGCAGACGGTCGCGGTCGAGCCCGTGCAGGCCATCGCCGATAAGCGCGATCTGCTGGGCAAGTCTTGCCGCGATCTGTTCCGGCTGACGGGACGGATCATTCTCGATGATGTCCACAAGCTGCTCTATGCGGTCGATATGGCCGGACAGGATGGCGAACAGCGACGCCCCTTCCCGCTCACGCATGTCCTTCAGCTTCTCGACGGCAATCGCAAAACCGGCCAGCACATCGCTATTACGTGCGGCCTGCGCTTCCGCATCGTCTTCCGCCTCGCGAAAATCGACGAGACCTCGCAGTGTAAGCAACGTATCGAAGCTCAGCGGCTTGTCTTCAACGACATTACCAAGCTCCTTCTTAAGCGCCAGAACCGCCGCGAGCGCATCGCGGTTGATCACGGCCTCAAGCCGGTTTTCCGCAATGGCGAGCGTCAGGCCAGCCTGAATATTGCCGCGGGAAAGATGCTCGCCCGCGACTTCCCGCAAGGCGGTTTCCAGCGCTTCAAGACCGGTCGGCAGACGCAGGCGCACATCGAGCCCCTTGCCGTTCACGGACCGCAATTCCCACGCCCAGCGGTAACGGCCGGAGGTTCCTTCGCTGCGCGCAAAGCCGGTCATCGATTGCAATGTCATATCTGGAATCCCCCCCGTCATGCCTTACAAAACCGGGCCCTGTGGATCACAGGGCCCGGTCGAGATTATCAGTTGTTGGCGGGTTTTTCCGCCTCGGCCCCGCCCGGCTGGCCATCCACGACAACATCGGGATTGGCGCCGGAAGCAGCCTTCTCAGCCTCGATCTTGCGCCAGCGGCGCACATTGGCGTTATGCTCTTCCAGCGTCTTGGCAAAGACGTGGCCGCCGGTGCCATCGGCAACGAAATAAAGGTCATCCGTGCGCCAGGGATTGGCAACGGCCTCAAGCGCCGCCCGGCCCGGATTGGCGATCGGAGACGGCGGCAGGCCCTTGATGACATAGGTGTTGAACGGCGTCTGTTTCTGCAGGTCGGACTGGTAGATCGGGCGATCGGACGGTTTGCCATCGCCGCCGAACAGACCGTAGATGATCGTCGGGTCGGATTGCAGGCGCATGCCCTTCTTCAGACGGTTGTAGAAAACGGAAGCGACATGAGCGCGCTCGTCATCCTTGCCGGTTTCCTTCTCGACGATCGAGGCAAGCGTCACAAATTCCTCGATGGTCTTGATCGGCAGGTCGGGATCGCGCCGTTCCCAGATCATGTCGATCAGCTTGTCCTGCGCCGCACTCATCTGGTTGATGATTTCTTCGCGCTTGGTGCCTCGGGTAAAGCGATAGGTATCGGGGCGCAGGCTGCCTTCCGGCGGCAGGGCCGAGGGCAATTCGCCGTCCAGCACTTCGTCTGCTCCAAGGCGCGCGAACATCTGCTTCACGGTCAGGCCTTCCGGCAGCGACACGGAATAAAGGATCGACTTGCCGGACTCCAGCAACATCATGATGTCCTTCATCGAAGCGCCGGCCTTGATCTCGTATTCGCCAGCCTTCAGCGTCTGGTCCTTTTGCAGGTAGCTGCCGGTCATCAGGCGGAAGACACGGGCGTTGGAGACGACGTCGTTACGCTCGAGATTATTGGCGATCTCGATGATGCCGGCACCATTACGCACGGTGAAATGGGTGTTCGTCTGAAGCGGACCGGGCTCCTGGAACGCATTGATCATGTAATAGAAAGCGGCAATGGCCAGGACACAGACAGCGACTGCAAGCGTCATCAGAAAATTCAGAAAGATTACAAGCTGGCCATGGGCCTTGCGGGAGCGCTTGGGCGGCGCGGGTACTTTTTCCGGCCGCAAGGCTTCCGTCGGGGATTTCGGAATGATCGGGCCGCGATTGCCTTCGCCCGCGCCGTTCTGTCCGTATGGTCCCTGGCTGTTCTGGTTCGTGTCGCTCACCGTCGGTCCTTTTCAGTTCGGCGTTGTCAGCGCTTTTTGCGCAGGTAATGCGGCAAAAACAGGTTCGGAATGTCTTCCTGCACCACATGGAGATATCGTGAAGCATATCTTTCCGCTTCACGAACATCGTTTCGGACAAAGCCGATGGAGGAAGCAGCCTGCGGCCGGAAATCACCCCGAACCGGCAAACGCCTCCCATAAACGACTACAATATCGGCGCGAAAACCGGAATGGCTTTCGCAAGCCGCAATGCGTTCTTCAAAGGAAAGAACGGCCTTTGTCAGCACCCGGTGGGAGGGCGCCAGCGCGGCGGCAGAGCCGCCGCCGCGATTATGCCTCGTAACGACGCAGCACGAGGGAAGCGTTGGTGCCGCCGAAACCGAAGGAGTTCGAAAGCGCCACGTTGACCTGCCGCTTGCGCGCCTTGTGCGGCACCAGGTCGATCTTCGTCTCGACATCGGGATTGTCGAGGTTGAGCGTCGGCGGAACGATGTTGTCGCGGATCGCAAGCGTGGCGAAGATCGCCTCGATAGCGCCCGCCGCACCAAGAAGATGGCCGGTGGCCGACTTGGTGGAAGACATCGAAATCTTCGCGGCCGATTCGCCGACCAGGCGCTCGACCGCGCCAAGCTCGATCGTATCCGCCATGGTGGAAGTACCATGGGCGTTGATGTAATCGATATCATCCGGCGTCAGGCCGGCGCGCTTCAGCGCCATCGACATGCAGCGATAGGCGCCTTCACCATCCTCGGACGGAGCGGTGATGTGATAGGCATCACCGGAAAGGCCGTAACCGACGACTTCGGCATAAATCTTCGCGCCGCGCGCCTTGGCGTGCTCCAGCTCTTCCAGAACGACGATGCCCGCACCTTCACCCATGACGAAACCATCGCGGTCACGGTCATAGGGGCGAGAGGCCTTCTGCGGATCGTCATTATGCTGGGTCGAAAGCGCCTTGCAGGCGGCGAAGCCGGCAAGCGCGATGCGGCAGACCGGCGATTCAGCGCCACCGGCAACCATGACATCGGCGTCACCGAACGCGATCAGACGGGCGGCATCGCCAATGGCGTGCGCGCCGGTCGAGCAGGCCGTGACCACCGCATGGTTCGGTCCGCGCAGCTTGTGGCGAATGGAAACCTGGCCGGATACGAGGTTGATCAGACGGCCGGGAATGAAGAATGGAGAAATGCGCCGCGGACCCTTGTCTCGCAGGGTATAGCCCGCCTCGACAATACCTTCCAGGCCGCCGATGCCGGAGCCGATCATGACGCCGGTGGCGATCTGGTCCTCGTCCGTTTCCGGGTGCCAGTCCGCGTCGGCAAGCGCCATGTCGGCGGCAGCCATGCCGTACAGGATGAAAGGATCGATCTTGCGCTGTTCCTTGGGTTCCATCCAGTCATCGGCATTGAAGGTGCCGTTGGAACCATCGCCGACGGGAATGCGGCAGGCGATCTTTGCGGGCAAGTCTTCGACTTCGAATTCAGTCACGAGACGGGCGCCGTTCTGGCCGGCCAAAAGCCGCTCCCAGGTCACTTCCGTCCCACATCCAAGAGGAGATACCATGCCGGTACCGGTGATAACGACACGCCTCATCGCCAACGCTCCGCCCTTATCCAAATCATCGGTCTTCATGCAACGCCGGACATCAGGGATGTCCATTCGATGTTGCAGTATTTCAAATGTCCGCATGATGGCTGCGGGCGCTGTTTCCGGCCCGTGATCTCATGCATCGCCCGGAACACGCCCCGCCCGGGGGCATGTACCGTCCGCCTATAAAACATTGGCCCGGACGAGCCGGGCCAAGGACGGGAGGATATTGCACCTCCCCATGAAGGTCGATCAGGCCTGGGCCTTCTCGATGAACTTTACGGCGTCGCCGACGGTCAGGATCGAGTCAGCTGCGTCGTCGGGAATTTCGACGCCGAATTCTTCTTCGAAAGCCATGACCAGTTCAACGGTATCGAGCGAATCAGCGCCCAGATCGTCAATGAAGCTGGCGCCTTCAACAACCTTGTCGGCGTCAACGCCAAGATGATCAATTACAATTTTCTTTACGCGTTCTGCGATATCGCTCATGTCGGTTTCCTCGACCTTTATTTTGAAGGGAATGCCTTACGGCACCCTGCCCTGTTAGAAGCCCTCATGCGCCGTTCAAATCCGGCACTGCTGGCAAACCCGTTCAACCCGGTCCAAGCTAGACATCGTCACGCAAAATCGCAACGGCTTCCTGTCTCTCCGGGACGACTGTTCACAGTCTTGGCCCGCTTAACATGGTTTCAATCGGTCGAAAAGCCTGAAAACGCGCTAAGCACAGCGTGTGACAGGCTATTTCGCCGAAAACCAGTCGGCGGGGCCTTGCGGCGCCAGCTACCCAAGAAGGTGCTTAAACAGCGCCGCAATCCTTTTCATGACGGCCTCATGCGCCGTCAGATCATCGCCATGCCGCCGTTGACATGCAGGGTCTGGCCGGTCATGTAACCTGCCTCATTGGAAGCCAGGTAAAGAACGGCCGAAGCGACTTCCGCACCGGTTCCCATGCGCTTCATGGGAATGGCGCCCATGATGGCGTCTTTCTGCTTGTCGTTGAGCTTGCCGGTCATGGCGCTTTCGATGAAGCCCGGCGCCACGCAGTTGACGGTGACGTTGCGGGTCGCGATTTCCTGCGCCAGCGACTTCGAAAAACCGATCATGCCGGCCTTGGAGGCGCAGTAGTTGGCCTGGCCGGGATTGCCGGTGACGCCGACGATGGAGGTGATGTTGATGATGCGGCCGAAACGGCGGCGCATCATCGGATGTGTCAGCTCACGCGTCAGGCGGAACATCGCCGTCAGGTTCACCTCGATAACGTTGTCCCAGTCCTCGTCGCTCATGCGCACGAACAGGCCGTCCTTGGTGATGCCGGCATTGTTGACGAGAATATCCACGCCTTCGAGCTCAGCTTCGGCCTTTTCGCCGAGCGCCTTTACCTCGGCGCGGTCGGCAAGGTTGGCCGGGAAAATCTTGACGCGGTCGCCAAGTTCCGCCGCCAGCGCTTCAAGCTTTTCAACGCGGGTGCCGTGCAGGCCGACGGTTGCGCCCTGGCTGTGGAGAAGGCGGGCGATTTCTTCGCCGATGCCGCCGGTCGCGCCGGTTACGAGAGCCTTGCGGCCTGTCAGATCTAACATGTTCCGTTCCTTCTTTAGAGCAATTCCGCAAAGCCTTTTAGCGGTTTTGCATCCGGAATTGTCGTAAAATAAAAGCCGTTGCGGGGCGCAGCCCGTTCTCAGCCGATAAGAGTAGCAAGAAGCTGGTCGATATCGGCCGCGCCGTTGACGGCAACGCCGTTCACCGTCTTGTCGATGCGGCGGGCAAGGCCCGTCAGCACCTTGCCGGAACCGATCTCGTACAGCTGCGTGACATTGTTGGCGGCGAACCACTCAACCGTCTCGCGCCAGCGCACCTGTCCGGTCACCTGCTCGACCAGCAAAGCCGCGATCTCACTGGCGTCGGAAACGGGTGCGGCGCGCACATTGGCGACAACGGGCACGACCGGGTTGTGTTTTTCGACCTTGGCCAGCGCCTCGCGCATGGCTTCCGCCGCCGGAGCCATCAGCGCGGAGTGGAAGGGGGCCGAGACCGGCAGCATGATGGCGCGCTTTGCGCCTTTTTCGGACGCGATCGCCGCCGCCTTTTCCACGGCAGCCTTACCGCCTGAGATAACCAGCTGGCCGCCGCCATTGTCATTGGCGATCTGGCAGACGCCGAGGATTCCGGCTTCCTCGCAGATGGCGGACACCGCGTCGTGCTCCAGCCCGATGATCGCAGCCATCGCACCCTCGCCGACCGGCACGGCGGCCTGCATGGCATTGCCGCGGATGCGCAGAAGACGGGCGGTATCGGCAATCGAGAAGGTGCCGGCCGCACAGAGCGCCGAATATTCGCCGAGCGAATGGCCGGCTACATAAGAAACCGTATCGGACAGTTTGAAGCCGCGCGCTTCGAGAATGCGCATGACCGCCATGGACACGGCCATCAGCGCCGGCTGGGCATTGGCCGTCAGCGTCAGCGTCTCTTCCGGGCCATTCCACATGATGTCGGAGAGCTTCTGGTCGAGCGCCTCATCGACCTCCTGAAACACGGCGCGTGCTTCCGGATAGGTGTCCGCCAGCTCCTTGCCCATGCCGACGGCCTGGCTTCCCTGACCGGGAAATGTGAATGCAATACCCATGGGATGTCGTCCTTCTTGTCTGGCCTTGCCTTTATTCTTTCGGACTTCCATTCACATTCCCGCCAGCGAAGTCAAGGCTTGAAGCCCTATGGCAGGCCTTTGCCAGGGGTTTTGCCGACCTGTTTTCCCCTTTCTTTTCATCATATTTTTTCTTGCACTGCGGCAAATCCCCATTACTTTCACCCCACCTTCCAAAACTCGCCAAAGCACCGGGACCTCTCCATGAAACAGAATCTACTGGGACGCACGGGTATCTCCGTGTCCGAAATCTGCCTCGGCACCATGACGTGGGGCACGCAGAACACCGAAGCAGAAGCCCATCAGCAGATGGACTACGCCATCGAAAACGGCGTCAATTTCTTCGATACGGCCGAGCTTTATCCCACCACCCCCGTTTCCGCCGAAACACAGGGCCGGACCGAGGAGTATATCGGCAGCTGGTTCGAAAAGACCGGCAGGCGCGATCAGGTCGTGCTCGCCACTAAAGTCGCCGGCTCCGGGCGCGATTACATTCGCGGCGGTCGCGATATCGACGCCGCCGCCATCCGCGAGGCGGTGGATACCAGCCTCAAGCGGCTGAAGACCGACTATATCGACCTCTACCAGGTTCACTGGCCGAATCGCGGCACCTACCATTTCCGTGGCGCATGGGGCTTCGACGCCTCCGGTCAGGACAAGCAGCGCACGCTTGCCGAAATCACCGAAAAGCTGGAGACGCTCGGCGAACTGGTGAAGGCCGGCAAGATCCGCGCCATTGGCCTCTCCAACGAAAGCGCCTGGGGTACGCAGAAATACATCGACATCGCGGAAGCAAAGGGCCTGCCGCGCGTCGCCACCATTCAGAACGAATATAACCTGCTGTACCGCAGCTTCGATCTCGACATGGCGGAAGTCGCCCATCACGAAGATGTCGGCCTGCTCGCCTATTCACCGCTGGCGGCTGGTCTGCTGACCGGCAAATACCAGAACGGCGCGCGCCCGGCGGGATCACGCGCTTCCATCAACAGGGATCTCGGCGGCCGGTTGCAGCCGCTGCAGGAAGCGCCGGTCAAGGCCTATCTGGAGCTTGCCGCCGAGCATGGGATCGACCCGGCCCAGCTCGCCATCGCCTTCTGCCTGACACGCCCCTTCATGGCCTCGGCAATCATCGGCGCGACGACGATGGAGCAATTGAAGGTGGATATTGCAGCGGCGGATGTGGCGCTGTCGGAAGAGGTGCTGACGGGTATTGCCGCGATCCATCGGCAATATCCGATGGCGATCTGAACTATCGTCAAACAAAAATCAAACAAACCGTCTTTCAATACTGATTAAATTCTGTATTATTGTTTTCACCGGCGTATATTTTCATATACGCCGGTGAACTTCAGATGATAATTTAGAATTAAAGAGATATTTTTCAACGACAAAAACATATTATAATTTGGGAGAATTGTATGGCGAAGACGGTCGCAGATATTCTCAACGTAGCTGGCAATGAGTGGAACCATTGGGGCAAGTCCACATGGAACCTTTCTACTGGCGCCAAGAACATCCAGCACAAGGATGACGACCCCGTATTTGCGAAACACGTCATCAAGAACTACAATGCTGTAGGCGGCGGAGCACCGACTGAAGACGAGATCATGAATGACGAGTATTTCTGGTCTGCCGTCGGAATTTCATATGTCTTCCATGCCGCGCAGTTCAGCAAGAAAGAGTTCCCCTTCGCGCAAGCGCATTCCGTGTGGATCCGCCATTTCATAAAGGCGCGCCAGCAAAATGCGACAAACACCCTTTATCACGGGTATCGTCTTAAAGAGCCCGGCGCGACACCGGATGTGGGCGATATCGTCGGCTATACTTACGAAAAAGTGAGCTTCCAGCAGGCCCAGGGTTACTATGACAAAGTCGGGACTTACAAGTCGCATACCGATATTGTCGTCGCCAGACGACCGGGAGAAATCGACGTCATTGGTTTCAACGTTCTCGACTCGGTCACGAAGAAAACGATACCGCTCACCGAAAGCGGCCATATCGCCGATACCACGCATAAATGGTTCGTCGTTTTGAAGAAAAACGCGCTTCACTGACAAACCCATTGCCAAAATGCGAAAAATCCGTATAAGCGCGCTGTTCACAACACCCGGTCCAATTGGCTGGTGGCTGAACGGAGGGCTGGTTCCGGCAACGGAACAGCAGGAACCATAAGGTTTTTCCGGCCTCCCGTGTCTCCGCTCTCGACCGTCTCGAACAACGCTTTTCTTGCTTTAAGGCCTTCAAGCCTTTTCAGGAGCAGTCGTTGAGGCTTAGCGCCGTTGCCGGGTGAAGGACGAAACGCAAGAAAGGCAAAGCTTAAATGGCTCTTTACGAACACATCTTCCTTGCCCGGCAGGATATTTCTGCCCAGCAGGTCGACGCACTTGTCGAGCAGTACAAGGGCGTTATCGAATCGTTCGGCGGTAAAGTCGGACGCATCGAGAACTGGGGTCTGAAGTCCCTCACCTACCGCATCAAGAAGAACCGCAAGGCTCACTACGCTCTCATGGACATCGACGCTCCGGCGGCCGCCATCCATGAAGTCGAGCGCCAGATGCGCATCAACGAAGACGTTCTTCGCTACATGACCATCGCCGTCGAAGCCCACGAAGAAGGCCCGTCCGCGATGATGCAGAAGCGCGACCGTGACGACCGTCCGCGCCGCGATGGCGACCGTCCGGACCGTGGCCCGCGTGAAGATCGTGGTCCCCGTGAAGACCGTCCGCGCCGTCCGCGCGAAGACCGTGCATAAGGAGTTTTGACCAATGGCTGACGCATCCTCTTCCCAGGCACGCCGCCCGTTCCACCGCCGTCGCAAGACGTGCCCCTTCTCCGGCGCCAACGCTCCGAAGATCGACTACAAGGACGTTCGTCTCCTGCAGCGCTACATTTCCGAGCGCGGCAAGATCGTTCCGTCCCGCATCACGGCCGTTTCCCAGAAGAAGCAGCGCGAACTCGCCCAGGCGATCAAGCGCGCCCGCTTCCTCGGCCTGCTGCCCTACGTTGTAGCGTAATGAATTGAAGCGAGGCTGCGGTTTATCGCGGCCTCGCTTTTCTCGATCAGCTGATTCTTGATCAGCGGGTCGAAAATTATAGTCCTTCCGCGTTGGGCGCGGATCGATACTCTAAAAAACCCATGTTGGGGATGAGGCTCTCAGGAGCGATCCTCTAACTGCTTAAGTTTCAGCAGGACAGCGAAGTGCAGAAGTTGAACCAGACAGTGCTGATCTCCGGCGTTCTCGCCGGCATATGCGCCGCGTTTCTGACGCTTGGCGCAACGGCGCAGTCGTCTCTGTCCTTCCTGCTTTATGCCGGTTCCGCCATGCCGATCTTCATCGCCGGCATGGGCTGGGGCAACCGCGCCGCCATTATCGCGATCATCACCACGGCGCTCATCGGCGCGCTGGTCATGTCGCCGCTTTTTGCGCTGACCATCGCAATCTTCACGCTGATCCCGGCCGGCTGGCTTTCGCATCTCGCCAATCTGGCGCGCCCGGCCTCCGAACTCGGCGGCCCGGATGATCTGCTTGCCTGGTATCCGCTTTCCGGCATCGTCCTGCATCTGTGCATTCTGGTTTCCGTCGCCGTCGTCATTCTCGGCTGGATGATCGGTTACGGTCCCGATCTCGTCGCGCGCATGGTCGATGTGATGATGACCTCGGTTCAGAGCCGCGAACCCCTGTTCGAGCCCAATGTCGAGGCGCTGGCGCAGACAAAGACCCTGTTGGTGCTGATGCTGCCGATCGTTCAGGGCGGTCTCTGGGTCATCCTGCTGTTTGCCGCCTATTATTTCGCGACGCGAGTGGTCGGCACTTTCGGCAAGGGTCTGCGCCCGCGCGAGGACATCGCTTCGGCGCTGCGCATGCACCGCAACGCCATCTTCATCTTCCTCGCCGGCATCGTCGCCATCTTCCTCGGCGGCGTTGCGGCCATGGTCGGCGCAGTTATCTGCGGCACCTTCGGTGCGGGCTTCCTGATGGCGGGTTACGCCTCGTTGCACAAGCGCGCCCGCGGCAAGGACTGGCGGCTGCCGGTTCTCATTCTCGCATATCTCTCGGCGGTCTTTGTCTTTCCGCTGTTCATCATTCTCGTGTTCGGCCTGAGCGACGTGCGCAGCACGATCTCTCTTACACCGGCGCGGAAAACCGACAATTCGAACGAAACCAAACCATAGAAAGGATCAAGAAGATGGACGTCATTCTTCTCGAACGCATCAACAAGCTCGGCCAGATGGGCGAAACCGTCAAGGTTCGCGACGGCTACGCCCGTAACTTCCTGCTGCCGCAGGGCAAGGCGCTGCGCGCCAACGCCACCAACAAGGCACGTTTCGAAACCGAGCGCGCAACGCTCGAAGCCCGTAACCTCGAGCGCAAGTCGGAAGCCCAGAAGGTTGCCGAAGCACTTGAAGGCAAGTCCTTCATCGTCGTCCGTTCGGCTGGCGAAACCGGCCAGCTCTACGGCTCTGTCGCTGCTCGCGACGTCGTTGAAATCCTGGCTGCCGAAGGCTTCAACATCGGCCGCAACCAGGTTGAACTGAACACGCCGATCAAGACCATCGGTCTGCACAACGTCACCCTGCACCTGCATGCAGAAGTCGAGCTGCAGGTTGAGCTGAACGTTGCCCGTTCGGCTGAAGAAGCAGAGCGTCAGGCCAAGGGCGAAAGCCTCACCTCCGCTGACGCCATCTACGGCGTTGACGAAGACGCACTGCGTCCGGAAGACTTCTTCGATCCGGAAGCTGATCGCGACGGCGACGACGAATAATATTTTGGCCTTGCGGCCATAAGAAAACCCCGGATGGCGACATCCGGGGTTTTTTGTTGGGTTGAATTCGCGGAGGAATACCCCCCTCTGCCCTGCCGGGCATCTCCCCCTCAAGGGGGGAGATCGGCAGGAAGCGCTACCGCCACTTCATTCGCAAACGTTGAGATGGACGAAACCCGCCCGCGAGTCGATCTCCCCCCTTGAGGGGGAGATGTCCGGCAGGACAGAGGGGGTGCCTCTCGGCAAACTCCACCGCCCAACTACTTCGCCGCCGTCTCCGCCCCCTCAGGCGCTTTGCTCTTATCCACATGCACCACCACCGACATGCCCGGCGAAAGCTCCGCCGCCAGCGGCTGATCAGCATCGATCGCGATCCGTACGCCGAGGCGCTGGGCGATCTTCACGAAATTACCCGTCGCATTGTCAGGCTTGATGACGGCGAATTCCGAACCCGTCGCGGGCGAAAACCGTTCCACATGGCCGGTCAGCTTGCGGCGATGCAGGGCATCCACGGAGATCGTTACGGGCTGGCCCACCTGCATGCCGGCAAGCTGGGTTTCCTTGAAATTGGCGATGACCCAGACATCGTGCGGCACGACGGCCATCAATTGTGTTCCGGCGGTGACATATTGGCCGGTGCGCACGCCGACTTCGCCGAGCCTGCCATCCACGGGAGCGTGGATTTCGGTATTGGCGAGATCGATCCGGGCGAGCTCGACGGCGGCCTCTGCATTGGCGACGGCCGCCTGCAGCGAGCTGCGGTTGACGATGATGGTCTGCAGATCCTGCCGGGAAACCTCAAGCGCCGCCTTGGCCTGCGAGAGCGAGGCCCGCGCCTTTTCAAGCGCGGCATGGGCTTCCTCCTGCAGGCTGGAGGTTCCGACGCCGCTCTTGATCAGATTATCCTGTCGGTCGGAGGCGAGCTGAGCCTGTTTGAGCGACGCCTCGGCGCTGTCGACCGCCGCTTCACTGGAGCGGATATTGGCGTTGGCGGCATTTTCCTGCTGGCGGGAATTGTCGAGTGCGGCCTTGTGGGTATCGAGCGTTGCTTCCGCCTGCGCCTGCTTCTGGCGGTAGATGCGGTCATCGATCTTCGCGAGCAGCGCGCCCTGGCTGACCTCCTGATAATCCTTCACCGGCACGTCCACGACATAACCGCTCACCTGCGGGCTCATCGTCGTGACATAACCCCGCACGAAGGCGTTGTCGGTCATTTCGACGGTGGAAAGGAACGGCGGCAGCCGCCAGGCGTAAAGCACCAGCGCCACGCCGGCGAGACCGCCGAGCAGCACGAGAATGGAAACGGGGGTAAAAAACTTCTTCAGCATTTTGTCACTCTTGGAATGTTCAAGACTGTGGTGCCGGTGCGGCATCGATGTCTTCCCGGAAAAGGAAAGGACGGATGCGCAGCCATGCAAGGTGGATCAAAAGCGCGGCCAGCGCCAGCGCGGAAACGACTGAAATCAGCAGGAACGTGTCATTATAAGCAAGCACATAGGCTTCCCTGCTGACCTGCTGGCCAAGCAGCGACAGCCCCTCTGCCTTCAGCAATGCCGGATCGGTGATGACGTGGCTGTAGGCGCCGGAAAGCTGTGAGACACGCTGGGCGACCACGGGATTGGTGAGCAGGATATTTTCCACCAGAATATTGGAGTGGAACTTCTCCCGCAGCGTTACGAAACTGCCGAGCAGGCCGGTCATCAGCATCGAACCCGTGATCTGCGTGAACAGGAAGATGGTAATGAAATTCACCAGATAGGGCGCACCCCGGGCAAGGGCTGCGGCGAAACCCTTGGCCATGACGGGTGGCAGGAACATGGCTGCACCAAAGGCGATCATCATCTGGCTGAGATACATCTCACCCGGCCGTGTCAGGTTGTTGGACTGGCTATCCATGAACGAACCGGCGGCGATCAGCGCCAGCGCAATCACATGGGCGGTATCGACGTATTTCGTCAGCATCAGCCAGGCGCAGGCCGCACCACCGAGAACGGTCGCCAAAAGCACCAGCGCATAAAGCGTCGTCGTCTGTTCGTTCAACAGGCCAAGCTGCTGGTAAAAGCTGACCGCCGTTGAGGATTGCTCGGAGGAAACCGCACGGTAGACAAGCAGGACCGCAATGATGTGCAGGTTGGTTTTCGAGAAAATCCAGCGCAGGTCGAGCAGCGGATTCTTGCGTGGCAATTCGATGAAGGCCATCAGCGTCAGAAGTGCGATCGACGTCGCCAGAAGGACGCCCAGCCACCATGTCTCGAACCACCAGTAGAACCGGCCGAGGGTCAGCATGACCGCAAGGCAACCGAGACCGCCCGCAAACAGAAGATAGCTCAGAATATCCATGCGCTCGATGACTTTCGCGCGCGGCGGCGGCGTGACTTTCAGCACATAGATCATGGCGAAAGCGATCAGCGCGAATCCCACTTCCATGGAATAGAGCGCATTCCAACCGTCGATTTCCAAGAGGGATGGCGAGACGATGCGCGCGAGCGGCGCCGACAGCAACGTGCCGGTCAGCGCTATGCTGAAACCGAGCGAGAATTTCCGCGCAGGCGGGAAGGCCTCCAGAATATAGAGAAAGCCGAGCGACGAGATCGGCGCGGCGGCCATGCCGCTGACAAAACGGATGACGATTGCCGAATGCAGGTCGGTCACGAACAGGTTGAGGCAGGAAGCAACGACAAACACGATAATCGAGACTTCGGCAAAGGGTCGCAGGCCATATTGCGCCCGGACCTTGAACAGCGCGATGGAAAACGTGGCGTAAGGCGCCATATAGGCGGCGGAAAGCCACGCGACCTCAGCCACCGTGGCGGAAAACTCGCCCTGCAGCTGGTAGATATTGGCCATGACGAGGTTCATGCCCAGGCCTTGCGTGATGAAGAAGGAGAGGCCCGCAAAAATGAAGCACAGCCGCAGCCAGAGCGGCCGCTCAACCGGCTGCGGCGCGGCGGCAGCGGCAGGCTCCTGCACGGTTTCGCCCGTAGCCGAAGCGCTCATCGGCGTCACGGCCTCTTCCGGAAGGTCAGCGGATTTGGCGGTTCCTTCGGTATCCTGGGACGCGGCCTTGTCAGCGGTTTGCGGTACGAGGGTGCTCACGATTGCACCCTCCCGGCCGCAAGATTTTGCAGGTTGGCGGAAAGCCGGCGCATGACATCAAGCGCCATTGCCAGTTCCTGCGAGGAAATGTCGGCGGCAATCTCGGAGCGCAGCGACTTTGCCATCGCCTGCACCGTTTCGGAGGTCTTCTCGCCCTCCAGCGTCATGTGTATGCGTTTGGCGCGACGGTCGTTTTCGTCGGAACGGCGCTCGATGAGGTTCTGTTTCTCCATGCCATCGAGCACCCGCACCAGCGTCGGCGTTTCGATTTCCATTTCCTCGGCAAGCTCGGTCTGCGTCAGCGGCCCACGCCGCGAGAGCGCAAAAAGCGCTCGCGCCCGCGCAAGCGTCAGCCCGCTCTCCCCCACCCGCGCGTCGAAAAACGCGCGCAGTTTCCGGGTGAAAGCGGAGACTTCATCGAGAAGCTGTTCCTTGTCGGTCTCGCGAGACATGTCAGCAAGCCTTATAATTAGCACACTACTTATTTTCTGCCTATTTATTCGTTAGACTGACGATTTTCAAGTTTCTTTCACGCCGGGTCTGCCATGCGATAAACTCATGGCAGCGAATCACCTTGCCGGAAGAACCCGGCGCCTTGTCCCCCACCCGCCTGTGGATTGCTGGGGACAACTGAAGATGTGATCAAGCTTCGTAGAGCGGACGTCAGCCTGCCATAGAGTGTTGCAACAATATCATTGACTGCCATGCCCCAGAAAGCCAAACCCGAGGTTTAAGGACAAAGGCAAAGGGAGATCGCGCAAACCATGAACGACGCTGTGAGAAAGATCACCCCCGCGCAGCCGGCGGAACCGCATTACCGCGAGGCGCCGAACAACATCGAGGCTGAACAGGCGCTGCTCGGCGCCATCCTCGTCAATAACGACGCCTATTACCGCGTGTCGGACTTCCTGAAGCCGGTGCATCTTTACGAGCCGCTGCACCGAAAGATCTTCGAGGTGGCGGGCGATATCATCCGCATGGGCAAGACCGCCAATCCGGTGACGATCAAGACCTTCCTGCCCGCCGACGACAAGATCGGCGATCTGACCGTGGCGCAGTACCTCGCACGTCTGGCGGCGGAAGCCGTATCGATCATCAACGCGGAAGATTACGGCCGGGCGATCTATGATCTGGCGCTGCGCCGTGCGCTGATCCAGATCGGCGAGGATGTCGTCAACATCGCCTACGACGCCCCGCTCGACATGCCGCCGCAGGCGCAGATCGAAGATACCGAACGCCGCCTGTTCGAACTGGCGGAAACCGGCCGTTACGATGGCGGGTTCCAGTCGTTCAACGATGCCGTGGCGCTGGCGATCGATATGGCGGGGGCGGCCTTCGAGCGCGACGGCAATCTCTCGGGCATTTCCACCGGCATTCATTCGCTCGACGCCCGCATGGGCGGGTTGCAGCGTTCCGACCTTATCGTGCTTGCGGGTCGTCCGGGTATGGGCAAGACCTCGCTTGCGACCAACATCGCCTACAATATCGCCGCATCTTACGAGCAGGAAGTGCAGCCGGACGGGTCGTACAAGGCCAAGAACGGCGGCGTCGTCGGTTTCTACTCGCTCGAAATGTCGTCCGAACAGCTGGCGACCCGTATCATTTCCGAGCAGACCGAAGTGTCCTCCTCGAAAATCCGCCGCGGTGACATTACCGAGGCCGATTTCGAAAAGCTCGTCGCCTGCTCCCAGATGATGCAGAAGGTGCCGCTTTACATCGACCAGACCGGTGGCATCTCGATCGCCCAGCTTTCCGCCCGCGCCCGCCGCCTGAAGCGCCAGCGCGGCCTCGATGTTCTCGTGGTCGACTACGTTCAGCTGATGACCGGCTCCGGCAAGAGCGGCGAAAACCGCGTGCAGGAAATCACCCAGATCACCACGGGCCTCAAGGCGCTGGGCAAAGAACTCAATGTTCCGATCATAGCGCTGTCACAGCTCTCCCGTGCGGTGGAAAGCCGCGAAGACAAGCGCCCGCAGCTTTCCGACCTTCGTGAATCCGGCTCCATCGAGCAGGACGCCGACGTGGTGCTGTTCGTGTTCCGCGAGGAATATTACGTCAAGAACATGGAGCCGCGCGATATTTCCGATCCCAAATATACTGAATGGGAAGCCCTGTTCGACAAGGTGAAAGGCACGGCCGACGTCATCATCGCCAAGCAGCGTCACGGACCGACCGGCACGGTGAAGCTCGCCTTCCAGTCCGAGTTCACCCGCTTTACGGATCTGGCCGATCCGAGCTTCAGCCAGTACGAAGAACATTGAGGCGTAGCCACGCCGGCCATCGATAAAACCCCGCCCCGTCCTGTTTCAGGATGGGGCGGAATCTTTTCAATGGCTTGGGACTGACGCCTCAGAGTCCGATTCATTGATTGCCCCGCTCGGCAAGGCGATGACCTGATCTCCGGCGCGGATGCTGCTCTGGCGGTGGGTAATGGCGATGATGGTGATATCGCTGTCGACCCGTCTTAACTGGTCCATGATTTCCCGCTCCGTCTCCTCGTCCAGAGCCGAGCTTGCCTCATCGAGCAACAGGATGGATGGTTCGCCATAAAGCGCACGGGCAATCGCAACCCGCTGGCGCTCGCCGCCGGAAAGCTTAAGGCCCCTTTCACCGACAATTGTGTCGAAACCCTCCGGCATCGCCTCTATCCGGTCAAGAATGGCGGCGCGCTCGGCCGAGCGGCGCAGTTTTTCCTCATCCAGCACCCGCCCGAGCACGACATTGCTGCGCAGCGTGTCATTCAGCAACTGCACCTCCTGCGGAACGATGCCGGCAACGGCAAACCAGTCGTCGCGGCCGATTGTAGTCAGATCGGTGCCATCGACGCTGATGCGACCCGATTGCGGCGCGATGGTTTTCTGCAGGAGCCGGAAGAGTGTCGATTTGCCGGAACCGGTCTCGCCGGTGATGAAGGTCAGACGCCCCGGCGCTGCGGTGAAAGAAACGCCTTCGACGCCGCGACCGTTTTCGTAGCGAAAACCCACATCGTCGAATTCTATCGCTTTGCCCGATAGCCGCAGCGGGTTGGCATCGGGCGGTTCCTCCTCTTCCGGCGCATTCCACATGCGGGCATAGGGCGCGAAATGGGCGAAGGAACGGACCGCCTCGCTGATCGATTGCCCGATCAGTTCAAAAGGCATGTTGAGCTGAAGCAGAAGGGTGTTGAAGAGAACGATATCGCCTATCGACAGGGCTCCCGCCTCGTAACGCGGCAACAGCAGATAAAAGCCGATGACCATCTGCATGGCGAGTGCGAGCGAGATGGTGAAGACGAAGCCGATCCGGCGCAGGGAATAAAGCCGCCAGTTATGATAGATCGAGCCCGCATTATCCGCAAAACGACGCTTCATCCATGCCGTGCTGCCGGTATGCCGCAAAGGCTCGATCATGCCGATGGCGTTTCCGACAAAACCGGCATTCTCCTGCCCGGCTTCGATGGCCTTTTCCAGAAACGGCGTGGTCAGGCGGTTCGAGGCGGGCGTAAGCGCGATGAAGGCCGCGCCATATACAATGACGATGGCGACCAGATCCGCACTGAGGACCGTTCCCAGCAACAGGGTGCTGAACAGGAACGTGGCGATGCCCGGCACGAAATAAATAAGGCCAATCTGCATGATCGCCGAGGCGGCCGAAGCGCCCCGTGTCTGCGCGGCCTGAATTTCCGCCGGATTGTGATCGTTGAAGAACGACGGATGTTTATGGACGATGCGCTCGAAGAAGCGCGTTGTCGCGACATATTCCAGCCGCTCCGAATGGATCACCGACATATATTGCGTGGAGCGCTGGATACCCGTCGCCAGCGCCGTCAGGCCCGCATAGAGCGAAAAACCGAGCATCCATTGCAGCGGCGCGTCCGGCAGATCGTCGATCAAACGGGAAAACACATAGGGCCCGGCGGTTGCGAGAACAGACCCGAGCAGGATCGTCAGCAGCAAGAAAGTGATAGACGGCCATGACGTCTTCAGGTCCTCGGAATAGATCCGGGAAAGCGGTCCGAATGCAACTTCACGATTGCCCGTCATCACTCTCTCCCGCCCGGCGCTGCATGAAAGATACGGCAGGCATTGGATAACGGCTTGGAAGCCTTCGCTCAAGCCTGGGCTATGGTCGTCCGTTCACATTCAATATTCCGCGTGGAGCAGGTTTGCGCACCATCCCGCGCGCTCCGTTCCCGAGGGAGGAATATTTTCAACGGGTTGACGGCATTGTCTCACAATCCGATTCCGCGCAGCAGCGCCACGGCCGCAACACCAAGCGCGGCGGCTGGCAGGAGGCTGAGGCGCAGCGCCGCGATGGCGGTTAGCGCGCAGGCAATGGTTTCCGCCAGCCCGCTCGCAAGCGCCGTCGGGGTGACCACGGCCATCAGGACGGCGGGAGGCACCACGCCGAGCGCCTTTTTAAGACGCGGCGTCAGGGTAAAATGGCTGACCAGCAGCAGGCCGCCAAGACGCGTGGCGACGGTTGCCGCCATCATGGCGAGTATTGTCAGCAACGTGTTCGGATCGAGCGTCATGCCGGCTGCTCCGCCGCTTCCTCATGACCGAAGGCGGCAACGGCAAGTCCCGCCAGCGCGCCGGCGGCGATATACCAGGCACCAGGAACGAACGCATGGGTGAGACAGGCCGCGGAGGCACTTGCCAGAAGCACAAAGCCGGTTTCCCTGCCCTTCCAGAAACCCATGAGCAGCACGATGAAGACAGCCGGAAAGGCGAAATCCAGACCGATGGCCGACATGTCCCCCATGACCGAACCCAGCAGCGCGCCGGCAAGGGTTGCGAGGTTCCAGACGAGATAGATTGACAATGCAGCTCCAGTGAAGAAACCCGCCGTCAATCGGCCAGCAATGACGCGGAACTCCGACAGCGCCCAGGATTCATCCGTCAGCACCAGCATTGCCGCATATTTCCGCCAGCCCCTGAAATCATCCAGCTTGCCGGCGATGGAAGCGCTCATCAGCACATGGCGCAGATTGACCAGCAGCGCCGCAAAACCAAGTGCGCTCCAGCTTGCCGGATGGGTCCATAAATCCATCGCAACGAATTGCGAGCCGCCGGCAAAGACCAGCAGCGACATCAGCGAAGCTTCGAGCGGCGACAAGCCCTTGCCGATAGCGACCGCACCGAACACCACGCCGATCGGCACCATGGCGACCAGCAATGGGGCAGCCGCCCTCAATCCCGCGCCGAACTCGCCGCTTCTTCCCGATATGGACATCGCATTCTCCCTTTCGAAAGAGAGGGATTACGCTTGCGACATCCTGCGGTCTTGAACGAAAGTGACGTTATGCAGTTTTCTGCTGAAACTCCGCTTTTTGTTTTGTCGCATTTCCGAACGGAAAACCGGGCTCCGCTTTTCCTGGAAACACTTTAAACTCAAGCGACCCGAAACTGCCCCGGCGTGACGCCGGTGCGGGCCTTGAAATGCCGGGTGAAATGCGCCTGATCGGCAAAACCGCACAGCGCCGCAACCTCGGCCGGCATCTCACCAGCGCGCAAAAGCCGACGCGCCCTGCGGATGCGCACATCCGTCAGATAGGCATGCGGGGTGATGTGAAACTCTTTCCGGAATGCGCGGATGAGATGGGCGCGGCTGAGGCCTGCGATGGAGGCGAGTTCCTCAAGGCCGATATCGGTCTCGTAATTGTCGGAAAGATAGTCGCGGGCGGTGTAAACCGCCGTTTTCTCGCGGGTCTCGACCGGCAGAAGGATGGCGCTGCCGTGCTTGCCGAACAAGGCCGCCAGAACAGAGAACATGCCCTCATCCGCCTCAAGAGCGCCGGATTTCTCCTCCAGCCGCCGGTGCGCCATCTGAAAGGCGGCCGCCATCTGCGGATCGCGCGGCAGGAATCTTGGGAAGGATGGTGTGCCGTGGAAAACCCTGCCCGTCACATCTTCGATGATGTCGCGCAGCAGTTCCGTATCGGGATAGATCATCCGGTAACGATAACCACCGCCGCCCGGTGCGCCATCGTGAATCTCATCCGGATTGATGAGATAAAGATGCCCCGGCCCCGTCTGTTCGGTGGTGCCCTGGATGGTGGAAATCTGCGAGCCGCTTTCGATCGCGCCTATGGAAAACGTGTCATGCGCGTGCGGCGAATATTCGTGGGTGAGAAAAGTCGCGCTCAGGCACTCCATGCCGCCAAAACGCCGGTCACGCCAGAAACGCGTGGTTTCCGTCGTGGCGACGGGCATGAAATCGAGGGCCTGTTCCTGCGAAACATTGTGCATGAGCGAAGTTTAGAGCATTCCGTCCTTACCGTCTTGAACAAAAGTGCTAGGGTCCCAACCGGTTCAAGATCAACCGGACGCATGGCATGACAGACGACTTCGAAGATAGCTTTCCCGAAAACGAAACCGATGCTTTCGAGCACGCGCCGCTGAGGCTGACCGTCGATCTCGGCGCTCTCGCCGATAATTGGCGGGACATGAAAAAGCGTTCCGGCAAGGCGCGGACGGCGGCTGTCGTCAAGGCCGATGCCTATGGTCTCGGCATCGAGGATTGCGGCGCAACGCTTTACCACGCCGGCGCCCGCGATTTCTTCGTGGCGACTGTGGCCGAGGGTGCGACCCTGCGTTCCTATGCCCCGGAGGCACGTATCTTCGTACTATCGGGCATATGGCAGGGTCAGGAACGCCAGGTCTTCGACAATGACCTGGTGCCGGTTCTGGCCTCCGAGGAGCAACTTTCCTTCTGGATGGCGACGGTTGCCGAGCGTGGTGACCACCCCTGCGCACTGCATGTGGATACCGGCTTCAACCGTCTCGGACTGCCGCTCGACGACGCCTTGTTTCTGGCCGACGACGTGACAAGGCCGGCGAGTTTCGACCCGGTTCTGGTGCTGTCGCACCTCGCCTGTGGCGACACCCCCTCCTCGCCGATGAACAAAGTCCAGCTCGAATCATTCCGCAGGGTTAGCGACGCCTTCGAAGGTATTGAATCAAGTCTCTCGGCTTCCGCCGGTATCTTCCTCGGTCCCGACTATCATTTCGACCTCACCCGCCCCGGCATCGCCCTTTATGGCGGCGAAGCGGTCAACGGCATGGCAAACCCGATGCGGCCCGTCGCCATCGCCGAAGCGCGGATCATCCAGATTCGCGAAGCGGGCGAAGGCCAGACCGTGAGTTATGGCGGCACCTTCTTGCTGAAACGGGCAAGCCGCCTCGCCATCGCATCCGTCGGTTATGCGGATGGATATCAGCGTTCGCTTTCCGGCTCCGGCATTCCGCTGCGCGAAATGGGCCATGGCGGCGCCTATGGCGTGGTCAACGGCCACAAGGTGCCGGTAGCTGGCCGCGTGACCATGGACCTCACCATTTTCGATGTGACGGATGTTCCGGCCAATGCCATCCGCGCCGGCGATTACATCGAGCTTTTCGGCCCCAATGTGCCGGTAGACGAGACCGCACGGGCGGCCGGCACCATCGGATACGAGATGCTGACGGGGCTTGGCCTGCGTTACGAGCGGCAATATCTGATGGCCGACGACTGAGCCGCGCCTTTAGCCCTTGGAAAGCGGCGGCGACCTGTGCTAGAAGAGAACAAAAGGAGATCGAAATGCCCGAAATCCATTTGAGCGAGCAGGACGAGAAGTTCATCGAAGAACAGGTGGCCGCGGGCATCTACAGCGATGCGGACGCCGTTATTCATGCGAGCCTGCAATTTCTGAGTAGTGACGAAGGCAAGAGAGCCGCCCTTAAATTGCTGATTCAGGAGGGCATTGATGATGCAGAAGCCGGACGGGTTCACCGTTATGCCTCCCAGGACGACTTTCTGAGCGATATCAAACGCGTTGCTGCGCAACAAAAAACGGGGATCGATCATTAAGATTCGGATCCCTGTATGGACCACCAGGGCGAGGCGCGATCTCGTTGATGATCATGCCTATATCGAGACTGAAAATCCCCTTGCTGCGGATCGCCTCGTTCTTGATATCTACAATAAAATCGAATCGACGGCGGCACTTGGTTGACTGGCGTTGCAAGAAGCGGATACGGCGTTGGGATTCGCAGTATTGCGTACCGGGAGCGCGTGATTTTCTTTCGTGTCAGCGATAGCGAGCTTACCGTCATGCCCGTGCTTCACGACCATCAAGACATCTCCGCCGACCATTTCAAACAAGAAGAAAACTGACACAAGATGGCCAAAGCCAAGACCCAATTCGTGTGCCAGAACTGCGGCACGGTTCATACCCGCTGGGCGGGAAAATGCGAAGGCTGCGGCGAATGGAACACCATCGTCGAGGAAGACCCGATGGGCGGCATCGGCTCCGGGCCGGGCAAGACACCCAAGAAGGGTCGGCCTGTGACCCTCACCTCGCTTTCCGGCGAGATCGAGGAAGCGCCGCGCATTCCGACCGGCATCAGCGAACTCGACCGTGCGACCGGCGGCGGTTTCGTGCGCGGTTCGGCGGTGTTGATCGGCGGCGATCCCGGCATCGGCAAATCGACCCTGCTCATGCAGGCGGCCGCCGCCCTTTCGCGTCGCGGGCATCGCATCGTCTATGTCTCGGGCGAAGAAGCTGTGGCGCAGGTGCGCCTGCGCGCCCAGCGGCTGGGTGCGGCCGAGACGGATGTGCTGCTGGCCGCCGAAACCAATGTCGAGGATATTCTGGCGACGGTTTCCGAGGGCAAACGTCCCGATCTCATCATCATCGATTCCATCCAGACGCTCTGGAGCGACACGGCCGATTCCGCCCCCGGCACGGTGACGCAGGTGCGCACCGGCGTGCAGGCGATGATCCGGTTTGCCAAGCAGACGGGAGCGACCATGGTGCTGGTCGGCCATGTCACCAAGGAAGGCCAGATTGCCGGTCCACGCGTGGTGGAGCACATGGTCGATGCCGTGCTTTATTTCGAAGGCGACCGCGGCCACCACTACCGCATCCTGCGCACCGTCAAGAATCGCTTCGGACCGACGGATGAGATCGGCGTGTTCGAAATGTCGGACAAGGGATTGCGCGAGGTTTCCAACCCTTCCGAACTGTTTCTGGGCGAGCGCAACGAAAAATCGCCCGGCGCAGCCGTCTTCGCCGGGATGGAGGGCACACGCCCGATCCTGGTCGAAGTACAGGCGCTGGTCGCCGCCACCTCGCTCGGCACGCCGCGCCGCGCCGTGGTCGGCTGGGACAGTTCGCGGCTCGCCATGATCCTTGCCGTGCTGGAGGCCCATTGCGGCGTGAAGCTCGGCCAGCACGACGTCTATCTGAATGTCGCCGGCGGTTACCGCATTTCCGAACCGGCCGCCGATATGGCGATTGCCTCTGCGCTCGTTTCCTCGCTTGCCGGTCTTGCCCTGCCCGCCGATTGCGTCTATTTCGGCGAAATCAGCCTGTCGGGCGCGGTGCGGCCGGTCTCGCATACGGGCCAGCGATTGAAAGAAGCTGAAAAACTCGGCTTTTCCGCCGCACTTCTGCCTTCTGCTTCGGCTGAATTGCCGAAAGGCGGCAAAGGGCGCTGGACGGAAATCGAAAGCCTTCCGGACCTCGTGGCCCGCATCGCCGGCTCCGGCAACCGGTTCAAACAGGTTGAGGACGACGAATATTGATCCTTTCGCCAAGGGAAACAGTGGTGTAAGAGGATCGCAAAATTGGCAAGGCAGCGTCTGACAAGGCGTCGCACCTCCGGAGTTGGTATATGCCCATTACAATTTTCGACGGCATCGTCATCGCCGTTGTTCTTTTCTCCGCCATTCTTGCGATGGTACGCGGTTTTTCCCGCGAGATTCTGTCGATCGCGAGCTGGGCCGGTTCGGTCGCCGCCGCCTATTATCTTTATCCGGTCCTGCTGCCCTATGCGCGCAACTATACCGATGACGACAAGATCGCCATTGCCGGTTCGGCTGGTGTGGTCTTCCTCGTTTCGCTGATCGTGATTTCCTTCATCACCTCGCGCATTGCCGATTTCATCATCGACAGCCGCATCGGCGCGCTGGATCGCACGCTTGGTTTCCTGTTCGGCGCAGCACGCGGCATTCTGCTTTTGGTCGTCGCGGTCGCCTTCTGGAACTGGCTGGTGGATGTGAAGACGCAGCCGGAATGGGTGACGCAGGCGAAGTCCAAGCCTTTCCTCGACGGGCTGGTGGGCAAGCTGGAGGCGGTGCTGCCTGACGATATCGAGCCGCAGATCCGCGCCCGCATCCTCGGAAAGCCGCAGGAACCGACGACCACGCAGGCGCCTGCGGAAGATGTGCCGGCAACAAATCCGCCGGCAACGAATAATTGACACAGTGTCGCGCCTTGCAATGCATGCAAGGCGCGCTATTTGTGCTAAATATCAAGCACGACACAGACGGACCGACCGGGGGAAATACTCACCGGAGAGGTCTTTCTTTTTTTCTCGGTAGAGAGCAAGGGCAAGCCGGATGATTGAGCCGCTTTCGCATTCCCCGTTCCCTGGGGCCACTTTCAAGGAAGAGATCGACGGCGACACGCTGCATGAAGAATGCGGCGTGTTCGGCATTCTCGGCCATGCCGATGCCTCGGCGCTGACCGCTCTCGGCCTGCATGCGCTTCAGCATCGCGGCCAGGAAGCAGCCGGTATCGTTTCCTTCGACGGTAAGCGCTTCCATCAGGAACGCCATATGGGTCTCGTCGGCGATCATTATACCGATCCGGCAACCCTTGCCCGCCTGCCCGGCTCCATCGCGATTGGCCACACCCGCTATTCCACGACGGGTGAAGTAGCGATGCGCAACGTGCAGCCGCTGTTTGCCGAGCTGGAAGAAGGCGGTATTTCCATTGCCCATAACGGCAATTTCACCAACGGCCTGACGCTGCGCCGCCAGATCATCGCCACCGGCGCCATCTGTCAGTCTACCTCCGATACCGAAGTCGTCCTTCACCTCATCGCCCGCTCGCGCCACTCTTCCACCGCTGATCGCTTCATCGACGCTATCAGGCAGATGGAAGGCGGTTATTCGATGCTGGCGATGACGCGCACCAAGCTGATTGCCGCGCGTGACCCGATCGGCATCCGCCCGCTGGTCATGGGCGAGCTTGATGGTAAGCCGATCTTCTGCTCGGAAACCTGCGCTCTCGATATCATCGGTGCGAAATTCGTCCGCGATGTTGAAAACGGCGAAGTCATCATCTGCGAAATCCAGCCTGACGGTTCGATCACCATCGATGCGCGCAAGCCGTCGAAGCCGCAGCCGGAGCGCCTCTGCCTGTTCGAATATGTCTATTTCGCCCGTCCCGATTCCGTCGTCGGCGGCCGCAACGTCTATACGACGCGCAAGAACATGGGCATGAACCTTGCCAAGGAAGCGCCGCTGGAAGCCGATGTCGTGGTTCCGGTTCCCGATGGCGGCACGCCGGCAGCCCTCGGCTTTGCGCAGGAAAGCGGTATTCCCTTCGAATACGGCATCATCCGCAACCATTATGTCGGCCGCACCTTCATCGAGCCGACCCAGCAGATCCGCGCTTTCGGCGTCAAGCTTAAGCATTCCGCCAACCGGGCGATGATCGAAGGCAAGCGCGTCGTGCTGGTGGACGATTCCATCGTGCGCGGCACGACTTCGGTAAAGATCGTGCAGATGATCCGCGAGGCCGGCGCCAAGGAAGTGCATATCCGCGTCGCCAGCCCAATGATCTTCCATCCGGATTTCTACGGCATCGACACGCCTGACGCCGACAAGCTGCTTGCCAACCAATATGCCGATGTCGAAGCGATGGCGAAGTTCATTGGCGCCGATTCGCTCGCCTTCCTGTCGATCGACGGGCTTTATCGCGCCGTTGGCGGTGAAAACCGCAACCCGGCGCGTCCGCAGTTCACGGACCATTATTTCACCGGCGACTATCCCACCCGCCTTCTCGACCAGAACGGCGAGGCCATGGGCAGCAAGATTTCCATGCTGGCCAGCAACGGCTGATTTTCCAGATCAGAAGCGGCCGCCGGCTTCCGGGGCCGCTTTTTTCTTGCCTTTTGTTCAGGCAAGCGCATGCGACGATATGATCGCTTGCGAAAGGCCAGCGGCGGTTCGTAGAAGGAAGCGCAATTCAATTCGGGGGAGACCATGACCATCAATCTCAAGGGCCGCATCGCTCTCGTTACCGGCGCGTCGCGCGGCATCGGCTATTTCACGGCTCTGGAACTTGCCAAGGCCGGCGCGCATGTCATCGCCTGCGCCCGCACGGTGGGCGGCCTTGAGGAGCTGGACGACGCCATCAAGGCCGTCGGCGGCACGGCGACGCTCGTTCCCTTCGATCTCTCCGACATGAAAGCCATCGATGCGCTGGGCGCGAATATTTTCGAGCGCTGGGGAAAACTGGATATTCTCGTCGCCAATGCAGGCGTTCTCGGCGTCATCTCGCCGGTCGGCCATATCGAGGCGAAAGTCTTCGAAAGGGTCATGAACATCAACGTCACCGCCACCTGGCGGCTGATCCGCTCGGTCGAGCCGCTGCTTCTGAAGTCGGATGCCGGCCGCGCACTCATCCTGTCCTCGGGCGCCGCCCATAGCTGTCGCCCCTTCTGGGGTGTCTATTCCACCTCCAAGGCGGCAGTCGAAGCGCTGGCTCGCACCTGGGCGGCGGAGACGCAAAAGAGCGCCCTTCGCGTCAACAGCATCAATCCCGGCGCCACCCGCACCGCCATGCGCGCCCAGGCCATGCCCGGCGAGGATCCGGCCACCGTGCCGCATCCATCGGAGGTGGCTGCGGCCATTCTTCCGCTCGCCTCGCCCGACCTGACCGAAACAGGCAAACTCTTCCTCGTGCGCGAGGGAAAATTCGTGGACTACCGCCAGCCAGAGTGAATATTTTCCGCTCGGAGCGACGATTTGGTCACCACGGTTGCTCTTGACCGGGCCGCACCGCCGCGCCATAAAGCAAGATATGAGAACGATGATCTGCACCTGCTGCTGAGATTTTTTTTGCTGGTTCGCCACCGGCCAGATCGTTTTCGTCTCCCGCAAGGTCAAGAAAGATAAACGTTCCGGCCAGGATAATATTCTGCCTTTAGGGAACTGCCGCATGTCCTTGCGCCTGAAATTTCACAATACACTCACACGCGAAAAAGCGGAATTTGCGCCGATCGACGCTGACAATGTGCGCATGTATGTCTGCGGCCCGACCGTTTATGATTTTGCCCATATCGGTAATGCGCGCCCGGTCATCGTGTTCGATGTTCTCTACCGGCTGCTGCGCCACGTCTTTGGCGAAGACCATGTGACCTATGCCCGCAACATCACCGATCTCGATGACAAGATCAACGCGCGGGCGCTGCGGGATTATCCGCATCTGCCGCTGAACGACGCCATCCATGCGGTGACAAAAAAGACCGCCGACCAGTTCCATGAGGATGTGGCCACGCTCGGCTGCCTTCCGCCGACCGTCGAGCCGCGCGCCACCGACTACATTGCGGAAATGATCGACCTCATCGAGAAGCTGATCGCCCGCGGCCATGCCTATACGGCAGGCGGCGAGGTGCTGTTCGACACCCGCTCGATGGCGGATTACGGCCAGCTTTCCAAGCGGCCGCTGGACGAGCAGCAGGCCGGCGCGCGCGTGGCGGTGGAAGCTCACAAGAAGACCCCCGGCGATTTCGTGCTGTGGAAACTGTCCTCGGATAATGAACCGGGCTGGGAAAGCCCCTGGGGTCGTGGCCGTCCGGGCTGGCACATCGAATGCTCGGCCATGGCCGGTCGCTACCTCGGTGAAGTCTTCGATATTCACGGCGGCGGGCTCGACCTCATCTTCCCGCACCACGAGAACGAAATTGCGCAATCACGCTGCGCCAACGGCACGCATGTCATGGCCAATGTGTGGATGCATAACGGCTTCGTGCAGGTGGAAGGCCGCAAGATGTCGAAGTCCGAGGGCAACTTCGTGACAATCTACGAATTGCTGCACACGGAGAAATTCGGCGGCCGGAAATGGCCGGGCGAGGTTCTGCGCCTTGCCATGCTGATGACGCATTATCGCGAGCCGATCGATTTTTCGGTGAAGCGTCTGGAAGAGGCCGAACGCCTGCTCGCCAAGTGGCCGGCGGCGGAAGCCTCCGATGCCGCGCCGGACGACACCGTGCTCGAAGCGCTTGCCGACGATCTCAATACCGTTGCCGCCGTGCAGGCGCTGCATGCGCTGGCCCACGCCGCCAATACCGATCCATCCAGGTTGCCCGCCTTTGCGGCAAGTGCCGCCCTGCTCGGCGTGTTACCGCAGAAGGCGGAAATGGACGAGGCCATCGTTGCCGCCGTCAATGCTCTGGTTGAGCTGCGGCTGGAAATGCTGAAGGCGAAGAACTTTGCGGAAGCGGACCGTTTGCGTGACGAGCTTTCCGAGAAGGGCATTCAGCTGAAGGATGGCAAGGACAAGGAGACCGGGGAGCGGACGACGACGTGGGAGTTGAAGCGGTAATTTGCTGCTGCGGCTTGCGGTTTACCCCCCTCTGCCCTGCCGGGCATCTCCCCCTCAAGGGGGGAGATCAGCTAGAAGCACGACTTCAACTTCACTCTTAAGCGTCGAGTTGGGCAAGGCCGAGCCACAGATCGATCTCCCCCCTTGAGGGGGAGATGCCCGGCAGGGCAGAGGGGGGCGAGCCCCACGACACGCCCTTGCTTTCACCCACGCCATACTCCAATCTCGCGGCACCCCATCAAGCCGCGAGCATCCCGTGCCCCACGCCAAGGTTAATCCTCAACATCGGTCACATGCCCGGCAGATGCGAAAGGCCATGACCGACGCAGAACTAAAGTTCTGGAACGCCGTCCGCGCTCACCGCCTTGACCGCATGTCTTTCAGACGCCAGCTGCCAGTCTCCGGATATATCGTTGATTTCGCTTGCCCCTCGCATAAGATCATCGTCGAATTGGATGGGTTTCAACATGCGGAAGCCGCTGCGGCAGCCTACGACCAGCAGAGAACACGGACGTTTGAGGAACTCGGCTGGACAGTCCTCCGTTTCTGGAACGAGGATATCCTCAGAGACATCGACAATGTCTGTCTCCACATTATCCGAACGGTGAAGGAGGACCGACCATGACGACATATACCGGCGGATGCCAGTGCGGCGCGATCCGTTTTCGCGCCATCGGAGAGCTGAAAGACAGTTCCATCTGCCATTGCCGCATGTGCCAGAAGGCTTTCGGGGCCTATTACGCGCCGCTGGTTTCGGTGCGCGGCGTGGAATTTGAATGGACCCGGGGAGAGCCGAAACGCTTCCAGTCCTCCAGTGTCGTCAAGCGCGGTTTCTGCCCCGAATGCGGAACCCCGCTCACCTATGAAGCGCCTGACGGTGTGGCGGTGGCAGCCGGGGCCTTCGACGATCCCGCCGCGCTGCCACCCACCATTCAGTGGGGCGTGGAACGCAAGATCGATTTTGTCGACAGCCTTCACACGCTGCCCGCCGTTGCCACCGAGGACGACCTGACGCAGGTGGACTATCTCGCCGATCTCGTTTCCTATCAGCACCCCGACCACGACACCGAAAACTGGCCACCGGAGAACAGATAATGAGCGAAGCGGGATTTTCCGGCGGTTGCCAGTGCGGCGCCGTGCGTTTCCATGCGGGCAAGCTCGGCCGGGCTTCCATCTGCCATTGCCGCATGTGCCAGAAACATTTCGGCAATTTCTTCGGCGCGCTGGTCAGCGCCGATCAGGCGCATCTGACCTGGACGCGCGGCCAGCCTGCCCTCTTCCGCTCCTCGGCAAAAATTCATCGCGGTTTCTGCAACAAATGCGGCACGCCGCTGACCTATCATTATCACGGCGGCGTGGAGATCGCCATCGGCGCTTTTGACGAGCCGGAGCGCATCGAACCGCAGGTGCAGGTCAATTTCCACAAGCGCATGCCGTGGATCGAGCAGCTCTTCGGCAAGCCGGCCGTGGAACAGGGCGTCGACGAGGCGGAAATCACCTCCTATCAGCATCCGGATCACGACACGGCCAAATGGCCACCCGAAGGAAACTAAGACATGACCGAAGAATTGCGCGGTTTTTACCCCGAGATCGAACCTTTCGAGACCGGCATGCTTGATGTCGGCGACGGCCACACGATCTATTGGGAAAGGGTGGGCACACGCGGTGCAAAACCGGCGGTTTTCCTGCATGGCGGCCCGGGCGGCGGGGTGAACCCGACGCATCGACGGGTTTTTGATCCGGCACTTTACGACGTCATCCTGTTCGATCAGCGCGGCTGCGGCCGCTCCACGCCGCATGCGGAGCTTGAAGCCAACACCACATGGCATCTGGTTGCCGATATCGAAAGGCTGCGCGCGCTCTGCGGTTTCGAGAAATGGCTGGTTTTCGGCGGCTCCTGGGGCTCGACGCTGGCGCTCGCTTATGCCGAAACCCATCCCGAGCGCGTCAGCGAACTGGTTCTGCGCGGCATCTACACCGTCACCAGACCGGAACTGGACTGGTACTACCAGTTCGGCGTTTCCGAAATGTATCCCGACCGCTGGGAAAATTTCATCGCGCCTATTCCCGAAGCCGAGCGCGGCGAGATGATGCAGGCCTATAACCGCTATCTCACGGGGACCGACGAGGCGAAGAAGCTCGAATGCGCCAAGGCATGGAGCCAATGGGAAGGGGCGACCATCGCGCTCGTCACTGACGCCGACCGTGTCGAGGATTTCGGCGAGGATAAATACGCCATCGCTTTCGCGCGCATCGAAAACCATTTCTTCGTCAATGGCGGCTGGCTGGAGGAAGGGCAATTGCTGCGTGATGCCGGCAAACTCAGGGACATCCCCGGCGTCATCGTCCATGGGCGTTATGACATGCCCTGCCCGCTGAAATATGCCTGGCAGCTGGCCAAGGCCTGGCCGAAGGCGGATTTCCACATCATCGAGGCGGCGGGACATGCAATGAGCGAACCGGGCATTCTTGATCAGCTGATCCGCGCCAACGACCGTTTCTCTGGAAAATAGCCATTCCTTTCAGAGCCTTGGACCGGCCGAATGAGAGAATGATTCACGCTGGTTTTCCAGCGGCAATCATCCGGCCGGTTACGACCGCAGCCCGTTTCAAGGGCAAACCGCCTTTTATTCATGCAGTTTTTCTCATGGACGCTTCACGGAAATGAATTGGCTCGCGCCACGCCGATCCGGTATGAAGGGCAATCCCTAATAATTGGCGGTACTCCCATGGCACTCGATAAAACGCTCCCGGCCCAAGAGGGCGGCGATAGCGCGCGCGGTTTTGCTTTCGCGCTTTCCGCCTATCTGCTGTGGGGGTTCCTTCCCTTCTACATGAAGGCGGTTGCGCACATTTCGCCGATCGAGGTCATCGTTCACCGCGTCGTCTGGTCGGTGCCGATCGCCGCTGCCGTCCTCATCGCAATCGGGCGGACGACGGAAATCCGGGCGGCGCTGAAAAACCCGAAAATGCTAGCCATGGCGAGCCTTACGGCCGCTCTGATCAGCATCAACTGGGGTGTCTATATCTGGGCGATCGGTGCCGGCCGCGCGCTCGATGCGGCTTTGGGTTATTTCATCAACCCGCTGTTCAGCATCTTCCTCGGGGCAGTGCTTCTGAAGGAAAAACTCTATCCGGCGCAGATCGCCGCCATCGGTCTTGTGGCGCTGGCAGTGGCCATCCTCACCTGGCATGCGGGCAGCCTGCCGTGGGTGTCCATCGCACTCACGGTGTCCTGGGGTTTTTACGCCTTTTTCCGCAAGACATTGCCGATTGGCGCGACACAGGGTTTCCTGCTGGAAGTCATGCTTTTATCCATCCCCGCCGTGCTGGTCATGATCTGGCTTGCCTTCAGCGGACAGGCGCATTTCATGGGCGGCAACTCCGCCGATACATGGCTTCTGGCGGCAAGCGGGCTCATCACCGCCGTTCCGCTCATCCTCTATGGTAATGGCGCAAAACTGCTGCGGCTATCGACCATCGGCATCATGCAATATATCGCACCGACGATGATCTTCCTCATCGCCATCTTCGTCTTCAAGGAACCCTTCGACATGGTGCGGATGGCGGCCTTTGCGATGATCTGGGTCGCACTGGCGATCTATACAGGCTCAAGCCTGCTGCGGCTCAAGCGTTAGGACCCACGACGCCGGGATTTCCATCTTTCCTCATTCCTGTTCCTGTTCCTGTTCCCTGTCACAGGAATAAGGGAAGTAGAAGTCAGTAATCCACCAGCAATTGCGGGTCCGCATCATAGCCGAAACGCGGTTTGACGCCGAGAAGGCCTGCCGTCTGGGCTATGATTTCACGCGTCATCGGGGCTGCTGTCGAGGCCGCCGTACGCCCGCCATTCACGCCGGTTCTTGGGGCGTCGATCATCGTCAGCACGACATATTTCGGCTTGTGCATGGGAAAACCGGCCACGAAGGCGTTGAAATTGATATCCTTGGCGTAACGGCCGTTGATCACCTTGTCGGCGGTCCCGGTCTTGCCGCCCACATGAAATCCCTCCACCTGCGCGCCACGGCCGGAGCCCTTGATGCCGTTCCAGTTGAACAGGTAACGCATATCCGCACTGGTCTTGTCTTTGATGACGGTGCTCGCCAGCGATACCGCAGCCTCTTTCGAACGCGGCAGGAAGGTCGGCGAAATCAGGTTTCCGCCATTAATCAGCGCGGCAGCGGCCACCGCCGTCTGCAACGGGGTGGTGGCGACGCCATGGCCGAAGGAGATGGTGACGGAATTGATCTTCTTCCATGTTCTCGGCTGGGTGGGCGTGGCCACACCAGGCATTTCCGTGTCCATTCTGGTAAGGAGCCCGAGTTTCGTCAGGAACTGCTGATGTCCTTCGACGCCGACCTTGTCGGCCACCGCCGCCGTGCCGATATTCGATGAATATTGAAACACCTCCGGAATGGAGAGCGGCCGGTTCCGGCCCTTGAAATCCTTGATGGTGAAGCCGCCCATGCGGATCGGCCGCGACGCATCGACCACCGAACCCAGCGTGATCGCCCCCGCATCCAGCCCCATGGCCAGCGTGAAGCTCTTGAAGGTGGAGCCCATCTCGAAGGTGGCGTTGCTCATGCGGTTGAACCAGCCCTTTTCATACTCCCTGTCGATGCTGCCATCGGCAAGGGTGCGGGAAGGTTCGTTCGGATCGTAATCCGGCACGGAGGCCATGGCCAGCACTTCGCCCGTCTCCACATCGAGGATCACTGAACCCGCCGCTTCGGCCTGATAGGCGCTTTTCGCCTTCACGACCACTTCGCGGACGATGTTCTGTACCCTGAGATCGATGGAGAGCCGCACCGGCTCCAGCGGCGCCCCGCTGGCAAGACCGACGGCGCGCAGATCGGCCAGCCCCTGCTGGTCGAGGTAACGCTCCATGCCGGCGAGCCCCTGATTGTCGACATTGACATGGCCGATAATATGCGAGGCGGTGGGGCCACCCGGATAAAACCTTCGTTTTTCCGGCCGGAAACCGATGCCCGGTATGCCGAGATTGAGAATATCCGCCTGCTGCCGGGGCGTCAGCTGGCGTCTCAGCCACTGGAAGCCGGTATCCGAACGCAATCTGCGGTGCGTTTCACGCCAGTCGATGTTGGGAATGACGGTTGCGAGCTTTTCCACCACCTCGTCCGGATCGACGATCCTGCGCGGATCCGCATAAAGCGAGACCATATTGAGATCGGTCGCCAGAAGCATGCCGTTGCGATCGACAATATCCGGCCGGGAAGCGACGGCATTGACGCCGGTGTTGATCCATGCGGTCGCCACCGGTTCGGCAAGTCCATATTGGACGAGACGCGCGGCGACAACGCCATAGATGACGACAAAGGCGGCAATCAGGATGCCGAGCCTCATGCGCGCATCGCCCCTGCGACGGGCGGCGGAGCCGAGGATCGCCTCACTGCCCTCTCCGGGACTTCTCCTGATAATGAAATGCGCCCGGCTTTTGAGCCGCACCACAAAAGCAATCATTTCCTGATGACACCCACCCTCATGGCGGCGAAAACGAATTCCGCGACAACCAACGCCCTATTGAGGCTGGCACAAGATCATTCGCGGGGCCATGGAAAGAGCGGGCGGACCGATGCCGCCGTTAAATCTGTATTAATATACATTTAAAATTGTAACGAACCCCCAAGGGGCCGTTAACAATCGTCACGCCTAGAGGCGGGAAATCACCGAGGGATCGCCTTCCGGGTTCTGCTGCGCCAGCGCCCGGTCGATGATGGCGGGCACGATATCCTTCACCTCGTCGATAACGAGCGGGTTGAGAAGGTGGGCGCGGTGGATGAAGCCCTGGTCGCGCATGTGCTGCACCAGTTCCAGCATCGGGTTCCAGAAACCGTTGATATTGGCGAAGACCATCGGCTTGGCGTGACGGCCAAGCTGCGCCCAGGTCATGATCTCGACGATCTCCTCGAGCGTACCGACACCGCCCGGCAGCGTCACGAAGGCATCCGAGCGCTCGAACATCATATGTTTGCGCTCATGCATGTCCTTGGTGATGACAAGCTCGTTCAATTGTCCGAGAGAATGGCGCGTTGCCTCCATATCGACCAGAAATTCCGGTATGATGCCGGTTACTTCGCCGCCATTGGAAAGAACGCCGCTGGCAACCGCGCCCATGATGCCCTTGGTGCCGCCGCCATAAACGAGGCGAATGCCGTTTTCGGCAATGGATTTCCCAAGCGCGCGGCCTGCTTCCATATGGGCGGGATCACGTCCGGGCTGGGAGCCGCAATAAACGCAGATGGATCGAATCGGTGTATTTTTGTCCGTCATGAAGGGAAGGAACTATGTGCGATGCGGCACGTCAAGAAAATTTGGGAAATCCCTTGCAAATATGGCCTTTTGGCCACTCGCCGCTTGTCTGGCGCAAGGTAAGACGCTAGCAATCTCAACTCGTGTGAAAAGCTTGAAATACCCGGAGATTCCAGGATGAAAAACAATAAAGCCGGTTTGCTGGCGCTGATCGTGCTGGGCATTGCGTCCCTGCTCATGATCTTTTTCGTCCTGCCGCGGATTTCCAATGACGGCAAACCGATCGGCGACGCCATCAACGAGGCCGGCAACGCGGTGAAGAACAGCGTTGAAATGGGCAGTGACAAGGCGGGCGACATCCTCTCCGATGCGGCTGAGGAGACGGCCAACATCGCCGATAAGGTGGGACGTCTGGCGGCGTCCGCCACCCAGTCGATCAAGGATCTGACCACTCTTTTCGCCGATAGCAAGGTTCCCTCCGACGCCGATTTCGCGGCGGCGCGCAAGAAGGTCGAGACCTCGCTCAAGGAACTGACGAATATCGAAATTCCCGAGTCGCTCGATGAAACGACGTCGCGGCTCATCACCACGGCCCGCACCGCCGCCGAACGCACCACGGCGTTCCTGCGCGGCCTGCCTGACAATGCTGCGGCGGCGGCGGCGCAGGTGCGTCGTCTGGCGGGCGTCTTCGCCGGCACCGACGATGGTGCGCCCGAACCGGCAAAGCCGGCCGCAGCGCCCGCCGATGCGGCACAGTCTTCTTCCGCCGCGCCGACTTTCGACGTGCTGCGCGTAGAGCCCGATGGTTCGGCCGTGATCGCAGGCAAGGCGCAGCCCGGCGCAAAGCTCGAAATCCTCAGCAACGGCAAGGTGATCGCCCAGACGACCATTGACGGCACCGGCGATTTCGCCGCCGTTTTCGACAATCCCCTTCCCCCGGGCGATCACGAGCTCGTGCTGCGTTCAACCGACGCGAACGGCAAGGCGACGCAGTCCGAGGAAGTGGCGACCGTTTCCGTGCCTGATGGCAAGGCGGGCGAACTTTTGGCCATGGTTGCCAAACCCGGCAAGGCGAGCCGCGTGCTGGCCATGCCGGAGGCAGCGCCTCCGGCGCTTCAACCGCAAGCCGCGCCATCGCAACAGCCTGCCGCAACACCTGAAACCAGCGCCAACACCGCCTCCGCGCCGCTCGCCGGTACGGCTCCGCTGACGTCGAGCGTTCAGGTCACCGCCGTCGAGTTCGAAGGATCGAAGATTTTCGTCGCGGGTTCCGCACCCGCCGGTTCGACGGTGCGCGCGCTGGTCGACGACACGGAAATCGGCAAGACCACCACGGAAGCCTCCGGTCATTTTGTCATCGAAGGCGATGTTGATCTCGCCGTCGGCAGCCATATCATCACCGTCGAGGAACTGAATGCCGACGGCTCCGCGAAAGTGCGCGTGCGCGTTCCCTTCGAGCGGCCGCAGACCGATCAGGCAACCGTCGCCATGCAGGCGCCGTCCACTTCGTCCTCGTCGACAACAAGCGCGACAGCGGCTGAAAACCAGAGCACGGCAAGTGACCGCGCCGCTTTCGAAAAGCTGCGCACCGATGTCGCCAAGGCGTTCGGCATTCTCTCCAATCTCTACAAGGATCAGGCGACGCCGGCGCTCGATCAGGCCATTGCCGGCCGCTCCGCCGTCGTCATCGGCCTCAAGTCGCTTTCGGAATTCCGTACAGCGGCCGCGACCGAACCGGCCTTCACCGCCTTTGCGGGCGATATCACCGCCAAGGCACGTCAGTTGCTGACATCGGTCGAGGCATGGCCGAACGACGTGGCGGCAATCGGCAAGGGCATCGCCTCGCTGGCAAGCCGGCTCTCCGAACTGCACATCACCGCACCGGCGCCTCCGGCCCCTGCAGGCCCACAGACCTTCGAGCAGGCGCCGCTGGCCGAAAGCCAGAACAGCGTCATCATCCGCCGCGGCGATACGCTCTGGCAGATTTCGCGCCGCGTTTACGGTCAGGGCGTGCGTTACACGACGATCTATCTCGCCAATGAGGACCAGATCAAAAACCCCGACCTGATCGAGCCCGGCCAGATTTTCGGCGTGCCGAAGGAAGCCCTTCCGAATGCGGAAGAACTTCACCGCAAGCGGCTGAAGAGCGGCTCCTGAGCATTTGAAACGTTGCGGTGAACCCGTGACGACCCTATCTGTGACACGCGCGGCGGCTTGACCAGAGCCGCCGTCCTGCTGTCGGCTTCCGGCAGTGACCGGAGAGAATGATGGCCACGAACAAAAAAACCATTTCGGCGGATTCCAGCAATCCGACCCAGACGCTGATCAATCTATGGCCCTATATGTGGCCGGAGGGACGTTGGGACCTGAAGATGCGGGTGGTCTGGGCGACGATATTCCTCGTTGTCGCCAAGCTGGTGCTGATCGCCGTTCCCTATTTCTTCAAATGGGCGACGGATGCGCTGAATGGCAAGCTCGATATGGCGGGACTGGTCCCGGCCTTCCTGCTCGGCGCCGTCGCACTTGTCATCGCCTATAATCTGACGCGGCTGATCCAGGTCGGGCTCAATCAGCTGCGCGATTCCCTCTTTGCCAGCGTCGGCCAGCATGCGGTGCGTCAGCTCGCCTACAGAACCTTCGTGCACATGCACCGGCTTTCGCTGCGTTTCCATCTGGAGCGCAAGACCGGCGGGCTTTCGCGGGTTATCGAGCGTGGCACCAAGGGCATCGAAACCATTGTCCGTTTCACCATTCTCAACACCGCGCCGACCTTCATCGAATTCCTGCTGACGGCGATCATCTTCTGGGCCTCCTACGGCTTTTCCTACGTGCTGGTCACGGTCATCACCGTCTGGGCCTATATCTGGTTCACCGTCAGGGCCAGCAACTGGCGTATCGGCATTCGCCGCGCCATGAATGACAGCGACACCGACGCCAATACCAAGGCGATCGACTCGCTTCTGAATTTCGAGACGGTCAAATATTTCGGCAATGAGGAGATGGAGGCGCGGCGTTTCGATGTCGCCATGGAGCGCTACGAGAAATCGGCGATCTCGATCTGGACGTCGCTCGGCTGGCTGAACTTCGGTCAGGGCGTGATTTTCGGCCTTGGTTCGACCGTCATGATGGTGATGTCGGCGCTTGCCGTGCAGCGCGGCGAACAGACCATCGGCGATTTCGTCTTCGTCAACGCGCTTCTGCTGCAGCTTTCCGTGCCGCTCAACTTCATCGGTTTCGTCTACCGCGAAATCCGCCAGGGCCTGACCGATATCGAACAGATGTTCGACCTTCTGGAAGTGGAGGCGGAAGTCACCGACAGGCCGGATGCAAAACCGCTCGCGGCCGGCCCGGGCGCTATCTCCTTCCGCGATGTGCATTTCGCCTATGACCCCGAAAGGCCGATCCTGAAGGGCGTTTCCTTCGACGTGCCGGCGGGCAAGACGGTGGCGATCGTCGGGCCTTCGGGTGCGGGAAAATCGACGATCTCGCGGCTGCTTTATCGGTTCTACGATATTCAGGAAGGCACAGTCACCGTCGACGGGCAGGACATTCGCGACGTGACGCAAAAAAGCCTGCGCTCGGTGATCGGCATGGTGCCGCAGGATACGGTGCTGTTCAACGACACGCTTGCCTACAACATCCGTTATGGCCGCCCCTCCGCCACCGACGAGGAAATAACGGCAGCGGCGGATGCGGCGCAGATCAGCGCCTTCATCGGCAAGCTGCCGGAGGGTTACGCGACCATGGTCGGCGAACGCGGCCTGAAGCTTTCCGGTGGTGAAAAGCAGCGTGTGGCGATTGCCCGCACGATCCTCAAAGCGCCGCCGATCCTCATTCTCGATGAGGCGACTTCGGCGCTCGACACCCACACCGAACAGGAAATCCAGAGTGCGCTCGACATCGTCTCGAAGAACCGCACGACGCTGGTTATCGCCCACCGGCTTTCCACCGTCATCGGCGCGGATGAGATCATCGTGCTGAAGGAAGGAATGATCGCCGAGCGCGGCACGCACAGCTCGCTGATGGCGCAGAACGGTCTCTATGCCTCGATGTGGAGCCGCCAGCGCGAGGCGATCCGGGCGGAGGAAATGCTGCGCCATGTTCGCGAAACCGACGATCTGGGTGTCATCGACCGCGGCGAACCCGCCCATTGATGGCTATACCCCGGGGTAACTGGGCCGACGGACGCACCCCACCATTGCCGCGCGGGGCGTTTGGCTGTAACCAGCTAGGCAAAATTTGTCGCATTGCCGTGTGGAGCGTGTCGTATCACGACCACATGAAGACGTGACAGACGAAAACCGGAGCAAGGAATCTCATGAATCTGTTCGACACCATTCGCAACACCATCGTACCGATCCACAAGGAAGGTTATGTCTTCGTGGCGGCCTTCTTCGTCGCATCGCTGGTGCTCGGCTGGATCGCCGAACCGCTGTTCTGGGTCGGCCTCGTGCTGACGGCCTGGTGCGCCTATTTCTTCCGCGACCCCGAGCGCGTCACGCCGCAGGATGACGACCTCATCATCAGCCCCGCCGACGGCAAGGTTTCCGCCGTGCAGAGCGTCGTTCCGCCGCTGGAGCTGGAACTCGGCAAGGAGCCGCTGGTGCGCATCTCGGTGTTCATGAACGTGTTCAACTGCCATGTGAACCGTTCGCCGGTGCGCGGCCGCATCGTCAATGTCGCCTACCGTCCCGGCCTCTTCCTGAACGCCGAAGTGGACAAGGCTTCCGAAGACAATGAGCGTAACGGCCTCGTCATCGAGACCGCGCATGGCAAGGTCGGCGTGGTGCAGATCGCCGGCATGGTTGCACGCCGCATCGTCTGCTGGGTAAAGCCGAATGAACCGGTTGATGCCGGTGAGCGTTTCGGTCTTATCCGTTTCGGTTCGCGTCTCGATATCTTCCTTCCCGCAGGTTTCGAGCCGCGTGTATCGGTCGGCCAGACGGCGATTGCCGGTGAAACCGTGCTTGCCGAATTCGGCTCGGCCAAGGGTCCGGTCGTCAGCCGCCGCGGCTGATGGAAACAGGAAGGGCATGCGCATGGAAACGCCGATCGCCGAGCCGCAACAGAACGGCAAACCCGAGGGCCGCAGCGACAGCGGCCGTGGACCCCGGCTGAGGGAAATTCCCTTCCGCCTCGTCGTTCCCAACCTCATCACCGTTCTGGCCATCTGTGCGGGCCTCAGCGGCGTGCGTCTCGCCATTGAAGGCCGCTTCGAGCTGGCCGTCGGCATGGTGTTGCTGGCAGCCTTTCTCGACGGCATAGACGGGCGTATTGCCCGCATGATGAAAGCGACGTCGAAATTCGGCGAACAGATGGATTCGCTGGCCGATATCGTCAATTTTGGTGTCGCCCCTGCCCTCGTGGTCTACGCCTACCTTCTCGATCAGGCGCGTTCCATCGGCTGGATCGCCGCCCTCATCTATGTCATCGCCGCCGGCCTGCGTCTGGCGCGTTTCAACGTCATGATCGAGCGGCCGGTAAAGGCGCCTTGGCAGAATGAATTTTTCGTGGGCGTGCCGGCCCCGATGGGCGCCATGCTGGTGCTTCTGCCTGTCTATCTCGGCTTCCTCGGCGTCGAGCCGGACAAGCCCTTTGCCTATGTCGCCGCCGCCTATACGGTCCTGATCGGTTATCTCCTCATCAGCCGCCTGCCGGTCTGGTCGGGAAAATCGGGCACCAGCCGCATCCGCCGCGATCTGGTGCTGCCGATGATCCTCGTCGTCGTTCTCTATGTGGCGATGCTGATGAGCTTCACCTGGGAAGTTCTGGTTCTGACCGTCGCCGCCTATCTCGTCTTCATTCCCATCAGCGCCCGCCTCTGGCACCGCCGCTACGGCACGCTGACCATTGAGGAAGACGCGCATGACGACGCGAACGGCGGCAACGGCCTCGATCGCGGCATTTAAAACCGCAGGTTTATTTTTCTCACTGCAAGCCGGCGCAGGATGTGACGCAAAATGTCGCAGCTTGAAAAGCCGGCTTCGTTTTTTTCGCCTCGAATCCGTCAAGATTAGCCGCGAAAGAAGTGGCTCACACGCATCGCAACGGCGATTGGCGTGAATTGTGGAGAGAGAGAAATGACGAACGAGACGAAGGCGCAGCCACAGGCGAAGCCCGACCTCAACAGCCACTACCGCCCGCTCGGACTGAAGGCCGTTGCGGCCGCAGCCCTGATGCTGAAGCGCAAGCCCGCTGCCAAAACCGCCTGAAAATATTCGATTTTTTGATTTTCCCGGTTTTTGCGGACTGCCCGGAAAACGGAGAGTTGCGGACGGAAGATCAACAAGCATGCGGCGCCTTTTCCGGGCGCCGTTTTTGTATACGGCGCTCCGCGAAACTGCGGTTCGTCAGTTATTTACGATAACTGGCCGCCTTCTGTAACGAAGCCGCAACGAAAGTGTAGTAAAAAGCTCGCCTTCCACAAGAAGGCTATACGAACAGCGACGTATAGATTAGTGAATACAAAAGAACTTTTCTATTCCGCATTTTTTCCACAACAATGAATAAGCTAATTTTCGAATTCGCTGAAATGCGGATGACGAATATTCGGCGTTGGGGAAAGATTGTGAAGACAGGCCAGGGGGGCTTGGGACGGCCATGCAGGATAAAATCCTTCTGATTGAAGATTCCGTTGCTCTTTCCATGCTGCTGAAGACGCGGCTTTCGGAAGAGACGGAAGCCGAGGTTGTTCATTGCGACAGCATGGCCGCAGCCGACGCCCTCATGCAGGCCCATAGTTTCACGCTGGCGCTGACGGGCCTCAATCTGCCCGATGCGCCGAAGGGCGAGATTCTCGCGCTTTTATCCGAGCACAAGGTGCCGGCGATCGTTTTCACCGCAACGGTGGATGACGAGGCGCGCAAGCGCTACGCCGAAAAGAAGATCATCGACTACATCGTCAAGGACGGCCATCGCACCGTCGATGCGGTGGTCAGAACGGTCCAGCGGATTTTGAGCAACAAGCTTTTTTCCGTTCTGGTGGTCGATGATGTGCGTACGGCCCGCTCCGGTCTCGTGGAAATTCTGGAACGGCAGAATTTCAGGGTAAGCGAGGCCCATTCGGGCAAGCAGGCGCTGGAAATACTGTCGCAGGACCCGGCGATCCAGCTTGTCATCACCGACTACCATATGCCCGACATGGACGGTTATGAGCTGACGCGCCGGATCCGCGACAGCCGCTCATCCGAAGATTTGCGGGTGATCGGCATATCGTCCTCCACCGACCGGCTACTTTCGGCAAGCTTCCTCAAGGCAGGCGCCTCGGATTTCGTCTACCGCCCCTTCGTGCCGGAGGAATTGCAGTGTCGCATCGATAACAATATCGAGACGTTGAAGCAGCTCAAACGCCTGCGTGAACTGGCCGAACGTGACCACCTCACCGGCCTGCCCAATCGCCGCTCCTTCTTCGAGCGCACGCGGGCGCTGATGGATGTCATCAACGGCAATGACGAGATCGGCGCAGTCGCCATTCTCGACATCGACCATTTCAAGAAGATCAACGACACGCTGGGGCACGATGCCGGCGACAGGGCGTTGAAAAAGCTGGCCGATCTGTTGCACGACATGTGCGGCGAACACCGTCATATTCCCGCCCGCCTCGGCGGCGAGGAGTTTGCCGTGTTCCTGCGCGGGCTGGATGCGCAGGCCGCCTATCAGTTCTGCGAAGAGCTGCGCGGACAGGTAGAAAAGAATGGCCGGCAGCTGAGCGGCAGCAGCCTCGCCCTGACGATTTCGCTCGGAGTCGTGGAGATCGAAAAGGGCGAACCCTTCGACAACCAGCTGAATGCGGCGGACCAGCTCCTTTATCTCGCCAAGGCTAATGGCCGCAACCGCGTCTATTCCGACATCATGATCCAGGAAGGCCTGCAGAAGATCGGGCTGAACGGCTGAGTTTTCTGAACAAGATAGTCTTCTGTGGGATCGAGCGCGTGCCGCTTGTTTCTTCTCCCCGCCGGGGAGAAGGTCGCGGCAGCGGGATGAGGGGGCAAGCTCTCCGCATGTCTGTTCCTTAGCCCCCCATCTGACCCTTCGGGCCATCTTCTCCCCGGCGGGGAGAAGAAATATGCGGCGACTTCCAGCTCAAACTATTATGCGCAAATGCGCAGACCATTCTTCAGAACAATGACATCTGCCCGTCATCCTTCGCCGGTTTGATCTTCGCCAGCGGCGCGCTTTCCGGCACCGGTTCGATGAGATCGGCACCGACATTGGCGACCTTGTTGACCTTGTCCGATACCGGGATCATCTCGAAGAAATCATCCTGAACCGGCCGCATCAGATCGGCGACGTCGCGCGGTTCCTGGGTCTTGCAATCCAGCCAGCGGCTGAAATCCTCGGGCGCAATGACAACAGGCATGCGGTCGTGAATACGGCCGATCGCGGCATTGGCGGCGGTGGTGAGGATCGCGCCGGTATCGACCTCCGAACCATCGGCAGAGGACCAGGTTTCCATGAGGCCGGCGAAAGCGACAATGCCGCCGCTTTTCGGACGGATGAAATAGGGCTGCGGTTTGCCCCCCTCCTCCTTCGGCGGGCGTCGCCATTCGTAAAAGCCCGTCGCAGGTACAAGCACGCGGCGATGGCGCATGGCGGCGCGGAAGGAGGCCTTGCCGATGGCGGTTTCCGAACGGGCGTTGATGAGCAGCGGAAAATCCTTCGGGTCCTTCACCCAGCCCGGCATGAAACCCCAGCGCACCAGCACGGCGCGGCGATTGGGCAGGTTGCTGCCGCGCTCCTGCCGCTCCCCCTCCATCACGATCAATATGGGCTGCGTGGGCGCGATGTTGAAACGGGCGGGAAAATCCTCAAGGCCGATGAGATCGAGATAGTCGGCGATCTCCTCGGGCGTCGCCTTCAGCACGAAACGTCCACACATGTTTTTTCCCTCACCCCCTTGGTCCGAACAGGATGATGGCGGCGCCGGCAAGGCAGACCGCGCCGCCGGCAATATCCCACCTGTCCGGCGCATGCCCTTCCACGCCCCAGAGCCAGAAAAGCGAAGCAGCGATATAAATCCCGCCATAGGCGGCATAAGCCCTGCCCGCCGCCTCCGTCGGAACCAGCGTCAGAAGCCAGGCGAAAGCGGCCAGCGCCAGCATGCCGGGCAGCAATATCCATCCCGTCTTGCTCAGTTTCAGCCAGGCCCAGAAGGAAAAACAGCCAGCGATTTCGGCAAGAGCCGCCAGGACATAGATAAGATAGACCTTCATTCCACCGTCTTTAGCATGCACAATCGCGCCAGTTCCGGACTATAACGCCCGCTTCGGAAACCGGAATCGATTTTTCCGAGCCACGATACCAGTATAGACAGGCCGCAGACGGCCGAAACAAGCGAAACCGTTCATGACCCTTCGTATCAAGCCCCGTGCCGCCTCCTCCGCCATTGTCAGGAACGGAGACCGGCTGCTTCTCGTGCGCCGCATCAACCCGCCCTCGAAGGACATGTTCGCCTTTCCGGGCGGTCGCGGCGAAGACGGCGAAACGCCGGCCGAAACGGCGCTGCGCGAATTGCACGAGGAAACCGGCATCGTGGCGCGCAGGCCGCAGCTTTTCGCGACATACGATCTTCCTTCCCGCGACGCCGAGGGGGTGCTGACAAGCCATTATTTCCTCTCCGTCTTCACCGTGGAGACGGATGCCGATCCCATCGTGACTGTGGGTGACGATGCGGCAGATGCCGGGTGGTACACATTGGCGGAAATCCGCCTTCTGCCGGCGCCCGAAAGCGTCGTCGAATGCGCCGAGCGCGTGCTTGCATGATTGCCAGTCAGCCAGAATCGCTATTATCTAGGACTGATCCGCCCGCCGGATGGTCACGAGCCAACAGTTCACGAGTATGTGTGGGGCAGAATAGAATTTTGATACGGCCAACCATCTTCCTGTCTCTTTTTCTGACAATGCTTGCCACATCAGGGCAAGAAGGAATCGCTTTTGCGCAGCCTTCAAAACCGGCTTCCGAGGCACGTCCGGCGGAAGCGACACCGCCCAAGCCCGCTCCTTATGACGACAAGCTGGCACGGCTGTCGGAAATACTGGGCGCGGTGCAATATCTGAGAACCCTGTGCCCCTCTTCCGGACCGGAGGAATGGCGCAGGTCAATGAGCGATCTTCTGGCTGCGGACACGGCCAACGAACCTGAACGACGTCAGCGCATGACGGCTGCATTCAACCGTGGATACCGCTCCTTTGCGGCCATCCACACCAGTTGCACACGCGCCGCCATCATGGCAGAAGAGAACTACCGTAACGAAGGGGCAACACTCGCGCAGGAAATCGCGTCCCGGTTCGGAAATTAGAGGATTGTTAACCTCTTTTCGCCGCAGGCCGTGCCGTTTTGATAAAAGGCTGCTAGTGTTGTTAACAGGGTGGTAAGGACTTGCCCGCCCTGTCGAGGATGAAAAATGCAGACAAGCCGTAACGAAATCGACGATATGATCGTGCATGAAAAGATGCAGGTCGCTCTGGAACACCAGAACGAGGCATGGGCTGACGGCATGGCCGACGGCATCGAGCCGGAGATCATCGCCGATGCCGCCATCGCTCTGGCCATGCGCGAAACCATCCGTATCCATGGCGAGGCCGGCGCTGAAGCAATGCTGGAATCGCTGCGCCAGCGCATGCTTCAGGGCGAATTTTCGCCGCAGCGGGTAATACAGTAAAGCCGGGGTCTATCATGTCTTGCCTGAGCAAGGGCCTTTTGCGCTCTTCCGCCCTGCTGTCCATCCTGCTTGCCCTGACCGCCGGTCCGATTGGCGTGCCGAGCCGCGCCTTTGCCCTTTCCGAGCTGAAGCCGGCGCAGAACACCGAAAGCGAGCCGAAGACCGAGAATGGCGGTGAGCCGCAGCAGGCCCAGCCTGCGGAGCCGGACGAGATCGAAGGCGATTCGGAAGGCATTCCCCTGCCCGACCCCTTGGTGGACCGTTCCGCCGGCCAGGCAAACCAGCAATCCTCCAAGCCCGCCGATAACACCCCTGAAATGTCTGTTGTGATCGAGCACGACATTTCCAAGGCGCCGGAACCCGTGCGCAAGCTGCGCCAGCAGATCATCGACGCCGCCGCGTCAGGCGATATCGAAAAGCTGCGGCCCTTCATCGCCGCCGGGCAGAACCAGTTCCGCATCGACGGCAGTGACAGCGAAGACCCGATTGCAGCGCTAAAAAGCTATTCCGGCGATCCGGACGGGCTGGAAGTGCTGGCGATCATCATCGATCTCCTGTCGACCGGTTATGCCCATATCGATGCCGGCACGCCTGACGAAGCCTATGTTTTCCCCTATTTTGCCGGAAAACCGCTGAATACGCTGACTGCGCCGGAAAAGGTGGAGCTTCTGCGAATCATCACGGCGGGCGATCTGGCGGACATGCAGGAATTTGGCAATTACAGCTTTTATCGCGTCGGCATTTCGCCTGACGGCAAGTGGAAGTTCTTCACCGCCGGCGATTGATCGCATCGCAGCGCTTGCCGTTCTCGGGCAAAAATCCTAACTGTGCGGAATGAGCATTCCGGCAAATGCATCTGCATCCTGCCTGCTATCCGCATAGTCTCGACGAACCGAACGGTGACGCCATGCCTTCCGCCTTTCTTGCCGACCGCCGCCTGATCCGGGTTTCCGGCACCGGCGCCGAGGAGTTTCTGAACAACCTCATCACCGCAGATGTCGAAAATCTGCCGGCAGGCGAGGCCCGGGCCGCAGCACTTCTGACGCCGCAGGGCAAGATCCTGTTCGATTTCCTGATCTGGCGCGACGGCGGGGACTATCTGATCGAAACGGACGCCGCCGAACAGGACGCGCTGCTGCGTCGCCTGACCATGTACAAGCTGCGCGCACCGGTCGACCTCAAAGTCGAGACGGTCGAAGGCGTGAGCGTTTTCTGGAACGGGAACGCCCCGGCGGCAGGCATCAAGGACGGCCGTTTCGCCAAGGCGGGTGTTGATCTTTTGCGTATTCCCGGCGCATCGGCGTCGGACGATGTTGCGGCTTATGACGCGCTGCGCGTTGACCATGGCATTGCCGAATCCGGCCAGGATTATGCGCTGCAGGATGCTTTTCCCCATGATGTTCTGATGGATGTGAATGACGGCGTTTCCTTCAGGAAGGGCTGCTTCGTCGGCCAGGAAGTCGTCTCGCGCATGAAGCACCGCGGCACGGCAAGACGTCGCGTCGTTACCGTTTCGGCCGGAGGCGCGTTGCCCGCCAGCGGGACGGAGATTACCGCCGATGGAAAACCGGTCGGCACGCTTGGAACCGTTTGCGGCAACAGGGCGCTTGCCATCGTGCGAATCGACCGCATTGCCGATGCGCTTGCGTCGGGCACGCCGCTTCTTGCCGAGACTGTTCCCGTGACCGTGGCCCTGCCGGCCTGGAGCGGCCTTTCCTTCCCGGCGGCCGATCCCGCGGCTCGGGCGGAGGATTAAGAGTGGCGCCCGCAGAAAGCCCGCGTGCCTGGCAACGCATGCTGTCCGGCCGGCGGCTCGATCTGCTCGACCCGTCGCCGCTCGATGTGGAAATCGTCGATATCGCCCACGGCCTTGCCCGTGTAGCCCGCTGGAACGGCCAGACGCGCGGCGACCACGCCTTTTCCGTCGCCCAGCATTGCCTCATCGTCGAGACCATCTTCTGCCGCATGTGCACAAGCGCGACGCCTGATGACATGCAGATGGCGCTTCTGCATGACGCGCCGGAATATGTCATCGGCGACATGATCTCGCCGTTCAAATCCGTGGTCGGCGGTGGTTACAAGACCGTGGAAAAACGGCTGGAAGCCGCCGTGCATCTGCGTTTCGGCCTGCCGCCGCATGCGTCGCGCGACTTGAAGGACCGCATCAAGAAGGCCGATACGGTCGCCGCCTTTTTCGAGGCGACGGAGCTTGCCGGTTTTTCCATCGCCGAGGCGCAGAAATTCTTCGGCCTGCCACGCGGCATCACCCGCGATATGTTCGACATTACGCCCCTGCCCTCAACCGAAGCGCAAAAGCTGTTCATCGAACGTTTCGAAGCGATCGAGGCGCTGCGTGCGGTCAGGACGGGGAGCGCGACATGACGGCCATTGTCGTATCGCCGCTGTCGCAGATCGCGGAGATGGCCGTGAAGCACAAGGCCCGCGAAATGGTGACACTGATCGCCAAAGAGCAGGCCTTTCATCGCCCCGCCGTCATTGCCGCAGAACGGCACCTGACGCTTGCCATGAACGACATCACATTCAAGGGCACCGCCGATCTCATCGCGCCTGATGATGCGCATGTGCTGAAGCTGATCGATTTCGCCCGCGAATGGGACCAGTCCGCGCCGCTGCTCATCCATTGCTGGATGGGCGTTTCGCGCTCGCCCGCCGCCGCCGTCATTACAGCGCTCAGCGTTTATCCTGACCAGGATGAGATGGAGCTTGCGCTGCGCCTGCGCGCCGTCTCACCCTATTCCACGCCGAATGCCCGCATCATTGCCATCGGCGACCGCCTGCTCGGACGCGGCGGCAGGCTGGCGGCGGCGATCAAAAAAATCGGCAGGGGCGCGGATACGGATGGTAACGTGCCCTTCGTGCTGCCGCTCGGCGCCTGAGCGCCATTTTGGCGGAACCCTCATGGCGTCCAGTCGTTACCAACCCTGAAGAGCAATGAAAATCACAGGATAATTCATGGAACAACAGGCAACGGATATCATCGTCGCATCGCAGGCGGCGTTGCAGCAGGCGAGCGCGCTTGCGGTGCAATATTCCTTCTCGGTCGTTGGTGCGCTTCTGCTGCTGATCATCGGCTGGCTGGCCGCCACCTTCCTGCAGCGCTGGGCCTTTCAGGGCCTATCGCGCATTCGTGGCTTCGATGCGACGCTCGCCGGCTTCTTCGCAGGCGCCATCCGCTATGTGGTTCTCATTCTCGTGCTGGTCATGGTGCTTGGCCAGTTCGGCGTGCAGACCGCCTCCATTCTCGCAGCCCTCGGCGCCGCCGGTCTGGCCATTGGTCTGGCGCTGCAGGGCACGCTGCAGAACATTGCCGCCGGTATCATGCTTCTGGTGCTGCGGCCCTTCCGCGTCGGCGAATATATCGAGACCAGCACGGTCAACGGTACGGTGATCGAGATCGGGCTTTTTGCCACCGAACTCAAGACCAGCGACGGGCTCTATCGTCTTGCGCCCAACTCCACCCTCTGGAACGTGCCGATCACCAATTACAGCCGCTTCCCCTCGCGCCGTCACGAACTGAGCCTGACGGTCAAGACTGACGAGGATCTCACGGCCGCACAGGACATGCTGATGAAAGTCGTGCGCTCTGAGAGCCGGGTTTTGCTGGACCCCGCCCCCATCACCTTCGTCGATTCGGTCAGCGCCGACAGCGCCACCGTCAAATTGCGCTACTGGGTGCGCAGCGACAATTATTTCGCGACGACCCGCGAGGTGACGAAGGCCATGAAACTCGCCTTCGACGAGCGCAAGACGGAAGTAAACGCGCAGCCTGCCTGAGACCTCACGACTCCCCCTCTTTCAAGCGCGGTGGCTGCACGAGCCATCGCGCTTTTTCGTTGCGTTGCGTTGGAGCACACACTTGCATCCCGCTGACGTGGCCTCTATAGCTCGTTACGTAATGTTATTACGTAACTTACTTTTATGGATATGAGAGGGCCGAAACAATGCAGAAGATACTTACCCGCGTCACCGGCGCTGTCGCACTTGGTTCCATGCTGCTGGCGGCGACCACGGCAATGGCTGCCGGCGGCGACAAATCCGCAGCCCATAGCCACGACCATGGACACGATCACGACCACCAGATGACCGAGGCGGAAAAGCAGATCTACAAGGGTTATTTCGAGGATGCGCAGGTGAAACCACGCGCGCTTTCCGACTGGGAAGGCGACTGGCAGTCGGTCTATCCTTACCTGCTGAACGGCTCGCTGGACCCCGTCATGGCCGAAAAAGCGGCCCACGGCGACAAGACCGCTGCCGAATACCGCGCCTATTACGACATCGGTTACAAGACCGATGTGAACCGCATCGTCATCAAGAGCGACAGTGTGGCGTTTTATAAGGACGGCAAGCCCGCTGAAGGCACCTATGTCAGCGACGGCCATGAAATCCTGACCTACAAGAAGGGCAATCGCGGCGTCCGCTACATCTTCAAGAAAACCGGCGGCGATGAGGCTGCACCGCAATTCATCCAGTTCAGCGATCACTCCATCGCCCCGGTCAAGGCGGGCCATTACCATCTCTACTGGGGAGCTGATCGCAAGGCGCTGCTGGACGAGGTGACCAATTGGCCGACCTACTACCCGTTCCTGATGGACGGCGGCGATATTGTGGAAGAAATGGCGGCGCATTAACTTCGCATGACATTCCGGCACGGGCATATTCTTCATGCCCGTGCTGCATTCCTTATTGCCCCATGGTGGAGCGATGCGCCCAGCCGGTCATGCGCTTTTCAAGCCAGGCCATGATCGCATACATGACGATGCCTTCCACCGCGAGCATCAGCAGGCCCGCAAAGACGAGCGGCACATTGAACTGGCTCTGCGCCGAGCTCATCATGTTGCCGAGGCCGTAATTGGAAGCGACGGTTTCCGACACGACCGAACCGACGAAGGCGAGCGTGATGGCGATTTTCAGCGAGCCGAAAAAATAGGGCATGGAGCGCGGAATGCCGACCTTCAGCATGATGTCCATCTTCTTTGCGCCAAGCGCCCGCAGCACATCCTCCGTTTCCGGCTCTATGGTGGCAAGCCCGGTCGCGACGTTGACGACGATGGGGAAGAAAGAGATCAGGAAGGCGGTCAACACGGCAGGAACCGTGCCGATGCCGAACCAGATGACGAGAATTGGCACCAGTGCCACTTTCGGGATGGCGTTAAAGCCGATCATCAGCGGATAAAGCCCGGCATAGATGGTTTTCGACCAGCCGATGAACAGACCGATGGCGAGACCGGCGGCCACAGCAATGGCAAAACCCAGTGTCGTCGTATAAAGCGTCTGCAACGAATTTTTCCAGATCGGCGACCAATATTGCATGATGGCCTGTCCAACCCTTACGGGTGACGGCAAAATGGTGGGCGGCATTTTCAGCGCATGGACGAGCAGTTCCCACAGCACGAAAAGCGCCAGCGTATAAAGCCAGGGAGCGGCTTTCACCCAGTTGACGCGGGCGATCAACGGCTTGCGCGGCTCGGCCGTTACGGTGCGGTCCACAATCGCGCTCATGCCGCCACCCTCGCCTGGGCGATCTCGCCATGCAGTTCCTGCACCATGTCGTTGAAACCCTTGTCATACATGATATCGAGCTGGCGCGGGCGGGCAAACGGCACGCGGTGTTCCGCGAGCACCCGGCCCGGCCTTGCACTCATCACGAAAATCTTGTCGGCCAGAAATGCCGCCTCTCGCAAATCATGGGTCACGAGGATGATGGTGACACGCTGTGCGGCGTGCAGGTCGCGGATGACGCACCACAATTCCTCGCGGGTGAAGGCATCGAGCGCGCCGAAAGGCTCGTCCAGCATTAGCAGTTCCGGTTCGTGGATCAAGGCCCGGCAAAGATTGGCGCGCTGCTGCATGCCGCCGGAAAGCTGCCACGGATACTTCGAACCGAAGCCCTTCAGGCCGACGATTTCCAGCAACCGTTCGGCTTTCGCGACATATTCCGCCTTATGGGCGCGCAGGCGTCGGCGATGTTTCTCGACGATTTCCAGCGGCAGCAGGATATTCTCGAGCGTCGTGCGCCAGGGCAGCATCGTCGGGTTCTGAAACGCCATGCCGACAATGGAAACCGGCTCCGTGACCTGCCGCCCGGCAACGATGACATTGCCCTTCTGCGGAATATGCAGCCCGGTCACCAGCTTCATCAGGGTCGACTTGCCGCAGCCGGAGGGACCGACCACTGCGGCGAATTCACCCTTGTCGACCGTCAGGTTCAAGCCGGATACGGCCAGCGTGCCGGCAGAGCCGCCGTAACGCATGTCGACACTGTCTATTTCCACGAGATGTGACATTGCTGTCCCCGTTTTAAGTTGCTGATCGGGCGGTTGAACCCTGCAGCGTTGCAGCTTGTTTCTTCTCCCCACCGGGGAGAAGAAGCATGCCGCACCCGCTCACTCCGCCCATTACGGAAGCATGCGCTCTTCCTTGGCCGGCAGGTAGGTCGCGTCGAATACCTGCTCCGCCTTGACGTTGCCCTTCAGGCCGAGGGAAACTTTCAGCGTCTCGACGGAGGCGGAAAGCCGGGCCGGATCAACGCCGCCCATTCCGTTTTCCACCACATAGGGCGTCTTGATATTCATGCTGTTGGCCATGTTGAGGCGTTCAAGTTCGATGGCGCTGTCGAGCGTCTCGTTGCGCTTGAGCACGGCCGCCACGCCCTCTTCGGGGTTCTTGACGGAATCGGCGAAGCCCCTGGCCAGCGCTTTCAGGAAGCCCTTCACGGCATCCGGGTTTTTCTCTGCGAAATCAGTGTTTACCAGCACCGCATTGCCATAAAGATTCAAGCCGTGCTCGGCCATCAGGATAGTCGAGATATCGTCATCGGCGATGCCCTGTTTCTTGAGATTGAGGATCACCGAAAAGGCAAAGCCGAAAACGGCGTCGACATCGCCCTTGGCAAGCATCGGTTCACGCACCGGAAACCCGATCGATTCGATCTTGATCTTGCTGTCATCGAGACCTGCGACCTGCTTGAAGGCCGGCCATTGCGCGAAAGCGCCATCCGGCGGCGGCGCGCCGAGCTTCTTGCCTTCCAGCGACTTCGGATCACCGGTGACACCCAGCGACTTGCGGCCGACCACGGCGAAAGTCGGGCGCTCATAGACCATATAAACGGCTTTGATCTTCTGGCTCGGATCCTCGTCAAGGAACTTCATTACCGAGTTGATGTCACCGAAACCCATCTGATAGGCGCCCGTCGCCACGCGGGGAATGGCTTCCACCGAGCCGTTGCCGCTGTCGATGGTGACATCGAGGCCTTCGGCCTTGAAGTAACCCTTGTCGAGCGCCAGGAGGAAACCGGCGGCGGGGCCTTCGAACTTCCAGTCGAGCGTGAATTTCACCGGCGTTTCGGCCCGTACCTCTACCGCCGGCAATGAAAATCCGGCGGTTACACCGATGGCGGTAATGGCCAGAGCTCTGGTCAACAACCTGCGCGTTAAAATCATCTGTTCCCCCTGATGGTTTTGTTGGATTGGTTGCATAAGACCCAATTCCAACTCTCAAGGCAAGATAAAATTGCATACAAAATAGCCGTTATTTTGTATGCTTATTTTATATGCATAATCAGTCACAAGGCAGGCAAAAAGCCGGCAATCTGCCCATCGCGCATGCAACGAAGCGAAAGCAATATCGTTCACGCAGAGAACACAGCGTTCTCATTTGCCGGGGTTGCGGATCAGGGGCAGCGTGCGACAAATAGGGCCACGAACAGCAGGCGAAACGGCGGGACGGCAAGATGAATTCTGCACTGGGAATACACCACATCACCATGATTACCCGGAAGGTGCAGGCGAATGTGGATTTTTACGCCGGCTTTCTGGGTTTGAGGCTGGCCAAGCGCACGGCCGGTTTCGAAGACGCCATGCAGCTTCACCTGCTTTATGGCGATGACATCGCCTCGCCCGGCTCCCTCCTGACATTTCTCGTCTGGGAAGATGGCGGCCAGGGCCGTGTCGGTTATGGCCAGACGCTGGAAATTTCCGTGGCGATCGATCCCGCTGCAATCGGCTTCTGGCTGACGCGGGCGCTGAGATTCGGCATCCGCGCGGAAGGCCCGACTGACGAATTCGGCGCGCCGGTGATCCGGCTGAAAGATCCTGACGGCCTGATCGTCAAGCTGGTCGGCACCCACGCCTTTGCCGATGCCACGCCGCATGTGACGGACGATATTTCCGCCGAGGACGCCATTCGCCGAATCTATGGCGCGACGGTGCTGAGCGAAGTGCCGGAAGAAACCGTGGCGTTTCTGGAGAAACATTTCGGTTACCGGCAGGAAAGCCAGGCGGGCGCGATCCGCCGCCTCGTTTCCGACAGCGGCGACATTATCGATGTGCGCGACGCCACCGGCTTCTGGTCCAGCGCGCCGGGCACCGGCACCGTTGATCACATCGCCTTCCGCGCGAAGGATATGGATGAGCTGAACGCGGTTCTAACCGGGCTGAAATCGCTGAATTCCAGCACCACCAATGCCCATGACCGCAAATATTTCCACTCGCTCTATGTCCGCGAACCGGGCGGCGTGCTGATCGAAATGGCGACCGACGGGCCGGGCATGACAGTGGACGAACCGTTGGAATCGCTCGGGGAAAAACTGTTTATCCCGCCGCTCTTCATGAAGGACGAGGCGGATGTGCGTGTCGCCCTGCCGCAATTTGCAATGCCGGGCGAAGAACGAATCATCTATCGCGACCTGCCCTTCGTGCACCGTTTCTACACGCCCGAGGAGCCGGATGGCAGCACCATCATCCTGCTGCACGGTTCCGGCGGCAGCGAAACGAGCCTGATGCCGCTGGCGCACCGGGCAGCACCGGGCGCCACCCTTCTCGGCGTGCGCGGCCGCAGCACGGAAGAAGAGATCGCCCGCTGGTTCCGCCGTTTCCCCGATTTCAGCTTCGACCAGCAGGATATCGTCACGGAAACAGAAGCCTTTGCCGCCTTCGTGGAGGGGGCAATCCGCGCTTATGGTCTTGATCGCTCGAAACTGCGGTTTATCGGCCATTCCAATGGCGCGAACTTCTACGCGGCCTTTGCGGCGCTCTATCCCGAACTTGCGGGCGACGCCCTTCTCTATCGCCCGATGCCGGTTCTCGAAACATGGCCGCAGACCGATCTTTCCGGCCGCAATTTCCTGCTTGTTGCGGGAGAGCGCGACAAATATCTCGACAGGGCGCACGAATTGCAGGGCAGACTGGCGGCGAGCGGAGCAAGGGCGCAAATGGAAACGGTTGAGGACGGGCATGAGCTAGGGCTTGCCGATATCGAAGCGGCACGGCACTGGCTGGCGGATGTTTCCTGATTTTCGAGCGATACGCATGAGCCGAGCCGGTGCCGCCAATTTCTTCTCCCCGTCGGGGAGAAGGTGGCCCGAAGGGTCGGATGAGGGGGCGACGTCAGCGATAAACTGAGAGCTTGCCCCCTCATCCTGCTGCCGCGGACTTCTCCCCGGCGAGGAGAAGAAACAAGCGGCTTACTCCCTCGCCAGCCGCATCCGTCATCAACCGGGCCTTGCATAAATTCACCAAAAGGGCTTTAAAAACAGCTTCGTAATTGGAGAGTCCGTTTGGAAATCCCGCTGTTTATCCTCGCCCTCGTCGCGGCCTTCATCTACACGCTGGTCGCGAGCATCCGCAACTCAAGCCGAATCAAGTCGCTCGAACGGGAGGTTCACAGCCTCAAGCGGCTGATGGCTGCGGGCGTGACGCCTCCTGCGGCGGCGCAAACGGAGAGCGCGGAATCCACGGTAAAACCGGATTTCGAGGCGGAAGAGCCAAGCAGGACGCCTGCGGAAGACGCAGCCTTCCAGGCTGAATACGCCTCCGAACCCCAGGAAGCCGCCGCCATGGCGCAGGCGGAAGACGCCGTCCGCGAGGAAGCACCTTCCGCTCCTGTCAGCGAGGCGGCATCCGCTCCGGCGACGAAGGAAAGCTTCGAAAGCCTGCTCGGCGCGCGCTGGGCGGTCTGGGCCGGCGGGCTGGCGCTCGCGCTCGGCGGTATTTTCCTCGTCAAATATTCGATCGAATCGGGGCTGCTCAGCCCGGCTGTGCGGCTTTCGCTCGCCGCCATTTTCGGCCTCTTCCTCGGGCTTGCCGGCGAAGCGATCCGCCGCAAGGCGGTGCCGGGCATCGCCACCACCTATTCCAACGCCATGATACCGGGCGTGCTGACGGCGGCCGGCGCGTTGACGCTGTTCGGCGTGGTTTATGCGGCCTATGGCATTTACGACTATATCGGCCCCGGCACGGCTTTTGGCCTGCTTGGCCTCGTCGCCTTCGCCACCATCGGGCTTTCGCTGCTGCACGGGCAAGCGCTGGCCGGTCTCGGCCTTCTCGGTTCGATGCTGACGCCGGCACTGATTTCCACCGAAACGCCGAATATCTGGGCGCTCTTCGTGTTCCTCACCGTCTCCTGGCTGGCAACGGCGGCGGCAGCGCGCAGGCAGGGCTGGACCGTCGTTCCCTCTCTCGCCAATGCCGGGCTCGGCCTCTGGGCGCTCGGCTATATCGGCTTTTCCGAGACGATCAGCGCCGAACCGCCAACACTTGCCCTGCTCGTCATGCTGGCGGGAACAATATTCCTCTGGCCCGGCAAGGCATTCGACACGCCGCCTGCCGAAACTGCCGAAACCGCAGCGCCCGAGCGCCGCGCTGTCCGCGCCATGCGGCTTCTGTTACGCCCGTCGCTCGCCCTCAATCTCACCGTCTCGATGGCCGTGATCCTGCCGGCAATCGGCTTCCTTTTTGCCGATGGCGGCGTCGATACTCATCCGGCGCTGATCGTTTCAGCGCTTATCGCCGCCCTTGCCGCCCTTGGCGCCGCCCGCCACTATGCGGTGTGGCCCGCTATTATCGCAGCACTTGGCGCGCAGGCTGCGGTATCGCTGATGTCCCGTCAGGGTCTCGACTTCATCGGCGTCATCAACAATACGGCCGTATCGCTTCCGCCCGTTTCGGTTGGCTACACGGCGGAAATCGCCATGGCGCTCGGCCTCGGGGCCGTCTTCGTGCTGTCCGCCTTCTCCTTCCTGAAGCGCAAGGGTGCTGACGATGGGGATTTCGCCCAGCTCTGGGCCGGTATCGCCGCGTTATTCCCGGTCTGGCTCGCCACCGCAAGCTTTGTCGAATACGGCAATCTCGGCCGCGACTGGCTGCACGCCGCCTATGGCCTCGGCCTCGGCTTCGTGCTGATTGCAGGTGCCGAATGGCTGCACCGGCAGAACAACGAGGCCTATCGCAAGCCGCTCAACATCCTCGTGCTCGGCTCCTTCGCCGCCTTCGCGCTCAGCCTGCACACGCTGACGGAGGGGCTGGTGACAACCGTTCTGCTTTCGGTCATCGGCTTCATCTATGTGCTGGGCAGCCGTTACCGCAACTGGGAAGTTCTGCCCTGGGTGATGGCCGTGGCAAGCGTTGCCGTTCTCGGCCGCATCGCCTGGGAACCCACCATCGTCGGGCCGCAAAATCTTGGGCTTACGCCGGTCTTCAACGCGCTTCTTCCGGGTTACGGCATTCCCGCACTGCTGGCCGTCGCCTCGGCATGGCTGCTGCGTGACTGGCCGGGGGTCAGGGCGAAGAACTTCCTGCAGGCTATTGCCAGCGTCATGGGACTTCTCGCCGTCGCCATCCTCGTCCGCCACGCGATGAATGGCGGCACGCTGGATAACAGCGTGCCGACGCTTGGCGAACAGTCGATCTATACGCTGCTCACCATCGGCTTCTCGGGCGTGTTGATGACGCTCGATCTGAAGAGCCCCAGCCCCATCTTCCGCTACGGCTCGATGATTGCCGGCGTGATTGCGGTCATCAACGTGCTGACGATGCATTTCTTCACGCTCAACCCCTATTTCACCGGCGAAAATACCGGTCGCATCCCGTTCCTCAACCTGCTGCTGATCGGTTACCTCCTGCCGGCGCTCGCCTATGGCGGCCTTGCCTATTATGCGCGCGGAAAACGTCCGCCGCCCTATGTCAGCATGCTGGCGGTGGCCGGCGCCGCACTCGGTTTTGCCTGGGCAACGCTTTCGGTGCGCCGCTTCTGGCAGGGCGAAAATATTGCCGACTGGAAGGGTTTCCTGCAGGGCGAGACCTACAGCTATTCGGTGGTCTGGCTGCTGATCGGCGTGCTGCTGCTCGTGCTTGGCTCGCGCTTTAATGCCCGCAGCCTGCGTCTCGCATCGGCCGCCTTCGTGCTGATCTCTGTTGCCAAGGCGTTCCTGATCGACATGAGCAATCTCGAAGGCGTGCTGAGGGCGCTGTCCTTCATCGGGCTCGGCGCGGTGCTGATCGGCATCGGCCTGTTCTACCAGAAAATCCTCACCCGGAAGCCGCAGGCATGATCGCGGCCGAGGCTTTCGCGCCCTATGCGGCGCTTGCGCAGGAGCTGATACCGCACGCCGCAGACAGCGGCGACGGTTCGCATGATCTTGCCCATATTCACCGCGTCTTCCGCAACGCCATGCGCATCCATGCGGGCGAAGGCGGCGATGGCACCGTGCTGGCCGCCAGCGTGCTGCTGCATGATTGCGTGGCGGTGGAGAAAAACTCGCCGCTGCGCGCGCAGGCCTCGCGGCTTGCAGCGGAAAAGGCATCCAGCATTCTGATGGGGCTCGGCTGGAAACAGGCGGATGTCGACGCCGCCGCCCACGCCATTACCACCCACAGTTTCTCCGCCAATATCGAGCCACGGACGCTGGAGGCAAAAATCCTTCAGGATGCCGACCGGCTGGATGCCATCGGCATGGTGGGGGCGGCGCGCTGCTTTTATATTGCCGGGCGTATGGGCTCAGCACTTTATGATCCGGTAGACCCGCTCGCAAAGAACCGGCCGCTTGACGACCGCGCCTTTGCCATCGACCATTTCGAAACCAAGCTGTTCAAGCTGGCCGACGGTTTTCGCACCGAAACAGGCCGGCAGATGGCCAAAGCCCGCGATGAGCGGCTGAGACAGGTGCTGGACCTGTTTCTCGACGAGATCTGAGGAAACCTGAGATGCGTGTGACCGAACTCAACATCTATCCGCTGAAAAGCGGGCGCGGCATTCCCCTCTCCGAAAGCGCCGTTTCGGCCGAAGGCCTGCCGGGTGACCGCCGCGCCATGCTCACCGATCCCTCGGGCCATTTCATCACCCAGCGCGAATTGCCTGCCATCGCCACGGTTCTGGCCCGGCATGAGGATGGCGGCATGGTGCTGGCGCGCGACAGGGAAGATGAGATTTTCGCACGGCCATCCGGGCAGCGCATGGATGTGGCGGTGTGGAAATCGATCGTCAGCGCCAATATCGCCGATGACGAGACCAATGGCGCGCTCTCGGCATGGCTCGGGCGCGAGGTGAAGCTCGCCTTTTTCGATGATGCGTCGAAACGTATTGCGAGCCTCGAATGGACGGGCAACGAAACGCCCGTCACCTTTGCGGACGGCTACCAGATCCTCGTCACCACCACGGCCTCGCTTGCCGCGCTGAACGACAATATGCGCGCCAATGGCGAGGACGCTGTCGGCATGGAGAGGTTCCGGCCCAATATCGTGCTTGACACGGACGAGCCATGGGCTGAGGACCGCTGGGCGGCCATCGAGATCGGCGGCATTCGCTTCGATCTCGTCAAACCCTGCGCCCGCTGCATCATGACCACGCAGGATCAGACCACCGGCTCGCGCGATGTACCCTCCCCCATGAAAGCCATGGGCCGCATCCGCATGTCTGGCGACCGGCGCGTGCCCGGCCCGCTGTTCGGCTGGAACGTGACGCCGCGCAGCCAGGGCAAGCTGTCCGTCGGCGATGTGGCAAAGGTGGTCGAGGAGCGGCCGGAAGGCTGGTCGATCAAGCGGCGCTAAGCCGCGCCGGTTCAAACGGAATCCCCTGTGCATCAGGCAGCGTTTTAACCTGCCTTCAAACCCTCGCTTCCCTCATTCCTGTGCTTGACACAGGAATCCGGCCGACGCGCGTTAGCGCGGCGAGAGGTGCCTTTTCAGCCCAAGGACTTGGGCTGGCTCGATCTCTGTGACAAGCACGGAAACGAGGAGAGGACGGAGCACTATGGACAACGGCAAGCTTCGAGCCTGACGCACCGATCTCAATCTTCGTGCGCGCCGACGATACAACGCACGAGCTATGTCACGGCTTACGCGCGCCGACGATCAGGAAAATAGGGCGGCGGTCTTCGTGTTTCATTTCCGGCCGTTCCGCCAGCAGGGCGGGGTCCGGCCGCGGCTCCGCCAGCCGCGTGATCGTAAAGCCGGCAGCCATGAGCGCGTTCAGGATGGATGACACCGTGCGGTGATATTTGACCACGTCGTCCGCCATCCAGTTGGAATGGCGCACGCCCTCGCTTTGGTAGTTATCAAGCGGCCAATGCAGGATTTCGCCATCCTCGCCATAAAACCAGTCCTGTTTTTCCAGCGCCGTGAAAACGGGATGTTCGATGGAAAAGATGAAGTCGCCGCCGGATTTCAGCGCGGCAAAAATCTTCGCGAATGCCACGTCGAGATCGCGAACGTAATGCAGGGCGAGAGAACTCAGCGCCACATCGAAACTTTCCCGCGGAAAATCGATGTCTTCGATGGCGGCGCGGCGGTATTCGATGCCGGGCCCACCGTTTATCTCGGCGGCGCGACGCAGCATGTTTTCCGAGAGGTCAACGCCGACAACATGGCGCGCGCCCTGTTCTGCGGCATAACGGCAATGCCAGCCGAAACCACAACCGAGATCAAGAAGGGTCCTGTCTTGCAGGGGCGGAAGCATGGCGCGCAATTCATGCCACTCGCCGGCCTGGCGCAGCCCCTCCACGGAGCGCGGCATGGCGCTGTAGCGCTCGAAAAACCCGGGATCGTCGTAGATATTCTGTTTCATCGTCGTCTCTTCGTCCGCATTCCATCAATCGCATGAATAGTGGCCGTCAAGAAAAGTCGCTAGTGGGAGCGGCTGACAAAAGATAATATTCGTCCCATCATAGCGGAATCCGCGGCAAGCCACGTCCTTTTTTGGGGCGAGGCGCCGCGATGGGGGAATATTCATGCTGCAAGCCACGCGCCAGACCATGCCCTGGGTGATTATCGCCGCCGGGTCACTGATTGCCGTCATGACCTTCGGACCGCGTTCGGCCATGGGCTTTTTCCAGCTGCCGATGCTTGCCGATACCGGCTGGGACCGTTCCACCTTCGGTCTCGCCATGGCGCTGCAGAACCTCTTCTGGGGTCTCGGCCAGCCCTTCTTCGGCGCCATCGCCGATAAATTCGGCACGGGCCGCGTGCTCGTGCTCTCCGGCTTTCTTTATGCCGCCGGCCTCATCTGCATGTCCTTCGGCACCTCGCCCTTCTGGCTGCATTTCGGCGGCGGCGTGCTTGTCGGGCTCGGCATTGCCGCCGGTTCCTTCAGCGTCATCCTTTCGGCCTTTGCGCGCCATGTCACGCCGCAGCAGCGTTCGCTCGCCTTCGGTATCGGCACGGCGGCGGGTTCGGCCGGCATGTTCCTGTTTGCGCCGATCAGCCAGGGGCTGATTTCCACCTATGGCTGGTCGGACAGCCTCGTCTGGCTTGCCGCGATGATGATGCTCGTGCCGCTGCTGGCCTTTTTCATGCGCGGCAACTCCTCCTCCGGCAGCCAGTCGCAGGCGCAGTTCCAGCAGACGGCGGGCGAAGCGCTGAAGGAGGCGCTCGGCCATAAAAGCTACCTGCTTTTGACCACCGGCTTTTTTGTCTGCGGTTTTCAGGTGGCCTTTATCACCGCGCATTTCCCGGCCTATCTCGGGGACATCGGCATCGAACCGCGCTATGCCGTCATCGCCATGGCGCTGATCGGCTTCTTCAACATCATCGGGTCGCTTGCCGCCGGCGTCATTGCCCAGCGTTATTCGAAACCCTATCTGCTGGCCTATATCTATATCGCCCGCTCCGTCGCCGTCACCGCCTTCCTGCTTCTGCCGCAATCGCCGCTTTCGGTCATCATTTTTGCGGCCGTCATGGGCGTTCTCTGGCTTTCCACCGTGCCGCCCACCAATGCGCTGGTGGCGATCATGTTCGGCACACGCCATCTCGGCATGCTCGGCGGCGTCGTGTTCCTGTCGCACCAGATCGGCTCGTTCCTCGGCGTCTGGCTCGGCGGCTTCCTTTATGACAGGCTCGGTTCCTATGATCTCGTCTGGTGGCTGGGCGTCGGCATGGGGATTTTTGCGGCCATCGTGCATTGGCCCATCCAGGAGCGGCCGGCCCCGCGGCCTGCAATGGCCTAGTCAGACAGCCTTATCGAGCGCGGGCGGCATCGCCCCGCCTTCATTCGCCCTGCCCTCAAGCGCCTTCAGCGCCGCCTGCACGAAACCGTCGCGGGCGGCGTTTTCGTTGAGGCCACGAGGATCGTAGACATGCCGGTTGAGGAAATGGGCGGTGAGGCGGAAAGCCGCCGCAAGGCTGTCAGGATCGGCGGCCTTCGACTGGCCTTCACTCAAGAAAGCCGGAAGCGACAGCATGCGCTCCGCATAGGGCGCACCTGCCGCGCGGCAAACCGCCCTGCCGGTTTTGGGCGATACATAGATGAGGTCGGTGCGCAGCCCTGTCGCCGCACATTCGGTAAGATCAAGCCCGAAACCGAGTTCGTTCAGCACCGCCAGTTCGAAGCGCACGAACAATTCCCCGGCATCGACCGGATTATGGAGGTTGTCGAGAATGATATCGAGCGCCTGATAGAGATGCGGGTGCGGATCGCGCTCCGGCAGAAGCCTGAGAAGAGCGCCCATGGCCTGTACACCATAAACCGCTGTCGCCGTTTCCATCAGCTGCGCGGCGCGCAATTGCAGCGGCTCGATGCGGAATTCACCGAGATGATCATGAAGGCGCGCCCGCCAGATGACATCAACCCGGTTTCCGGCCTGAAGCACCGGCTGCATGCTGCGGGAACGGCCGGAACGGACCAGCCCCAGATGGCGGCCACGCGAAGGGGTCATCACCTCGGCGATGACACTCGTCTCGCCATGGCGTTTTACGCCGAGAATGATTGCCTCTTCCTGCCACTGCATGAAACGCGTCCGAATTTCGATTCAAGGCCGATCATACCCGATCTGGCGGCGAAACGTTATTCTTTTACCGCATCGTCGTCCGTGCCGACGAGGTTGAGGACGAAATCGATAATTTCGTTTTCGCCGAAGGGCTTGCCGAGCAATGGCGCATGCATGAGATCATCCGGAAAACCCGTCGTGTCGCCATAGCCGCTGACGAAACCAAAGGGAATTCCCCCATCGCGCAGACCGCGCGCAAAATCATAGCTCTTGCCGTCGGTAAGGCTGACATCGAGAAGCACGCAATCGGCGCCTTCCTCTTCGACGGCCTGCCTCGCCTGCGCCAGCGTCGTGGCGATGACGACAGCTTCCACCCCCATGGACTGGAGAACCGCTTCGACATCAAGCGCCACCAGATATTCATCCTCAACGATGATAACCCGTTGTGGCACCATATGTTTTCTTCTTCCTAAAATATCGCCGCAAGGCTAGAAGCTGCGGTTTCCGTCACGATTCTCCAATGAGATATCACGACAGGAGTCGCAAATTACGGCTCCACCGTCATTTAAAAAAGACATATCGAAAGAAGATCAGATGAAGGGTCTTTGCCGCTTTTCGTCGCTTTCCCAACCCGCAATGTTGCTCAACCCGGTATCGTCAAGCACCAGACAACCCTTGTCCGTCCAGCGGATGAGGCCGCGATCGACCAGCTTTCTCAAGGTCTTGTTGGTGTGAACGATGGACAGGCCGAGCGTGTCGGCAACGTGTTGCTGGGTGACCGGGATCGGTGTTTCGCCGGGGATGAGATTGACCGCTTTCGCCTTGCGATAAAGAAACGCGATGAGATAGGCCGCACGTTCCAGCGCGGTGCGCCGGCCGATGCTGAGGAGGTGGCTATCGAGCATGCGTTCCTCGCTCGCGGCGATCCAGGTCAGGTCATAGGCAAGCGTCGGATGGTCGGTGAAGAGATTGTTGAGGCGCGAGCGCTCGAAGACGCATAGGGTGACCGGCGACAGGGCCTCCACCGAATGCTGCATCTCCCCCATCACCGTGCCCTGCAGGCCGACGAGATCGCCCGGCATGACATAGTTCAATATCTGCCGCCTGCCGTCTTCCAGCGTCTTGTAACGGAAAGCCCAGCCCTGCAGAACGGTGTAAAGATGGGCGCTGTGCGAGCCTTCCATCAGGATGACGGAGCCGCCCTCCACCGCGAGTTCCCCTGTCTTGAAACGAGAGACGAAGTCCAGCTCGGAGGAGGAAAAGTCGCGGAAATGCGGCAGGTCACGCAGGGGACATTGCTGGCACGGGGTGGTGGAAATTCCGTTCGGTTTTTTTGGCGACATGAATATCCGTCATCGAAAAAAGGTTGCGCCCAATTGTTTTGGAACAACCCGCCCGAACGTATTCGGTTCCCGATGGTGGGTGAAGATATTCAGTTCGCTATTTTGTGCGTCGTTCCATCCCCCAGCGCTCTCATCCCTGTGCCTGTCACAGGAATCCAGCCGACTCGCGTCTGCGCGGCGAGAGAACCCGTCCAGCCCAAAGACTTGGGCTGGCTGAATCCCTGTGACAGGCGCAGGGATGAGTGAGGATGCCGGGAAGCCTTAGTTTCGGGGGAATTCCAGGCCCATCTCGCGGAAACGCTCGGGGTCGTCGCCCCAGTTCTCGCGCACCTTGACGAACAGGAAGAGATGCACCGGCTGCTCGAGGATTTCAGACAGTTCCTTGCGCGAGGCGGTGGAGATCGCCTTGATCGCATCGCCGTTCTTGCCGAGCGCAATCTTCTTCTGGCTGTCGCGCTCGACATAGATCACCTGCTCGATGCGTACCGAGCCGTCCTTGCGCTCTTCCCACTTCTCCGTCTCGACATGCGAGGCGTAGGGAAGTTCCTGATGCAGGCGCAGGAACAGTTTTTCGCGGGTGATTTCGGCGGCGAGCTGGCGCATCGGCAGATCGGAAATCTGGTCTTCCGGGTAATACCACGGACCTTCCGGCAGAGCCTCCACCAGATAATCCATCAGGTCTTCGCAGCCCGAACCGTTGGTGGCCGAAATCATGAAGGTGCGGTCAAACGCCACCGTCTCATTGGCGGCGGCGGCAAGCTTCAGAAGATCTTCGCGCTTCACCTGGTCGATCTTGTTGAGGCAGAGGATCTTCTTCTGCGGAACGTCCTTCAGGCCTTCGAGAATGGCCTCCGCATCACCTTTAAGACCACGCTCGCTGTCGATCAGCAGCAGGATGAGATCGGCATCCTTCGCGCCGCCCCAAGCGGAAGTGACCATGGCGCGGTCGAGCCTGCGGCGCGGCTTGAAGATGCCGGGCGTGTCCATGAAAACGATCTGCGCATTCTTGTGGATGGCGATGCCGCGCATCACCGCACGCGTCGTCTGCACCTTGTGGCTGACGATCGAGACCTTGGCGCCCACCAGCCTGTTGACCAGCGTCGACTTGCCGGCATTGGTCGGGCCGATGAGGGCGACGAAGCCGGAACGGGTCGGAAGGTTGTTGTCTTCGCCTGCAATGGCGGGGTTTTCGTGATCGGTCATGATATCCATCAAGGTCAGAGGTATTCAACATGCGGCCTTCTCGGTCCGCCATGCGCTCGATTTAGCACCCTATGGCGGGCGCTCAGTTCTGGGTGGAGCCCTTCTGCCAGACGCCTTCGCGTTCCAGCAATCTAGTAGCCGCCACCTGTTCGGCCGCGCGCTTGGAGCGCTCGACGCCGGTTTCCGGCTTCACGCCGGGAATTTCGACAGTCACCGTAAAGCGGGGATCGTGATCCGGTCCGGAGCGATCGTCAACCCGGTAAGAGGGCGTGGTCGCAAATCTGGCATGCGCCCATTCCTGCAATTCGGTCTTGGCGTCGCGCCGACCGGCATCCACGCTGGTTGCGCGGCCCTGCCAGTATTTCAGAATGAATTTGCGCGATGCTTCCAGCCCGCCATCCAGATAGATGGTGGCGATCAGGCTTTCGACCACATCGGCGCGCACGTTCAGCATCGCCTTGCCGGTCAGCTTCTTCACATCCGAGCCGGTGCGGATGAAATTATGCAGGCCCATCTCGTCGCCGATCGCGGCGCAGGATTCGGCGCTGACGAGCTGGTTCAGACGGACCGAAAGCTCGCCTTCGGTGGCGTTGCGGAAGGTGGAGAACAGCAATTCGGCGACGCAGAGGCCGAGAACACGGTCGCCTAGAAATTCCAGCCGCTCGTAATTGCCGGCCGCCGCCGAGCGGGCGCTGGCATGGGTCAAGGCCCGGTCCAGCCGGGCCTTTTCCTTGAACTCATATCCGATCAACGCTTCCAGACGGGAAATCTCGTCCGCCGAAAGCGGCTTGGTCTTGCTCATTCCACAACCTTGAAGAGGCGGTCCCAACGCATGTTGGCCGGCCATTCCCAAATGCGGCTGAACGGCGTGTCATTGCCCAACGAGAAGAAGATGACGCTGGCGCGGCCGATCAGGTTTTCTTCCGGTACGAAACCGACATCGAAACGGCTATCGAGCGAATTGTCTCTGTTGTCGCCCATCATGAAATAATGGCCTTCCGGCACCACGAATTCGCGGGTGTTGTCGCCACGCGAATCAGGCGACTGGTCGAGCGTGTCGTAGGTGACGCCATTATCAAGCGTTTCGCGGAAGACAGGCACATTGGCGCCTGGATCGGCGCGATAATCTGATGTGAAGGTGCCGTCGGGCTGCTTGGGAACCGGCTGACCGTTGATGAACAGCACGCCGTTCGTCACCTGGATGCGATCACCCGGCAGGCCGACGAGGCGCTTGATGTAATCGACTTCAGGATTGGGCGGCAGGCGGAAGACTACGACATCGCCGCGCTTCGGCTTGCTGAATTCGAGAATGCGGCCCGAAAACAGGTTCGGCGAAAAGGGCAGCGAATATTTCGAATAGCCGTAGGAGAACTTGTTGACGAAAAGATAGTCGCCAACCAGAAGCGTCGGCATCATCGAGCCTGACGGGATCGTGAAGGGCTGAAACAGCACGGTGCGGATGACCATGGCCAGCAGCAGCGCCTGAATGATGACCTTGACGTTCTCCCAGAGGGCGTTCTGCTTCTTTTCAGCTTTTTCCGACACTTAAAGACCTGCCTGATTGTTTCCCGGCTTCTTCGGCTTCACGAAGGCTTCCGGGCCGTTGTTTGTCGAGCCTGCGGCGGTGGAGCGGTTTCACACTGCCGGCAAGGCTTTCATATTTCTGCGACTTCTCTAGAACCTTTCCTGCCCGAAGGGAAGCGCTTCTGTCACACGCCCGCAAATAGAGCGCCAATGCGGCAAGGCCGGGGCCTCAATCGATCACGGGAAGGGCTTCTATGATCACAAATGCCTGAGCATAGGGAAAATCGTCCGTGATCGTCAGGTGAATATTGGCGCGGTGGCCGGCGGGCAGCATGGCCGCCAGCCTCTCCCCCGCCCCATTGGTCAGCCTCATGGTCGGCTTGCCGCCCGGCAGATTGATGACACCCATGTCCTTCCAGAAGACGCCATTCGCAAGGCCGGTCCCCAGCGCCTTGGAACAGGCTTCCTTGGCGGCAAAACGTTTGGCGTAGGAAGCGGCGCGGTTCTTGCGGCCATCGGATTTGGCGCGCTCGATATCGGTGAAACAGCGATGGGTGAAGCGCTCGCCGAAACGTTCGATCGACTTTTCAACGCGGCGGATGTCGATCAGGTCGCTACCCAATCCAATGATCATTTCAGCATCTCCAGAGAAGCATTCTTGTTGGCGGCGCGATGCGCGAGATTTTCCATCTTGCGGCGCTGGAAACCGCTGATGAGGCCATAAACGGCGATATAGGCGATGATTGCGCTGATGCCGGCCGGAAGAAGCGCGCCGATGGTCATGGGCTCCAGCACCGGCGTCCATATCTGCCGGAATTCAAGATGGCTGAACAGCGCCACGAAATCCACATGCGCGGCACTTTCCGCGCTCTGACGGCCGAGAATGAAGTGTCCCAGCTCCCAGGTGGATGCCCAGATGAACGGAAATGTCAGCGGATTGGCGAAGGTGGTGCCGAGCGCCGCCGCCACGAGATTGACGCGCAAGAGGAAACCGAGCGCCATGGCGATGATGATGTGAACGCCGAGAAACGGCGTCCACGCCACGCCCACACCGATGGCGACACCGGCGGCAACGGAATGCGGAGAGGCGGAAAGCCTGAGCAGGCGCAGCTTCATATAGCGCAGCGAACGGGAAAAACCCGTGCGCGGCCAGAACAGGTCACGAATCTTCTCTGAAAAACCAACGGGTTCACGGCGGCGAAACGGCATGGAGGCAGTCTATTTCATCACCCCGGCGGAGCCAAGAGCATCGTAGACGACGGGAGGATTTCTTTTGCAGGCGTATTCTCTGCTTCCGTCATTCCGGCCCTGAGCCGGAATCCAGCCGACGCGCGTCTGCGCAGCGTCACCAGATGAATACGAACCTTGCCGGACACTCCGACGTCATCCTCGGGCTTGTCCCGAGGATCTGCAACCGACTGATTTAATTCAACGTGATTAGATCCTTGGGACAAGCCCAAGGATGACGTCGAGGAAATACGCACCCTCTCGCCGTCAACTTCATTGCAAAGGCAGCGTGTCCTATCATTTAGACCGGACAGCGGTGGACGCCCGCTTGAAGCGCGCATTCACATAGTTTTGCGACATGGAGGAAGGCGCTGGCCGATAACGGCTGCACCTGCTTATCCCATACGCATGGCGGTTGGCTGCCATGCGCTGAGCGCATTACCGGCGGAACAGGCCGCGGTCGATTTCGCGCTGGCGGAATTCGAGATCGACATTCGATACCGAACCGCTGAGATATTCAAATTCGCGTTCCTGGGTGGTCTTGCCACGGACGGCGCGGGCGATCTTGCGAAGCGGAGTAAACATGATTTTCGGTCCTTTCGGTTTGGAACTGGCGTTTCTCATCGGTGTTTATCCACCGGCACGCCGCGTTTCCTTCTCTTCAATTTCTGAGGAGAAAATAGTCGCAAACCACCTTCACGACCAGAGACAGGAAAAGGCCGCTGCCATGCGTTGAGTGCATAACAACGGCCTTCCGGTATCTTAAAAGGATCAAAAATGCCTCAATCGAAGGCACGCGTCACGGTCGAGACGCAGTCGAGATCCTTGAGCTGCGACAGAAGCTGGTTCAACTGCCTGAGATCCCAGACTTCGACATCCAGCGCCAGCTCGGAAAAATCCGTGCCGATGCGGACCATGTTGAGCCCTCGGATATTGACATCAAGCGTAGCGATCGATTGCGCCACGGAGGCGAGCGTGCCCGGCTCGTTCAGCGCATTGATCATCACCCGCGCCATGAAGCGCGACTTGTTCGCCTCATCGAGATCCCAGCGGACATCGATCCAGCGCTCCGGCTCATCGTCGAAACGCTGCAGCGCCGGCGCCTGAATGGGATAGATGGTGATGCCCTTGCCTTTTTCCATGATGCCGACGATGCGGTCACCCGGAACGGCGCCCGCCGCTCCGAAATGCACGTCGACATTGCCGGAAAGGCCGCGGATGGGCAGCGGGTCGGGTCCATCCAGCATTTCGGCCGCGCCGTCATCTTCCAGAACGGAGCGCGACTTTCCGGGGATCTTGAAGACCATGCCGGAGGCGCTGCGCATGTTGAACCAGCCGTCGTCGCCGGTCATCTTCACCGTAACGCGCTCATCCTGATAATCCGGATAGACCGCTCGCAGCACATCGAGCGAGGAAACCTCGCCGCGCCCGACGGCAGCGATCGCGTCTTCCACATCCTTCTGCGCCAGACGATGCAGCACGGGCTTCAGCGCTTCGCGCGAGAAGGCCTTGCCGGCGCGCTCGAAGGTGCGTTCCAGAATACGATAACCGAGACCGGAATATTGCTTGCGGATCGCCATGCGGGTGGCGCGACGAATGGCCGAGCGGGCCTTGCCCGTCACCACCACCTCTTCCCATGCCGCTGGCGGCACCTGCACGCCCGAGCGGATGATCTCCACCTCGTCGCCATTGTTGAGCCGGGTCACGAGCGGCATGATCCGCCCGTTGATCTTGGCGCCAACCGTCGTGTCGCCGATATTGGTGTGCACCGCATAGGCGAAATCGATGGGGGTCGCACCGCGCGGCAGCGCAATCAGCTTGCCTTTGGGCGTGAAGCAGAACACCTGATCCTGGAACAGTTCCAGTTTGGTATGTTCGAGGAATTCTTCCGGGCTGTCGCCCTCGGCCAGCGATTCGATGGTGTGACGCAGCCAGGAATAGGCGTTGCTTTCCCGAGAGAGCAGGTCGCCCTCCCCGTTTTCCCCGTCCTTATAGAGCGCATGGGCGGCAATGCCGAATTCGGCGATCTCGTGCATGCGCTTGGTGCGGATCTGCAGCTCGATACGCTGGCGCGAGGGTCCGACGATGGTGGTGTGAATGGAGCGATAGTCGTTCTGCTTCGGCGTGGAAATGTAATCCTTGAAGCGCCCCGGCACCACGCGCCAGCGGGTGTGCACGATGCCCAGCGCCCGGTAGCAGGCCGGAATATCGTCTACCAGAATGCGGAAACCGTAAACATCCGAAAGCTGCTCGAAGGAAAGCGACTTCGCCTGCATCTTGCGGAAAACCGAATGGGGCTTTTTCTGCCGCCCTTTTACGTTGGCCCCGATCAGGCCGTTCGCCACGAGAAGCTCGCGCAATTCGTCCTCGATCTTCTTGATCAGGCCTTCATTGCGCGTTTCCAGTTCCTGCAGGCGGTTGGTCACCGTCTCATAGGCTTCCGGGTTGAGATAACGGAAGGACAGGTCCTCCAGCTCGTCGCGCATGTCCTGCATACCCATGCGGCCGGCGAGCGGCGCATAGATTTCCATGGTCTCTTCGGAAATGCGGCTGCGCTTGTCAGCCGGCATATATTCCATGGTGCGCATATTGTGCAGGCGGTCGGCGAGCTTGACCAGAAGGACGCGCACGTCGTCGGAAATGGCAAGCAGCAGCTTGCGCAGATTTTCCGCCTGTTTCGCCTTGCGGGTGACGAGATCGAGCTTCTTGAGCTTGGTGAGGCCTTCCACAAGCCGGCCGATATCTTCGCCGAACAGCTCGTCGATTTCCGCGCGGGTGGCGGTGGTGTCCTCGATCGTATCGTGCAGCAGCGCCACCGCGATGGTCGATTCGTCGAGATGCATTTCTGTGAGGATCGCGGCAACTTCCAGCGGATGGGAGATATAGGGGTCGCCATTGGCCCGCTTCTGCTGGCCGTGTTTCTGCATGGCGTAAACATAGGCCTTGTTCAGCAGGGCCTCATTCGCATCCGGTTTGTATTTTTGAACCCGCTCGACGAGTTCGTATTGCCGCATCATGCGATATTCCACAAAAAGAAAGCGCGCCAACCTTGGGGTCGGCGCACAATGCTGCATCAATAGGGATCAGATTATGACGGCAACTATTGACAGACGGTAACCACCGTCTGCCAAAGGCGTCATAAAGTCAGATCAATAATCGTCATTTTTTTCCGGCGGCACAAGGCCTTCGATACCGGCCAGCAGTTCTTCTTCCGACATCTGGTCGAAAGTGACGGTTTCCGGCTGGTCGTCGTCTTCGCCATCGGCAATAGCGGAGGCGGCGAGCGTGACCGGATCGGGCTCGGGCTCGTCCACTTCCACATGCTTCTGCAGCGAATGGATGAGGTCTTCCTTGAGATCGTCGGGCGACAGCGTCTCATCAGCGATTTCGCGCAGCGCAACGACAGGGTTCTTGTCGTTATCGCGGTCAACCGTGATGGAAGAGCCCTGCGAAATCTGGCGCGCACGGTGGCTGGCGAGAAGCACCAGCTCGAAACGGTTGTCTACTTTATCAATGCAATCTTCTACTGTGACGCGGGCCATTGCCTGTCCTTTGTGGGTCGTAATGTCGTGGATCAGAGCGCGGTGCGATATTAGCGATGCACCGGCTGTGCCCTAACCTATTGAATCTGCGCCTCGCGCCTTGCGAAAAACACTCAATATTTCTCGTGACGAAGCTTTCCAGCTTCCGATACAGCCATTGGCCGCGGAATTCAAGTTTTTCCTGTATTTGGCGTCTTTTGGCAACTTATCCGCCATGTTTGGCGTCTGATGAACAAAATGTCTAGAAGAATTGTCTTGGAATACGGGGGAAGGTAGCTTACTTAAAACGCAACGGCGATGCGCAAAATTCGTTGATACGACATGATTTTTTGCGTTAGCGACCGGAAATAAAAGCCAGATAATGGCCTTTCCAAAAAAAGGAATGGGATGGAATGTTCGATCCACGGGAGAAAATTGCGCTCTTCATAGACGGAGCCAATCTTTATGCAGCATCGAAAAGCCTGGGGTTCGATATTGACTATCGCAAGCTTCTGAAGGCGTTTCAGAAGCGTGGCTATCTGCTGCGCGCCTATTATTACACCGCGCTTATCGAAGATCAGGAATATTCCTCGATCCGCCCGCTGATCGACTGGCTGGATTATAACGGCTACAAGGTCGTGACCAAGCCCGCCAAGGAATTCACCGACGCACTCGGCCGCCGCAAGATCAAGGGCAATATGGACATCGAACTGGCAGTCGACGCCATGGAGCAGTCCGAGACCGTCGATCACCTGGTGCTGTTTTCCGGCGACGGCGATTTCACCACGCTGGTGGATGCGCTGCAGCGCAAGGGCCGCAAGGTTTCCGTGGTTTCCACCATGGCCACCCAGCCCGCCATGATCGCTGACGATCTGCGCCGCCAGGCCGATCACTTCATCGATCTGATGACGCTGAAGGCCGAAATCGGGCGCGACCCGAATGAGCGCCCCGTTCGTCACGCTGAAGGTCCAGAGACCGTCTGATTCGGTTTTTGTGCCGCTGATATTGCAAAACGCGTCCGTCCAAAAGACGGGCGCGTTTTTGTTTCAAGCGTCTCCAGCAGGACAAAATTCCTCTTGGAATTAACAAACATCAAATTGGGCCAGTCGAAATTATATCTTGGTTAATTTTAGACGTGTCTAAATCACGCAACGGCGCCAGAGACGTGATTTGGGCGTCAGATCAGGATGATTAGACATGCATGGCCAAGAAAAAACCGACCGACAACTCGATGAGAGACTGAATTTTCTGGGGCTTGGCCACGGTGAACGGCAAAATCTTTCAGACATGAAGGGCGTCATCACCGGCTCTCTCGATGCTTCTCTCGATCGTTTTTATGCGAAGGTCCGCTCGGTGCCGGAGACCGCGAAGTTCTTCGCGAACGACGCGCATGTACAGCACGCCAAGGCCATGCAGCTCAAACACTGGGCAAGGATCGCCTCCGGCACATTCAATGCGGATTATACCGATGCCGTGACCGCTATCGGCCGCACCCATGCGAGGCTCGGGCTGGAGCCCCGGTGGTACATCGGTGGTTATGCGCTGATGCTCGATGGCATCGTGAAGGCCTTGGTCGAGTCCGAGTTGAAGGGCCTCTTCATGGAAAAGAAGGCCCGGAAGGTGAAGGACGCCCTGTCCGCCACCATCAAGGCCGCGCTTCTCGACATGGATTATTCGATCTCCGTGTATCTCGACGTGCTTGCCGCCGAGCGGCACAAGGTGGAGGCCGAACAGGCGCAGATGAAGAAGGAGCAGGAGCATGTTCTCGCACTGCTCAACAGCGCCCTCGACAGGCTGGCCAATGGCGACCTCACCTCCAGCATCGGTGAAAAGACCGCACCGCAATTCCAGGGACTGATCGCCAATTTCAACGCCGCTGTCGGCAATCTCTCCGGCGCATTTGCGCAGATCGTCGAGGAAGCGAACAAGATTTCCGGCAATACGCGCGAACTGACGTCAGCGACCGACGAGATGGCCCGCCGGACGGAGCAGCAGGCCGCGGCCCTTGAGGAAACCGCCGCCGCTGTTGAGGAAATCACCACCATTTCCAAATTGTCGGCGCAGCGTTCCGAAGAGGCCAAGGCCATCGTCGAAAGCTCGGCCGTTGAGGCCGCGCGCTCGCGCGATGTGGTGACGGAAGCGGTGAAGGCGATGGAGGCTATCGAGGACTCATCGCAGAAGATCACCCAGATCATCTCCGTCATCGACGAGATTTCGTTCCAGACCAATCTTCTGGCGCTGAATGCCGGCGTGGAAGCCGCGCGCGCCGGCGAAGCGGGCAAGGGTTTCGCCGTCGTTGCTCAGGAAGTACGCGAACTGGCGCAGCGTTCAGCCAACGCCGCCAAGGAAATCAAGACCCTGATCTCCAAATCCTCCGCGGACGTGATGCAGGGCGTTTCGCTGGTCAACAAGACGGGCGAATCCTTGAATACGATCGGCAACAAGGTGGATCATATTCAGGAACATATCACGTCTCTGACCAAAGCGGCGCAGGAGCAGTCCGTCGGCATTCAGGAAATCAGCGCCGCTATCAACAGCATGGATAATCTGACCCAGAAGAATGCGGCCATGGTGGAAGAAACCAATGCGGCCACGCACAATCTGAGCGATGTCAGCGCCAATCTGGCGGCGCTCGTCAGCCGGTTCAGCGTCTCGGCAACGACGGCGCATGTGGAGCGGACATATCGGGCTGCTTGAGGGGCATCAGGCACCTCCCTCTCCTCATTCCTGTGCTTGTCACAGGAATCCAGTCGACACGCGTCTACTTGGTGGGGAGAGTCCTTTCAGCCCAAGGACTTGGGCTGGCTGGATTCCTGTGACAAGCACAAGAATGAGGGAGGTGGGCTTTAGGCCGCCCCACCTTTCAACAAGCGCGACTTCTGCCGGTTCCAGTCGCGTTCCTTCTCCGTCTCGCGCTTGTCGTGCAACTTCTTGCCCTTGGCGAGCGCCAGCTCCAGCTTCGCGCGGCCCTTTTCGTTGAAATAGATCTTCAAGGGTACCAGCGTCATGCCTTCACGGTTGATGCCGGCGCGCAGGCGGTTGATCTCGCGCTTGCTCAGGAGCAGCTTGCGGCGGCGGCGCGGCTCGTGGTTGAAGCGGTTGGCCTGCAGATATTCCGGCAGGTGGGAATTGATGAGCCAGATTTCATCGCCCTCGTCCGAGGCGTAGGATTCGGCGATATTCGCCTTGCCTTCGCGCAGCGACTTGACCTCGGTGCCGGTCAGCACGAGCCCTGCCTCATAGGTGTCGATGATTTCGTAGTTGAAACGAGCCTTGCGGTTTTCCGCAACGATCTTGTTCACCACGCGCTGGCTGCCTTTGGGGGCCATGATATTTCAATCCCTTGTTTTTCTTATTGCGCCTTCGGCTTACCGCCGAGAGCGGTTTTCGAACCCCTATTTAATGTTGTCGCCGCGAAAAGAAAAGGCGCGCCGAACGGCTTCTGTTGCGAAGCGGTTCATGGCGCGCCTTAAACGCTTTCGGGCCTGTCTCAGTTCATCAGGCCGGCGTGCTTCAGCGCCGCATCGATGGCCGCTTCCGTCGCCGGTTCCAGCGTGCTCATCAAGGGCGAACGGACCCGGCGGTTGCCACCGCGCGTCTTCGACAGCGCATATTTGGTGCCGCAGACGCCAGGCTCCATGAAGATGGCCTTGTGCAGCGGCATCAGGCGATCCTGATATTCCAGCGCCTTGGCGTAATCACCCGCGAGCATCGCCGCCTGGAATTCCGAACAGAGACGCGGCGCGACATTGGCGGACACCGAAATGCAGCCGACGCCGCCATGGGCGTTGAAACCGAGCGCCGTACCATCTTCACCCGAAAGCTGGATGAAATCCTTGCCGCAGGAAATACGCTGTTCGGAAACGCGATCGATCTTGCCCGTCGCATCCTTCACACCGACGATGTTCTTATGCGCCTTGACCAGTGCGCCCATGGTTTCCGGCGACATATCCACCACCGAGCGCGGCGGGATATTGTAGATGACGATCGGCAGCTTCACCGCTTCTGCCACGGCGGAAAAATGGGCGAACAGGCCCTTCTGGGTCGGTTTGTTGTAATAGGGCGTCACCACCAGCAGCGCATCCGCGCCGGCCTCCTGCGCGTGCAGCGCAAGCTCGATCGCCTCATCCGTATTGTTGGAGCCAGCGCCCGCAATGACCGGAACCCGTTTCGCCGCTACCTCGATGCACAGCTCGACGACACGTTTGTGTTCGTCGTGGGAGAGGGTTGGAGATTCCCCCGTCGTGCCGACAGGCACAAGTCCGCTGCTGCCTTCGGCGATCTGCCATTCCACATGGGCGGCAAATGCCTGTTCGTCCACGGCGCCATTGTCCGTGAACGGGGTAATGAGGGCGGGAATTGATCCCTTGAACATGCAAAGCTCCTGGCGCCGAGCCGGTTCATGCTTCGGCCGCATTCGATGGTTAAAACCGGCACACATTAGAGCCAGCCCTTGGCGCCGACAAGCGCAAAGGCAGCGTATTTTGTCCGAAATTGTCGGAAGTGTGACAGTCTCCCGACCGTGATCGGCAAGCGCAAAAGGCCGGCGCCGAAAAGAGACGTCGCTCGCGGGCCGGTGAATAAAAGTTGATTGAATTGCGGGGCGGGAATTAAGATTTCATTAAGGCTGAAATCCCAAGATTCCGGTGCGGGGCATCAGACCGTTTTCGGCAATCCCGCTGCAATGAAGCGATATTACAAGAAAGTCGACAAATCCGTTACACGATGAAGAGCGGCATGAAAAAGACAGTCTGGGGATTGATGGCGGCGGGCCTTGCCGCAACCGTTTGGAACGCACTGGCCGGGCCGCTGCCGGAAGGTGCGGCGCCGCTTCCCTATGTCAAGCCGAATGCACCTGCTGTTCCGGCCTTCATGCCGGCCTCGCCCGAGATCACCGGCGCCATACCGCGCCTCAACCGCCCCGATGACACAAGCCAGTTGAAGGCGGGTCTCGACGCGCTTTCGAGCCGTGATGCGGCCCGCGCGATTGCGCTGCGCAACACCATGCCGACCGGCAGCCTTGACCGCCATATCCTCACCTGGGCTATTGCCGTTTCCGGCCAGAAGGACGTCGCTTCCGCCGAAATCGCCGCCGCCCAGCGCGAGCTCTCCGGCTGGCCGGGTGCAGCGACGCTGCGCGCCAATTCCGAAAAGGCGCTTTACCGCGAAGATCCGCCCACGCCCCAGGTGCTTGCCGCCTTCGGCAATAGCCGCCCGGAAACCGCCGAAGGCACCGTGGTGTTCGCCAAGGCGCTCGCCTCCTCCGGTAAAGCTGCCGAATCCCAAAGTCTCATTCGCCAGCTCTGGGTCAGCGAAGGCATGGACAAGGACATGGAAGACCGTGTGCTTGACGAGTTTCCCACCTATCTGACGCCCGCCGATCACAAGGCGCGCATGGACTATCTGATGTATCGCAGTCGCATCAGCCAGGCGAAGCGTTTTGGGGATCTCGGCAAGGCGCAGTCGCTTTACAACGCCTGGGCGGCCGTGCTGCAGCGCTCCGCAACCGCAACCGCGCTCCTCGGCAAGGTCGACGCCTCCTGGCGTAGCGACCCTGCTTATCTCTTCGCGCGGGTGGAAAACCTGCGCAACCAGCAGAAATACCCCGAAGCAGCGGCCCTTCTGCGACAGGCGCCGAAGGAAGCGGCCAAGCTTGTCAATCCCGGCGAATGGTGGAATGAGCGCCGTATCATCGCTCGCGGCGTCGCCGATCTCGGTGATTTCGCCGAGGCCTATCGCATTGTCGCCAATCATTCTGCCACCTCGGCGGTCGATACCGCCGATGCGGAGTTCCATGCCGGCTGGTATGCGTTAAGAGCGCTGCACGACCCGGCGACGGCTTCGCGTCACTTCAACACGCTGCTTCAGACCTCCAACCGGCCGCTCTCGGCGTCGCGCGCCTATTATTGGCTAGGTCGGGCGGCGGAAGCCGGCGGGCCGGGCGATGCCCGCGACTTCTTCACCAAGGCAGCCGCTCATCCCGGCACGTTTTACGGGCAGCTCGCCGCAGCGCGAATCGGCGCCAAAACATTAAACGTCACCTATCCGAGCCCCAGCAGCAGCGACCGGGAACGTTTCGCCGGCCGCGAAGCCGTGCGCGCCATCGACCGGCTGGAAGCCGCCGGTTACGGCTGGCGCGCCGACAGCCTTTACCGGTCGCTTGCCGAACAGCTCGACAGTCCCGGTGAGCTTGCCATTCTGGCGGCAAGGGCGGAGGGCAACGGCAATCATCAGGTTTCGCTGCAGATCGGCAAGACGGCCTTCAGCCGCGGCATCGATGCGGCGGCGCTCGCCTATCCGCTCGGCGTCATTCCCGCCAGCGCCAATATTGCCGGCTCCGGCAAGGCGCTCGCCTATGCCATCGCCCGGCAGGAAAGCGCGTTCAATCCCGCCGCCGTCTCCGCCGCCAATGCCCGCGGCCTGCTGCAGCTGCTGCCGGGAACCGCCAAGGGCGTGGCCGGCCGCCATGGCCTGCCCTACACGCAGGCGATGCTGACCAGCGATGCGGGCTATAACGCCACGCTCGGCGCGCATTATCTCGGTGAGCAGATCGACAGTTTCGGTGGATCCTACATCCTCACCTTCATCGCCTATAATGCCGGACCGAAGCGCGTGCCGGAATGGATCTCCCGATATGGCGACCCGCGCGGCAAGCCGATCGACGAGGTGGTCGACTGGATCGAACGCATCCCCTTCCCCGAAACGCGCAACTACGTGCAGCGGGTGATGGAGAATTATCAGGTCTACAAGACACGGCTGGGGCAACAGGCCGATATCGTTGATGACCTGCGCCATGGGCGTGCGGGATAAGGCAGCAGTCTCCGCCAATCGCTGATCGTTCTAAAACATTCAAGCATCGGTTCGTCCGGTGCTTTTTTGTTTTCCGTGTTTGAATAACGCCTCTCAGCGCCGGAAGCCATCAAACGAAAAACCCCGGCATTTCTGCCGGGGTTTCCATCACTGACAATGTCAGATCAGATTAGAACGTGCGCTGAAGGCGGACGAAGCCAGTCCAGCTGTCGCCAGTCGGTCCATCGACGTCCTGGTAGTTGGCGGTAACCTTGGCATCCAGACCCTGGGTGATCTTGTAATCAACCGTCAGGCCAGCGCGCCATGCATCGTTGTCGCCGGTGAAGTCGCCGTCCGGAGCGATGTCGATCGTGCCGAGGTACTGAGCAGCAGGCGTAATGGTCAGCTTGTCAGTTGCCTTGATTGCGTATTCAGCAGCAACTGCCCACTCGGACTCTTCGTAGTAGTAGTTTGCGCCAGAAGCCCAAACGCCAGAGAGACCGAAGGTGCCGGGACCGATGTCAGCATACAGGATAGCGCGGATTGCGCCGTTTTCCTGGTCCGTGTCGTAAGAACCGAGCAGGTTTGCAGAGATCGCACCGAACTTGGCGCCGATGATACCGCTGACGCCGACGTTGTTCGGGCCTTCGAAGACGCCACCCTTGGCAACGCCGAGGTTGGACGTGCCGTCACGTACGGAGTCGAGCTCTTCAACGCTGATACCTGCGTAGAACGAACCAGCGTCGTAGGTGTAACGCAGAGCGTTGCCACGAGTGGTGTTCGAAGACAGGATATCGGTTTCGCCGGAGAGATCGTCATCCCACCAGGTGTACATGTAACCGACCTTCAGGCCGCCGAGTTCGATGAAAGCCTGGTCGACGTTGACGCCACGGTCGCTGTCGTTGTCAGCCTGACCGCGCAGACCGATGTAGCCGCGCAGAGCGCCAAGCTCGGTGTCGGTGCGGGTGTCGATGTTGAACTGGGCGCGCGTGAACGAGTTCCAGTCAGACGTACCGGACTTGTTACGGCCGAAGTCGGTCTGGAAACGGATGTAACCGTCGAACTTCAGGCAAGTTTCGGTGCCGGGGATGTAGAAGAAGCCGGTTCCGAAAGCGTCGCAAACGCGAACGTATTCCAGGGGCTCAGGCTCAGCAGCGACGATAGCGTCGGCAGCGTGAGCGCCGGATACTGCTGCGAGAGCCGCAGCGGAGCCGATGAGAAGGCTCTTGATGTTCATGGTTGACCTCCAGTCAAACGCTTAATCTTCTAAGCAGCGGGTGGGAAAGCACTTCAGAAATGCGTGCCGCTTATGGAGATGATTAGAGCCAAAACCGGTCGCTCAGGCAATCGTAATCATGACAGAAGGAAGACAGTAAGGTGTCCTTAGTTTTCCATTGTTGCGAAATAGCTACAATTCTAACCGACCGCCCCTCACTTCTTAAAAAAACGTTAATAAGCAATTATTTTCAAGTGCTTAACGAGCGAAAAGTCCACCCCAACAGCCGGAAGCCAATCCTTCCTCCAAAATCCTGACACAACCGGGCCATGAGAAATTGTCCAAAAGACGATTGCAGCGTCCGAGAATCAACTCTTTATCCAAGCGAGAGAGGAACAGCTCTTGCAGCTTACAGTTTGAAGTTCCCCTGATAGCGAATCACAAAGAGCGCGACAGCTACCTTCGCAAAAGCCGATCGAAGCATCGATCCACGCGCTGCTACAGATTTCTTCAAACGAAAAACCCCGGCATTTCTGCCGGGGCTTCCATCACTGACGATGTCAGATCAGATTAGAACGTGCGCTGAAGGCGAACGAAACCAGTCCAGCTGTCGCCACCGCCGTTAACACCTTCGGTGCCATCGACGTCCTGGTAGTTAACAGCGATCTTCGTGGAGAGACCCTGGGTGATCTTGTAGTCCACGGTAACGCCAGCGCGCCATGCGTCGCGGTCGCCGGTGAAGTCACCATCCGTACCGATGTCCAGAGTACCGAAGTACTGAGCGCCGGGGGTGATGGTCAGCTTGTCGGTTGCCTTGATGGCGTATTCAGCAGCAACTGCCCACTCAGACTCTTCGTAGTAAGCGTTTGCGCCAGAAGCCCATACGCCGGAGAGACCAAAGGTGCCCGGGCCGATATCAGCCGTCAGGATACCGCGGATAGCGCCGTTTTCAGCGTCGGTGTCGTAACCGCCGAGAACGTTGAGGTTCACGCCACCAAACTTGGCGCCAACGATTGCACTGATGCCAACGTTGTTGTCGCGCTGACCGTTGATTACGGTCCAGTTCAGCTGCGAAACACCGAGGTTGTTAGAGAGGTTGTTACCGCCATCGATCGTTACGCCGTTACCAGCAACAACGCGCTCCAGTTCTTCAACTGCAACGCCAACGTAGAAGGAGCCGGCATCGTAGGTGTAACGGATAGCGTTCAGGCGGGTGTTGTTCGAAGAGAGGATATCGGTTTCGCCAGAGAGACCGTCATCCCACCAGTTGTAGTAATAACCGACCTTCAGGCCGCCGAGTTCGATGAAAGCCTGGTCGACGTTGACGCCGCGGCTCGAGTCGTTGTTGGCGTCGCCACGGAAGCCGATGTAACCGCGCAGAGCGCCAAGCTCGGTGTCGGTGCGGGTGTCGATGTTGAACTGGGCGCGCGTGAACGAGTTCCAGTCAGACGTACCGGACTTGTTACGGCCGAAGTCGGTCTGGAAACGGATGTAACCGTCGAACTTCAGGCAAGTTTCGGTGCCGGGGATGTAGAAGAAGCCGGTTCCGAAAGCGTCGCAAACGCGAACGTATTCCAGGGGCTCAGGCTCAGCAGCGACGATAGCGTCGGCAGCGTGAGCGCCGGATACTGCTGCGAGAGCCGCAGCGGAGCCGATGAGAAGGCTCTTGATGTTCATGGTTGACCTCCAGTCAAAGTTTTTAAGTGGGTCTGGGTACTTTCGCTGAAGGACAGCATTCCCTGCCCCATTCCCGTGTTCTTAGAAGCCAAACGATCCACCGCCTCGCTTCTGGTGGTGAAAATACAAAAGGTTTCGCCGCTTGCAATCGCCAACATCCGATAAATAGCATTTACGTATATGCTTCATTTCGGTTTGTTGCGGAAACAACACACAGTGCGCAGCCGGCCGGCAGGCAGCTTTACCTCGCGTTAAGAAATTGCTTGAAAATCCGTTAGTTAGCGAGGTTAACAAGGTCTTTCTAAACTACCGGCCTTTTCGGCCAAACCTTGCCTCTCCCGGCAAGGATGATGGAAACTTCTGCTTCGTCACACCCCTGCACCTGACATGCCGCGACGGCGCTCATGGAGAAACGATAGAAAACCATGCCGTTTGCCGCCGATTCCTCGCGCAACGATTCGACGCGCTTGCCCAGCACCGGTTACGATACTGCCCGCACGATAATTGAAGCCGACACCGCCAAGCCTCTTGATTCGCTCGTTTCTTCCATAATCGAAACATGGAGGGCGCGGACCTCTGCGGCTTCATGGTGCGGGGTCGACATGGCTGTCGCGCACCGATGCACGAAGCGCGGGTCGGCTATGACTTGGAGCTGGTGGATATGTAGGGGTGACGTTTCCGGTCTGTGCCGAAGTGGCGGAGAGGATGGGATTCGAACCCACGATACGCTTTTGACGTATACTCCCTTAGCAGGGGAGCGCCTTCGACCACTCGGCCACCTCTCCGGTGCGGCCTGATTATTGCGTAAAAAAAATGATTGCAAGGCTTTTTCGCCAAGAAGCACAAAAACCTGTTGGCTGGACATCGGCCCCGCGAAACTTTGCAGGCCTTTCGGGAACTTCTTGACCGACCGTACGTTCTCGCTTCGGTAACAAAAGAGGTGTTCTAATGGCTCAGACCAAACTGAATGTTGTCGAAGACACGATCGAAAACCAGATTTCGGAGTTGCGCTCGCAGATCGCATCCCTCTCCAAATCCGTTTCCGCCCGCGCGGAAGGAGTAAGCGAGGATGCATCGGAATTTCTGGATGAGGCGCGCGGACGCGTCCGCAAGGCCGCGAGTAATGTGCGCGCCCAGGGCCAGAATGTCGTGGAAGCGGTCAAGGAAAATCCCGGCACGGCAACCTCCCTGCTGACGATCGTTGGCGCACTCGGTTTTGCCATCGGTTATGCCGTCGGCACAAGCACACAGCAGAACTCGTCGAACAGCAGCCTTTATCGCTGGCGCTGATCGCTACATGGAACTAAAATTCAGGCAAGGCGGGTCAACCCTGCCTTGCCTTTCCGTATGGGTTTGAAATGGATGAATGGGGGCGGATATGCGGTTCAGCGACGATCTTGAAACGGCTTTGTCGGATTTTGCGAGGGATCACGGCATAGACAGGGATGAGGCCATCCAGCGCATCATTCGCGCCGCCCTTATCAATAGCGGTTATCTCGCCTCCGGCGAAGAAGGTATTCCGCCGGAAAAGCTGAACGCCAGCAACGACGACTGAATTAATAGCCAGACCGGGATGGCGCAGGCGCTGCCCCGCCCTTGTAACGGGCCGACAGCGCACGCAGGGTATTGGCAAATTCCGTGACATCCGCCCCGACGGCGACGAAGGACGCGCCGAGTTCGAGATAACGGCGATTGTAGGTTTCATTAAAGGTGAGAATGCCGGCGGCCTTGCCCGCCTTGACGATCTTGACGATGGCCGCCTCGATCACCGCCTGCACTTCCGGCTCGTCTATCCGGCCGAGATACCCCATATCCGCTGCTAGATCCGCCGGGCCGATGAAGACGCCGTCCACACCCTCCACCGCCAGAATATTATCGAGATCGTTGATTGCCGCGCGGGTTTCGGCCTGCACCAGCAGGCAGACGCTGTCAGAGGCGCTGTCGGCATAATCGGTTATTGTGTTGAAGGCGGAAGCGCGGGCAACGGCAGCGCCCATGCCGCGAATGCCGCGCGGCGGATAATGCATGGCGCTGACCAAATCCGTGGCCTGGGCGGCCGAATCAACCATCGGCACGAGAAGTGTGCGCGCACCCGCATCCAGAAGCTGCTTGATCATCCAGCTTTCGCCGACCGGCACGCGCACCACCGGTTCGGCAGGTGATGTGGCAAGCGCGCGCAGCTGGTCGATGATGCTGCGCAGATCGTTCGGCCCATGCTCGCCGTCGATCACCAGCCAGTCGAACCCCGCCGTACCGGCGATTTCCGCCGTGATGGCCTCGCCCATATCGAGCCAGAGGCCAATCTGCGGCTTTCCGGCATGGATGGCGGTTTTGAAACGGTTTTCGGGAGCAGGCATGATATCCTCAGGAAAGCAGTAATTTCAGATCGGCGGAGAAGTCCGCCAGGATGGCGCGATCCGGCTCAGCACCGGTATCGAGCAGTTTCTTGCCCGCGACATAGGCCTTGGCATCGTTGACGGCATCGACAGCCACGAATCGTCCATCGCGGAAATACCAGACGGACCAGCTGCCTTCGCGCGCGCCGGGCCGGAGCACCGTCTCGTCGTAACCCAGGTTGAAACCGGCGATCTGCAGCTTGGCGTCATATTGATCCGACCAGAACCACGGTTTCGGATCATAGGCGGTTTCAGCCCCGGTGAGCACGGCAGCGACCGCCTCGGCCTGATCGACTGCATTCTGTACCGATTCGAGACGCACATGCTGGCCTCGCCACGGCAGCAGCGCGCAATCGCCCACCGCATGAATGGCGCTGTCGGATGTGCGGGTATGGTCGTCCACCACGATGCCATTGCCGACATCGAGGCCCGATTCGCGGGCAAGGCGGTCATTCGGCGTCACGCCGATGCCGACGATGACGAAATCGACATCCAGCATCGAGCCGTCGGAGAGCTCGGCAGCGGCCACCCGGCCTTCCATGCCGACAAGGCGCACAAGGCCGGTCTTTTCGCGGATGGAGACGCCATGGGCCTGATGGATGCCGCGCATGATATCGGCGGTTTCTTTCGCCGCCACGCGCTGCAGAATGCGGTCAGCCATCTCGATCAAGGTCACCTCGAGGCCGAGCTTGCGGGCGACGGCGGCCGCTTCAAGGCCGATATAACCGCCGCCGATCACCAGCAGCCTGCGGCCGGGCTTCATCTCCTCCATCAGCCGGTCGGCGTCGCGCTTGTCGCGAACAGTCAGGACGCCTTCGAGATCACCACCGATGCTGGCGGGCAGCTGGCGGGGTGCGGCCCCGGTTGCCAGCACCAGCCTGTCATAAGAAAGCGTGCTGCCGTCCTGCATGCGCACGGCTTTTTCAGCGCGGTCTATCTCCTCCGCCCAGGTGGAAAGCCGGATATCGACATTGTTTTCGGCGTACCATTCCTCCGGGCGAAACATCAGCCGGTCGAAACTCATCTCGCCGAGAAGATATTTTTTGGAGAGCGGCGGCCGCTGGTAAGGATAGGCGTCCTCGGAACCGATGATGGTGATGGGGCGCTCATCCTTCAGCGCCCGCAGCTTCGACGCCAGCGCGAAAGCGGCCTGCCCCGCCCCGACGATTACCAGCCTTCCCGTCACAGCTCACTCCCAGAACAACCACGAAGCGCCGATCCCGCCGACCCTCGCGAAGCCATATTACCGGATCAGGCGTAACGCCAAGTACGGCCCCAGTCAACCGCGCAGCAACGCCAGCCCGGTGCAAGCATGACGCATTATCAGCACAGGCTGCGGCACGACTGCAACCTGATGGGACCGAACGCATTTCCATAGTGGAAACATCGGCTTCCCGAGGGGATTGGTCGAGATCGACACAGACTAGAGATAATTGCGCGCATTTCCTTCATGCCCTGGCAAGGAAGCGGCGTTAAAATCGGCACGAAAGAGGCAATCCGGGAGGTTGTCATGGCTTTACATATGGATATCAGTCAGAACGTCCCCCAGGACGAGATGTACGAGAAATTTCAGATCGACCGGCCCGGCAAGATCACCTTCATCGGGCATCATCTCAGCGCCAAGGACACCATGCGTTGCCTGGTGCGGACCATTTCCCTCTACGGCGCCGAGCTGGATGTCAGCCCCGATCTGGAAATGCCGGCCAATTTCTATCTGGAAATTCTTGGCATCCGCGACGAGATCGGCTGCACGCTGATCCGCCGCGAGGAAGAAAAGGTCACGATCGGCTTCAACATGCTGATCGATGCGGAATTCCTGCACCATGTGCGGCGCCTGAGCTTCGAGACCAGCGTCTGACCTTGTCGCGATAGGCCTATGGTTTTTTCCATCTCTTCTCAGCGATGGAAAATTCTGTTCCAAAACAGCCATGCCACAACCGGCCGCGCCTTGCGTCCGGTTTTTTTGCACCTATTGTGAGCCGGGTTTTAAACACAGGTACCGGAACTCTGAAGCCAATGTCCGCTTTTTCACGCCTTACACCACTTGCCGTCTCGCTTCCCTCCACCGTTCCCTTCGTCGGCCCCGAGGCCATCGAGCGGAACCGCGGCTTGAAGGTGGAGGCGCGAATCGGCGCAAACGAAAGCGGCTTCGGCCCCGCCCCTTCCGTACTGCTGGCCATGCGCGATGCGGCAGCGGAAACCTGGATGTATAGCGATCCGGAAAATTTCGAGCTGAAGGAAGCGCTTGCCATCCACCACGGCGTTGCGCGCGGCAATATTGCCATCGGCAGCGGGGTTGATGGATTGCTGGGCGAGATCGCCAGGCTGATCGTCGAGCCGAGCACGCCTGTCGTCACCTCGTTTGGCGGCTATCCCACTTTCAATTACCATGTGAACGGTTTTGGCGGGAGACTCGTCACCACGCCTTATGTTGACGATCACGAAGACCTCGACGGCCTTCTCGACCTCGTTAACAGGGAAAATGCGCCGCTCGTCTATTTCGCCAATCCTGATAATCCGATGGGAAGCTGGTGGGAAGCGAGCGAAGTCGTTGCCTTTGCCCGCGCATTGCCGGAAACCTGCCTGCTCATTCTGGATGAAGCCTATTGCGAGACCGCGCCCGCAAGCGCCGTTCCGGCCATCGACGCGCTGATCGGCCAGCCGAACATCCTGCGCATGCGCACCTTCTCGAAAGCCTATGGGCTCGCCGGCGCGCGCGTGGGTTACGCCATCGGCACGCTCGGCAATGTCGAAGCCTTCGACAAGATCCGCAACCATTTCGGCATGGCGCGCATTTCGATCGCAGGCGCCTTGGCAGCGCTGAAGGATCAGGCCTATCTGCATGAAGTCGTTGGAAAAATCTCCGAGGCCCGCGAACGGATTTCCATGATTGCGCGCGAGAACGGCCTTTCACCGCTCCCCTCCGCCACCAATTTCGTCACCATCGATTGCCACCGTGACGGCGCTTACGCCCGCGCCATCGTCGATGGGCTGATGGAGCATGGCGTATTCATCCGCATGCCGGGCGTTGCACCGCTCAACCGCTGCATCCGCGTGAGCGTGGGGCCGGATGACAAGCTTGATCTTTTCGAACAGGCGCTGCCGAAGGTTCTCAAGGCGATCGGGTAAGCTCCCAACCAACCCTCATTCCTGTGCTCGTCACAGGAATGAGGGTTGGAAAGTCCGCACATTGCGCGCATCGATTCAACATCCTCCCGCAACCCCCTGCCCAGGAATCATTTTCCGGCAACGAGAGCTCACCAGACATAAGAAAACCGCGCCGGCCTTGTTCCTGCCGGTCGCGGTTTGATGTGTCAGCGCAAAAGCCCTTTTCAAAGCCCTCGCCGCGTTCCCCTTCGGGTTTACTTTCGTTTTGACCGGTCGTCGGGACTGGAGGGAACCGGACCGGAAATCTCAATAGTGGCTTGGGTAAATCAGTGCATCGTCATCCAGTCGCGGGCGGCGCGCAGCGCTTCGGCGAGTTCCGATTTCGTCATGTTGCGGGCGAGATCAGCGCGCAGTGAAGCGGCTCTTTCCGATCCGCGGATCGCGGCGATGTTGAGCCATTTATGCGCTGCGATCAGGTCCACCTTGCAGCCCCGGCCGGTCGCATAGACCAGGCCGAGATTGCAAAGAGTGTCGGCGCGGGTTTCGCCACCGGCAGCCATTTCGATATCGCTGATGTCAAAGCGTGCCATTGTTTTAATCCCTGTCTTTCTACCTGTTTCACCATTCGCCTTCTTGTCGAGGCTACCCGTCCGGACCCGCCGTCTTTTGCGGCTTTTTTGTCCTTTCGTCCGGCAGGTTTTCCCTGCGCTTTTGATGAGTTCACTATGCCACGGGGCTTTCAACGGTCGCTTAAAAGGCATGATTAATGGCCGGCAAACAAACTGCAAACGATTGGTAAAATTGGGTTTTTGTTAAATATCGCGAGCCGCGGAAATTAAGGACTTTGCGGCGAATTTTACGAAAACTTTAGAATTGGATTTAAACCCTTCCTTCACCACGATCAAAACAGCGATTTTCGAATTTCCGCTTTTCCGTTCCTCCCACCGCCGAAAATGTCAGCCCGCAGCCGCAAATTTCTATTTCCTTTTACGTTAACGTAAAATATTATCCGCGCTGCCTGTCATGAGGATGAAACGGGCAGAGGATAGCGCGGTGTGAGGAGCAATCGTTGCGCCGCAGGGCGGCTTTGGGCCAGCAATGGCGCATTCGCATGCCAAATGGGTTTGATCTGCGCATCGCCTCTTCGGGCCGGTCCGGCCGAGGAAAGCCTGCGCGAATTTCGGGAGGAATTTTATGAAGCTTATGATGACGATTGCCGCCGCCCTCATGCTGAGCGGCAACCTTGCCTTTGCGGGCGAGGCGATCGAAGGTAACTGGAAGACGGCCAGCGGCGAAACCGCCGTGATCGGCCCCTGCGGCGGCGCCTTCTGCGTGACGCTGAAGACCGGCAAACACGCCGGAAAACAGATCGGCAAACTTGCCGGCAAGGGCAACAATTATTCGGGCGAAATCACCGATCCCGCCAATGACAAGACCTATAGCGGCTCCGGCACCGTTTCCGGCAACTCGCTGAGCATGAAGGGCTGCGTTCTGAAAGTTCTGTGCAAATCGCAGACCTGGACGCGGCTATAATCGACAAGGCGGCGGGTGGGCTTTCTGTCCTCCCGCCTGCGGTCTCGCGCCTGACGGCGCGGTGCGCTGCCCAAGGGGTCGCGCCGAAACTGCGGACAGACGCCGCATGGAAGCCATATATCCGTTGAGGTATCGTTGCGCCCAACACCAACGAGAGCGACGCATGCGCCCCACCCTTTCGACAATCCTGATCGCGGGCACCTCCCATGTCGGCAAAAGCACCCTTGCCGGCCTGCTGAGCGAAAGACTGCGCTGCGAGGCGATATCGACCGACAGTCTCGCCCGCCATCCGGGAAGGCCATGGCCGGGCATTCCGGCACCGGTGGAGGAATATTACTCGCAGCTATCAGCGGAAACGATCCACTGGTTTCTGAAGATACATCATCAGAACATCTGGCCATTGATCCGCACGATGATCGACAGCAGGTCAGGCACCGGCACGCCCGCAATCTTCGAGGGCGCGGCCCTGCGGCCGGAATTGATATCGCCCCTGCTCGGCAGCACGGTCGCCGGTGTCTTTCTCCATGCCGGCAATGATTTTCTTCTCGAGAGAATGCGTTCCCTCGCGCGCTATGAAGATGCAACGGCCGACAAGCGGCGGATCATGGACGCTTTCATCGAGCGTTCGTTGCGGGAAAACACCGACATGCTGGCATCCGCGCGGGAACACCATGTGCCGGTTGTCGATGTGACCCAGCCTCAGGCATTCGAAATCCTGCTGACCGATCTTGCGGCACGCGCGCAAGCCCCTCTGTCCTGATCGAAAAGCGGGGGGGGCCGCGAGGTGCCCAGCGCCATTGCCGCGCCGACCCACCATGTCACCAGCCGTTAACATCCCTGAACACCATATGAACCGGGGTCTCAGGGTCCGTTCAGTCCGAGTGTGGCAAAACTCTGTCCATTAACTCCAATAAAGGGGAATGGACATGGCAAAGCTGATCAGCCGACTGGCAATCTTCGCGTTTCTCATGGCGATCTTCGCCATGTCCTTCGCCTCGCTCGTCGTTAATCCGAACCGCAGTTTCCAGCGGGTGAATGCCGGTGCGGCAATTGCCTGCCAGCACAACCCGGCGCCCGCCGCCAATTGCCCCGTCGTACTTTGAGGACCGGCCGATGACGACCAGTTTTTCCAACGGCCTGTTTTCCGCACTGAGACTGGTGCTGATGGCTTCGATCTTTCTCGGTCCGGTGGCCGGACTTGCGGTTTACAAGGCCGATCCCCGCCCCGCCTCCAAGGGCGCCGGTTTCGTGCTCCTGATGAGCCTGCAGCGCGGCGCGCTCGGCTGAGTTTCCGCCGCCCCGACATTGCTCCAGCCGCTTTTTCCGTTTCTTTTCAGTTTCTTCGTATTTCTGTCGCTTGCCTGTCGAATTTGGCCTCTTATAATGAGCCATGACAATAGCAAAACGAACGATTCCGCCCTTCACCTTCATCAGCCCCGAGCCTTTCGCGCCGCAGACATTCACGGACCCGAAAGAAGCTGTGGCGGCTTTGACCGCGCTTTATGAACGCAATACGGCGTTCCTCATCAACTCCTTCACCGAGCTTGCCAAGGGCGCGCCGATCACCGGCCGTTACCGCGCCTGCTATCCGCAGGTCAGTCTTGAGACAGCAACCTTCGGCCATGTCGATTCGCGTCTCTCCTACGGCCATGTCACCGCTCCCGGCGTCTATACGACGACGATCACCCGGCCGGAGCTGTTCCGCCATTACCTGAAAGAGCAGCTGGGGCTTCTGATGAAGAACCACGGCGTTCCGGTGACGGTTGCTGAATCGGCCACGCCCATTCCGCTGCATTTCGCATTTGGCGAAGGCGCTTATGTCGAAGCGGCGGCGGCCTCCTCGCTCTCCGACGTGCCGTTGCGCGATCTTTTCGATACGCCCGACCTCAACAATACTGACGACCTCATCGCCAATGGCGAATATGATCAGGTGCCCGGCGAACCCGCGCCGCTCGCACCCTTCACGGCGCAGCGCATCGATTATTCGCTGGCGCGCCTCAGCCACTATACGGCGACCAGCGCCAGCCATTTCCAGAACTTCGTGCTGTTCACCAACTACCAGTTCTATATCGATGAATTCGCCGCGTGGGCGCGGCAGATGATGAAGAATGGAGGCGAAGGCTACACGGCCTTCGTGGAGCCGGGCAACATCATCACCCCCGCCGGCTCCGACAGGCCGGAAACGGACGCCGTTCTTGGCCGCCTGCCGCAGATGCCCGCCTATCACCTGAAGAAAAAAGGCCATGCCGGCATCACGCTCGTCAATATCGGCGTCGGCCCCTCCAACGCCAAGACGATCACCGACCATATCGCCGTGCTGCGCCCGCATGCCTGGCTGATGGTCGGCCATTGCGCCGGCCTGCGCAACAGCCAGCGACTGGGCGATTATGTTCTGGCCCATGCCTATGTGCGCGAGGACCACGTTCTTGACGACGACCTGCCGGTCTGGGTGCCGATCCCGGCGCTGGCCGAAGTGCAGCTGGCGCTGGAAGGGGCGGTTGCGGAAGTCACCGGTTACGAGGGCTTCGAGCTGAAGCGCATCATGCGCACCGGCACGGTCGCCACCATCGACAACCGCAACTGGGAACTTCGCGACCAGGCCGGCCCCGTCAAGCGCCTGTCGCAATCGCGCGCCATCGCGCTCGACATGGAATCGGCCACCATCGCCGCCAACGGTTTCCGCTTCCGCGTGCCCTATGGCACCCTGCTCTGCGTCTCCGACAAGCCGCTGCATGGCGAATTGAAGCTGCCGGGCATGGCCACGGAGTTCTACCGCACGCAGGTCGCCCAGCATCTGCAGATCGGCATCCGCGCCGTACAGAAGCTTGCGGCTATGCCGACGGAAACGCTGCATTCGCGCAAGCTCAGAAGCTTTTACGAGACGGCGTTCCAGTAAAAATAGATATCGCTCAAAGCCCCCTTGGTGTATTGTTTCGAAAATCGATACACCAAGGGTTTTTCCATGCGCACCAACATTGAACTTGATGACGCCTTGATCGCCGAGGCAATGGAAATCACCGGTCTTTCCACCAAAAAGGCCACGGTGGAAAAGGCGTTGCGCGACCTTGTGGAGAATCTCGGGCGACGCAAAGCGTTGCAAGAACTGAGAGGCATCGGCTGGAGTGGCGATCTGGAAGATGTGCGCAATAGCTGGAGCGCGGACGATATCAAGTCGCGAGACGCCGCAGAATGATTGTTGTCGATACATCTGTCTGGATCGACTGGTTTCAGAATAAATCCACGCCTCAAGTCACAACGCTCAGCGATATCAGCGATCTTACCGACGTGATTATCGGCGATATTATTCTCCTCGAAATCCTGCAGGGAGAGCGGAATGACAAACTGGCGGCGACGATACATAGTCGGCTAGGGCGCTTCGGGTTCGTATCGATGCTGACACCCGAACTTACCGTTAAAGCCGCCGCCAATTATAGAAAACTTCGTAGCGTCGGGAAAACAGTGCGTAAAACCGCCGATCTTATCATCGGCACCTATTGTATCGAAAACGGATACGAACTGCTGCACAACGACCGAGACTTTCAGCCTATGGCCGATCATCTCGGGCTGCGCTTGGCCTGAACCTTTCAAACCACCTTCACCGTCCCCTCCACCCGCACCGGAAAATTCACCGATCGGGCGATGAAGCATTTGTCGTGGGCATCGTGGTGCAGCTCATCAGCCCGGGCAGGATCACCCTTGGAGATGGTGATGAGCGGTTTCAGCACCACTTCGCTGAATTGTCCGGCGCCGTCCTTTTCCATGACAAGCGTGCCCTCGGCATTGTCGACATAGTCTTCCACGATGATGCCGTTGACGGAGCAGAAATGCAGGTACCAGAGCTTGTGGCAGGCCGAGAGCGAGGCGACCAGCAGGTCTTCCGGGTTCCAGCGCGAGGCATCGCCACGGAAGGCGGGGTCGGAGGAGCCGGCTATATCGGCTTTTCCCGAGGTGGAAATCGTATAGTCGCGTTCATAGTCGCGGTAGCCGGACGTGCCCTTGCCGCGATTGCCCGTCCATTTCACCTGAACGGCGTAATGATGTTCCTGTCCTGCCATTTTAGTCCTCCCTTGTCGTATCACGCAGGTGGTCGAGCCCCTTGCGCAGCGTCTCGATGATCTCATCCACTTCCGAACGGCTGATCGTCAGCGCCGGCGAGGCCAGCATGCGGTCGCCCGTGGCGCGCATGACGAGGCCGTTTGCCAGGCAATGGTTGCGCACCGCAGTGCCGATGTCGTCGGGCTTGGCAAAACGCCTGCGGGTCGCCTTGTCGGACGTTATCTGCAGGCCGCCCATCAGGCCGACATTGACAGCCTCGCCGACCAGTTCGTGGTCCTCAAGGCTTTTCCAGCCTTGCGAAAAATACGGGCCGATATCGTCGCGCACCCGCTCCACCAACCCCTCAGCCTCGATGATGCGAAGATTTTCAAGCGCGGCAGCGGCGCAGACGGGGTGGCCGGAATAGGTGAAGCCATGGTTGAAATCGCCAACTTCTGACAGCATCACCGCCGCCACCCGGTCGGAAACGATAACGCCGCCGATCGGCAGATAGCCCGATGACAGGCCCTTGGCGACGGGCGCAAAATCCGGCTTCACGCCGAAATGCTGGTAACCGAACCAGGAGCCGAGACGGCCGAAACCGCAGATCACCTCGTCGGATACGAGGAGAATGTTGCGCGCCTTGCAGATGCGTGCGATTTCCGGCCAATAGGTCTCCGGCGGCACGATGACGCCGCCCGCACCCTGAATGGGTTCGGCGACAAAAGCGGCGACATTCTCTTCGCCGAGTTCGTCGATCTTCGCGTCCAGTTCTCGGGCCACCTTCAGGCCGAATTCGGCCGGTGAAAGATCACCACCCTCGGCATACCAATAGGGCTGGCCGATATGGGCGATACCCTCGATCGGCAGGTTGCCCTGCTCGTGCATCCATTTCATGCCGCCGAGCGAGGCTCCGGCCACCGTCGAGCCGTGATAGCCGTTGCGCCTTGCAATCACCTTGGTCTTCGTCGGATGGCCGAGCGCCTTCCAGTAAACCCGCGCCATGCGGAACCAGGTATCGGTGGCCTCCGAACCGGAATTGGTGAAGAACACATGGTTCATGTCAGGACCGGCGCGCGACGCAATCTTCTGCGCCAGAAGTGTCGCCGGCGGCGTGGTGGTGCCAAAAAACGCGTTGTAATAGGGCAGCTCATTCATCTGTCGCTGCACGACATCGGCGATCTCGCGGCGGCCATATCCGATATTCACGCACCAGAGGCCGGCAAAGGCGTCGAGATATTTCTTGCCGGTGCTGTCATAGATGAAGACCCCTTCCGCGCGCTCGATGATGCGGGTTCCGCTGGCATTCAGCTTGCCCATATCGGAGAAGGGATGAAGGTGATGGGCGGCATCGATGGCGGCGAGGTTGGACAGCGGCTTGGAGATTTCATTCATGACAGATCGCACTCCCATAAAGGCAACGGCGCTCACGCCACCGCGCCCGCCGAACATGGCCGGGCGGCTTCGATTTGGCAAGGCTGGCGTTTTTTAGGGGTATTGAGGGCGCGACATCGCCCCTTGTTTCTTCTCCCCGCCGGGGAGAAGGTGGCCCGAAGGGTTGGATGCGGGGGATAGCTCTCCGAATATCTCGACGCTCGCCCCCTGATCCCGCTGCCGCGGACTTCTCCTCCTCGGGGAGAAGAAACAAGCGGCAACCGCCAATTCGCAGTCAGTTGCGCTATGCAAAAAACACCCGCCCCACCAGCACCTTCAACTCGCCCGCATGAACTTTCAGCGCCACATCCCGTTCCATCGGCAGCAACTCGCCATCGATGACGCAGCGCAGGTCATGGCGCTTCTTCGGGAAATGCAGTTCCACTTCCGTCACGGTCATGGCGGTGACGGCGGCGTTTTCCTTCAGCTTGCCGCGCAGAATATCGAAAGCGAGTTTCGCAACGCCGGAGGGACGCAGCGGATCGGCAAGATAAAAGCCGAGATGGCCGCCCGAGACACTATCCGCCACCATCAGTGAGCTTTGGCCGAACTCGTTGTTGGAGACGGAAATCGCCGAGACCTTGCGATGCTGCGTCCTGCCATTGACGGTATATTGCACCTCGAACACCGGCGGGTTGAGGATGACGTTGATGGCGGCGCGGATGCTCGCCTTGATCTTGCCGAGACGGGAGGCGAAAGCGAGATTGTTGCGGTAGCGCACCATGCGCGAATGCAGGCCTGCGGAAAACTGGTGGACGAAGAGGCGGCCATTGACGCTGGCGATGTCGACACTGGCAATCTCGCCATTCGCCAGTGTTTCCAGCGCCTGGCGAATATCGAGCGGCAGCTTCAGCGAGCGGGCGAAGAGGTTCATGGTGCCGGCCGGAACGATGCCGAGCGCAATCCCGTGTTTCCAGGCGATGGCGGCTGCGGCGGAAATCGTGCCGTCGCCGCCGCCGGCGATGATGCCTTCAATGCCGGGCTCATCGGCGGCGCGTTCCATTTCCTCGACGATATCTTTCCCGGAGACCAGACGGCAATCGATCGCGTGGCCGGCGCGGGTGAAAACGTCGCGGGCATGGTCGCAATAGGCCTCCATGTCAGTGGTGCGAAAAGTGCCGCCGTCGCGATTGAAAATTGCAATGAGCTTCATGTTTCCAACCCGATCCAGTAATGCAGCCGCGCGTAAATGCCCATCGTCATATAGAGTTCCGAACACCATCGCGTGAAGATGCTCTTTTGCCGAGAATCGCTCTACCGCAACGCATCATTTCATGTTAGGGATCACTTAAGGTCATTTTCATGACCGCGCATCTCCAGTCAGGGCAGACCGCTCCCATACGGTCTTGCCCTTTTTTCTGTGGGCCCTTCCCGTTTTTCAGGTCACGATGAGCCAGTCGAATATTTCCGAAGCCCGCCCTGGCGCGGAGAATGAAACCGTTTACACGGCAGCGCCGGCCGTGGCCCTCTCCCCGCTTGCCATAGCACTTATCGAACTGGCGCTTGCCGCCGGCGGCTTCGGCATCGGCACCGGTGAATTCGCGATCATGGGCCTTTTGCCTGACGTCGCCACCACCTATGGCGTCACCGTTCCGCAGGCGGGTTACGTGATCACCGCCTATGCGCTCGGCGTCGTCATCGGCGCGCCGATCATTGCGGTGCTTGCCGCGCGCATGACGCGTCGTACCCTGCTTCTCGGCCTGATGGGACTTTTTGCGATCGGCAATATCCTGAGCGCCCTTGCCCCGGATTTCCTGAGCTTCACCGTCCTGCGCTTCATCACCGGCTTGCCGCATGGCGCCTATTTCGGCGTTGCGGCGCTGGTGGCGGCCTCCATGGCGCCCATCCACAAGCGCGCCCGCGCCGTTGGCCGCGTCATGCTCGGCCTCACCATCGCCACCCTGCTCGGCACCCCGCTTGCCACCTTCTTCGGCCAGCTGCTTTCCTGGCGAGCGGCCTTCATGCTGGTCGGCGGCATCGGGCTGCTAACGGTCGCCCTTCTCTGGCTGTTCCAGCCGCGTGACAGGGTGGAAGAAGGCGCCAGCGTGTGGCGCGAACTCGGCGCTTTCCGACGCGTGCAGGTGTGGCTGACGCTTGCCATCGCCGCCGTCGGTTTCGGCGGCATGTTCTCTGTGTTCAGTTATATAGCCAAGACCACCACCGATGTGGCGATGATGCCGGTTTCCACCGTTTCCATGGTGCTGGCGCTGTTCGGCATCGGCATGAATGTCGGCAATGTCGTCGGCTCGCGGCTCGCCGATATCTCGCTCAATGGCACGATTGGCGGCATGCTGGCCTTCAACGTGCTGGTCATGACCGTGTTCGGCATGACGGCGGACAATCCGTTCATGCTGTGCCTCTGCGTGTTCCTGATCGGCTGCGGTTTCGCCGCCTGCCCGGCCGTGCAGACCCGGCTGATGGATGTGGCGCAGGATGCGCAGACGCTGGCCGCCGCCTCCAACCATTCCGCCTTCAACATCGCCAACGCACTTGGCGCCTGGCTTGGCGGCCTCGTCATCGCCATGGGTTTCGGTTACGCCTCGACGGGTTATGTCGGTGCGGTTCTTTCCCTTCTCGGGCTTGGCGTTTTCCTCGTTTCCGTCGCCGTCGAGCGGCGCGCGAAAGCCGGATGAAAGCCGGTTTTTCAGCCGCTTGAATATACCTTCCGGCATCGGCTCGGAATCTTGCGGAAATTTCACAATCGGCCCGCTTGACTCTTTTTCGTTTCAGGCGCAACACGGCGTTACGCACGGGCCGTGACCGGAACTGTGCGGATTTCAACGGAGCATCATTAGATGTCTAGCGACAGTAGTAGTCGATTGCCTTTGCCGAAAGCGGCGAACGGGAACTGATCCGACCTCTGTCGGCTCACCACCGCGTTCGCCGTAATCGGCGAATCGACGGAAAGGTGAGCAATCATGAACTTCCACACTCTCTCCCAGAGAGCCAGCAAGGCCGCACGTCTTCTCCGCAGCGGAAATGCCGGTTCCACCACCATCGCAGAACGTGTCGAGCACCTCAACACGCTTGATACCGACGCAGCCGTAGCCGCCCTGCTTGCCATGCCGCAGGCAAAGGCCGTCGCCATTCTCGACCGGCCGGAGCTGCATGACGCGGCCGCCATCATTGCCGGCATTCCGCTCGAACAGGCCGCCCGCTTCGTCAACCTCATGTCTGACGACCGCGTGGCCGACGTCATGGCGGAAATGGAAGAAGAGCCGCGCGCCAAGCTGTTTTCCCGGCTGGACCGCACCACCGCGCTCTCCATCAAACATCTGATGGGTTATCCGCCGCGCACCGCCGGCTCCATCATGACCACGGAATTCGTCAGCGTGCCCGACAGCTGGACGGTGGAACAGACCCTTTCGCACATCCGCGTCGTCGAGCGGTCGCGTGAAACGGTCTATGCCATCTATGTGCTGGCGCAGGACGGGACGCTTTCCACGGTCGTGACGCTGCGTCGGCTGCTGACCGGCGAACCGGGCGCTTCCATCCTCTCTGTCGCCTCCAAGGAGGGCATTGCCTATGCAAGCCCCCTGATGTCGCAGGAGGATGTCGCCCGGCTGATCCGCAAGCACGACCTTCTGGCGCTTCCTGTCGTCGATGACCATTCGCATATCCTCGGCATCGTCACCGTTGACGACGTGATCGACACCATGATCGCAGACACCACGGAAGACGCCCACAAATTCGGTGGTATGGAAGCGCTCGGAAAGCCCTATATGACGATCGGTTTTCCGTACATGATCCGCAAGCGCGCCGGCTGGCTCGCAGCCCTGTTCCTCGGTGAAATGCTGACGGCCAGCGCCATGCAGCATTTCGAGGGCGAGCTGGAAAAGGCCGTGGTGCTGACGCTGTTCATTCCGCTCATCATGTCGTCGGGCGGCAACTCCGGTTCGCAGGCCACTTCGCTCATCATCCGGGCGCTGGCGCTCGGCGAACTGAAGCTTTCGGACTGGTGGCGCGTGCTGCTGCGCGAAATCCCGACAGGCCTGACGCTCGGCTGCATTCTGGGCGCCATCGGCTTCCTGCGCCTGACGGTCTGGCAGCAGGCTGGCTTTTATGATTATGGCGAACACTGGCTGCTGGTCGGCGCCACCGTCTTTGCGGCGCTTGTCGGCATCGTCACCTTCGGTTCGCTGGCCGGTTCCATGCTGCCCTTCATCCTGCAGCGCCTGCGGCTCGACCCCGCCAGCGCCTCTGCCCCCTTCGTCGCCACGCTGGTGGATGTCACCGGCCTCGTCATCTACTTCTCGGTGGCGCTGGCGATCCTCAGCGGCACATTGCTCTAAAGACAAAAGGCCCGCTCGAAAGAGCGGGCCTTTTCATTTGTGCCGGGAAAAGCGAGAAGCCCTGCCCTCAGCCACCGGCGTTGATGACGCCCGTTCCCAAGAGGGCGAGCAGGATGAAGCCGATGACCACGCGGTACCAGACGAAAGGCATATAGCTCTTGGTCGAGACCAGCTTGAGGAAGACCACGATCACGGCGTAACCCACCACGAAGGCGATGAGGGTGGCAAGCCCGGTCTGCCCCCAGCCGACCGGATTGTCCTCACCGATGCTCTTGAAGAGCTGGTAGAAGCCGGAGCCGAAGACGGCGGGAACGGCGAGCAGGAAGGAATAACGCGCGGCCGCCTCGCGGGTGTAACCCAGGAGCAGGCCGGCGCTGATGGTGCCGCCCGAGCGAGAGACACCGGGGATGAGCGCCATGGCCTGTGCGAAACCGAAGAGGATGCCATCGCGCCAGATCAGCTGGTTGAGCTTGTAACGCTTCTCCCCGATCCTGTCGGCAAGGCCGAGAACGATGCCGAAGACGATCAGCATCACGGCGGTGATATAAAGGTTGCGCAGCGAATGCTCGATCGCATCCTTGAAGAACAGGCCCAGAAACACGATCGGCACCGAACCGACGATGATCAGCCAGCCAAGCCGGGCGTCGGCCTTGTTATATTCGCCAAGGCGCAGGTTCTGACGCAGCCAGGCGGCTGCAATCCGCATGATATCGGACCAGAAATAGACCAGCACCGCCATTTCCGTGCCGATCTGGGTAATTGCGGTGAAGGCGGCACCGGGATCTGCGCCGGAGGGCAGGAACTCCCCGGCAATCCTCAGATGCGCGCTTGAAGAAATCGGAAGAAATTCCGTAAGTCCTTGCAAAAGGCCGAGAAATCCGGCCTCCATCCAACCCATGCTCATGTGCTTTGATGTCCCTGCTGCGAATCGAGTTTGCAGCATTATGCATCAATCGGGGCAAATCCGTGTTGCATCGCACCATGAAAAATGGCCTGCACGGGGCGTGCTTTTACCCGTGATTTCTCTCAGGCCGCCTTCTCCGCAGCCTGCGGAAGCTGGGTGTATTTCGCGCCGTTCTTGCACACGACATGGGCATCCCCCCAGCTTTTCAGCGCTGAGATGACCGGCCGCATCGTCTCGCCAAGCGGCGTCAGCGCATAATCCACCCGCGGCGGCACCACCGGGAAGACGGTGCGCGAGATCAAGCCCGCTTCCTCCAGTTCCCGCAGCTGCTTTGTCAGCATGCGCTGGGTGACGCTGGGAATATGGCGGCGCAGCTCGTTGAAGCGCAGCGTGCCCTCATTGATGAGGTGATAAAGAATCACGCCCTTCCATTTGCCGTCGAGAAAACTCAGGGTCGATTCCACCGGGCAGCCGGGAAAGTTGCCGGTGAGTTTGGCGCGCGGTCGCGACATCACAGTATCCTTTTTGTATGTATCATCACAAAATGTGCATTCTTGCGATCAGCGTTCATATGTATCAAGTAAGAGGCACGCAAACAAGCAAAGGAGACTGTTCATGCGCGCCATCGGTTACAGGACCAGCCAGCCCATCACTGCGAAAGACGCCCTCGTCGATATCGACCTTCCCCAGCCGGAAGCGAAAGGGCACGACATTCTGGTGGAAGTGAAGGCCGTTTCGGTAAACCCCGTCGACACCAAGGTGCGCCGCAACCAGACGCCGGAAAACGGCGAACCGCGCGTGCTCGGCTTCGATGCTGCCGGCGTGGTGAAGGCCGTCGGCGACAAGGTCTCGCTTTTCAAGCCCGGCGACGAGGTATTTTACGCCGGCGTCATCAACCGGCCCGGCTCCAACAGTGAATTTCACCTGGTCGATGAACGCATTGTCGGCATAAAGCCCAAATCACTGAATTTCGAGGAAGCGGCCGCCCTGCCGCTGACCGCAATCACCGCTTATGAGACGCTGTTCGACCGGTTGCGGGTGAAGGAACCGGTTCCGGGCGCGGCCAACGCCGTTCTGGTCATCGGCGGCGCGGGTGGCGTCGGCTCCATCGCCGTCCAGCTTCTGCGGGCGCTGACCGACCTCACCGTCATCGCCACCGCTTCGCGGCCGGAAACGATTGCCTGGGTGAAGGAACTCGGCGCGCATCACGTCATCGATCACAGCAAGCCGATCGCTCCGCAGGTGGAGGCGCTCGGGCTCGGTGCGCCGGGCTTCGTCTTCTCCACCACCCATAGCGACATTCATGCGGCCGACAGCGTGGCGACCATCGCGCCACAGGGCCGTTTCGCGCTGATCGACGATCCGGCCGGCGGTTTCGATGTCATGGCCTTCAAGCGCAAATGCGTATCGATCCATTGGGAAATGATGTTCGCCCGCGCGGTTTTTGAGACGCCTGACATGATCGAGCAGCACAGGCTGCTCAACCACGTGGCCGAGCTTGTTGATGCCGGCAAGATCAAGACAACGCTGACGGAGGTTTTCGGCACCATCAATGCCGCAAATCTCATCAAGGCGCACGCGCTGATCGAAAGCAACAAGGCCAAGGGCAAGATCGTGCTTTCGGGCTTCTGATCATCAACGAGGCGTCCGCATCGCGGGCGCTTCTCTCCGCTTGCGGAGGTGTTTGGGCCATGCGCAAAACCGCGCGGCCATTCCCGTCAATCGTCGTCCGGGTCCTCCGGGCACGGCCAGGAGGCCGGCGCGGTGAGGCCGTTCGGCAATTTGGTCTTGGCGTCACCGCAGGCAATATCGATCTGTTTCTGGTCGAGCCCGGTGGCGGTGGAAAGATCGACCCCTTCGATCCGGGTCAGAAGCAGGAAGGCGCTGGTGAAATCCACCGGGCCGCCAAGCTTCGCGCCGCCGAAACGGGCGCGCGACAGGTTTGTCAGCGAGAATTTCGAGCCGTTCAGCGACGCGCCCTCGAAATCGGCGCGCCCGAGTTCAGCCTTGGTGAAATCCGTGCCGTCGAGCTTGGTCTTCTCGAATTTGGTTCGCTGCATTTCGGCATTGACGAATTTGGCATTGGTGGCGTCGGCGGCGGAAAAATCGCTGCGATAGGCTTCCACCTTGGTCAGGTTGGCGCCCTGAAGGTTCGCCTCGCCAAGGGCCGTGCGGATGAGCTTGGCCTTTTCAAGATTGGCGCCCTTCAGCGAAGAGCCGCGCAGGTCGGTATAGGTGAAATCGGAGCCGTACAGCATCGCCGAATCCAGATTGCTGCCGCCCAGCATCAGCATGCGCTTGTTGCATTCGCGCCAGTCAATCCCGGCCATGGCATCACTGCGGCAGCTTGCCGCCGCAAGCGGGCCACTGCTGAAAGAAACCGCAATCGTCGAAAGCGCTGCCACGCCGACAACAAGCCCTGTTTTCCGTACGGTATTCAGCCTTTCAAAGCCGGACATTCTCTCACTCCCTGTCGCCGGGCGACGGCGCAAACGAAACAGCTGTTGAGCCGAACCGGGACCATATGCACATTCAAGGCGTTACCCCATTATCGCCCCGCGATCCACGAGCCGGATGACGTTACAACACCCCAACATCCTATATGTAAGAAATCGAAGAGCAATCCACAAATACTGACGGGGAAAAGGCTGTTTAGGCCGTCATTTTAGAGCGCATAGTCTGCGATCAAAAATAGTCGCGATCGGTCAGAACAAACTCCACGCCATCCTCGGCACAAGGCAGAGGATGACGTTGAGCGAATATGCCACCACTTCAACCTGAGTACGGCCCGCAAAAATTAAAAACCCGACAACAACGGGCCAAGCCCGAGAATAACGAAGCGGGATACCCCACATCATCACATATTGGCGTAAACCGGCCCTTCGCCACCCTGCGGCGGCACCCAGTTGATGTTCTGGTTGGGGTCCTTGATGTCGCAGGTCTTGCAGTGCACGCAGTTCTGCGCGTTGATGACGTAAACCTCTTCGCCGTCCTTCTCCACCCACTCGTAAACACCGGCCGGACAATAACGCGTCGAAGGACCGGCAAAGACATCGTGTTCGGAGCGCTTCTGCAGCTCCATGTCCTTCACCTGAAGATGCACCGGCTGGTCCTCTTCATGGTTGGTGGAGGAGAGGAACACCGAGGACAGGCGGTCGAAGGTCAGGACGCCATCAGGCTTCGGATAGGCGATCGGCTTGTGCTTTGAGGCCGGTTCCAGGCTCTGCGCATCCGTCTTGCCGTGCTTCAGCGTGCCGAAGAAGGAGAAACCGAACAGCTGGTTGGTCCACATATCGAGACCGCCAAGGCCGACACCGATGAGCGTGCCGAATTTCGACCACAGCGGCTTGACGTTGCGAACCCGCTTCAGGTCCTTGCCGATATCGCCTTCGCGCCATTCGGCCTCGATCTCGGCCACCTCGTCATGGGCGCGGCCGGCGGCAATCGCCGCAGCGATCTTTTCCGCCGCCAGCATGCCCGAGAGTACCGCGTTATGGCTGCCCTTGATGCGCGGCACGTTGACGAAACCGGCCGAACAGCCGATCAGCGCGCCGCCCGGGAAGGTGAGCTTCGGCACCGACTGATAACCGCCTTCGGTGATGGCGCGCGCGCCATAGGAGATGCGCTTGCCGCCCTCGAAAGTATCGCGGATCGCCGGATGCGTCTTGAAGCGCTGGAATTCCTCGAAAGGATAGAGATAGGGGTTCTTGTAATTGAGATGGACCACGAAGCCGACGGCGACGAGGTTATCTTCCAGATGATAAAGGAACGAGCCGCCGCCGGTCTTGAAACCGAGCGGCCAGCCGAAGGAATGCTGCACGAGGCCCTGTTTGTGGTGTTCCGGCTTGACCTGCCAGAGCTCCTTGATGCCGATGCCGAATTTCTGCGGCTCGCGATCTTTCGAGAGGTCGAATCTGGAAATCAGCTGCTTGGCGAGCGAGCCACGCACGCCCTCTCCAACAAGCACATATTTGCCGTGCAGTTCCATGCCGCGGGTGAAGTTCGGACCCGGCTCGCCATTCTTCTCGATGCCCATGTCGCCGGTGGCGACACCTATGACGGCGCCTTCCTCATTATAGAGCACTTCCGTGGCGGCAAAGCCGGGATAGATCTCGACGCCGAGAGCCTCCGCCTTTTCCGCCAGCCATCGACAGACCAGCCCAAGCGAGACGATATAATTGCCGTGATTGTTCATGAGCGGCGGCATCATGAAATTCGGCAGGCGGATGGAACCTGCCGGGCCTAAGAACATGAACTGGTCGTCCTTGACCTCGGTCTTGAAGGGATGCCCCTCCTCTTCGCGCCAGCCGGGCAGAAGACGGTCGATGCCGATGGGATCGACCACCGCGCCCGAGAGGATATGCGCGCCGACTTCAGCGCCCTTTTCCAGAACGACAACCGAAAGCTCCGGCTCCACCTGCTTCAGGCGGATCGCGGCGGCAAGACCCGCAGGACCCGCACCGACAATCACAACGTCGAATTCCATCGCTTCGCGTTCGGGCAGTTCCATCGCTTCCGTCATCTTGTCCTCTCATATCGCCGGTCCCATCCGGCTGTTGTTATATTCGTTTTCCGCCGTCCGCCGCATAGTCCGCGACCGATGAAAATCCCGTCTGCAGCAGGACATTCACTCTTGCCTGTCTTCGCAAAGCGTAACAGCTTTGTCGAGCTTCTATAGCGGCAAAACATGTCGCACGCCACCTCATTGTCAGACAACCTGATGACTATTTTATTACTTTTACGTGCACGTAAGATATAAAATAGAGACGACATATTTAGGCGTCAAGGGCCGTAACAGTTTAACGGCGGCCGATATTCCGCGCCGCGCCAGAAGCGGACCTCATTACTCCCATAGAAAGACGTAAAGTCTCACACTCCTGCAGCCCCGCTGTTGGGCTTACGGCCGCGCGGGTTCGGTTTTGCTGGAATGGTCTTGCCATGCTCTTCCCACCAGGCGGCCAATGCCTTCATCGTCGGACCCAGACCCCTCGCCTTTTCTGTCATCTCATATTCGACGCGCGGCGGTACCTCAGCAAAGACGGTGCGCGAGACGAGACCATCCGCCTCCAACTCGCGAAGCTGCGCCGACAACATGTGCTGGGTAATTCCAGGGATCGCTTTTCGCAATTCGCCAAAGCGGTGGACCCGCTGATGAAGCAGCCACATGATTTCCAGCTTCCATTTCCCCGAGAGCATCGAAAAGGCGCGACGCATCTCATCCTGCATCGTAAAGCCCGCTTCAGTCATTAGTACGAATTTCCATACCTAGTGTCATGAATTCATCCTACTTGCGAAAATTTATTATAGCCTACAAATTCTCTACAAGCTCTTCGTAGCCGATGCAACGCGTCATCCGAAAAGCGCAAGATCAATGCTCAATTTCGCCGGGACGCCCGGCGAGAGGGATATTCCATGACCATGACCTACATTTACTGGATCAGCACCGTTCTCTTGTCGGCGCTATATCTGTCTTCGGCGGCCCTTTACCTGACCAAGAGGGGCTTCGTCGAAAAAGCCCAGGCCGATCTCGGCTATCATGCGGCCCATCTGGTGCCTTTCATGATCGTCGTGAAGATACTCGCGCCCCTTGTGATCCTGACCCGTCTCTCCCTGCCGCTCAGCGATCTCGCTTATGCAGGCATTTTCTATCACTTGATCCTGTCGGGAATGGCGCATCTCGGCGTCCGCAGCATCAAGGGTGCAATGCCCGCCGCCATTGGCCTCATCCTGATGGCCACATCCTTCGCGACGCAGAACCACGTTCGCGATACTCCCTCGCCTTATGCTCTTGAAGCGGCGGCGCACCGGTAAATCTGAAAAAGGAAACACCCATGAAAAGACTAGAAGGCAAGGTTGCGATGGTCACCGGGGCTGGCCGGGGAATTGGCCGCGCCACCGCCAAACTCCTCGCAGCAGAAGGGGCAAAAGTCGCGGTGCTGTCGCTAACGCCCGCGAATGTCGATGCCGTCGTGGCCGATATAGAAGCCGCAGGCGGGACCGCTTTGGGTATTGCGATTGACGTCAGCGATGCCGATGCGATCAAGCCTTCAATCGACACGGTTGTCGCGGCCTGGGGCGGCATTGACATCCTCGTGAACAACGCCTTTGACCCCTCAGTGGTGCAATCGTCGGTTATCGACTTATCGGTTGAACAGCTACAGCGCAATTTCGATACGGGCCCGATCGCCTACCTGCGGATGATGCAGGCCGCCTATCCTCATCTGAAAGCGAGCGGTGAAGGCCGTATCATCAACTTCGGATCGATGGCCGGCGTCACGGGTCTGGTGCCATATGCGCCGTACAACATGGCAAAGGAGGCCATACGTGCCCTGACGCGGGTTGCAGCCCGTGAATGGGGTGCTGACAAGATTACCGTCAACAACGTCCTGCCGGTTGCCGATACCTGGGGTGCGGCGGCAGCCAATATTCCAGCCCCGACCAATGCCCTTGCCCGGCACGGCTCCCCCGAGAACGACATCGCGCCCGTGGTGCTGTTCCTTGCCAGCAAAGATGCACAGTTCATTACGGGGTACAGTCTGACGCCCGACGGCGGCATGATCATCGATGCCGGACGCTGAGAGTGGTTTAAGCGCGTTGCTTCCCTCGGAAGCGACGCCTTCAGACGTTTCGTGGCGGCGGCGTCTCGGATGAAATCAGATCGCCCATTCCTCATCCGTCGTGAACACGATCGTCAGCCAGCGGTCACTCCCCTCGCCGCCCAGCGCATCGCCGATCTCGTCGCGGATCGCGTCCCATTCTTCCAGACGCCGGGCCGGCCAGTTCTTCGGCACGATGAAGAAGAGTTCGATCTGACGGCCGCGGCCGACGCGGGCGACATAGGAATAATGCGACGCAAAGCCGAACTTCTCCACCGTTTCGGCGGCCACCTTGTCCACATGCTGCTTGAATTCCAGCGGGGTCACCAGAAGGATGTCGGCGAGCGCCTGCTTCACATTGCCGAGCGGCATGGGGATGATGACGAGGCAGACCAGCGCCAGCACGGCCGGGTCGATATAGGGCGACAGCCATGCCTGCGACGTTCCCGTCAGCCCGTAACCCGCGGCGAAGGCGATAAAGAGCGCGATGCTCAAGAGCGCGCTCATCAGCCAGCTTTTGGCATCCAGCGCCACAAAGGCGGATTTCAGCCGGCGGTTCTGCCTTTTGACGAACCATGCCATGGCGAGAGAGACGGCGAAGCTGAGGAAGGTGACGATGATGGCGTAGTCGAACTCGATCGATCTGCCGCCATCCATCAGGCTGTCGATGGCGTTGATGAGCGCATAGATGGCCGCGCCCATCAAAAGCGTGCCGTTGAGGCCGAGCACCATCGGCTCCAGATGCCAGAAACCCATGGTGAAACGCTCCACCAGCCGGCCGCCTGGCCTAGGCGCTGCCGAGGCGGCGATCAGCCGCGCGACCAGCAGCGCCAGCACCGTCATGAAAGCGTCGGTCAGCGCATAGACACCATCGAAAACCACCGCGAAGGAGCCGGAGAACAGCCCCGCGCCGATGCCGAAGAGCGCCAGGAGAACCGTGACGGCAATGGAGAATTTCAGCAGGGATTGTTCTGTCATGATGTGTATTTTTCCTTCAAAACCGGGCGCTGCCTTCATAGAGGGTTTTCGCCTTTCTTCGAATCGCGAAAATACTCTAACTCTTTGTTTTGTCGCATTTCCGTACGGAAAACCGGGGTCCACTTTTCCTGGAAATGCTCTATAAACAGCACATAGCGCACTCACAAGACAGGACAAAACCCATGGATTTCGGCATTTCCGGCAAACGCGCCCTCGTTCTCGCCTCCTCTCGCGGCCTTGGGCTCGGCATTGCGACGGCGCTGGCGAAAGAAGGCGCGCATGTCCTTCTCGTCGGCAGAAGCGGCGAAAAGCTGGCGGCAAACTGCAAGGCGATCAATGCGCTCGGCAAGGGCAAGGCCGACTGGGTCTGGGGCGATCTTGCCGATGACAATTTCGTCGACGCCATGGTTCAGGCGGTCAAGGACAAGCTCGGCGGCATCGATATTCTCGTCAACAATACCGGCGGTCCGACCCCGGGCCTTGCCCAGGAGATGACCACCGACAAGCTGGATACCTTCTTCCAGTCCATGGTCCTGCGCGTCATCACGCTCACCAATGCGCTTTTGCCTGAGATGAAAGAGCAGGGTTTCGGCCGCATCCTCACCGTCGCTTCGTCAGGCGTGTTCGAACCGATCGCCAATCTCGCCCTTTCCAATACGCTGCGCGGCGCGCTGGTCGGCTGGAGCAAGACGCTGTCCTCCGAAGTGGCCTCCTTCGGCATCACCTCCAATCTGCTCCTGCCCGGCCGTATCCATACCGACCGCATCGATGAGCTGGATGGCGCCAATGCCAAGCGTCTCGGCAAGAGCGTCGAGGAAATCCGCGAGGCCTCCGTCAAAAGCATCCCGGCCGGCCGCCTCGGCACGGTGGAGGAATTCGCCGCCGCCGGCGCCTTCCTCTGCTCGGTTCCCGCAAGCTATATTACCGGCACGATGCTGAGAGTGGATGGCGGCGCGGCGAAGTCGAACTGACGCCGAATAAACACAAATCCGGTCAGGAGGCCGCTCCGTAAATCACGTAGCGGTTCCGGCCGGTATTCTTGGCTTCGTAAAGCGCCGTGTCGGCGCGGCGCAGGACCTCGCTCGCGGTCTCGCCCGGATTTGCAAAGGCAATGCCCGCCGAGCAGCTATAGCGGAAATCCGGCACGTCGCTCAGCGGCGATGCCTCGGTCAAAGACGACAGCAGTTTCTGCATGATGATCTCCGCGCTCAGCATGCGCGAACCGCCGAAAACGAGCAGGAACTCCTCGCCGCCGATCCGCCCGACCAGATCGTCGCGGGCGACCGCAGCGGAAAGCCGGGCGGCGAAATCTTTCAGAACCAGATCACCGCAGGCATGGCCAAAGCGGTCGTTCACCGACTTGAAATGGTCTATATCAATGATGATGACGGCAAGCGCCTCGGCCTTGTTGGGGCCAAGCCGGTGATTGAGAATATCCATGACGTAGCGGCGGTTGCCGAGACCGGTCAGCTCGTCGCTCAGGGCGGATTTCAGCGCCCTGTCCCGCTCCTGGCGAAGATCGCGCAATTCGACGCCGAGTTCGGAAATATCGGTGACGACGCACAGCATCCAGCCACCCGGCAGCGTCGTCTCGGTCGTCAGCATCCAGCGCCCGTCATTGAGGCCGGTCTCGATGGTGCGGAAGGGCAGCTTGCCGCGCCTCGTTCTCGCGGAGCGCAGCCACAGTTCGAAATCGGAGGTCTCGATGGCCGTGCCGGCGGAGTTACGGTAGCCGCTGCGCATGAGATCAACCCATGTCGGAAACTCGTCCGGGCCGAGGCCGAGCGCCGTGCGGAATGCCGTGTTGGCGAAACGCAGTTCATCGCCGCCGTCGAAAAGCGCATAACCCTGCTGCGACGCCTCCATCAGGTCCATGAGATGGCGGTTGAAGCTGTCCGCATCGCCGCGAACGCGGGCGTTTCGCGCCGGCGACACGTCTTCAAGGGTGGAACGGGCCGGCTTTCGGGACATCGGGGCTCCGTCTGCAAACACAACAAATACAAAAATAAATCTGCTCTTTAACGCTATAGTTCAGCCTTATACTCGCTTTATGCGAAAGAATATTTAATGCGGGCAGCAGGGCGGCCTTCCACCCATGGCGATTACTTCATGCAAATTTCACAATAAACCCGGGTGCAGGTGCTTGCCATTCCGTCGGCCCTGTGCAATCAACCGCCCTCCTCTGACATCGGGGCGCCAAGAGCATCCCTTATTTTCACGCCGGGCCACCCTGGGGCCGGGCGGTTCTTCTATCGGCGACAAGGATATGGCGATGACGCAAAAGCGGGCTCTCGGCCTCGATTTCGGCACGACCAACACGGTCATGGCTCTTTCCGACGGCGGCGGCGACAGCCGTTCCATGCGCTTCACCAGCAGCGCAGGCACGGATGACAGCATGCGCACCGCGCTCTCCTTCATGAAGGATGCTGGCCTTGGTGCGGCCGCCCTGCATGTGGAAGCGGGACATGCCGCCATCCGCCAGTTCATCGACAATGCCGGCGACTGCCGTTTCCTGCAGTCGATCAAGACATTTGCGGCCTCGCCGCTGTTCCAGGGCACGCTGATCTTCGCCAAGCGCCAGAGCTTCGAAGACCTGATGGACGTGTTCCTGCGCAAGCTGAAGACCTATGCGGGCGAGGAATGGCCAGGTGACGTCTCCACCGTCATCGCGGGCCGGCCGGTGCGTTTCGCCGGCAGCAATCCGGACGAGGCGCTGGCGCTCGCCCGTTACAACGAGGCGCTCACCCGGGCAGGCTTCCCTGATATCCATTATGTCTACGAGCCGGTGGCGGCCGCCTATTATTTCGCCCAGAGCCTGAAGAAGGACGCCAATGTGCTGGTGGCGGATTTCGGCGGCGGCACCACGGACTATTCGCTGATCCGTTTCGAAACCCATGCCGGCAAGCTTTCCGCCACCCCCATCGGCCATTCCGGCGTCGGCGTAGCGGGTGACCATTTCGACTTCCGCATGATCGACAATCTGGTCTCGCCCGAGATCGGCAAGGGCAGCAAGTTCAAGAGCTTCGACAAGGTGCTGGATGTACCCTCGGGTTATTACGTGAATTTCGGCCGCTGGAACCAGCTGTCGATCTTCAAGACCTCGAAGGAATTCACCGCGCTGAAATCGCTGGTGCGCTCGGCGCTGGAGCCGGAAAAACTCGAACTCTTCGTCGACCTGGTCGACCACGACGAGGGCTACCCGCTCTATCAGGCGATTTCCGCCACCAAGATGGCGCTGTCTTCTTCGGAAGAAGCGGAATTCAACTTCTCGCCGCTCGGCAAGGCTGGCCGCAAGATGGTGAAGCGCAGCGATTTCAACAACTGGATCGCTAACGACCTCGCCAAGATAGAAGAAGCGCTCGACGAGGTTCTGGAAAAGACGAAGGTTGCGCCCGAGGCGATCGACAAGGTGTTCCTGACCGGCGGCACCTCCTTTGTGCCGGCGGTGCGGGAGCTTTTCACCCGCCGTTTCGACGCCGACCGTATCGAAAGCGGCGGCGAGCTGCTCTCCATCGCCCATGGTCTCGCCATGATCGGCGAAAGCGGCGACATTCAGCGCTGGACAGCGTGATTTACGGGTTCCCCGGGCGGGGAACATGGGGTAGTTTCCGCCCATGATCGCCGCCCACGACCTCTCCCCGGCCGAACTCGCCGCCCTCCTGCATTTCCATGCGGATGCGGGCGTGGACTGGATGCTGGAAGAGACCCCGATCGATCGTTTCGCCGAATTCGCCGCCGCCCGCCCTGCCCGATCCGCGCCGGCGCAGGATGCGGTGACATCGGCGCGCCAGACTGAAAGACCTGCGGATCGCCGTACCGACGCGCCTCAGCGGCAGGCGGCAACGCGCAGCGCCCCGGCGCGTGGCGCGCCAGCCGCCCCCGCCATTCAGCAGAATGTCGCCATGCCGGACGAGCAGGCCGTGGCGGCGGCGCGTTTTGCGGCGGAAAGCGCGAGATCGCTTGCCGAGCTGAAAACCGCGCTTGAGGGTTTCAGCGGCTGCAACCTCAAGAACAGCGCGCGCAATACGATTTTCACCGAAGGTGATGCCGCCTCCGCCATCATGGTCATCGGCCCGATGCCTGACGCGGATGACGACCGTGAGGGCCTTCCCTTCGCCGGCAAGACCGGGCTTTTGCTCGACCGCATGCTGGCGGCCATCGGGCTTGAGCGCAGCACCATCATGCTCGGCAATGTCGTGCCCTGGCGGCCGCCGGGCAACCGCCCGCCGACGCAGGCAGAGATGGATATCTGCCGCCCCTTCATCGAGCGGCAGATCGCCCTTGCCGAGCCGAAACAGCTGTTGCTTCTTGGCAACTTCACCGCACGTTTCTTCTTTGGCGGCACCGGCACCATCCATACGCTGCGCGGACAGTGGCGTGATGTCGCAGCCGGACACCTTGTTTTACCGGCTTTGGCAAGCCTGCACCCGCAGGAGCTGTTGAACGCGCCAGCGAGTAAGTCCTTGGCATGGCAGGATTTATTGGCTTTTCAGGCCAAGATCACCCAGGGCTGACTGCCTCATTCCTACTCAATGTAAATGAATTATGAAAAAAGCCATGCGCATTACGCATAACAGCGGCGCATTTGGCCGGCTTGCCGAATCCATGCTGCGCTGCGATATAGCGACCATGTCTTGGGAGGAATTCGGTTTAAGGAACCAAGGCAATGACCACTCGCTTCCGTCCGGTACATTCCGGCTTTGAAACGCTCCGCCTGGCGGGCCTCGGCCCTCGCTCCAGTCAGGGCTACCATCGTTTCGGCGCTGCCGCAAACGAACAGATGACCGCACGCGCTGCCATGCAGCAGGTCCGCGTGACGCGTCCCTCGGCAGTCTTCGCGGATTTCCGCGAGCGCTGAGAAGCTCTCAGGCCAGTCTAGCACTGGCTCATAGATATGATTGCGCGCTGGCGTCTTTCTTCGGGAAGGCGCCTTTTGCTTTTGTGGGCGTTTTGCAGCAGGACGTCGAGATGATGGCCACGCCGTCTGACGTCATCCTCGGGCTTGTCCCGAGGATCTAATCACCTCGTCAAAATCAAGAGGTTGGCAGATCCTCGGGACAAGCCCGAGGATGACGTCGAGGGAAAAATTTCCCTTCGTTATCGACGCCGACTTAACATACCGCGGGAGTAGCAACCTCCCTCACCCCTGCGGCGTCGAGGCCTTGCGCGCCGCCCGTCGCGCCAATCCCAGCTGATGCTCGCGGAAAATGATGAAGATACCGGCGAGAATCACGATCGCCGTGCCGATCAACATGGTGACGGTGGGAATATCGCCGAACAGAATGTAGGAAACAGCGATCCCGAAGACGATGGAGCTGTATTCGAAGGGCGCGATGACGGAAACCTCCGCATGGCGGTAACTCTCCGTCAGGAAGATTTGCGCGACGCCGCCGCAGATGCCGCTGGTGATCAAGAGCATGGCCTGCGTCACACTCAGCGAATTCCAGCCGAACGGAACGCTGATGAGCGATAACAAGGTGGCGGTGAGCGAAAAATAAAGAACGATGGTCGGCGTCTTTTCCGTCTCCACCAATTGCCGCACCTGGATCATGGCGAGCCCACCCAGCGCCGCGCCGCATAGCACGGCAATGGCCCCCAGCCCCTCACCCGCGGCAAAGCCGCCCTCGCTCAGAAGCGTCATCTTCGGCCACAGAATCACCAGCACGCCCGTCATGCCGACAAACACCGCGCTCCAGCGATAGATACGTACCTTTTCATGCAGGATGAAGGCGGCGAAAACGACGGCGAGAAGCGGCGAGGCATAACCGATGGCGATGAATTCCGGCAGCGGCAGCATGGTCAGCCCATAAAAACCGCAAGCCATCGAGAGGATGCCCAGAAAACCGCGCTTGAAATGGCCGACGAGATTATTGGTGTGCAGCGCGCTTGCCAGCGCATGCAGCCAGGCGAGATAAACGACGATCGGGATGATGGCGAAAGCCGAGCGGAAGAAGGTGATCTGGCCGGCGGGCACGTCACCTGCGGCCTTGATGCAGGTCTGCATGACAAGAAAAAAGCCGACCGAAATCAGCTTCATGCTAATCCCGCGAAAGGGATTCATCGGTTCGGCGTTCATTGGCAGTTACTCATATCGGCTGCGCAAACACGCCATCGGGAGATTTTCATGCGGGAGAGGACGACGCAGGGGAAGTGGATGTCCCAAGGCTAGAGCATTCTTCCGGGGCTTTACAACAAAAAATGTTATTCACTCATGAATTCCGTTGATCTGGCTGGGGTTCGTTATCATGGGCTCAGGGAACGATCGCAGACGAAAAGCGACGCGTGCTAAAATTTGAAGAAAATAAAATATAATTTCAGCAATCGTTCAACATTTGCTGCCATGGTCCACGGGTCCGGCGGCGGGAGGATTGTCTGCATGGCCGGCAAAGCTTTCCATCGCGGGACAGAACGTCCTCCGACGCGCACATGAACGTGACGAATACTCTACCCATTTTACATCCGGGACTTATGGCGACATGATGCCGGGAAGACCACGCCAAGTTATTCAGGGACAGTCATGCGAACAGACACGGGCCAGATCGTTCACCTGGCAGATTACCGCCCCACCGATTTCGTTCTGGAGCGGGTGGATCTCACCTTCGAACTCGACCCCAAGAATACCAAGGTCGAAGCCCGTTTGATCTTTCACCGGCGCGAAGGCGCTGAGCGGCAGGCGCCGCTCGTTCTCGATGGCGACGAGCTGAAGCTCTCCGGCCTGCTGCTCGACCAGGTGGAGCTTCCCGCCGGCCAATATGAGGCGACGCCCGACAGCCTGACCATCCGCGATCTGCCGGCCGAAGCTCCCTTCGAGATCTGCGTCACCAATTACATCAATCCGCAGATCAATACGCAGCTGATGGGGCTTTACCGCACCAATGGCGTTTATTGCACCCAATGCGAGGCGGAAGGTTTCCGCCGTATCACCTATTTCCCCGACCGGCCGGATGTTCTGGCGCCCTATACGGTGACGATCATCGCGGCGAAGGAAGGCAATCCGCTGCTGCTCTCGAACGGCAATTTCCTCGGCGGCGGCAATTACGACGAGGGCCGTCACTTCGCGGCCTGGTTCGACCCGCATCCGAAACCCAGCTATCTCTTCGCGCTCGTCGCCGGCGATCTCGGCGTGGTGGAAGACACGTTCACCACCATGTCCGGCCGCGAAGTGGCGTTGAAGATTTATGTCGAGCACGGCAAGGAGCCGCGCGCGGCCTACGCCATGGATGCGCTGAAGCGTTCCATGACATGGGACGAAGAGCGCTTCGGCCGCGAATACGACCTCGATATCTTCATGATCGTCGCCGTGTCCGACTTCAACATGGGCGCGATGGAGAACAAGGGTCTCAACGTCTTCAACGACAAATTCGTGCTGGCTGACCCCGAAACCGCCTCCGATGCTGACTACGCCAATATCGAGCGCATCATCGCCCATGAATATTTCCATAACTGGACGGGTAACCGCATTACCTGCCGCGACTGGTTCCAGCTCTGCCTGAAGGAAGGCCTGACGGTCTATCGCGATCAGGAATTTTCCGCCGACATGCGCTCGCGGCCGGTCAAGCGCATCGCCGATGTGCGCCACCTGAAATCGGAGCAGTTTCCCGAGGATTCCGGCCCGCTGGCGCACCCGCCGCGCCCGGATACCTATCGCGAAATCAACAATTTCTACACGACGACCGTGTATGAAAAGGGCGCCGAAGTCACCCGCATGATCGCCACGATCCTCGGCGCTGACGATTTCAAGAAGGGCATGGACCTCTATTTCGAGCGCCATGACGGCGAAGCCGCCACCGTCGAGGATTTCGTCAAGAGCTTCACTGACGCCAGCGGTCGCGATCTCTCGCAGTTTTCGCGCTGGTACACGGAAGCGGGAACGCCGCTCGTCTCCGTCTCATCGGCTTATGATGCCGGCAATGCCACCTTCAGGCTGACGCTGGAACAGACCGTGGCGCCGACGCCCGGCCAGCCGGTGAAGCAGCCGCGCCATATTCCGCTATCGCTGGCGCTGATCCTCGACAATGGCCAGATCGCCGAACCGCAGGCCGTCGAAGGCGGCGAGTATCGCGATGGCGTGCTGCATCTGACCGAACGCAACCAGACCTTCTCCTTCACCGGCATCTCGTCGCGGCCGGTGCTGTCGATCAACCGCAGCTTCTCGGCGCCGATCAATCTGGATTTCGACCAGAATGCGGCCGATCTGGTGCAGATCGCCCGGCATGAGACTGACATGTTCGCGCGTTTCCAGGCGCTGACCGATCTCGCCCTGCCGGCGCTGATTGTCGCCACCAGGGCGGTGCAGAAGGGCGAGGAGATACGAACGGATGCGGCTCTTTCCGCCACGCTCATCGAAATCATCGGCAACGACGCGCTGGAGCCGGCCTTCCGGGCGCAGGCGCTGGCCTTGCCGAGCGAGACGGATATCGCCCGCGAACTCGGCGGCAACACCGATCCCGATGCCATCCACAAGGCGCGCAACGCCACCATCAAGGCGATTGCCGCGGCCGGTCTAGAAACGCTGCGGCGGCTTGCCGATGGCGCCGCCAGTGGCGAGGCCTACAGCCCCGACGCCGACAGCGCCGGACGCCGTTCACTGCGCAATGGCGCCCTGAGCTTCCTCGCCTTTGCCGAGGGAACACCGGAGCGGGCGGCGAAGGCCTTTGCCGACGCCACCAACATGACCGATCTCGCCCATGCGCTCAGCGTCCTGACCCAGCGTTTCCCGGAAAGCACGGAAACAAAGGAAGCGCTTGCCGCCTTCGAAAAGCGCTTTGCCGACAATGCGCTCGTTCTCGACAAGTGGTTCTCGCTGCAGGCCGCCATTCCCGGCGAAGGCGCGCTGGATCGCATCAAGGCGCTGATGAAATCGAAACATTTCATCGCCACCAATCCGAACCGGGTGCGTTCGCTGGTCGGCACGCTTGCCTTTTCCAACCCCACCGGCTTCCACCGTGCCGATGGCGCGGCGTATCGTTTCCTTGCCGAGCAGATCATCGCCATCGACAAGCGCAATCCACAGCTGGCCGCCCGTATTCTGACCTCCATGCGCTCCTGGCGGTCGCTGGAGGCAAGCCGCGCCGACCATGCGAAAGCCGCGCTTTCGACAATCGCCGAGGCGAAGGACCTGTCGACGGATGTGAGCGACATTGTCGGGCGTATCCTCAAGGGCTGATCGTCCGCCGAAGCTCCACCATTCTGATCCATGCCGCGACGCCGTCTTGATTTCCATCAAGGCGGCGTCGCGCATTGCGCGGCATCCTTGTGTACGAAGGGCCGACATTGGCTCGGGATCAGATAGGAACTTCAGATGACGGACATGTCCAGAACCAGCGCTTCGTTTCAACGCTTCATGACCGACGCCCCGGCCCACAAGGCCGCATGGCTGCAGGCCGTGCAGGGTCTGGGGGCAGCCTCCTCACTCGATGTGAAGACGCAGGGCCTGATCTATATCGGCATTCTGGCCGCCCTGCGTCTGGAAAGCGGCATCGCTTTTCATGTAACGGAAGCCAAGGCGCACGGTGCCAGCCGGGAGGATATCATCAGCGCGGTGCTGACCGGTCTTCCTGCCGCCGGCAATGGCGTGATCAGCGCGCTTGGCCCTGCCCTAGATGCCTTCGACGGAGCCTGAACCCGTTCAACGAGGCATCCCGAAACCGCCGGAATTCTAGTGCAGGCTCACTGTTTTTCTTCATGAATCCCGCTTTTCCCGAAGCGGGAACATATTGTCCCGAAAAAATACGGAGTCGGTTCAAGGGGTTAAAATTCTTTTAACTTTTGCCTCTGGACACGGCGAATCGCATTTGATTCATTAGGGATATTCGAGCGGCGGCGCTTCGAATCACTGGGGACATCTAAAAGGCGGGACAATGACGAACGTGCGGCGGGCGACTGCGGGCGATGAGCGGCCGTATGCCAAATTTTCTGATCTTGCGGCCTGGGGCGAAAGGCTTTCCAGCGACCTGATGGGTTTGATGAATGGCTCCGACCGCCCGGCGCCGCAGGTCGAGACCCTGCTGAAACGCCTCATCCCCATTCTCATCCTCGCCTTTCTTGTCGTTGTCGCCGCCTCGCGCATGCTTGGCATCGTTGCCGAATACAGCCGCATGGAAGAGGCCGCCCGCCACTCCACCGCGCTGACGGCGCTGACAGCGAAAGCGGCCCTTGTTAACAACGGTATCGTTTTCACCGCGCAGGACCGGACCCGCGCCGAGGCGAGCCTTGTCGCCGCATTGCCGTCGGGCAGCCTTGCCGATGGCACCATGGTGCTGCTGTCAGGCAGCAATGGCCGCATCTTCGCGGGCGCGGGCAAGGAGGCGATGCTTTATATCGGCACGTCACTGCCTGCCCTGCTTCCCGAAATCGCCATCGTGCAGCGTTTCCCCGGCTCGCCCGGCACCATCGAGACCAACATCGATGGCCAGCAGCATTATGCGACGATGATCCCCTTCGGTGATGACGGCGCCATGGTGATCGCGGCGCGTTCGCTGCAGCCGATCCGCTCCTTCTGGCGCAGCGAAATCGCCATGAACGTGACGCTGTTCGCCGGCATCTCCTCCATCCTGCTCGTTGTGCTCTACGCCTATTACATGCAGGTGAAGCGCGCCCGCGACGCCGACGACATCTTCGCCGAATCCAACCTGCGGGTGGAAACGGCGCTGTCGCGCGGCCGCTGCGGCCTGTGGGATTTCGATCTTTCCAGCCGTCGCATGTTCTGGTCCGGTTCGCTTTACGAAATTCTTGGGCTTCCGCCGAAGGCAGCACCGCTTTCCTTTTCCGACGCGGCCCGCATGATGCATTCCGAAGACGGCAATCTCTACGAGCTTGCCCGCGCCGTCGGCTGCGGCAACCTTCGCCAGATCGACCAGATTTTCCGCATGCGCCATGCCAAGGGCCATTATGTCTGGCTGCGCGCCCGCGCCCAGGTCATCCGCACCAATAACGGCCCGCGTGTCATTGGCATCGCCATGGATGTCACCGAACAGCACCGCCTCGCCCAGCGTTATGCCGAGGCCGACCAGCGCCTTGCCGACGCCATCGAATCCACCTCGGAAGCTTTCGTGCTGTGGGACAAGAACGATCGCCTCGTGATGTGCAACACCCACTACCAGAAGGCCTATGGCCTGCCTGACAGCGTGCTGGTGGCCGGCACGGAAAAAAGTACGGTCCATGCCGCAGCAGCCCGCCCCGTGGTTGAACGCCGCGTTGCCGATCCGGACCAATCCGGCCTGTCGCGCACCATGGAAGTGCAGCTTGCCGATGACCGCTGGCTGCAGATCAACGAGCGCCGCACCCGTGACGGCGGCCTCGTCTCCGTCGGCACCGATATCACCCTTCTGAAGCGCCATCAGGAACGGCTGCGCGATTCCGAACGCCGGCTGATGGCAACGATCGGCGACCTCTCCGCCTCGCAGCACAAGCTGGAACGGCAAAAGACGGAGCTTTCCGACGCCAATGCCAATTATCTCGCCGAAAAAGAGCGCGCGCAGGCCGCCAACCGGGCAAAATCGGAATTCCTCGCCAATATGAGCCATGAGCTGCGCACACCGCTCAACGCCATCCTCGGCTTTTCCGAAATCCTGCAGAACGAGATGTTCGGTCCGGTCGGCTCGCCTAAATATTCCGAATATGCCCGCGATATCCACGATAGCGGCAAACACCTGCTCAACGTCATCAACGACATTCTCGACATGTCGAAGATCGAGGCGGGCCATATGCGCATCAATCGCGAGACGATCGATCTTGCGCCGCTCATCGAAGAAACCCTGCGCCTTACGGCCATTCAGGCGGAACAGAAGAACATTACCGTGCAGCAGAAGGTCTGCGCCGGGCTGACCATGCAGGGCGACCGCCGCGCCATGAAGCAGATCATGCTCAACCTGCTCTCCAACGCCGTCAAATTCACCGGCAATGGCGGCCGTATCGCACTGCGCACCCATGTCCATGAAGCAGCGATGATCCTCACCATCGCCGATACCGGCATCGGCATCCCCGCGCAGGCGCTCAACAAGATCGGCCAGCCTTTCGAGCAGGTCCAGAGCCAATACGCCAAAAGCCAGGGCGGCTCCGGGCTTGGTCTTGCGATTTCCCGCTCGCTCGTGAAACTGCATGGCGGGACGATGAAGATCCGCTCATGTGAGGGCCGCGGCACCGTGGTGACGATCATTATTCCGCACACGGCGGGGTGCTGTGGGACGGTGCATTGAAGCTTGGTGGGTTTCGCGTGCACCCCTTTGCGCTGGAGGGGGCGGCTTCCCCCCCTCTGCCCTGCCGGGCATCTCCCCCTCAAGGGGGGAGATCGATACGCGGCGCTCTTCAGCCCATCTTTAACGTTGCGAATGAGCGAGCGTTAGCTCCCAGCTGATCTCCCCCCTTGAGGGGGAGATGCCCGGCAGGGCAGAGGGGGGTAAGCCGCACCCACCGACATCAGCCGCCATTCTTCACCACCGCCACAAACGCTTTCCGCACCGCTTTCGCCAGCCGCTTCACCTCACCTTCGAGCGTTGAGATATCCGGGCAATCCCCCGCCCGGCAGACGAGGTCGATCAGACCCGCCGGCGCTTCCTTCGGATTGAACGCCCCATCGATACACAGCCGCACGATCTGCGAGATTTCCGTATAAAGCCCCATCGCCGCCATGCAGTCATCGAAAGCCTGCGGCTCCATGACAGGCGCGGCGAGCACCTGCAGCGCCTCGGCCGTATTGCGGCCCGGCTCGTGTGCGGCAAGCCCCTTCACAGGCCCCACCAACGCCAGATATTGGGCGATGAATTCAAGGTCGATCAGGCCGCCATTGATGAGCTTGAAGTCCCAGTTGTTTTCCGGCGGTTTTTCCTGCTCGATGAGGTTGCGCATGTCCAGCACGTCGACGGAAACCTTGGCCGCATCGCGCTTTTGCGAAAGGATGGAGGCGATGATGCGGCGCGCATCTTCCATCAGCGAAGCATCGCCGCAGATCAGGCGGGCGCGGGAGAGCGCCATGTGCTCCCAGGTCCAGGCTTCCTCGCGCTGGTATTTCTCGAAAGCGGAGATACGGGTCGCCACCGGCCCCTTATTGCCGGAGGGGCGAAGCCGCATGTCGACCTCGTAAAGCACGCCTTCGGCCGTGGGCGCAGACAGCGCGGCAATCAGCCTTTGCGTGACGCGGGTGAAATAACGCACGACATCAAGCGGTTTTGCGCCGGTAGATTCATGGGCGGCATCATCGTAGTCATAAAGCAGGATGAGATCGACATCCGAACCTGCCGTCAGCTCGAAGGAGCCGAGCTTGCCCATGCCCATGACGGCCACACGCCCGCCCGGATAAGACCCATGCGCCGCCTCCATCTCCGCCAGAACGGCATTGAGCGCCGCCTCGATCACCAGATCGGCAAGATGGGTGAAGGCGCGGGCGGCGACCTCGCCGCGGATCGCGCCGGTCAGGAGCCGAACGCCGATCAGGAACCGCTGTTCGGCGGCAAAGATGCGCAGCCGGTCGAGAATATCCTCATAATGGCGGGCGTTGGAGAGGAAATTGCCCATGCGGTGGGCGAGATAATCGCGTGTCGGGATGTCGCTCATCAAAGCAGGGTCCAGCATGCCGTCAAAGACATGCGGGCGGGCGGCGATGATTTCCGCAAGGCGGGGGGCTGACGACATGATGGTCACCAGCAGGTCGAGCAGAGCCGGATTGTTGCCGAGCAGCGAAAACAACTGGATTCCGGCCGGCAGGCCGGAGAGGAAATTATCGAAACGCAGCAGCGCCTCATCCGCCCGCTTGCTTTCACCGAAGGCGCGCAGCAGGTCCGGCGTCAGCTCCGTCAGCCGCTCGCGCGCCTCGACCGATTGGGTGGCCCGGTAACGGCCATTGTGCCAGGTGCGGATAACGCGCGAAATATCCTCCGGCCGTTCGAAGCCGAGGGCGGAGAGCGTCTTCAGCGTATCGGGATCGTCCTTCTGGCCGGTAAAGACCAGATTGCCAGCCTCGCCGGAGAGTTTCGTTTCCTGCTCAAACAGCGCAGAGTAACGCCGCTCCACCAGCCGCAGCACTTCTTCCAGCTTTTCCGAAAAGGCCTTGGTGTCCTCGAAACCCAGCATGAAGGCAATGCGCTTCAATTCTGCTTCGGTGTCGGGCAGCACATGGGTCTGCTCGTCGCGCACCATCTGGATGCGGTGCTCCACCTCACGCAGGAACCAGTAGGCGTCGGTCAGGCTGTCGCGCGTTTCGGCGTCGATCCATTTCGCCTCGGTCAGAGCCGCCAGCGCCTCCTGCGTTGCCCGCACCCGAAGCGCCGGCATGCGGCCGCCGGCAATCAGCTGCTGCGTCTGCGCGAAGAACTCGATCTCGCGGATGCCGCCGCGTCCGAGTTTGACATTATGACCCTTCACCGCAATCGCGCCATGGCCCTTATGCGCGTGGATCTGCCGCTTGATGGAATGAATATCGGCAATCGCCGCGTAATCGAGATATTTGCGGAAGATGAAAGGCGTCAGCTCCCGCAGGAAGTTCTCGCCCGCCTTGATGTCACCAGCCACCGGCCGCGCCTTGATATAGGCGGCGCGTTCCCAGTTCTGCCCCCTGCCCTCGTAATAAAGCAGCGCCGCTTCGACGGGGATAGCAAGCGGCGTGGAGCCGGGGTCGGGGCGCAGCCGCAGATCGGTGCGGAAGACATAACCGTCGGCCGTGCGCTCCTGCATGATGCGCACCAGACGACGCATCATCCGGCCGAAATTCTCCGTCGCATCATAGGGATCGTCCATGATGCCGGCGGAGGGTTCGAAAAACACCACGGCGTCGATGTCGGAGGAATAGTTGAGTTCGCGCGCACCGAGCTTGCCCATGCCGAGCACGATGAGGCCCGATCCTTCGCTGGGGGCTGCGGCATTCTTCAGTTTCAGCTTGCCGCTCTCATGAGCCAACAGCAGCAGGTGATCGATGGCGGCGGAGAGCGATGCATCCGCCATGTCGCTCAGCCAGCGGGTCGTATCGCGCGCGGTGAAGATGCGGGCGAGATCGGCGAGTGCGGCGATGAAAGAGAGCCGCCGCTTGGCTACTCTCAGCCGCGACATCACCTCGTTTTCGCTCGGAATGCCGCCCTCTTCCCCGGGCTTCCAGCAATCGCGCGCCTCACGGACGAGACCGGTCAGCAGCGGCTCAAGCGGTTTCGAAATCGCCAGCGATAAAAGCCCCTCATCCGCCGACGCCATGTCGCGAAGATAGGGCGACAGCGTGAAAGCCGCGGCGATAAAGTCTTTGAGTGCGCTTTCCCCGGCAAGCAGCGCGGCCACCGCCGGCTCGCCCTTGCCGATATCCTTCAGCGTCGAAAGAACGGATTTCAGTTCCGTTTGCGTATAGGGGCGGATCATCCCCGGCAGAACCTCGCTCAGCCGCCTTTCAGCGGTTTCCCGTTTCGTCACTGTCTCTCTCCCTCTTCCGCCTATTCTCTCGCCGCTCCTCGACCGTGCCCGGCTTTCAGGACCGGATGCACCGCATCCGAAACGTCCCTGCCGCCGCACCTTTGCCGAAGCCTCCCGGCGCATGCAGTTGGCGTTGTAACAAATGCGGGCCGCTTTGCGATCAGAAAACCGCCGGTGGCGATGTTTTCCAAAGCGCCGCACCGCGTAATGTCTCCGCAATTGTGCCCGCGTAGCGTCATCCTCAACGAAACCCGACTCCCCGGTTTTCCGACGCTCGATGCTGCAACGGATATGATCATGAAACAGATTTTTACAGTGAAATGGCAAAAGAACCTGCGCGCGATGGCCCTTTGCCTGACGACGCTGCCCGCCGCGCAGGCGATCTGCACACCGGTCTTCGCCGCCGATATCGGCAAATCGGACAGGTTGGCCGATCCGCAGGGCAATTTCGACAATGCCCGCTACAGCAGTTCCAGCGAGTGGAAGATCACGCTCGGCGCAGGTGCGGCCTATGCCCCGAAATATGAAGGTTCGGACAAGCTGGAAGTGGGCGCCGTTCCGCTGGTTTCCGTCCAGTATGGGGAAACGCTGAGTATCGATTTCAGCGGCGTTACCGTCAATCTTCTGAACCAGAACGGCTTCCGGCTTGGCGTCAAGGGTGGCTGGGAAGCGGGCCGCAAGGAAAAGGATGACAAGAAGAACCTGCGCGGGCTGGGCGACATCAAGGCCGGCGGCGTGATCGGCGGCGTCATCGCCTATGGAGTCGACCCCTTTGAAATCTACGCCAAGGTGGACAAGACCATCGGCGGCAGCGAAGGCCTGACCGCCACTGTCGGTGCAAGCGTCTCGCAGAAAGTCGACCAGTTCATCTTCGGTGCGGATCTCTCCGCCACCTGGGCGGACGACAACCACATGAAATCCTATTTCGGTGTCACGTCTGCCCAATCCGCCCGCTCCGGCCTGCGCCGTTATGACGCCAAAGCGGGCTTCAAGCGCATCGACGCCAGCGCCTCGGTTTCCTATCTCGTGACGGAGAACTGGATGATCACAGGCACCGGCGGCGTCGGCTTCCTGCTGGGCGACGCCAAGGACAGTCCGGTGGTGAAAAAGGATATCCAGCCCTTCGCCATGATCGGCGTGGCCTACACGTTCTAAACCGCGCGGGAGAAGTACGCGGCCGCGAACCCGCCCACCATCCCCATGAGGAAAGGCGTCCCTGCCCTCACGCCTCCTCATCCAGTGAAACGCCGCGAGGCGTTTCACTGGGCCGCCATATTCAAAGAATCCTGTCCCTGTATTCCGGCGGCGCCACCCAGCACTCGTCACGCCTTCCGAACCAGCGGTAGCGATTGCGGGCGACAAAGCGATAAACGGGATCGCGCAGAAATGCGGGAATGATGCGCAATACGGTAACCAGTCGCCAGGGCATGCCCAGCGCCTCATATATGCTCAGAACAGCATCGCTGTCCTGCCGCACCCTGCCGTCATCCACGACCAGCATGCTGACGGGATCTTTCGGGTCCATATCGTAACGACGGTAAATTTCAGCGCCGATCTCGCTCTGCATGGAGGCCAGGCGGAAATATCCGGCCCTGTCATGCCGCAGTACGAATTGCGCATTCACGGAACACAAGACACATTCCGCATCGAACAGAATGATCGGGCCATGCCCGTCGTCGATCAGGGGAACCGTATCTGCCACCCGTCACACATCCTTTCGTCCATCGCACGCGATTTCCGAACAGAGCCATTGCGTCAATCAACGGAACCGTTCTCCAGATTATCTTTCAATATAGTCTTGAAAACAGTCATTTCCCGGAAAATCCCGCTCATTCGCCGAAACTCACCGGTGCGGAAACCCACTGGCACCATCAGTCAACGATGCTTACGCCTTGGGGATGGGAAACACCATCGAAACCGTCAGCCCCGGGCAGGCCGCATTCGAGGCATCCGTGTCCGATAGCACCAGCGATCCGCCGTGCAGTTCCATGACGGCCTCCACCAGCGACAGGCCGAGCCCGGTTCCCGGCTTGGAGCGGCTTTCATCCAGCCTGACGAAACGTTTCAGCACCTCGCCGCGCTTGTCGGCGGGAATGCCGGGACCGTTATCGGCGACGGAAAGCACGATCGCCTCCGGCTCCCTTGCCAGGCGGACGACGAGTTTCTTGTCGCCTTCGCCCTCGCAGGCATATTTCATGGCGTTGTCGATGAGATTGGAGAGCGCCTGGCCGATCAGTTCACGGTTGCCTTTCACCGAAAGGTTAGCCTCTATTTCGGCTTCCAGAGCAAGCCCGGCATCCTCGGCGACAGGTTCGTAAAGTTCGGCGCTGTCGGCGGCAATCGCCGAGACGTCGACATCGGTCATTTCCGCGGCGATCGAACCGGCCTCGACGCGGGAAATCATCAGCAGCGCGTTGAAGGTGCGGATAAGCTGGTCTGACTCGGCGATGATGCCTTCAAGGGCCGCGCGCCGTTTCGTCTCGTCATTGTCGTCAAGGGCTGCGGCCGCCTTGTTGCGCAGTCGTGTCAGCGGCGTCTTCAGATCGTGGGCGATATTGTCGGAGACCTGGCGCAGGCCTTCATTCAGCTTCTCGATGCGGCCGAGCATGGCGTTCAGCGAGCCGGACAGGCGGTCGAATTCATCACCGGACCGGCCCTGCGGCAGGCGCTGGGAAAGGTCGCCGGCCATGATCTTCTTGGTCGCCGCCGACATGCGGTCGATGCGTTTCAACGCATTGCGGCCGATGCCGAACCAGATGAGCAGCGCGCCGCCGCCCATGATGGCGAGCGCCACCATCAGCGCATTGCGCACCAGCGCCCGGAACTTGGTCGGCTCGCCGAGATCGCGGCCGATCAGAATGCGCAGGCCGTTGTCCAGCATGAAGATATTGGCGGTGGCGAGATGCTGCACGCTGTCGCCGCTTTCGGAATAACGCTCGTAACGGAACGGAAAGCCCGTCCAGCCCTCCTTGTCGAAAACACCGGGCTGAACGGAGGCAACGTTGCCGGCAAGGATTTCACCATTCGGCCCGGCAATGACATAAAGGCTCGCACCCGGCTGGCGGGCGCGGCGCTCCATCATCCTGAGAAGCGGGTTGATGCCGCCGCGATTATAGATCCGCTGCACATCCGAGACTTCCTGCAGCACCGCATCACGCGTCTGCTGGTTCAGCAGCCGTTCGGAAAGGGCGGTGACATAAAAGACCAGGAAGGCGGCGCAGAGCGCAAACAGCAGGATATAGAGCGCCGAAAGGCGCACCGCTGTCGACCGGAACACTATTCTGAGGCGGGCCATTTTCGCCAATCAGCCCTCGTCCTTCATCATGTAGCCGGCGCCGCGGATGGTCTTCAGAAGCGGCTTCTCGAAGTCCTTCTCGATCTTTGAGCGCAGGCGGGAAACATGCACGTCGATGACATTGGTCTGCGGATCGAAGTGATAGTCCCAGACATTTTCCAGAAGCATGGTGCGGGTTACGACCTGGCCGGCATTCTTCATCAGATATTCCAGCAGGCGGAATTCGCGCGGCTGCAGCAGGATTTCCTTACCGTTGCGGCGCACATCATGCGACAGCCGGTCGAGTTCGAGATCGCCGACCCGGTAGATCATGTCCTGCTCGGGCTTGCCCTTACGGCGACCCAGCACCTCGATACGGGCGAGCAGTTCGGAAAAGGCGTAAGGTTTCGGCAGATAATCATCGCCGCCGGCGCGCAGGCCCGTTACACGGTCATCCACCTGCCCCAGCGCGGAAAGAATGAGAACCGGCGTCTCGATACCGCGTCGGCGCAGCTCGCTGATGACGGAAAGCCCGTCGCGGCGCGGCAGCATGCGGTCGATCACCATGACGTCATAGGCATTCTCGCAGCCCATGAACAGGCCGCTCTCACCGTCGCTCGCGTGATCGGCGACGATGCCGACTTCGCGGAACGCCTTGGTCATATAGGCCGCAGCCTCGAGGTCGTCTTCAATGACTAGAATCTTCATGTGCGGGACAATAGCCCCCTCGCCCTTTTCCGCACAACCGGAAACAGATGCGGGAGAGACTTCCTGAACCTTGTTTTCCATGGAATTTCCTCCGAAGATCGGGCCTTAAACACCATCGCGCTTCCAGACGGAACAATCGCCTATGGATCAGGCGGGTGCCGCTTGCTTCTTCTCCCCGCCGGGGAGAAGTCCGCGGCAGCGGGATGAGGGGGCGACGTTAGCGATAGATCGAGAGGTTGCACCCTCATCTGACCCTTCGGGCCATCTTCTCCCCGGCGGGGAGAAGAAACGGGCCGCAACGCCCTGCCATACTCAACCGCCCCATCTCAAGAGCGGGATACGACGCCGGCTCCCAAAAGAACCGGCATCGCCATTCGAGTTATCAACCCTGGTCGATATCCAGAGCGATGAAGCGGCTGCCATCGTCCGTCTGGATCTGGAACAGCGCCTTGGAGCGTCCATCCTTCTTGGCCTGTTCGAGGATCTTCTCGATATCGGCGGCGGAAGCGACCTGCTGGTTGTTGACCGAGGTGATCTTCTCACCCGTCTTCAGGCCACGGGCAGCGGCATCGCTGTCGGGGTCGACATCGGTGATGGCAAGGCCGTTGCCGTCATCGGCGGGCGAAACCGTCAGGCCGAGGCTGGACAGGACCTTCTCGCTGGAAGACTGGCTGCCCTTGTCGTCATTCTGGGTCGGCGTCGCCTTGGAGGCGTCGTCGCTTGTAAGATCACCCAGCGTCACCGTTACCGACTGCGACTTGCCACCGCGCCACAGCGAGATTTCAACCTTGGCGTTGGGCGCCATGCCACCGATGCGGCGCGACAGATCGCGGGCATCCTTGACGGGCTCGCCATTGACGGCGGTGATGATGTCACCCTGCTTGATGCCGGCCTTGTCGCCCGGCGAACCGGACTGCGGCGAAACAACCAGCGCGCCGCTGGCTTCGGAAAGGCCGAGCGATTCGGCGATATCCTTGCTAACGGGCTGGATCTGCACGCCCAGCCAGCCGCGTTCGACCTTGCCGTCCTTCTGCAGGTCGGCGATCACATCCTTGGCGACGGAGGCCGGAATAGCGAAGGCGATGCCGACATTACCACCCGACGGCGAGAAGATGGCGGTGTTGATGCCGACCACTTCGCCATTGAGGTTGAAGGCCGGGCCACCCGAGTTGCCACGGTTCACGGCGGCGTCGATCTGCAGGTAATCATCATAGGGGCCGGAGCCGATATCGCGGCCGCGGGCCGAAATAATGCCTGATGTCACCGTGCCGCCGAGGCCGAAGGGGTTACCGACGGCGACGACCCAGTCACCGACGCGGATCTTGCTGTCATCGGCAAACTTCACATAGGTGAACTTGCGGTTCACATCGACCTTCAGGAGCGCAAGATCGGTACGCGGATCGCGGCCGACGAGCTTGGCGTCGAGTTCGGTACCGTCATTCATGACGATCGTATAGGCGGAGCCGTCATCGACGACATGGTTGTTGGTGACGATGTAACCGTCTTCGGAGATGAAGAAGCCGGAGCCCTGAGCGACGGGACGAAGCGGACCCTTGCCGTCACGGTGGCGATTTGGACCACGCTCGGAGCGATCCTGGTTCGGACCGCCGAATTCCTTGAAGAAGCGCTTCAGCGGATGGTCATCAGGCAGCTGGTCGAGGCCACGGCCGCCAAAATTGAAGGAGAAATTGCTGCTATCATCGGAAGCGGGCTGCACGTTCGACTGTACGCGAACGGAGACGACGGCGGGCGATACCGCATCGACCACATTGGCGAAGCTTGGAACCTGCGGCGCATTCACCTCGACGGGGGCGGCAAACGAATGGAGGATCGGGGCGGCGATGCCGGTGGAAAGCATCAGCGCCGCAAGGCCGCCAACGGTCGTGGCCTTCAGAGCCGTCTTCAGCGAGGCCGTCTTCAGCGAGGAATGGCCGTTTTGCGAATGAGACATGGTGTACCTTCTTTCTTCATTCAGACTGGGCCCCGTTTGACCGGGGGAGAAGCGGTGGATGATGAAGATATAGGAGGCGACACCTTACGGCGAAGTGTCTGACGAATGAAAAATCCGTAATGTTGAAAAAGAACCGGGGACTGAAATGGAAACCGGTTATTTTTCAATGAGATTGCGGATTCGCTCTTCTTCGTCCGCGCTCAGCTTCTGTGGCTGTTCCTGGCTTGCGCGGCGGCGGGAAAACACGAAGACGGCGAAAATTCCCGCAAGGGTGAGGCCGATCGGCGCGCCCCACAAAAGCACGGTGCGAAGGCTGAGACGCGGTTTCAGGAGCACGAACTCGCCGTAGCGCGACACGACGTAATCGATAACGGCCTTGTCGCTGTCGCCTTGAACCAGCCGCTCGCGCACCAGGACCCGCAGATCGCGCGCCAGTTCGGCATTGCTGTCGTCGATCGACTGGTTCTGGCAGACCATGCAGCGCAGTTGAGACGTGAGATTGCGGGCGCGCTGTTCCAGCACCGGGTCTTTGAGGACTTCGTCGGGGTTGAACGCGAAGGCTGGAGAGGCCGCAGCGAAGATGAGGGTGAGAAGAAGCCCGAGCGCTGCCACAAACTCCCTCATTCCGCCGCCTCCGGCATGGCGGCCCGCACCGACTTCGCCTTGCGGGTCGGCGCGCCCACCCGCAAACGCCTGTCCGAGAGCGAGATGAAACCGCCCGCCATCATGAACAGCGTGCCGCCCCAGATGCAGAGGATGAAGGGTTTCCACCAGATGCGCACCACCATGCCGCCATCGGTCATGGGATCGCCGAGCGAGACATAAAGCTGGCTGAGGCCGAAGGTCAGGATACCCGCTTCCGTCGTCGGCATGCGCCGCGCGGTATAGAGCCGCTTGGAGGACCACACATCGGCCACTTCGACACCCGCCTTGCGGATGGTGAAATGGCCGCGATCCTCGGTGAAGTTCGGGCCGACGGCGTGGCGGATGCCGTCGAAGGTGAGGCTGTAGCCGCCCGCTTCCGCCACCATGCCCTCTTTCATCTCCAGCACCGTTTCCGTCTCGAAAGTGGTGACGATGACAATGCCGAGCACGGTAACGCCAAGCCCCATATGCGCCAATGCCGTACCGAAGGCCGAACGCGGCAGGCCCTTCAGGCGGCGAAATGCGATGCCGAAGGCCAGCTTGCCGAAATTGGCGCGATACCAGAGATCGGCAAGCGCCCCGAAGATCAGCCAGAAGCCCGCAGCGATGCCGAGTGCGGCCAGCACCGGACCGCCATTTTCGATGTACCAGAGCGTCAGACCCGCGAGAGCCGCAAGCGCCGCGGCCACATAAAGCCGCTGGAATGCGCCGAGCAGATCGCCGCGCTTCCAGGCGAGCATCGGGCCAAAGGGCGTGACGATCAGGATCGGGATCATCAGGAGGCCGAAGGTGAGGTTGAAGAAAGGCGCGCCGACCGAGATTTTTTCGCCCGTCAGGGTTTCGAGAATGAGCGGGTAAAGCGTGCCGATCAGCACGGTTGCCGTGGACACCGTGAGGATGAGGTTGTTGAGAACCAGCGATCCCTCACGCGAAATCGGCGCAAACAGCCCCCCGGCCTTCAGCGAGGGAGCGCGCCATGCAAAGAGCGCGAAGGCGCCGCCGATGAAGACCGTCAGAATGCCAAGAATGAAGATGCCGCGGCTCGGATCGGTGGCGAAGGCATGCACGGAGGTGAGAACGCCGGAGCGGACGAGGAAGGTGCCGAGCAGCGACAGCGAAAAGGTCATGATCGCCAGAAGCACGGTCCAGATCTTCAGCGCCTCGCGCTTTTCCATGACAAGCGCCGAATGCAGCAGCGCGGTGCCGGCAAGCCACGGCATGAAGGAGGCGTTTTCCACCGGATCCCAGAACCACCAGCCGCCCCAGCCGAGTTCATAATAGGCCCAGTAGGAACCCATGGAGATGCCGGCGGTCAGGAAGGTCCATGCGGCGAGTGTCCACGGGCGAACCCATCGCGCCCAGGCGGCATCGATGCGCCCTTCCAGCAGCGCTGCGACGGCGAAGGAAAAGCAGACGGAAAAGCCGACATAACCGAGGTAAAGCAGCGGCGGATGGATGGCGAGGCCGAAATCCTGAAGAATGGGATTGAGGTCCTGCCCCTCGGCGGGAACCGGCTCCAGCCGCAGGAACGGGTTGGAGGTGAGCAGGATGAACAGCAGGAAGGCGACCGAAATCCATGCCTGCACCGCAAGAACATTGGCTTTGAGCGTTTCCGGCAGGTTGCGGCCGAAGGCGGCGACGAGCGCGCTGAAAAACACCAGAATGAGCAGCCACAACAGCATGGAGCCTTCATGGTTGCCCCAGACACCGGTCAGCTTGTAGATCATCGGCATCAGCGAATGGGAGTTTTCCCAGACGTTGCGCACGGAAAAATCCGAGACGGCATAGGCCCGCGTCAGCGCCGCGAAGGAAAAACCAACGAGCAGGAACATCAGGACCGAGCCGAGCGAGGCGACATCCATCAGCGCCCGGTCGTTGCGGCGCGCGCCGATGACCGGCAGCGTGGAAACGATCAACCCCACCCCAAGCGCCAGAACCAGAACGTAATGGCCGATCTCGTTGATCATTTGGTTGCTCCGGTCTTGTCGGGCGAAGCAGCACTGGCCGACGGCGTCGCGGCGGCGGGTTCCTCACCCTCTCCGCCATGCTGCCACAGGCCCTTGTCCTTCAGCCGGTCTGCCACTTCCTTCGGCATGTAGTTCTCATCGTGCTTGGCAAGCACACTGTCGGCCACGAAGCCGTGAGTGGCGGCATCGAACATGCCTTCGGTCACCACGCCCTGCCCTTCGCGAAAAAGATCGGGCAGGATGCCTGTATAGCTGACCGGCACATTGGCCTCGCCATCCGTCACGGTAAAGCTCACCGTGCGGCCCTCGCCGCGCTTGATCGAGCCTTCCGCCACCAGCCCGCCAAGGCGGATGCGGGTGCCGGGGTTGACGGGCGTCTTTTCCAGATCGGCCGGCATGTAGAAATAGGCAATCGACTGGCCGAAGGCGAACATGACGAGCAGCACGGCTGCAACGATGAAGCTCATGCCGCCGCCGATGATCGCGAGACGTTTCTGTTTGCGGGTCATTGCGTCACTCCCTGCGGCGCAGCATCCTGTTGCCCGTTCGTACGGATCGGCCCGGCGGAAACGCCAAGTTCCTTCGCCAGCGCCAGAAGCTGCCTGCCCTGTTCACCCTCCGGCGGGAAAGCCTTCAGCCCCGCCCGCAGGGCCTCTCCGGCCTTGGCTTCGTTCTTCAGCACCGAATAGGCGCGTACAAGCCGCATCCAGCCTTCAAAATCGGCGGGGTTTTCCTTGAGCTTGGCATCGAGGCTCGACACCATGCCTTCGATCATCGCCTGCCGGTCGGAAGCCGTCATGTCGTTGGCCGCCGCCATATCCTGCGCCGTCGGGCCGGGTGCGGCGGGGGTCGCCGCGCCGCCGGTGCGGGCGATATGTTCTTGAACCAGCGGCAGCCACGGCGCGCCGGCCGGCGCATCGGCCGCCAGCGCTGCAAAGGCCGCGCGTGCTTCCTCCGCCTTGCCCGCCTGCTCCAGCGAGAGCGCCAGATAGAAGCGGGCGCGCGGATTGCCGGGTTTCAGCTCTTCGGCCTGCGCAAACGCATCGCGCGCGGCCTCGATGACGATACCGTCATTGCCGGCAACCAGCGTTTCGCCAAGGCCGGTCAATCGTTCGGCGCTCGGCCCCAGAATACGAAGCGCATTGCGATAGGCAAGCTCGGCGTCGCCAAGCCGCAATGTCTTGAAATAGATCGGCGCAAGAATATCCCAGCCCGCACCGTCATCCGGGTTCTGCGCCAGATGCCTTTCGGCCCGCGCGACCAGCAGGTTCATGTCGTTGCCGGGCTTTTCAAGACGTGCCTCGAGCGGCATGTCCGGCACCTCCGGACTGCCGTTCCAGATGTAAAGACAGAGGCCGAGCGCGGGCAGGAGAACGGTGATGAGGCTGGCGGCGAGATTGTGCCGCAGCGGGCGCGCCTCCCTGCCGGGCCGCTCTTCCGTCTCGGCGGCGGCGAGAAGCCGGCGGCCGATTTCAGCGCGGGCATAATCCGCCTCGGTCTGCCCGATCAGGCCGGCGGCGCGTTCGCGGTCGAGTTCGGCCAGCTGGTCGCGATAAACGGCAACCTCACCGTCGCGGCGCGTCTGCGGCGCCTCGGTCTTCCGCATCAGCGGGTACATCAGGACGATGGCAACAGCCGCCGTCAATATCGCAACGACAATCCAGAACATAAGGCTCAATTACTCGAATGCGCGGCACATGGAAACATGAAGCGCGGGGATGACGCGAATTTGAGACATCACGCCGCACCGCAGGCCTTCTCCCGGCTGCACCGCTATGCCTCTTCTTGTCATCGCAAAAGGCCCGTGACCTTGATTTACGTCAAACTGGTTACGTCAGCGGCGACCAGCTTCCATCGGCATTGCGGCAGGCTGCGCCGCGCGCCCTGGTTTCCCGTCCGTCAACCGTCAGGGTATGCGAATATTGCCGGCAATTCTGATTGCCGACCTGATAGGGCGCATTGGCGACCACCTGGCCCCTGGCGTCATCGCCGGTCCAGGTGACAGGCGTGCCGACCGGGGCCGTTTCCAGCGCCTTATATTCGGCTTCCAGCGCCTTGGTCTGGTCACCCCTGTCAAGCTCAACGCCGCTTCGCCCGACAATGCCGCCTTCCAGATTGGCAAGGAATGGCGTCGAGGGCTGCGCAGAGCGGCCGAACAGGCCGCCGCCCGCCGGGCGGGTGCCCGTGGTGGTGCAGGCGCTCAGCATCGATACGCACAGGATCGAGAGAAGTGCCGGGCGTGACACCAGCGAACGCATTGTCACGGAGCGGCAGCCATCATACACGTCAACCAAACCCTGTCCTCTTTCCTACCGCATTGCACCTAATATACCGGCATTGAATTTCTTGCCTTTTTTCTTGCCTCACGCAAGCTCTTTCGAAAGGCCCGGCAAAATCAGATCGGCTTTCAGGCCGCCGATGGCGCTGCGCGACAGCGAAAACCGGCCATGGTACTCTGACACCACCTCGGAAACGATTGACAATCCGAGGCCCGTGCCCGGCCGGCTCTCGTCCAGCCGCCGCCCGCGCTTCATCGCTTCGCTGATCTGTCCCGGCTCCAGCCCCGGCCCGTCATCCTCGACAGTCAGCTCCACCCAGGAGCGACGGGCGATTTCGGCGTCGGACGATGGGTGCGTGCCGGTCGCAAGCGTGATGACCACGCGCGTCTGCGCAAAACGCGCGGCATTTTCCAGAAGATTGCCGACGACCTCCTCCAGATCCTGCTGCTCCATGCCAAGCACGGCGCCGGCCTGCTCGAAATTCAGGAGGAACTGCTTGTCGGGGTTCAGGCGGCGCATCACCCGCACCAGCCGTTCCAGCGCCGGTTCCGCTTCCACGCGCGCAAGGATCGAGCCGCGTTGCGCGGCGATACGGGCGCGGGAGAGATAGGATTGCACCTGCGCCTGCATGGCGTCCGCCTGCGCCCGCACCAGATCGCCATGCTGCGGGTCCAGCGTGCGCGCCTCGTTCAGAAGAACGGCGATCGGCGTCTTCAGCGAATGCGCGAGATTGCCGACCTGCATGCGGGCCCGCTCCACGAGGCGGCGGTTGCTGTCGATCAGCGCATTGACCTCATTGGCCAGCGGCTGGATTTCGCGCGGGAACTCACCTTCGAGGCTTTCCGCCTCCCCGCCCCTGATCTTGCCGAGCGCCACGCGGGCCTGATCGAGCGGCCGCAGACTGTAAAGGATGGCAAGACCGTTGACGACGAGACTGCCCACACCAAAGACGGCGAGCGCCAGATAGAGGCTGTTGGAGAAATCCCGCACGTCGTCTTCCACGACGTTCAGATTGCCGGAAACGCGGAAACGCGCGGCACGGCCCTCGCCATCCAGCACGACTTCGGTTTCCGCCACGCGCACCTGATTGCCGGCCTCGTCGGTCACGGCATAAAAGCGCTCATAGCGGTTGTCGAAGGGCGCATCGAGAATGCTCGGCACCGGCAGGGTGGAGACGCCGAGCGACGAGGAGACAAGCGGCGCAGTCTGAAAATTCCCGAGCGGCTCGACAACCCAGTACCAGCCCGTATCGGGTTGCGAAAAGCGGAGATCGCCGAGCTGCGGGCTGCCGGCCAGCGTATTCTCGTTGGAAATCGTCACGGAATTGATGACGTTATAAAGCTGCGCCCTGAGAAGATCGGTGAAGCTGCGCTCCACCCCCTGCCGGTAGAGCGTCGAGATCACGACGGCGATCACCACCAGCGCCAGCACCGACCAGAGCGAGGCGAGCAGCAGAACGCGGGCGGTGAGAGAATTACTTCGCATCTGCCGGCGCTTGCATCCGGTAACCGAGACCACGGATCGTCTCGATCAGATCAACCCCGAGCTTCTTGCGCAAACGTCCGACAAACACCTCGATCGTATTGGAATCGCGGTCGAAATCCTGATCGTACATATGTTCGACCAACTCCGTGCGCGACACGACCTCGCCCATGTGGTGCATGAGATAGGACAGCAGCCGGAACTCGTGCGAGGTGAGCTTCAGCGTCGTGCCGTTGACGGTCGCCTTGGAGGATTTGGTGTCGAGCCGGACCGGGCCGCAGACGAGTTCGGAGGAGGCGTGGCCGGCGGCGCGGCGGATGAGCGCGCGCACGCGGGCGAGAACCTCTTCGACATGGAAAGGCTTGGTGACGTAGTCATCGGCGCCGGCGTCGATGCCGGCGACCTTGTCGCTCCAGCGGTCTCGGGCGGTGAGGATGAGCACCGGCACGGCCTTGCCGGCCGCACGCCATTTTTCGACGACGGTAATACCGTCGAGCTGCGGCAGGCCGATATCGAGAACGATGGCGTCATAGGGCTCGGTATCGCCGAGATAATGGCCTTCCTCGCCGTCGAATGCCTGATCGACAACATAACCGGCTTCTTTCAGCGCGTCGGTCAGCTGACGATTGAGATTGGCATCGTCCTCAACAACGAGAATACGCATTATCAGCCCTTTCCTTCCGTCCCGGCCCGCGCGCGTGGCCGGTCATGCTAGATGTGTCGGATTGTTTTCCGATATTTCGGCGATGCGGGCAAGCTACATCGGCACGCGCATTGTCACCTTGCGCGGGCGCTCGCCATTGCCCTGGACGAGAACGGTGACGACGCAGGACTGACCGTCGCCGGAGGGATAGACCGAAAGCAGCTGACCACCGGTTTCGCGCACGACGCGGGCAACGGCTGCGCCGCAGTCGCTCGCCGCCAGTATGTAATGGCCCTGCAGATCAGCCTCGGGCGCCGTGAAACCGGAAAGCCCGGCTGCAAGCGTCGCGATGATGAGAGGTGATGCCATTGCACAAACTTCCAAAAAACCGGGTGCGTCTCGAACCGTATTGTGACCGAATATGTAGCGCAAAGCGTCTGAATGGCAAATGAATGCCGCCCCCGCCGCAAGGGCGTGACGCGGGAGCGGCGTCTTTACGCGTGCTGTCAGCGAATGGCGCGGGTCGCCGAAAGGCGGCCGTAAAGTGCGATCAGGCCGCCAATTCCGCCCGCGACCGTCACCAGCCCTTCCGCAAGTTCTCCTTGCAGACCGGCAGGCAGTTCAAGGCCGGCAATGTTGAAAAGCGGTGCGAAAACCGCGACCAGAGCACCCCAGATGGTGCGCGATTGATACCATTCTTTGGTACTGTCCATAATCTCATCCTTTGCGTTGTTTTTCAGGCACATGTCAGATCGGCAGAACGGCCTTGGCCGCCACGCCCGAGGGCACCGCGCGGCCGAGCTGGCGGACACGCACGGAAATGTGATCCCGCAAGGCCGGGAAATCTGTGAGTTCGTCTGCGGCGGGGTAAAACCAGGCGGGTTCTGAAACCTCCGCCATGCGCCGCACGGTCTCGCCGTCCAGCACCTCGACGCGATAAAGCTCGAAAGGCTCGTCCAGCGGTATGTCACTCGCATCCCAGACGTCGGCCTCCACCCGGCCCCGCCGTTTCCACCAGAACAGCACGCCATCCCCGCGCCGTTCGGCGGAAAAATGGACCGGCGCGAGCGGCATCTGCGCCCGCAAGCCGCCTTCGAAGGCAAAAGGCCCGCTCACTGCGCCCGCCACTCCCGCCGCTTCCGCGATCCAGTTCAGGCGCCGTCCGCGCTCGCTCGCGGCAAGGCCGAGCGGCTGCACCGCCGCATCCAGAACCACCACCGGCGCACCTTTCGGCGCGCCTGCGGCCAGTGCGTCTTCCGTGCCGGCGAGCCCCCGCAGGAGAGAGGAAAGCCGCCAGCGCGAAGGCGCGATTTCTTCGGCCTTTGCGAAAGCGACGATTTCCCACACGCCGTTTGCGGCCTTGACGGCAAGACGGTTCTCGCCGTTCAGCACAGAAAGCTCCGGGGCGGACGACACTTCACCGAAGGGCAGGTCGAAGAGGATGGTGTTTTTTCGGTCGAAACGGCCGGAAGGGCCTGATATCAGCGGCATTGCCAGCGCGCCGATCATCGCCGGCCGGTCAAGCAGCACGCGCTGCCGGTAAGCCTCCATACCCGGCGACGCGGAAATGATGATGGGCCGCCAGGGCTTTGCGAGGGCGGCAATCCGCGCCGAATCCTCCGGCGCGGCGCCGTCATGGTAGGGCAGATCGAGAAACAGTACCTCGGGCGCGAACCCTTCCGCACCGCTTGCGCCTTTGCTGCGCCGTTCCTCCGCACCACCAGCGAAAACCGAAAAGGCGGCGGAAAAGGCCCGCGCCTCCACCTGCCGCACCGCGCCGTCCTCAATGCGGCTGACCAGAAACCGCCCGGAAGGGGCCTGCGGAAAGGCGCCGTCCGGCAGGCGGATGCAATCACCCGGTTCAAGGGTGATTTCGGAAGGCGGCAGGGCAAAGCGCAGGCTGCGCCGCGCCTGCCGGTTGTCACGCAACATCACCTCGACCGAAGCTTCCGCCGTTTCCGCAGGCAGGGCGGCATTGAGATCAAGCCGCATGACCCTGCTGCCGGCATTGTCGATGCGGCGGGACCTTGCACTCCCCTGCTCGTAGTCGAAGGCGGGGTTGAAAGACGTCAGCACGGCCTCGGCGGCGAAATCGCTGTCATGGCCGCGATTGTCCGACCAGAGCGGCTCATCCTCCAGATCGGCGAGCACGGCAATATCGCGGACCGGCAAAACCGCGGTGTTGCGGGAGCGGAAGCGCAGGGTTCCGCCATCTTCCGCCACATCCACCTGGAACGCCGCCATCAGCGGCTCCAGCAGGTTGCGGGCCGAGGTCACGTCGCCCTGCACATAACCTCCCAGATCGCCGCTGACGGCGGAAACGTCGAAGTCGGAAAAGCCGTGATCGGTGAGGATGGCGGCGATGGTATCGGCAAGCGTTGCCGTTCCCAGCCGGCCATTCAGCCAGTGGCCGGTGCGCCAGTTCGCCCCATCGCTCCAAGCCGCGCCGTTCTGCGGAAAGGCGGGAAAAGGCCGTGCATCCCAGGTCCACAGATAGATCCTGTCTGCATCGATCATCGCTGCATCGGCCTTGCGCCAATGGTCGAGATGCGCCTCCAGAAACCGCCGCTGCTGGCTGTCGGCGCGGCTTCGGCGGGAGAAATAGGGAAAGGCGTTTTCCGCCGATTTCGGATCAGGAAAGACATTGGGGCGTGTCGCGCTCTTGTCCACCGCCGGGCAGCCGAGTTCGGTGAACCAGATCGGCTTCGAGCCCGGCACCCATGCGGTCGGCGTGGATTTCTCCACTCCCCGCACCCGGTCGTGATGGAGGTTGCCCCACCAGTTCCTGATATCCTTGTAGCGGAACACCCAAGGCTTGCCCTTCAGTCCGTCGGCTATTGGCGTGCGCTGCCGCGCCGCACGGTCGGCATCGTTTGCATAATACCAGTCGAAGCCCTCGCCTGCCGTGACGGTATAACGGAATGCGGCGGCATCATCCGGGCCGGTCATGCCATCGGGATTGCCGTTCGCGGCATCCTCGTCACGCCAGTCGGAGAGCGGCATGTAATTGTCGATACCAACAGCATTGATATCAGGGCTCGCCCAGAGCGGGTCGAGATGGAAGAACACGTCGCCCGAACCGTCTGCCGGCTGGTGGCCGAAATATTCGCTCCAGTCCGCCGCATAGGTCAGCTTCACCGCCGGCCCCATCATGGCCCGCACATCGCCCGCAAGCCGCACCAGTTCCTCGACAAAGGGAAAGGCATCATTCTCGTCTCTCAGCGCCGTCAGCCCGCGCAGCTCCGAGCCGATCAGGAAGGCGTCCACCCCGCCCGCCTGCGCCGCCAGCGCCGCATAATGCAGCACCATGCGACGGTAACCTTCATCGCGGTTGCAGAAGGCGGAAACCTGCGTCCGCGCGCCCGCACTGCGATCGGCAGAACCGGCCCTGCCGGGTGCGGGAAAACAGGTGATGCGCCCGCGCCAGGCATAAGCGTCCTGCTCGCTTTTGCCATATGGGTCGGGAAGACCGTTGCCGACGGGAACATCCATCATCACGAAGGGATAAAGGCATACCCGCAGACCCCGCGCCTTGAGATCGCCTATGGCCTGCAGCACGCTTTCGTCGTTGGGTGTACCGCCATAGGCGGGGCCGCCGCCGTGATGGCTGACGAGATGCGCCGCGCCGCGCGAAAGGCCGGCGACGGACCATGGCATCGTTTCCCCATCCCGGCCTGCCACCTCCACGCCGGGCAGAATGCGGCATTCACCCGCCCGCATATCCGTGCCGAACCAGCTCACCACCAGCGCCACGCTCTCAAGCGCGGGGCAGAGCGCCTGCAATTCGTCGATTGCCGCCTGCCAGTCCGTCGCGGCGGTCAAACCATTGCGGTTCATGATGCGGCTTTGGCCGATGCCCGTACGTTCGGAAACCTGCACGGTGGCGTAGCCATGCTCCGTTGCCCCGGGGATGACGGTGATGGCGCGAATGGCTTTTTCCAGCCGTCCGACAGGCCGCACCACTTCGAACTGCATCAGCGGAATGCGGTTGCCATAACTATCGAGCGGCAGGCGTTCGAAAACGACATAAGCCAGTCCGCGAAAGGCCGGCGCGTTGCCCGCCCCCTGCTTCGCCTCGATCAACGGATCGGGCAATTGCGTCTCGCTGCCGGGATAAAAACGCATCTCGATGGCGCTCAGGTCCAACTCCCGCCCATCGGCCCAGACACGCCGCACCATGGCCGCCTCACCTTCGCACAGGCCGATGGCGACGTTGGCAAAATAACGAAAGGTTTCGACCTTCGGGCCACGGTTGCCCTTGCCGCCACGGCGCTCCACCTCGACGCTTTCTTCAAAACGCGTCGCCCAGATCAACGTGCCGCCGATCCTTGCGGCGCCATAAAGCCGGCTGATCGCCGCGCCTTCATCCGCCCCCGGAATGCGCGCCGTCGAAAGCCGTGCGCCCGTTACCGTCCGCCCGTTCGAAAGAAGGGTGCGGTCGATGGCATTGCCCGCCAGCGCCCCGGCCGCCCGGCCGATCATTGCACCCAAAGGGCCGAAAATGCCGCCGAGCGCCGCACCCGCCGCCTGAAAAACGATTGTCGCCATGCTCGCCTCGAAATTTTCAGGGATCGGGAAAACGGAAGATACCGGCGATGCGCCGCCTCCAGCCCGGCGCCAGCGCCGAACGCACCACCGCCGCCTGTTCATAGGCATGGATGAAATGCTGCGGCCCGGCCAGAATGCCGAGGTGTTTGGCCGCCGCATCGGCCCGCCAGCGAAACAGCAGCAGGTCTCCCGACCTTGCCTCCTCCATGCGCGGAACCGCCAGAAAATGGCGTCTTGCCGCCGCCATCAGCCTGTCCTCGCTGCCGCGTTCGGCCCAATCGGGCGCATAGGGCGGCGGCAATTCCGGTTCGTGGCCGTAAACGCTGCGCCAGATGCCCCTGACGAGGCCAAGGCAATCGCAGCCGACACCCTTCAACGAGGCCTGATGCCGATAGGGCGTGCCGACCCAGTCTTGCGCCAGCACCAGCACTCTTGCACCGGTATCACTCATGGAAACAGCGCCCCACCGTCATGGCTCTCACCGCCGCTCGCATAGGAATAGGCGAAATCCGCCCCCGGCAGATGCGGGAAGCCCCTAAAATTCAGATGATTGGCGAATTTTACCCGGCAGGTGGCGAAACTCTTGTCGCAGCCGGCTGTGACGGAAAACCTATCTCCCGGCGAAGGCAGCCGTTCCGGCGGCAGCCAGAAGGACAGGTGCACGCCGCCGTCACGCCGCTCGTGGCCGTCGAGGTCGAAATTCCTGCCGGCGAGCGGGCCAGCCATAAAGCGCAGCTTTCCCCGGCTGAAGAAACCATCGGCGAAAACATCGAGCCCGGAGACCAGCAGGCCACCCGAGGCATCCACCGCCACAACGCCGCCACGGCCGGTAAACGGCTCCAGATCGACACCGCAACGCCTGTCCCCGAGCGCCGCATCGCAGCGCCGCCCATAGACCCTGCCCTGCGGCTGGCCGAGGCGATGGGCAAGGCTGCGCAGCTCGGCGCGAAACGACCCTCCCGCCCGTGTCACCTCGCCAATCTCGCGCATGTTCAGCAGCACATGCTGGTCCGTCGCCTGCCAATTGACGAGGAAAAGCTGCACCCTGGCACCATCGAAACGCCCGGCGGCCAGATCGTCTTCCGCAATCGCCTCACTCGAAAAACCGCCCGCCACCTCCCCGGCACTGGCGCCCAGCCCCGTTTCACTGTCGCTATCGCTGGCCGAAAAGCCGCTGGCGGCAAGATAGGACGTACCGCCGAACACGATCGTCTCGTCGTGATCGGTAAAACCGATCACCGCGCCATCCTTCAATGTCACCTTCCAGCAATGGCATGTGGTCGTCGCATCTCCCTTGAGATGCTCGGCAAGGGCGGCGGGAATGGTTTTCATGGCGATATTTCCATCAGTGGAATGGAGGGAATGCGGCCCGCCTCGAAAGCAGTCAGGTTCACGTCGATACGGTCGATCGCGAAACGGACCGGCACGTCGAATTCAAAACCGGCACGGATTGCAGCGCCGGCGGGCGGCACCCGCCCCGCCCGGAAGGTCACCATGCCGGTCGTGTGATCGACCGAGATAGCGGCCGCTTCCGCCTTCACCCCCTCGACCGACACAATGACCGAACCTTCGAGCGGTTTTTCTATCCGCCGCGTGAAGGAGCCGCCGGCATCGGCATAGGTCTTCAGCAACTGAAAGCCCGCCGCCACTCCGTCGCCGGTGCCGATCCTCTGATCGGTCGCGGCGGGCGTCTCTCCCGGCGGGCAGGATTTGAAATCCACGGGATCGCGAAAACGAAAGCCGTAAAGCTCGCCGCGCCGCGCCTCGAAAAAGGCGAGCACCTCATAGAGATCGGTGACGGAGCGGATCCCGGATCCGGCGTCATAGCTGCGCCTGGCGTTCCTCCAGCGCTGGTTACGGCTCTCGCGGCCATTGGACAGGTTGACGATATCCGTCCGCCTCACCGGCCCGCCGCTGACGCCGAGCGCAAGCCGCAGCGGAAAGCGCACTTCATGAAATGCCGCCATGTCGTTGTTCCTGGATTCTTTTCAATGGTCTGGGAAGGTGAGCGCGCGTCACAATCCGCGCTGGCCGCGCCCGACGCTGCGCGCCAGCATGGCGGCGATCTGGCCTTCGCTTTTCCGGAAACTCCCAGCATCCGCCGCCGTCACGTTAAACACGATCTGCGCCCCGCCGCCGCCCGCAGGTGCGGCAACGCCGAGAGCGCCGTCGGAACCGCGCTTCAACGGCAAAATCGCTTCCGCCCCCGCCTCACCCATCAGGCCAAGCCCGCCGCCCATCGGGAAAAAGGCAGGGCTGGAGACCACGCCGCCATCGGCAAAAGGCGTGATGCTGCGCCCCGGCACCCCGCCATCCGCAAAGGCGAACAGCGAACCGCCGCCGTTCAAGAGCCCGCCGACGGCATCGCCGATCATGCTCTCCAGCGGCTTCAGCCCGGCCGAAAGCGCCATGCCGGACAGCCGCTGTCCCAACCCGCGCAACACATCGTCCAGCCCCTTGCCGCCGGTCGCCGCCGCCTGCAGGGCCGTGGACAAGGCCGCACCGAACCGCTCGGATCGCCGCTCGAGATCACCCATCACCTCCGAGAGCGCCTCCGCCTCTTCCCGGTTCTCCGCAATCGATCTTTCGCCCGCCATCGCGCTTGCCTTTCTGATTCAAACCGGAGCCGCAAAATTTTGAAATGTCATTCGTTTTTGAGATCAACTCAGCCATCCGGAAACCGCCGCATCATCCTCTCCATCGCCTGACGGTCAGGACCGCGCGAAACGGCGTTGCCGCCCGTCATCGCGAAAAATTCCCTCGGGGTCATCAGCCAGAAGGTTTCCGGGGAAAGCCGCAGCAGGAAGAGGCCGGTATGGATCACCGCGTCCCAGGGGAATGGGCGCGACGTCGCTTCGCCTGCTGCGGCATTCAAGGGTCCGGCGGTGTTTCGCCTTTCAAACCGCCGAAAGTCGCGGTCAGAAGATCGGCGACGATCGCGGCATGGCCGGCAATGCCGCCTTCCACCGTGGCGGCGGCCACATCCTCGTCGGAAAAGACGTTGCCCGCGCCGCGCAGGCCCGCGCCGATCACCCGGATCATGTCCGCCGCCTTCATGCGCCCGCTCGCGAAACGTTGGGCGAGCGCGGTGAGGTCATCGGCTTCAAAGGCGGTTTCGAGTTCGGCGAGAGCCCCGAGCGTCAGGCACAGGATGCGCCTTTCACCGTCTATCAGCGCTTCTATCTCGCCGCGATGGCGGTTCGCCCGCCCGTAACGCAACCCTTGCGGCATCACAGCGCTCCGAATGAGAGAAGACCGGCCGATTCCAGCGCGATCTCGAATTGCACTTCGCCATCGTGGCGGCCGGAATATTCGAGCGCGACGATCTGGAACGGTCCGGCAATGACACCGAAATCGGGAATGACGATCTGCCAGCCGGGAATGCCGCCTGCAAAAAATGCGCCGCGCACCAGCGCATCGCTCGCCTGGTCCTTGAAGATGCCGGAGGCCGTGAGCGATGCCCGCTGCACACCCGCGCCGGCGAGAAGCTCGCGCCAGCGCCCGGCGCTTTCGGCATCCGTCACGTCGACGGCCTGCGCATTGAAGGCCAGCCGTTTTGTTCTGAGCCCCGCCACGGTCGCAAAGGCGCCGGCATTGTCGATCTTCAGCAGCAGGTCCTTGCCTTTCTGCGCCACCATGTTGTTTCCTTTCGTTTCAATTGCGGTTGCGGGGGTGCGGCGGGCCTGCTACCAAATGGTTTCCCGCACCTCGCACCCCGCGATCTCACCATGTCCGACGCCGCCTCCATGACGTCCCGCGTGCGCCTTATCGGCGTGCTGGCGCTTGGGCAGATCATCAGCTGGGGTTCCGGTTTCGACATGCTGGCCATTCTGGCGCCACGGATCGGCGGCGAACTGGCGATCGGCAACGAGATCGTTTTTGCCGGCCTCACCATCATGATGCTGATCAGCGCGCTTTGCGGCCCGCTGCTGGGAAGAATGCTCGTCCGTCGCGGCGCGGCGCCCGTGCTGGTGGCCGGCTCATTCCTCTTTGCCGCCGGTTTTGCCGTGCTCGCCTTTTCGGGCGGTGTCACGAGCTATCTTTTCGGCTGGGGCGTGATGGGTTTGGCCGCAACCTGCGGCTTGACGACGGCTGCCCATACCGCCGTGGTGGAGCGTGTGGGCGCGGAAAGCGGCCGGCTGCTGACGCTTCTGATGCTGTTTACCGGGCTTTCGGGGGCGGTTTTCCTGCCCGTCACCGCGCTTGTGGAACAGCATCTCGGCTGGCGCGGCACACTTCTGCTCTATGCCTGTCTGCAGCTCTTCGTGCTTCTGCCGCTCTACCTCTTCGTCCTTCCCGGCCGTCCGGCCCGCAAGGAAGCAACACGGCAGAAAGCCGACGCGCTTTCGCCCTCGCCGGTCGATACACGCCGCGCCTTCCTGCTTCTGGCGGCCATGACGACGATCAGCGCCTTTACAACCTTCGGCCTGTCACCGCTGCTGCCGCTGCTGCTCGTCCAGGCGGGCGCAACGCAATCGCTTGCCGTGCAGCTGGCATCGGCGCGCAGCCTGCTGGCAATTACGGCGCGCGGGCTGGATTTCCTGCTTGGGAAACGCGGCAGCCCCTTCCTCACCGCCATGATCGGCTTCTGTCTTCTGCTGCTGTCGCTGCTGCTGTTGCTTGGCTTTGCCCCGGCCATGCCGGCTTTCATCGGTTTCATCATTTTTTTCGGTTTCGGCGCCGGTGTGCTCACCGTCAGCCGGGCGGTGCTGCCGCTGGCGGTATTTTCCCCGGAAGAATATGGCCTTCAGGCCGCGCGTATCTCCCTGCCGCAGAACCTCGCCATTGCCGTTGCACCTGTTATTTTCACGCTGGCGCTGGATCGCGGCGGGGTGGCGGCCATGCTTGGTGTCGCCGCCGTGCTGATCGCCATTTCGTTTGTGCTCCTGATCGTCCTGTGGAAAACCGTGCACAGGCAGAACGCCTGAAACGGCACTACTCCGTCACCGCCCTGAAGCGCATCTCGATGATGAAATTCCGGGTCTTCGCCTCGCGACGCGAGCGGCTGGAGAGAAGATGCAGATTGACGAGATCGACCCCGGCAATCGGCAGCGCCGCATCATCGAGCAGGCTCATGACACTAGCGGTGATCTCTCCCGCACCCTTGCGGCCATTGGCATCGCTCCAGATCTGCAGCGACAGGAAATGCTCCTCGGCCTTTTCCGTGGCGGTCGAATAATCCCTGCTTTCGAGATCATCGATAACGATGCAAGGCATAACCGCCCGCGGCAGAAGCCGGTCGACGATGCCGCCGGGGATGAGCGCCGTCAGCACCGCATCGCCGGTCAGCCGCGCGAAAATCGCCTGAAGAAGCGGGTTTGCGGCGCTCATCGGCTTTCCTCCTCGCAGCGGCAGACGATGAAGCGACATGTCTCATCCGGGTCCATCACCGCCCGGATCGCCAGAATGCGGCGGCCCTTGCGAAAGCGCATGCCTGCAATGATGTCTGCGCGGTAAGCCAGCCAGACACGGTGGGTGATCGTCACGCCCTCGGCCGAGGCCCTTTCATGGGACGCCTCCGAAACGGGTTCGATCGCGGCCCAGAGCGACCGCAGGAAATCCCAGCTTTCCGCTGCACCACCCTGCCCGTCCGGCGTTTCGGTCCGCACGTCCAGTTCCAGCCGCGCCGTCAGCTTGCCGGGATCGAGAAAAACAAGGTTCATGTCTCAAAGCCCCAGACGGCAGAAAGGAGCCACCAGTCGCTCGTAACCGGCGGGAACGGCCGCGGGCTGGTTTTCCGGGGTGACTGCGCCGCGAAAGGCGAACATCTGCGCCACATGCATCAGCATGGCGCGTTTCAGCGTGTCGGGCACGTCCGTTCCCGCTTCGCCGTAACCGGCAATGAAATCGATCTCGATGCCGTTCATCGCCCGGCCGGGGGCCGGCGGATCGCGTAGCCACAGCCTTGCCGGCGGCGCCGCGCCGTCGAGCAATTTCTCACCGGCGGTGATGTCTGCCGCACGCCCCTCACCGTCAAAAACCAGAATCGTTTCGATGGCTTGCACCGGTGTCCTGCCAATCAGAATCACGCCCACCTGCGGCCACCGGTCAAGATAAAGCCGCCAGGTCTGACGGAGGAGGCAAAGCCCTGTCGTGCGTTCCAGATGCTCGCGGGCGGTGCGGATGATTGCGGCAAGAAGCGTATCCTCGTCGCCGCTGTCGAGACGCAGATGCGCCTTGACCTCGGCAAGCGTCAGCGGCTCCGCCTGCGGCGGATGAATGAGGGCATAGGTCATGGGGTCTCCGGAAGAAAGGTAGTCGCATTAGCGAGCGGGCACCGCTTGTTTCTTCTCCCCGCCGGGGAGAAGTCCGCGGCAGCGGGATGAGGGGGCAAGGGTAGAGATATTCGGCAACGTTGCCCCCTCATCTGCCCTTCGGGCATCTTCTCCCCGACGGGGAGAAGAAAGGGCCGCAAGGTCGGCGATCAATTCACCCCGAATTTCACCAGCTTGATCGCCTCGAAATTCTGCACGCCGCCGCCCACACGCTTGGTGGTGTAGAACAGCACATAGGGTTTGGCCGAATAGGGATCGCGCAGGATGCGCACGCCGGTACGGTCGACGACGAGATAGCCGGCGCGGAAATCGCCAAAGGCGATGGCAAAGCTGTTAGCCGCCACATTCGGCATGTCCTCCGCCTCCGTCACCGGGAAGCCCATCAGCGAGGCCGGCTGGCCGGCGGCGGCGGGCGGGTGCCACAGATAGGCGCCGCTCGTATCCTTGAAGCGGCGCAGCGCCCCTTGCGTCTTGCGGTTCATCAGGAAGGCGCCGTTCTGGCGGTGGCCGGCCTTCAGCGCATAAACGGCGTCGAGCAGCACATCCATCGGCCCGGCGGAAGCAAAGCCGGCCGAAACGCCTGTCGCGACATAACCGATGTTGCCCCAGCTCCAGCCATCATTGGCAACGGTGGTGTAGGAGAGGAAACCCTTGGGCTTGCTGACGCCGTCGCCGGCGATGAAAGCGCCGGCCTCCTGTTCGGCGAAAGCGATGTCCACCTCGGAGGCGATCCAGGCCTCGATATCGACTGCGGCGTCATCCAGCAGGCCCTGCGTGGCCGCCGGCATGGCGTAAAGCTCCATCGTCGGGAAGGAAAGCTCTGCAAGCTGCGGCGTTGCCGTCTGCGGGCGCGCCGCCGTTTCGGAGACCCAGCCGGTCGTCATGCCGCCGGGCGAGAAGGGTTTTTTCAGCACGGCGGCGGAAACCTGCCGCACGGTCGCCAGCGCGCGGATCGGCGAAATCGCCGTCATACGCCGGCCTATCTCGCCATCCGTCTCACTCGGCAGCAGGAAGCCGCCATCAGCCCCGGTCGAGCCGGCAAGGGCCTTTGCCTCCAGATCACGCAGCGCGCCTTCCTCACCACGGCGGATATAGGCCTCGAAAGCGGCCTTGTGCTCCTCGGCGTCGTGGGAAAGCGCCTCCTTGCGGCCAAGTGCGGGGCGCGCTTTCCTGAGCGCCAGATCGTCCATGATCCTGCGGTTGTCGTCGAGCGTCCTGTCGATGCGGTCGAGCTTGTCGCGGGTCACGACATCTGCCCCCATCTTGCGCTCGATATCGGCAAGCCGCTGGTCGTTGGTCTCGCGGAAGGCCTCGAAGGCTTCCATGAACTCATCGAAGGCGGCGGTCACCGTATCGGGCACGGCCTTCACCTGCGGCGCGACGGTCATCGGGGCCGGTTTCGTCATCTGGTCTGTCATGTCGTTTCCTTGTGGGTGATTGTCCGGAAGTCAGCGTTTGAAGGTCGTGTCGAACAGCGAGCGGGCGGCGCGACGCATGCTGCGCACCAGCTCGGTCTCGCGGTCGCGGAAAAAGCGGGCGTGCTTGACGTCGGAAACCCGCGCGGACGGCAGCATCGGGAAGGTGACGACCGAGATTTCCCAGAGATCGGCTTCCAGAATGCGCCGGACGCCTGAGCCGGCCGCCTTGCCGGCGCGCGCCTCCTTACTGGAACGCCCCTCTTTACTGGAACGTACGGTGCGAAAGCCGATCGACAGCCCGTCCAGCGCGCCGGTCTTCATCAGCGAATGCACCTCGCGGGAGCGGGCGACGCCGGGTGCGAGAACGCCCTCCACATAAAGGCCGCGCTCATCCTCGCGGATGGTGCGCCAGGCGCCGATGGGTTCGGCCGGGTCGTGCTGATAGAGCATGCGGATACCGGCCGCGCCCCGCTCCTCGATGGAGCGGCGGAAAGCACCGCGTTCGATGACGTCCTGACCGAGATCGACCTCGCCGAAGACGCTGGCATAACCGGAAAACGTGCCGTCGCTGGCAATGCCGCGCAGTTCCAGATTGGCGAATTTGCGCGTGGCGGGACGCGGCCCGCGATAAACGTGCATGGAAAACTCCTGCGATGTGAAGGAAGTGTCAGGCGCGCGGGCGGGCGCTGTAACGGTCGGCGATGCGCACCAGCACGCCCAGCCCCCACCACGCCCCCATGCTGGCGGCGGCGGACCCCGCCACCATGATTTCCCGGCCCGAAAGCGCGCCGGCAATATCGAGCTGCTGCACGATCCACAGGCCGATCGGCCCGCCGAAGATCATGCCGCAGGACACGCCGGTGATGAAACGGCTCGCGGCCTCACGTTTGCTTTTCGGCAGGAGATAAACGAGCGATACACCCGCGCCCGCCACGGCGCCGGTGATGCGGGCGGCCCAGATGCCGGCCTCATTGGCGAATTCAGACATGGGTAATCATTCCGTTCTAGGATGTTGTTATCGGGCGGACGCGCCGCGTCGCACGCAGGCGCTTTCTGCGCGCCTGCGATGGGTGATTTTCCGAATCTTCGGAATCGCTTGGGCGGAAGACCTCACAGGGAGAATCCGCTTCTTCAGAAAATGATTGAACAGGAAACCGGGGCTTCGATCGCGCCAGGCGGCGATCAATAACCGACGGCTTCGCGCTTTTCGTCGTCGCTCAGGAACGAGGCTGCGCCGATTCTTGCCCAGAGCGCATCCCGCTCGCCGGCAAGCCCGGCAATCCGGTCGAGATCGGGTTCGAGCCTCAACCCCGGGCCGAAGACCGGAGAAAGCCAGCCGCAGAGCCTTGCCGCCGTGCGATAAACGAGCGGCAGCACTGTCAGACGATAAAAGGCGCGGTTCGCCTCCTGGTAATTGGCATAGGTATTGTCGCCGGGAATGCCGATCAGCATCGGTGGTACGCCAAGCGAGAGCGCGATATCGCGCGCCGCGCCGTTGCGGGCCTCCAGAAAATCCATGTCGCGCGGCGAAAGACCCATGGCCTTCCAGTCCAGCCCGCCTTCCAGCAGCAGCGGACGGCCGGCATTCATCGCCCCCTGATAGCCCTCCTCCAGCTCACGCTTCAGCCGATCATATTGTTCGGTGGAGAGATTGCCGCCCTCCTTCGGCTGGTAGACCAGCGCCCCGGAAGGCCGGGCGGAATTGTCGAGCAGGCGTTTGTTCCACTGGCTCGCGGCGTTGTGCAGATCGAGCGCGGCGCCTGCGGAGGCGAGAGGCGCAAAACCCGACCGGTCATCGAGCGGATGAAAGAGTTTCAGATGCAGCAGCCCCAGCCCGTCGCGATCGGCGGCGATGCGCCGGGATGCCCGGCCCTCGGCGCGGTAATCATAGGCCACCGGCCAGCCATCCGGCCCTTCGACGATGCTCACCCGGTCGGGCCGCAACAGATGCAGTTCACGCAACCGCCCGCCCACCGTCAGCGGTTCGATATAGGCGTTTCCGGCCAGCATGAGGTGGCCATAAAGCGCCTCGAAAAAATCCGGCCCGCCCATATGGGCGCTCGGTTTTAAAAGCAGCACCAGCAGCGGATGATCGGTAAGTTCCTCTTCGCCATCATAAAGCAGCCAGCTGACGGAAGCCGAGGTCTCCGCCACCATGCGAGCGGCCCGGTGCGCCACCGGGTTCTTCATGAAGCCCTCGCGGGCAAGTGCGGCATAGGACCGGCCCGACCAGAAGGCCTGCCCGCCCTGCACCGCGACCGCCATGAAGCCATCAGCCATTTTCCGGCTTTCAGGCACGGCTCTGCCATCCGCCGGGCGCAGCCACGGCAGGGAAAAGGGAAATCGCATGGAGTTGTCCTTGTTTTGATGGCGCGCGGCGTCGAGTCCTGCGGCGTCGCCCGCGTGGGGTTTTCACCGACAGGCTAGACCCTGAAATTTCTGACGAAGTCCTGAAAACTCTCTTTCGTCATGCTCGGGCCTGTCCCGAGCATCTGCAACGTCTCGATTTTATTGGACGTGATCAGATCCTTGGGACAAGCCCAAGGATGACGTCGCGCGTGAGACACCCTGTCCGTACAGCAGCAATATCTCGCGCCGACTTCAGCGAAACCGGACGTTTACCGGATCGGCGCTTTCACCGCCGTATCGCTGTCGAAATCGGCGGCAACACGGGTCTCGCGCAACGGCTTTACCGTGCGGGTCGAAAGATCATAGGCGGGATCGGCTTTGTAAGCGGCGAGCGCCGCCTCGTTTTCAAACTCGCCATAGACGATGAAATCGACCGAGTTGCCCCATTGGTCCTTCTTCACGTTCTCGCCGATTTCCAGCTTCAGAGAATGCGGTATCGCGGTCAGGCCGGAAAGCCCCCTGCGCACGGCGTCGCGGTTTTCCTCGGGAACGGTGAAAAAGACGATATGGCGGATCACGGTGTCACCTGTCATGCAAACTTAAAAGGCGGCCTTTTCGGCACCGGGTAACGGGTTATCATCTGGCCCGCCCGGGTTCAATCCGGGCAGCGACAAGCGCTTGATGAAATGCGCGCCCGTAACCGCCCACAAGCCGGGCTCTGTCGCCGCCATTGATGATGGCGCGCGCACCATCCCAATCCTCACGACCGTCGCTGAAGAAATCGGAGAGCCTGCGGCCAGTGAAGCCGCCGCCCGCCATGCCGTGTATCAAGATCGCGGTGGCCACCTCCGCCTCCATGGCCCGCTCCGGCCGTTCCAGGAGATCGACGCCAGTCAGCACCGACATGGCCTCGTAATTGCGCCGATGCGTCAGCTGCACGAAGCCACGACCCAGCCAGCTTTTACCCTCCGTGTCCGGCCGCCAATAGGGCTTGCGCACCATGGGCAACCTGCCCGCCGCAAAGGCGCGGTCGAGCCTTGTCATCGCTTCCGCGTCGCTTGCCGCCAGGGTTTCCCGCACGGGCTGCATGGTCGCCGCCGTCTCGTGAAAGGCCGTCGCCAGCATATAGGCGAGCCAGCGCGGATCGCCGCCCGGCATCGCCTTTTCGAACCCTGCCAGCATCGTTTTCGTGCCGGCAAGCTGGGCGGTGCGCAGGCGACCGCCGAAAATGGAAATCCGCGCCGACGCAAAGAATCGCGCCTCGTCATAAGCCATGACTGCTCCTGAAAATGATGGGCGATATGACGCCGGGTTTTTCCACATGACAGTCGCCGGAACTAAATCGATTTGAAAAAACCTTAATCGATTTTAATCCGCACCCCGTGGTTTTGGGGTAAAAAATTCCTTGAATTCCGGAACCTTAGCGCGCTAACTCCATTCACCGCGCAATCCTGCAGCGTTAACCATTCAAGGAGGAATGCCATGACAGCGACAATCCCCCAGACCGTTTATGACCGTCTCGAAAACGAGTGGCGCCAGATGCGCGAAACCGGTTCCCAGCCGAAGCCGGCGCAATCCCCCAAGAAGTAACAGCCGCCAGACGTCTGATTTCAGGCGGTGAGGTTGCCTCAATTTTCTTCTCCCCGCCGGGGAGAAGATGGCCCGAAGGGTCAGATGAGGGGGTAACCTCTCCGCATGCCTCTACCTCTACGCAAATCCTGACCGTGGCCCCCTCATCCGGCGCTGCGCGCCACCTTCTCCCCGGCGGGGAGAAGAAACAGGCGGTATCCGCTCGACCGGTAATTGGCTCTCATTCGCGGGAGCCGATAGTCGCCGGCCTCACATCCCCCGCACCTTCGGTTCACTCACCACCATCGTCGTCAGCGCCGTTATCGCCCAGACGAGCGCATCCAGCCGGTCCGGGGAACGCCCGGACGAAAGACCATCAGGTCCAAAATCCGTCATCTGGTCTTCCAGCTTTTCAAACCGTGCCGCGTGCCCCACCCTGCCCTGCTCATAAAGTGCCGCAACCGGCTCGGCGCGGGTGAATTTGCCGCGGCTTGCGCGCACCAGCGTCAGCGGCAGGTTGGCGTCGATGCTTTGCAGCATGGCGCGCACCATCTCGCCGCCCTGATTGACCTCCGCAACCACCCGGTCCGCCTCGTGGCGGCGAAAGGCGGCGACGACGGCGCGGGCCCAGCCGGCCGGTGTTTCACCTTCCACCGAACAATCCGCCAGCACGCTGAGACGCCCGGATATGCCAAGCCCCGCCACGACAATGCCGCAGCAGGAATGTTCACCGACGCCCGCGGGCGGGTCCACCGCCACCACGATGCGAGCAAGCGGTTCATCTCCCGCCTCGATGATCGCTTCCAGATCGGCGCGTTTCCACAGCGCGCCCTCACGCTCATCGATCAATTCGCCGCCGATTTCCTGACGCCCCATCCGCGTGCCGCCGTAACGGTCCTGCATGGCTTTCAGAAACCCGGGCGCGAGATTGCGCGCATTCATCGCCGTCGGCATCCGCGCCACCCGCGTCGAGGGATCGGCGAGAAGCGCCTTTAAGAGCGGAATGGGCCGCGGCGTGGTAGTCACCAATTGCCGGGGGGCCTCACCCAGACGCAGGCCGAATTGCAGCATGTCCCAGGTTTCCTGCGGATATTTCCATTTGCCGAGCTCATCGGCCCAGGCCATGTGGAATTGCGGGCCGCGCAGGCTTTCCGGGTCTTCCGACGAAAACACCTGCGCCATCGCGCCATTCGGCCACAGCAGCCGCCGCCGCGACACCTCGAAGGCGGGGCGATGGCGGCGGGCGATGCGGCAGATGCCGGAAATGCCGTCGATCATCACCTCGCGGGCGTCGCCCAGCGTCTCGGCAACAAGCGCGATGCGCAAATCCGACTGCTTGCCGGCGGAGGCGACATGATGCACCCATTCCGCCCCGGCGCGGGTCTTGCCGGAACCACGCCCGCCGATCAGCAGCCATGTCCGCCAGTCGCCTTCCGGCGGCTGCTGCGGCAGGTTACCGATGAAGCGCCAGTCGCGCAGGAGGTTGAAGACCTGCGCGTGAAGGCGCGCTTCGGTCAAAACGTTCGCCATGCCTCAGTCAGACCCTGCCGAAGTGCCGGACGCCGCGATCGCCTCCAGCCTCTCGCGGCATTTCTGCTCGGCCAGCTCATCGATGCGTTTGAGGAAATGCGCCACCGCCGCCTCATAATCCTGCGTATCGTTTTCATCCTCGCCCATAAGCGCCTGCCGTTCTTCCGCCAGCACCCGTTGCAGGGCGTCGATCCGCTCCAGTGTGCGGACGATGAGCGACAGCTGATCCGTTGCAACTTTCACATCGGCACGGGCCTGCTTGCCTTCCGTGTCGTCGGCATCAGGCAAAAGCCCCGCCTCGCCGGACTGCCGAAGATTGCGATACAGGCAGACTTGATCGCGCATCTCCTCCGTCAGCTCGTTCAGCAATTGCCGCAGACTGCCGTTGCGCGCCGCATCTTCGGCGGCCAGCCTGTCTGCCCGCGATTTGATCTCAGGCGCGGCCTCATCCGCATAAGCAGGCCTGTCCGGCCAGGCTCCGTAGAGCGCCGGGTCGCAATTATGAACATTTGTCATCAGATTGGCCTGGGAGGGAAATGGAGATGAACATGGGCATGCGACGCGGTTCATTTGCGGGCGGCGCCTCCCCACAGCCCTCATTCCTGTGACAAGCACAGGAATGAGGGAAGAGAGCAAAGCCTTGTATTCGTAAAATCCAGCGCTCTGATATTTCAGAACCAACCGCGGCCCAGCCGCAAATCTCCGACCGTAGCCAAACACTATCAAACCACCGTCACGCTGTAAAGGATTATTTTCCTATCTCTGTGATTTTTATCCTTCCCGCGGGATTTGCACCCTCGTCCGTCACATATTACACTCAATGCCAGATGGTGAGCAGAAGGGGCGGGTCAAGTTGGTGAAACAATGGGTTGGGCGGTTGTTTGCGGGCCTTTCGGCAACCGGCATCGTCTTTGGCACTATTCTGTTCTGCGCCTCACTTACCCCGTCGCTCCTGCCGCGCACCTGGCTGATGCAAGGTGTGCTATGCGGCTTTTCCTTCGCCATCGGTTATCTGATCGGTGTCGCCCTGCATGCCGTCTGGGCCTATCTGGAACTGCCCGAGCCCTCGCGCCACAATATGCGCGGCATTCGCTTTCTCATCGCGCTCGCCGCCGCCATCACGGCAATCGCGTTTTTATGGCAGGCGAAGGACTGGCAGAATTCCATCCGCGTTCTGATGGAGCTCGATCCGCTGCCCAGCGCCCACCCCACCAAGACCGGCGGCCTTGCCGTGCTGGTCGCCGCCATCCTTATCGGCGCAGGCCGGCTTTTCCAGCTTATCCGCCGGTTCTTTGCGGCGCGCAGCGGTCATTTCCTGCCGCGCAGACTTGCCAATGTGCTCGGCATCGCGGCAGCAATCGTCCTCTCATGGATGCTGCTGAACGGGCTGATCTTCGATATCGGTCTCAGATTTGCGGATTCTTCGCTGAAACAGGTGGATGCGCTGATCGAGCCTGACGTGCCGCGCCCTTCCGATCCGCTCAAGACCGGCAGCAGCGCCTCGCTGATGGCGTGGGAATCGCTCGGCCGACGCGGCCGCGAATTCGTCGCCGAAGGCCCTGATGGCGCAGACATATCCGCCTTCACCCATCGCCCGGCAAAGGAACCGCTCAGGGTCTATGCGGGCCTCAACTCGGCTTCGACGCCGGAAGAAAGAGCGGCCTTAGCGCTGGAGGAATTGAAACGGGTCGGCGGTTTCGAGCGCAAGGTGCTTCTGGTGGTCATTCCGACCGGCACCGGCTGGATCGATCCGGAAGCGCTCGATACGGTCGAATATCTTCATGACGGCGATATCGCCAGCGTCGCCGTGCAATATTCCTATCTCTCCAGCTGGATCGCCTTGCTGACGGAGCCGGATTACGGTGTCGAGACCGCGCGCGCCCTGTTCGAGGCCGTCTATGGCTACTGGACCACGCTGCCCAAGGAAACGCGGCCAAAGCTTTACCTGCATGGCCTCAGCCTCGGTTCGCTCAACTCGCAGAAATCCTCGGATCTCTACGATGTGCTCTCCGATCCCTTCCAGGGCGCGTTGTGGAGCGGCCCGCCCTTTTCCAGCCCCACATGGCGCATGGCCACCAATGGCCGGGTGAAGGGCACGCCGGAATGGCTGCCGCGTTTCCGCGATTCCTCCGTCATCCGCTTCGCCAACCAATATACGACCGCCCATATGCCCGATGCGGAATGGGGGCCGATGCGGATCGTCTATCTGCAATATGCCAGCGACCCCATCACCTTCTTCGAGGCCGCCTCACTTTACCGGCGGCCGCAATGGATGGTGCATCACGGGCCTGACGTTTCCACATCCTTCCGCTGGTTCCCGGTGGTGACCCTGCTGCAGCTCGGTCTCGATGTCGCCGCCGCCACCACCGCACCGATCGGTTACGGCCATGTCTATGCGCCGGAACATTATATCGATGCATGGACGGAGGTGACCGAGCCACAGGGCTGGAACGCGGACGAGATTCAGCGGCTGAAGATGCTCTTCAAAGCCCGCCGCGGTTCCACCGATCCGGCGTGAGCGCGGCGGGCTCGCCTGGAGCTTCAGCCCTTCAGCCGGTCCAGATTGTCGGCGATATAGGTCTCCAGTGAACGCGGAGCATGGCCGGTCAACGTTTCGACATCGCCAGTCACCACGGCCGTCCAGCCTTCGCGCACGGGATAAAAGATCGAGGCGAGGAACGAGGCGTAGTCCTGCGGCACGCCCGCGCCGGTGAGAATGCCGATGAAGACCTCATCCGAAACGGCAGCGTAAGAAACCGGCTTGCCGATCGCCTGCGAAATCAGCGCGGCCGCTTCGCCGTAACCCAGGGCTTTCGGACCCGTCAGGTTGAAAGCCTTGCCATTGAAGGCGTCAGAGGTCAGCGCGGCGGCGGCGCTGTCGGCGATATCGCGAACATCGATAAAGCTCGACTTGCCCTCGCCTGCCGGAACGGCGATTTGACCGTGTTCAATGCCCGCCTTCCAGTAGCTGTGGAAATTGTCCGCGAACCAGTTCGGGCGCAGGATGACATAAGGCGTGCCCGAAGCGATGATCTTCAACTCGATCTGACGATAGGGGATGGAATCATCGGCATCGACGCCGAGGACGCTGAGGAACACGATCTTCACCTTGCGGCGCGCGGCCTCTTCAACCACAGGCGTCAGCGCGTCGATGGCGTCCAGACGGCCGCCCGCCAGGATGAGGAACAGACGGTCAACGCCGTCGAAGGCATCCGCATAGGTCGATGCGTCGGTATAATCGAAACGAACGCCTTCCGCGCCGCCCATGGCGTTGCCGCTGCGCGAAGCCGCCTTCACGCTTTCGCCCTTGGAAAGCAGCGCTTTCACCAGCGGCGTGCCGATGGTGCCTGTCGAACCGATTACGAGTATCTTGCCTGTCATCTCAAATCTCCGTAGTATCTAATGGAAACCATGTTTCAAAAACATAGGTACTGCGTTTGCGAAATCATGAAAAGAGAGCACTTTTCGGTTATCTGGTATCCTCGCGGAAACCGGGATGGCCCTGAAACAACGGAACAAACCCATGGAACGTATCTATGACGTCTATGAAGACCGCTGCCCCACCCGCATGGTGCTGGACAGGATCGCCGACAAATGGGCGCTGCTGATTCTTGACCGGCTGCGGGTGGAGGCGGTGCGCTTCAACCTGCTGCGGCGGGAAATCAAGGGCATTTCGCAAAAGGTCCTGTCGCAGACGCTCAAGAAGCTCGAACGCGACGGGCTGATTTCGAGGCAGGTGTTCCCGACTGTGCCCGTGACGGTCGAATATTCGCTGACGCCGCTGGGGCGCACGCTGACCGACACGGTGGCGGCGCTTGCCCATTGGGCGGAGGGCAATATCGACGCGGTGATGGCGGCGCAGAGGGCTTATGATGGGCGGGCGACGGTTTAAATCGAGGCGCGGCATACCCATGCGCCCCTCATTCCTGTGCTTGTCACAGGGATGAGGGAAGAAGAGAGTATCACGCGCACCCACCGGCCTTTGCGCCCACCGCACTCCCCAAAATCCCTACCGCGAAATCCGCGTCGACAGAATGATCGACGACAGCGTCCGCTCCACACCGTCAAGCGCGCCGATCCTGTCGATCAACCGGTCGAGGTCGAGGATCGAAGGGGCCGCCAAAATCGCGATCAGATCAAACGTTCCGCTCACCGAATGCAGCGTCGTCACCTCCTTGATGGCGGAAAGCGCGGCGGTGACGGCGGGTAGCGCCTTCGGCCCGATTGTGATCAGCACATGGGCGCGCACCAGCCCGGAAAGATAGCTTTCCGAAAGCCTCAGACCATAACCGGCAATCACCCCGTCCGCCTCCAGCCGCTCGATGCGGGCCTGTACCGTGGTGCGGGAAAGGCCGAGTTTGCGCGCCAGTTCCGCCACCGGCATGCGGGCATTTTCGGAAAGCAGGGCGAGCAGCGCCCGGTCCTTGTCGGCAATCGTCATAGTGACCAATCCTGTCGTCTAATTGCTCAATATTAACCCGCTATCCGCACATAGTGAAGCTGCGAATCGTCAAAAAAAGCTGGCATTCTGTCTTTGAAGCGCATCCGGTGCGCAGACATGCGAATTTACTGCGGGGAACAAAAACATGAAGAACATTGTCGTTATCGGCGCGGGTAATATCGGTTCGGCAATCGCCTGGATGCTGGCCGCATCAGGCGATTATCGCATCACCGTCGCCGACCGTTCGGCCGATCAGCTGGCCAATGTGCCGGCGCATGAGCGCGTCGACACCGAAATCGTCGACATCACCGACCGTCCCGCTCTGGAAGCACTGCTGAAAGGCAAATTCGCCGTGCTTTCCGCCGCCCCCTTCCACTTGACGGCGGGCATTGCCGAAGCGGCCGTTGCCGTCGGCACGCATTACCTCGATCTCACCGAAGACGTGGAATCCACCCGTAGGGTCAAGGCGCTGGCGGAAACGGCCGAGACGGCGCTCATCCCGCAATGCGGCCTTGCGCCCGGCTTCATCTCCATCGTCGCCGCCGATCTTGCCACCAAGTTCGACAAGCTGGACAGCGTGCGCATGCGCGTCGGCGCTCTGCCGCAATATCCGTCCAATGCGCTCAATTACAACCTCACCTGGAGCACGGACGGGCTGATCAACGAATATATCGAGCCCTGCGAAGCGATCGTCGAAGGCCGCCTCACCGCCGTTCCCGCCCTTGAGGAGCGCGAGGAATTCTCGCTCGACGGCGTCACCTACGAGGCGTTCAACACGTCAGGCGGTCTCGGCACGCTCTGCGCGACGCTGGAAGGCAAGGTGCGGACGATGAATTACCGCACCATCCGTTATCCCGGCCATGTGGCGATCATGAAGGCGCTGTTGAACGACCTCAACCTGCGCAATCGCCGCGATGTGCTGAAGGACCTGTTCGAAAACGCCCTGCCCGGCACCATGCAGGATGTGGTCATCGTCTTCGTCACCGTCTGCGGCACCCGCAACGGCCGCTTCCTGCAGGAAACCTACGCCAACAAGGTCTATGCCGGCCCGGTTTCCGGCCGCATGATGAGCGCCATCCAGATCACCACCGCCGCCGGCATCTGCACGGTTCTCGACCTGCTCGCGGAAGGCGCCCTGCCGCAGAAGGGCTTCGTTCGACAGGAGGAAGTGGCCCTGCCGAAATT
>NZ_FYEM01000007.1:0-309348 GCF_900188475.1 Agrobacterium sp. 719_389
CATGGACTGGGCCTCGTTCCTCAGGCACCACAATCTGGTTCACTCGATGAGCCGACGCGGCAACTGCCATGACAATGCGGTGGCCGAGAGCTTCTTCAATCTTCTGAAGCGAGAGCGGATACGGCGCAAAGTCTACCGTTCACGCGATGAAGCACGCCAGGACGTGTTCGACTACATCGAAATGTTCTACAACCCGAAACGCAAACACGTCAGGAACGGGATGCTGTCGCCCGTCGAGTTCGAGAAGCAGCAGAAAATCTAACCCGAGGGTGTCTACGAAACTCGGGGCTATTCAGAATGTTGCCACGCGTAAAAAGATTTGCTTGAGAATTGAGCCATATATACCCTCGATGATCAGCGAGGCACGATCTGCTGCTTCGGCTAAACGTTGTCGAAGCGCTCGACATATAGATGATATGGTCCTCGTCTCCGGCTTGAGTTGAATGGGGGTGTCGATGCCGTAAGACGTGCCCATGGCATCGAACTCGAAACGAAAGTTAGCAACTCAGCACCCGTAGCCTTGAGTCAGAGCTTGCGCGTGCCAAGCCATTTCACCATTGCAGGATCGCGATGATCGAAGAAGCTGCTGGCCTTCTGGTCAAGCGAACCGATCGCAGCGACGTCTTCCTGATCCAGTTCGAAGTCAAAGACCGAAAAGTTCTCGGCCATCCGTTCTTTGCGCACCGACTTCGGGATGGCGACGATGTGGCGTTGGATCAGCCACCGGAGCACGACCTGCGCGACGCTTTTCCCATGCTTCTTGCCGATCGACTGCAAGAGCCCGTTCGTGAACAGCCCATTCTTTCCCTCCGCGAAAGGCCCCCATGCTTCGGGTTGAACGGCGTATTCCTGAAGCAGCTTCTGCGCGTCTTCCTGGTGATGGAACGGGTGGATTTCGATCTGATTGACCGCGGGAACGATCTCGTTGTGAAGCACGAAATCCAGCAAGCGGTCGGGATAGAAGTTGCTGACGCCGATCGCGCGGATGCGACCGGCCTTATACAGCTCTTCCATCGCACGCCAAGCGCCATAGACATCACCAAAAGGCTGGTGGATGAGCCAGAGGTCCAGATAGTCGAGCTGCAACTTGTTCAGGGAACGTTCGAAAGCGGCCTTCGCGCCCTCGTATGTCGCGTCCTCAATCCAGAGCTTGGTCGTGACAAACAGATCGCTTCGATCAATGCCGTGGTTGCGGATCGCGGTGCCGACGGATTCTTCATTGCCATATGACGTTGCTGTGTCGAGCAGACGATAGCCGACATCGATCGCGTCATGGACGCTGCGCTCGCACTCGGCAGGATCGGGCACCTGGAAGACGCCGAAGCCAAGTATCGGCATCTCGATCCCGTTGTTCAGGGTGACTGTGGGAACGGTTCTGGTCATGTCATTTCCTCTTATCCAAAGGCGAGCGCCCGCGCGCCCCGCCTGTTTCACTTTCCGACACGCGCCTGAAGATGCGCGGGGTATCTGTCGCCGACGATGTCAATCGTCGCGAGTGCATCCGCGATCTCGGAAGCGTCGCTGGCGGCGAGCTCTACGGTAGCAGCGCCGAGGTTTTCTTGCAGGCGATGCAGTTTGGTGGTGCCGGGGATCGGAACGATCCATTCCTTTTGAGCCAGCAGCCAGGCAAGCGCGATCTGGGCGGGCGTGACGCCTTTCGCCTCGGCTATCTGTGTCAGAGCCGCCACGAGCGCCTGGTTGGCTTTGAGTGCTTCCGCCTGGAACCGTGGAACGATGCTGCGGAAGTCGCCAGGGCCAAAGGTGGCGGTCGCGTCAATCTTGCCCGTGAGGAATCCTTTGCCGAGCGGGCTGAAAGGCACGAAGCCGATGCCGAGTTCATCGAGCGTCGGAATGATCTCGTTCTCGGGTTCGCGCCAGAACAGGGAATATTCGCTCTGAAGCGCCGTCACCGGTTGCACGGCATGCGCCTTGCGGATGGTCTGAGCGCCAGCTTCCGACAACCCGAAATGCCTGACCTTGCCCTCGGCGATCAGGTCCTTGACGGTTCCGGCGACATCCTCGATCGGAACGATCGGATCGACGCGATGCTGGTACAGGAGGTCGATGACTTCGGTCCGGAGCCGCTTCAGCGACCCCTCAACCGACTGGCGGATGTAGTCGGGTCGGCTGTTCATATGCTGACCAGCGTCCGGGCTCGGAAGCTCGAACCCGAACTTGGTAGCGATGACGACCTTGTCCCGGATCGGTTCGAGAGCCTCGCCGACAAGTTCCTCGTTCGTGAACGGCCCGTAGACCTGAGCGGTATCAAAGAAGGTGACGCCACGATCATGGGCGGCGCGGATGAGCTTTACCGCATCCCTGGTGTCAGTCGCGGCTCCATAGCCGTGGCTGAGCCCCATGCATCCGAGGCCAAGAGCGGATACTTCCAAAGTTCCGAGTGTTCGCTTTTGCATTGTCGTTCTCCTTGATCAGGCCACGCATCTGGTTGGCGCGGCTTTTCTTCGGACGGAGCCTGCCGCCGGGCGGTAGGATCAGGATGATCGCGAGGATCGCCGTCTTGTCTGACGGCGAGGCTGTCATGTTTCCGTCAGGCATTGCAGCCCCGTTGACATCCTTGGCTTGGACCGTCCTGCACGGCGAAGCTGAATTGTGATGATGGAAAGATAGCTCTTGCCCACCATGCTGATTAGGGGCAGTAATCAGGATGAAGCTATAAGGATAACTAATGAATGCCGCAGGAGAATTTCAACGATCTGCTCGCTTTCGTAATGGTCGCACGCGAGGAAAGTTTCACTCGCGCCGCTTTGAAGCTTGGCGTCTCGCAGTCAGCCCTTAGCCAGACTGTCCGTGGTCTTGAAGAGCGGCTCGGCATTCGGCTGCTGACGCGGACGACGCGACGGGTATCCCCAACGGCTGCGGGTGAACGCCTTCTTCAGACAGCGGGACCCAGGTTCGAAGAAATTCAGGCGGAACTCGAGGCGCTCAGCGAGATGCGGGACAAGCCGGCTGGAACGGTCCGGATTACGGCAGGCGAGCATGCTGCGATCTCGGTCCTTGCTCCGGCGCTCGAAAAATTCCTGCCCGAAAATCCGGATGTCAACGTCGAGATCACCGTGGACTACGGCCTCACCGATATTGTCGCAGAACGTTACGACGCGGGCGTCCGGCTCGGTGAGCAACTGGCGAAAGACATGATCGCCGTGAAAATCGGCCCGGAAATGCGTATGGCGGTTGTGGGAGCGCCTTCCTATTTCCAGCAGCACCCGTGGCCCGATATTCCGCAGGACCTGACGGCGCACAATTGCATCCAGATCCGGATGCCGACCTATGGCAACATCCTTGCATGGGAGTTCGAGAAGGATGGACATGAACTCAAGGTCCGGGTCGAAGGCCAGATGGTATTCAACAATATTGCAATGCGTCTTGATGCAGTGAGACGGGGCCTCGGTCTCGCCTATATGCCTGAAGACCTCGTGGAAGACGATATTGCGCAAGGCAAACTCATCCGTGTCCTTGAGGACTGGTGCATGCCGTTTGCGGGTTACCACCTCTATTTTCCTAACCGGCGGCACGCTTCTCCGGCATTTGCCCTGGTCGTGGACGCTCTACGGTATCGCAGGTAAAGTGGTTATCAACCGTTCGTGATTAATAAGTGCGGCTAATATCCTCAATCGGAAATAGGTATCTAATCAACAGAATGCTGCTCGCGTAGCCTTCTTCCAACTTCATGTTGCAAGGCAAGGTGTATCGAGCATGTTCTCCAGAACTCTTTCAGCCATCGCGTTTTCCGCTCTCAGTCTGTCTTCAGGTGCGGTCTATGCCCAACCCGCCTCCAAGGCGGAGCCGCTTGTCGTGGAGGAGCAGGGCAGCTTCGCGGTTGGCGGCACGGTGTCGGCCACGCCCGGAACCTACAACAACAACGCTCCGACCGCCGAGGGCCAGACCCTTCACGGCGATCACGCCTACGTTTTCTATCAGGTGCCCGAGAAGCCGAAGCCGCTGCCGATCGTCATGCTCCACGGAGCCTTTCAGTCGGGACGTTCCTGGGAGACCACGCCGGACGGCCGAGAAGGTTTCCAGAACATCTTCTTGCGCCGCGGGTATCCCGTCTATCTGGTGGATCAGCCGCGTCGTGGCCGCGCGGGCAACAGCACCGTGGCGACAACGATCGAGCCGACGCCATACGACCAGCTATTCTTTGACCAGTTCAGGATTGGCAAATGGCCGGACTATTTCGACAACGTCCAGTTCTCGCGTGACCCCGAAACGCTGAACCAGTTCTTCCGTTCGGTTACGCCCAACACAGGGCCGTTCGATGCAAACATGATCTCGAACGCCATGTCGGCCCTGTTCGCAAGGACCGGACCGGGAATCCTGTTCACACATTCTCAGGCGGGCGGACCGGGCTGGTTGACGGCGATCAAGAACCCGAACGTCAAAGGTATCGTGGCGCTCGAGCCGGGCAGCGGTTTTATCTTCCCTGAAGGCGAGGTCCCCGCCGACATGCCGAGCGCCGCCGGTACGCTCAAGGCCGAGGCAGTTCCCGCCGCGGACTTCGAAAAGCTCACCAAGCTGCCGATCGTCGTTTACTACGGCGACAATTTCCCGATCGAACCGACCAAGGAACGCGGACAGGACAACTGGCGTGTCCGCCTGGCAATGGCGAAGCTCTGGGTCGACACCATCAACAAGCACGGCGGTGACGCGACGCTCGTGCACTTGCCGGATATCGGCATCAAGGGCGGCACCCACTTCCTGATGTCGGACCTGAACAACGTCGAGATCGCCGACCAAATCTCGAAATTCCTCGCCGACAAGAAGCTGGACTGAACCACCGATCCGTTCGCGTGAAACGGCCGTTCGCGCATTCCCAATCAGACAAGGAACCTGACGATGGCGAACGAAATCATCAACAGAAAGAGACGCGAGTTTCTAGGAGCATCGGCTCTCGTCATCTCCGGTGCAATGTTAGGAGTGGCAACCATGACGACCACCCAGGCTGTCGCAGCCAACTACAGGCAGAACCCTTTCACGCTTGTCTATGACGGCGCGATTACCAAGAACGAATCCGGCAAGGTGAATATCCACCCGGTGACGTACAAGCTGAACGGCCTCGATATCGTCGCCAACATTTATACTCCGGCCAATTATGACCCGACCAAGAAATACCCTGCGATCGTGCTTGCACATCCCAACGGCGGTGTGAAGGAGCAGACGACGGGCCTCTATGCCCAGCATCTGGCGGAGCGGGGCTTCATTACTATCACGGCTGATGCCGCCTATCAGGGTGGAAGCGGTGGTGCGCCGCGCAGCGTCGACAAGCCTCAACATCGCGTCGAAGATATCCACGGGATGGCGGATTTCATCAGCCGCTTCCCCGGCGTCGACACGACGCGACTTGGCTTATTCGGCATCTGTGGCGGTGGCGGCTATTCGCTGGCGGCCGCAAAGACCGACAAGCGCTTCAAGGCCGTGGCGACGCTCAGCATGTTCAATTCGGGCCGTGTCCGCCGCAACGGCTTCCAGGACAGCCAAATGGCCACGATCCAGCAGCGCCTGCAACAGGCTTCGGCCGCCCGCGCACAGGAAGCGGCCGGCGGCAAGGTCCTCTATTCCGGAGATGCCGATCTGACGGATGCACAGATCGAAGCGCTTCCCTTCGACCTCTATCGGCAGGGTTACCACTACTACTGGCGTACCCACGCCCATCCCGGTTCGACCTTCAGGTACACGACGAGCAGCCTTATGGACCTGATGCGTTGGGACGCGACGGACGAGATCGCGCTCATCGACGTGCCGCTTCTGATGATTGCGGGCAGCGAAGCCGACACCCTCTATATGACCGAGGATGCGTTCTCCAAGGCCACGGGCACCAACGACAAGGAACTGTTCAAGATCGAAGGCGCCAAGCACATCGAGACCTATTGGGTTCCCGAATATGTCGAGGCGGCTCTGTCCAGACTGAAGCCGTTCTTCGACCGTTACCTCGCTTCTGCGTGACGGTTCTCAGAAGCGCCAGGCGCCTTCTGCCCCATCATCGTCAGAAGCCGGTGGACTGAATTATCGAGAGGAAATCAACTTGAAGAAACTCATGTCGGGAATTCTCAGCGCAGCCGTCGTCTTTGGAGCCGGAGTGGAGACAATCATGGCACAGGAACCAGCATCGAACCTCGAAAGCGCTCGTTCGCGAACTCAGCAACTGATGGGCGATATCGCACCCAAGCTGGCGGAACTGACGGATGACGTCCTTTACGCGGATGTGTGGGAGCGGCCGCAGCTTTCTCAACGAGACCGCAGCCTGGTGACGGTCGCGGCGCTGATCGCCCTCAACCGTCCTGACCAGCTCCGTTCACATCTCGTTCGCGCCAAGACCAACGGCCTGACCGAAGAGCAGCTCGTCGAGACCATCACGCATATGGCGTTCTATTCCGGCTGGCCGAGCGCTGTGTCGGCGGTGGCGATCGCCAAGGATGTCTTCGCAGAGAAATAGATCACGGTCGAGCCCGCGCGGTCTCTATCATCACAGGTATCCCATGAACATGAAGACCCTTATGACTATTGCCATGTCACTGGGCGCGTCCACTGCTTTCGCCGAACCCGACAAGCGCGTGACGGTGACCCGAGCCGGCAGCCAATCATCGACGACTGGTCCGTCGACCAACTTTACCGGAGCCGTCCGGGTTGATTCCCGCTTTTCCGCGACTGCCCCGGCTACGGTCGGTGGGGGCACGGTGACCTTCGAGCCCGGCGCGCGCACTGCCTGGCACACCCATCCTCTTGGCCAGACCCTGATCGTCACGGCAGGCGTTGGCCTCGTCCAGCATTGGGACGGGGAAGTGCAGGAAATCCGCCCGGGTGACATCGCCTGGATACCGCCAGGCGTGAAGCACTGGCACGGCGCAACGGCGACCACCGGAATGTCGCATATCGCGATTTCCGAGGTACTGGACGGCAAGTCGGTCGAGTGGATGGAACACGTTTCCGACGAACAATACGCGCGGTGACCTCTGGTCCCACGTCGATCGAAGAGGTTTCTATGAAGAAAATAATCGGTGGCATAGGTGGTGCGGCTTTGTCTGGACTGATGGTCCTCTTGGTTGGGCTGCAAGTCCACGCTGAACCGACGCGTGCTACGATGCCTGACATCGACAAGCTTGTTCACTACACGACCGTCGAGCGGGGCGAGGTGACCGAGCACATCATGACGACCCGTGAGGCGATCGAGGCGGTCAAGCGCGGAGAGCCTATTCCAAACGGCACCCATGTAGCGCTCGTCGATTACCGCGACGGCAAGGTCTTCCGCTACTTTATCATGGAAAAGGGTGAGGGCTGGGGACAGGACTACGACGAGAACCGACGCACGGCCGACTGGCAGTTTCAGTGGTTCAAGCCTGATGGCACGATCAACACGGAAGAGAACACCGCGCGCTGCCAGAGGTGCCACACGTCACGCTCGGACAGGGACTTTCTCTACACCTATAACGACATGCGCCGGTTCGAGTTTGAATGAGCAGAATCTTCCGTATACGCCTGTTGCTGGACCTCTTGGCGGTTGTCCTGATCATCGCGTGCCTTGCCTATTGGTGGCTCGACAACCTGTCACACGAGCTGTTCGGGACGGTGCTGTTTGCGCTCGTCATCGTCCATAACGTGTTCAACAGACGCTGGTACGGCGGCGTGGCGAAGCGGAAGATGGATGCTGCCCGCTTCGTGAACCTGTTGACGATCGCCTGCCTCGCCATAGGTATGACGGTGATGTTCATCACGAGCCTTCTGATTTCCCGGAACATTTTCCCATTTATGGCAATCGATGGCGCCTTTGCTGTGCGGGAGATGCACATGTTCGCCGCATACTGGGTCCTGCTGATCGTCGCGATACATCTGGGGACGCGATGGCAGGTGGTGATGAATGTCGGCCGAGACCTGTTCGGCATTTCGGACCCGAACATCTACCGCACGGCGGCCTTGCGGCTAATGGCGTTGGTCATCGCCGCGTGGGGTTTGAAAAGCTGCTCCGAAATGGCGTTAGGGACAAAGCTGATGCTGCAGTATTCGCTGGATATGTGGGATTTCAACGAATCGTCACTGGGGTTCTTTCTCAATTATGGAGCCATCGTCGGCATGTTCGCATGCGGGACACATTATGGGCTCAGATTTGCTCGGCGACCAGAGCGACGTAAGTCACAAGGTTTGCTTTGACGCGAATGCCGCCTCGTTGATCGGTTATTATTTCTGGAAGGCGGCGGGTAGCGGGTTATGACTGGAGTGACGACATGTTAGCCCGATTTCGTCTTGATCGATGTGTGGCCTGTCTCGCGCGAGGGCCGCGCCTGCAGCACCTGTCCCGCTAGCGCGTCGAACTCAGGCGCTTGGGTCGGCGCTCTGGTTAAAGTCCTTGCGTCCATGGCCCTGAAGTCGTCAACTCGCGAGTTCCGCGCGTTGAGTTCTCGGTTCTGGCGATGCTGAAGACTGAAAATCCTGAGCTTGGATTTGATGAATTGCAGGATCTACGAGCCTCCGGCGTGCGCTTGGGGCGGTTCGGTCGCGATAGTGGCCGGCGGTATGGGCAATTCCGGAACGCTGTTCTCCGGTTCCAGCCTCGCCATCGCTTCCTCCGGCTCGCTTCTCAACGACGGCGGCAGCCTGTTCGCCAAAAGCGATGTCGTCATCGATGCGCGCAGCAGCTTTACCAACCGTTCAGGCCTTGTCTCAGGCGATAATATTTCCATCCGTGCTGCCTCGATCGTCAACGAAACGCTGAAGAGCCGCGACATCACCGCCAACGGCTTCACCGACCGGGGGGGGCCGGCAGGGGTTCAATCTTCTCGATCTGATCTTCACGCCGGCCTACGCGGCGTCGGGATGCGTGCTGTACGACACAAACGGCAAGGAGATCGCCGAGCTGACGGCAACCGAGCGTGAAGCCTGCGTGCAGATGCTGGCGATGATGATGGAGGAATTCACCGAGAAGTATACGACCGGCAAGGCGGGCAAGGGCGAGTTGCCCGTCACCACCGTCAAGGATATTGCGGCGTAGCTGCGCAAGGTGGGCTCGGACGAGTTCCTTATGGGCACTTTCCAGGCGATGGGCCTGAGCGCCAGCACCGTGCGTAGCATACTAACGCGGCTTGCGCTGGGTGAGGAAGGCTAAAGGGAATTCGAGGCCGTGCTCGCGCCGCTCAAGGCAGCCGGCACGTTGAGCAAGGAGGCGGGCGAGCGTGCGATCACGCTATACCACGATACTGAGGACTATCATCCTGCGCGCCATGATAACACATTGGCGGTGGAATCCTCCGACTCCGAGGACTTCAGGCTTCGACAGGTTCGCTAACGTCGTCCAGAAGAAAGTGCACGATCACATAACGCGTCGTGTATTTCTGACCGCTATCGGAGACGCTTTCAACGCTGCCGCCATCGGAGGGATGCCATTTCTGATAATGGGGATTGTTGGTTATCAGCGTGATCGCCTTGCCCGCGAAGCTGCCGTTCAGCCGATAGCGAGCCTCTGCTAAGCTCCAGATCTTCTCAAAATCCTCCTGGCTGATCCGGACTTTCAAGGCTTTTCTGGAGGTTGCTTTTCCAGGTGAACCATCGTCGCCTGCCGCCGGTGGAACATTCAGGTCAACCTCTTCCGCACCATCAAGCAGAAAGGCAAATTCGTCTGGCCACATCCGTCTCACGTATCGCTCCTCCCAAAGCTTACCCACCCACAGCAAAATCATGATAGCGCGTCCGCCGCGAGAGGCAATGGCGGAAATGTACCTGCGTTTCGAATGCCCGGAACTTGAAATTGGCCGGGAGATCGTGCTTGTTCACGATTAGCAGGGCACGTTTGCGTCCACCGTCAGTTGAGAACTGCATCGAGGAGTAAGGCATGAAGAAGCTCATCAACGATCCAGCCACCGTTGTGCGGGATATGCTTGAAGGGGTGGTGGCGCTTAGCCCCGCGACGGTCCTGCTAGCAGATGAGAATGTTGTGATCCGGTCTGGTCTTCCGGAAACGGAAAAGCGGAAGGTGGCGGTCCTGTCGGGTGGAGGCAGTGGACACGAGCCAGCCCATGCCGGCTATGTCGGTGCGGGCATGTTGACCGTTGCGGTGGCAGGCGATGTCTTCACTTCGCCCAGTACCGATGCGGTTCTTGCCGGTATAAAGGCTGCAGCCGGCCCCGCCGGCGCTCTGGTTATCGTCAAGAATTATACGGGCGACCGGCTGAATTTCGGATTGGCGGCCGAGCTGGCAAGGGCTGAAGGAATTCCGGTCGAGATCGTGGTCGTTGCCGATGACGTCGCGCTGAAGGACACGGTTCCGGCGGATCGCCGCCGAGGTATTGCGGGTACGGTACTGGTTCACAAGGTCGCAGGCGCTGCCGCGGAGCAGGGACTTCCCCTTCAGGCGGTGGCCCGGATCGCGCAGGAAGCCGCAGAAAAATTGTCCTCCATGGGAGTATCGCTGGGCTCCTGCACCCTCCCTGCTGTCGGCAGGCCGGGCTTCGTCCTTGGCGACGCTGAAATAGAGGTCGGGCTTGGAATTCATGGCGAGCAGGGTGTACGACGGATGCCTGTCGCATCGGCGGACGAGCTTGTGAAGCTGCTGCTTGAAACGGTCGAAGCCGATGGCAGGCTGAAGAGCGGAGACCGGGTGGCGCTCCTGGTCAACGGGCTGGGATCAACGCCGCCAATGGAACTTGCGGTCGTGGCGCGATCAGCGGTCGCACGCCTGGAAGCGAAGGGCGTCGTGGTCGAGCGGGCCTGGGCCGGCACTTTCCTCTCCGCTCTCGACATGCCGGGCTTTTCACTATCGGTCATGCATGTGGACGATGCAAGGCTGAGCCTCATGGATGCGCCAACCGATGCCGGTGCATGGCCGCGCGGCGGTGCGGTGAACCGCGAGCGGGTCCTGCCTTCGGCAGGCGTCGAGAAGAGCGTGACTGCGGAAAACAGGATGACGGCAGCCGGTGAGCGATTGCGTGCCGCCGCAGAGCTGGTTGCCGGAGCCCTGATCGCCGCGGAGCCCAAATTGACACAGCTGGACAGTGTTACGGGCGACGGTGACCTCGGAACAAGCATGGTGCGGGGCGCCGAAGCAATCCTGGCGCTGCCCATGGAGAGCTTCGCAGATGTCTCCGGTGGATTGATGGCGATGGCAAACGCGATGCGCAAGGCGATCGGCGGAAGCTCTGGCCCCTTTTACGCCACGGGCCTGATGCGCGCCTCGCGCCATCTTGCCGGCATCGAAAAGCCGACGGCCCAGCAGATGGCGGAAGCATTCGTTGCCGCCGTTGCCGCGGTTTCTGAACTCGGTGGTGCGAAGCCGGGGGACCGCACGATGATAGATGCGCTTCATCCGGCGGCAGGAACCTTCCGGGATAAACTCGCAGGCGGAGCTTCGGCCGCGGAAGCCTGGCGATCCGCGGTGGCGGCAGGCGTCGCCGGCGCCGAGGCGACGGCGTCGATGAAGCCGCGGCTCGGGCGCGCGAGCTATCTTGGCGAGCGGGCGGTCGGACATCTCGATGCGGGAGCGGTCGCCGTCAGTGTGTGGCTTGAAGCAATCAGGAACGATGAGCGCTGACGGGCCGCTGGCCGGCGCAGGCATGCCGTCGCCCGACGCCCGTGAATATATTGCGCCGGCTCCGGCGGCCTTCGAGCTCAGATACGCCGTGCCTTGATCGTGTTCATGACGAAGCTGGTCTCGATGGTGTCGACGCATTTCAGCTTGGCAATCTTGTCCTTGATGAAGCGCTCGTAATCCTCCAGCCCACCGCACATGACCTTGAGCATATAGTCCCGCGGACCCGTGACGAGGTGACATTCGAGAACCTCGTCCCAGTCAAGAACGGCCGCCTCGAACATGCGGATTTCGTCATCGTGCTGACGGCTGAGGCGGATGGAGGCAAGGGCGGTCATGGTCCATCCCTCGATTGCCGGATCGATGATCGCGGAATATCCTTTGATCGCGCCTATCTCTTCCAGGCGTCGAAGCCGTCGCAGGCACGCCGATGCCGAAAGTCCGACCCGCTCGGCAAGTTCGTTGTTGGTGATCCGCGCATCGGCAGACAGTTCCTTTAGTATCCTGCTGTCGATTGGGTCTGCAATTTTCTGCGACATAAATGACCATTCTCCGCAATATATTGCTTAATGAGACAGCTCGACGCTTCAGAATGCAAGATATTTTGGTTTCACTGCGTGTAATCTGCAGGTAATTCAACGCCAGCTGAGGTATCATCGGAAATGACCGCGCCGCATCCATCCAAAACCCATATCGGCAACCACGCTCTCCATCCTGAAACCCAGATGCTCAATTATGGGTATGATCCGGAATTGTCGGAGGGCGCCGTAAAGCCTCCCGTGTTCCTGACATCGACCTTCGTCTTCAAATCGGCAGAAGACGGGCGCGACTTCTTCGACTACGTCTCCGGGCGCAAGGAGCCGCCGGAGGGCAGGGGCGCGGGCCTCGTCTATTCGCGTTTCAACCACCCGAACAGCGAGATTGTCGAGGATCGCCTTGCCGTTTATGAACGGACTGAGAGTTGCGCGCTCTTTTCCTCCGGCATGTCCGCCATTTCGACAACGCTTTTCGCCTTCGTCCGGCCGGGCGATACCGTGCTCCATTCCCAGCCCCTGTATGGCGGTACGGAGACGCTGCTGGCTAAGACCTTCCATAATTTCGGCGTCTCGGCAGTGGGTTTCGCCGACGGTGTCAGCGAGACCTCGGTGATGGCAGCCGCAGAAGAAGCGATGGCGAAAGGCAGGGTGTCGGTCATCCTCATCGAGACCCCCGCCAATCCGACAAACAGCATTGTCGACGTCGCGATGATAAGCCGGGTTGCCGATGTCATCGGCGAAAAGCAGGGGCACAGGCCGATCATCGCCTGCGACAATACGCTTCTTGGGCCCGTGTTCCAGCGGCCCATCGAGCATGGCGCCGATATCTCGCTCTATTCACTGACGAAGTATGTTGGCGGGCACTCCGACCTCATCGCCGGCGCAGCGCTCGGCCGCAAGGATGTCATGAAGCAGGTGAAGGCATTGCGTGGAGCAATCGGCACGCAGCTCGATCCGCACTCATGCTGGATGCTTGGACGTTCCCTTGAGACGCTGCAAATCCGGATGGAGCGGGCGAACAGCAACGCCAGGGTCGTGGCGGAATTCCTGAACGCGCATCCCAAGGTCGAAAAAATCCATTACCTGCCGTTCAGCGATCCGGGATCCGCGGTTGGCAAGGTGTTTGCCGCACAATGCTCCGGTGCGGGATCGACCTTCTCGTTCGACATCGTCGGCGGGCAGGCTGCCTCTTTCAAATTCCTCAATGCGCTCAACATATTCAAACTCGCGGTAAGCCTCGGCGGTACGGAGTCTCTTGCTTCTCACCCCGCGGCGATGACGCATTCGGGTGTTCCTGCCGATGTCCGCCAGCGCATCGGTGTGCTGGATTCCACGATCCGGCTGTCAATCGGCATCGAACATCCCGATGATCTTGTCGCCGACCTGACCCTTGCCCTTGATCAGGCCTGACGACAGGTCGCGGACAATCTGTAACCACGCGCGCCAGCGGCTATAGAGGTTGTCCTGTGCAGGTGGATCGATGTATCTGGGGGGAACTTCACTAGACCTGCAGGCACATGGAAACGTCGCTTTATCTGCCCATCAAGGGCTTTCTCGAAAAGGCGGGTTACACCGTCAAGGGCGAAGTTGGCGGTTGCGACCTCGTCGGCTTGAGCGATGACGATCCGCCTGTTGTCGTGATTTGCGAGTTGAAACTGAGCTTCAACCTGGAACTCATCTTGCAGGCTGTCGATCGCGCAGCCATTGCGGACGAGGTCTGGATCGCGGCTCGGGTTTCAGCCAGGGGCAAAGGCCGCGAGGCCGACAGACGTTACCGCGATCTTTGCCGCAGGCTCGGGATCGGCATGCTCGGCATCTCCGATACCGGTGAGGTCAGCGTGATCGTTGGTTCCATATCACCGATGCCGCGAACCAATCCGAAACGGCGGTCGCGGCTGATGCGCGAACACCAGAGGCGACGCGGCGATCCGACGGCAGGCGGCAGCACGCGCGCGCCGATCATGACCGCGTACCGCCAGCAGGCGCTCGGCTGTGCCCTGGCGCTGGCATCAGGGCCGATGCGGGTGCGTGAAGTCAGATCCAGCGTACCTGATGCCGGGAAGATCCTGCTTTCGAATGTTTACGGCTGGTTCGAACGGCAGGACCGAGGAGTCTATGGTTTGACCCAGGCCGGCCGTGAAGCACTACAGCGATGGCCGCAGCAGGATACGCCGGCAACTGACACTGTTACCGGCTGATTTTTTTCAGCAATGGAGGCTCGCGCCGCCACAGGATGCGGCCGGCCACACGGCCGGCTCCACATCACTGCTTTGCTGCGATTGCTTCCTTTACCGCCAGCTCCGCCATGGCCAGTGCAGCATCGCGGGTTTTGGCCGCAGCCACAAACCGGCCGTTATGGCAGAAGGTCGCGCCTTCGACGCCACAAACCGCTTCGAGATCTTTGTCCGTCAGGCCGGCCCAAGCTGCCGGCAGGTCGGCACGCAGCTCAAAGCCCTCATCCGCGCGGCGGATACCGGTCAGACACCAGTCGCTGTTGCGCGGGTGAACGACAAAGAGCAGATGGTCGGCGCCTGCCTTCATGATGGCGGGTCGAAACGGCATTCCTACCGGCAGTTCCAGAATATGTCCCTCACCGGCATCCACGATAGCCCGGTTCACAAGCGCTTCGGCCCGCAATTTTGCAGCGCTGTTGGCAATCTTTGCCTCCACGAAGCTGCGGGCAACGGCCAGCGCCGCGTGGAAATTGCGATTATCCGCTTCGGGATCGGTCTCGTCGAAAACAGGTTTCAGAGTTTCCAGCAGGACGGGCAGGGTCAGCCCAGCGAGCGGTCCGGCGATGGAGGGGCTGAGCGCACCATTGTCGACCAGATCGACCGGCAGCACGAAGCTGGTATCGAAAGAGGTGTGAATGGCTTCGATATGGTCTTCAGGAACGCCGGAGGCGGCAAGATAGTCGCGGCCGAAATGCTTCCAGATCAGGCCGAACGAGCTATAGGGCTGACCGTCGTCCCGTAGTGGCGCGCCGCGCTGGTGGTGATCAAATATTCCCTCCGATGGGTCATAAGCGCCACCGACGTCGTAGATGATGCGGTTCGCGCCGGGCGTAATCCATTCGGACGCCCTGCTGCGGATGAGGCGGGCCTGCGGGAAAAGCCGGGTGAGCACGACGCTGGATAGGAGTTCGTCGGCGTGGAAGCCACCGGAATGGGTGACGAGGAAGTCCGGGATCATGTCAGGATGCGCCTTGTTGCTTGCGGAATATCCGCCGGGATTTGATGCCCCTGATATCCTTTGCCGGACGTCACCTCAACCCGCTATTGCTGTCCATGACGTCGAGCACGCTTATCCCGTTTCAGGAGGAGCCGATTTGAGCCTTCGGCAGGCGCGGCGATGAGATTGCCAGGGGCAAAGCTGTCACAACGACAGGCACGATCAGTGCGGACCATGCTGCCCCATAACCAAAATGATCGACCAGAAGGCCGAATATGTAGGGGCCGATCGCCATGGCCCCCAAACAGATCGTGGAAGCGAAGGCAATTGTCGATGCTATCGAACCCTTCGGCGCACTTTCGGCGATCTGCAGAAGGTAAAGTGGAAACCATCCGATCCCGAATATTCCGAGCACGGAAAGCACGAAGAGGACAATGGCCGGGGCAGTACCGATGGGGAGCGCCGCGAGGATTGCGGCAGCGCCTGCGGCGATGACGGATACCAGGCCGAACGATTGGGCGCGCAGTCCGGGCCGGAAGCGGTCGCTGAGCCATGGCAGCAGAATCCGGCCGGGAATGCCGGCAAGCTGCGTCGCGGCAAACATGGACGATGCGGCAAAGAGGCCAAACCCCAGCCCATCCGCCATGAAGCCGATAACGTGTGCGGTGAGGGTGAATTGAAATGCCGACATGGCGATACCGAGCCGCAATACGGGCCAGAAGCCCGAATTCTGCCCGACCTCGCGGATAAGTTTCGCCAGGGGAAGAGGGCGCTCGGTTTTTGCGGCAACATCGCCTCCTTCGCGATAGAGGCCCCAGAAGAGTACGGCGCCCAGAATGGAAACTCCGGCGCAAAGCCATGCCGCCGCGTGCCACCCGTAACGGACCGCCATGAACGGCAGGAGGGCGGTTGCGATCATGGTCCCGAATGGAACTGCGGCCTGCCGAAACCCTGTTGCTATGCCGCGTTTGGCAGGCGGGAACCAGCGCATGATCGCCCGCGTGCCTCCCGGCTGGACGGCAGCATAGGTGCCGCCGAGAAACGCGATGCAAACAAGCAGCGCCGGCAGGCTGTTGGCGAATGCCGCCGCACAGGCCATTGCGAGCGCCATGCCGAGCATGGCAATGCCGACGATGCGACGCTCACCGTGAATGTCGATGGCGCGGCCGAGCGTGAACATCGTCACGATCTGAACGCCGTTCATGACGGTCACGGCCAGTGAAGCGGATGCAAGGGAAATACCGAATGCTTCCCGCCAGAAGGGCACGAGAATGTAAATTCCCTGCGATACGAACGAGCCGGCGGTCTGCGTTGCGACTGCCACGGCAAGGACTGCCCAGATCCGGCTGTCGGTGGCGGGTGCGGGCGAGGAAATCTGTGACGACACGAAAAGCTCCTATCATGGGTTTTCGTGCAATAGCGCTCGCGACAACCTGATAGAATTAGGGGCTTGCGCATTTCAGCGATAACAGCTTGTTATGCAAAACATGCGCTCATTGGATCCCGAGGCCGTCGAGGCTTTTCTTCTTGTTGCCGAATTGCAGTCGTTCACACGGGTTGCAGGCGTGATGAACACATCACAGGCCGCTATCTCCCTGCGCCTGCGCCGGCTTGAGGACATGCTGGGGCATCGCCTCGTCGAACGGACGCCGCGCCGGGTGCGTTTGACGACGGCCGGCGAACGCTTTCTGGAGCCCGCGCGTGCTTATGTCGCGGCCGGCCGCCGTGCGCTTGATGTCTTTGGGCAGGAGCCGACCCGTCTGGCGATTGGTTTCACGCATCATTTGATCGGGGCCGACCTGCCTCGGATACTTCGCGTGATCAGCGAGCGCGAAACGAGCGTTACGCTTCACCTGCGCACGGCCGGTACGAGGACCCTGCTTGAACTCTATGATGCCGGTGAGCTCGACGCGATCGTCGTGTTGCGGCATGACGATATCCGCCGGGATGGCGAGCTGCTGTTTCAGGAAAGCTTCGGCTGGTATTGCAGCGCGGATTTTGATCTGCCTTCGAACGCGCCGGTGCCGCTGGTGCTGCAACCCGAACCCTGCAATTTGCGGGCCATGGCCCTTCGGGCGCTGGAGGCGGCGGACATCGCCTGGCGCGAGGTGTTCGTCGGGACAGGCGCAACGGCGGTTGGAGCTGCTGCGGAAGCCGGGATCGGCGTCGCATTGCTGGCGCGAAGTGTTGCGCCTGCCGGTTTGCGGGAGATGAGGGACGGCCTGCTTCCACAACTCGCAAAGCTGGATGTGGTGATGATTTCCGCGATCACGGGCGATCACGCGAACGCGGTGCTGAGACGGATCACGCGGGCATTTCAGTCGCCTCGAACCTGAAATGCTATTTTCGAATTTCGAACGAGACCACAATAAGGCAGCCTGAGATCACAGCGCCTGTATCCAATCGTGACCCGGGTGAAGGCGGGCGAGGCAGTCTTTGAGCCATTGGCGTTCCGAAAGAGGTAACCCTGGCTGGGCTCTTGCGAAGTCTTCCTCGTCCTTGGTGCGTCTGTGCTTCGCCTTGAACAGAAGCACGGCGGAGGGACTAAGGTAAGGGATGCCGTTGGCGGTCAGCGACACCATTTCGATACGGGGTCGCGTCATTTCCGGATCTCTCTTGTAAACCCAGGTGTCGTTCGTTCCCGGCTCGATCATCATATCGGCGCGCCAGCATCCGGCAGCGCGATCGAAGCACCAGATCTGGAAAATCTCGGGAGCCGGATCCCGATCCGCCGGCAGCGGTTCGATAACGCCATCGTTGACGGTGTAGAACGCCATGTCACCCAGCTTCCGGCGAAAGATGCCTACATCTTCGCGCAGCACCGTGAATTCAAGATCATCGTGCTCGCGTGTCTTGCTTCCCTGCCACAGGTCGAGAGCCCAACCGCCAACAACGCACCATGGCCTCGACACGCCATCCAGTCGCCGGGACAATTCGGCGGGGCTCCAAGCGTCCCAGGCGTCCTGGTCCGGTATAGGCGGGTGATCATTCATGATATATGGTCGCTTTCATTCAATTCTCGTGCTGTCGCCCTGTTTCCTGATGGCGTCAAGCCCCGCGTTTCAGCAGCCCGGCCAGAAGCTTAAGCGCTTCCGTGAGATCGTCGAACGACGGGCCGCCGAGGCAGAGGCGAATACCGCTCGCCTGATCATCAGGGTTCACCAGCATGGCTTTCGGAGGGGTCAGCTTGATGCGCATTGCCGCAGCGGCGAATGCAAAGCGATTGGCGTCGTCGTGCTCCATTGGCAGCCAGACATTATATGCATCGGGATGTGAGCCAAGCTGGTTCGTGCCGAGCAGGGAAACGGCCAGATTGGAGCGCCGTTGGGCCTCGTGGCGCAGATCGCGCTGAATTGAAGAGATGATGCCGGAGGTCAGCCAGTCCTCAACCATTGCGCAGGAGAGGGCGGATGGGGCCATCGGCATGTCCTGCAGAAGGTCTTCGGCGGTGTCATGCAGCCCGGCCGGTAAAGCAAGGACGCCGATCTGCAAGCCGGGGCCAAGGGATTTGGAGAGCCCGTTCACATGAAACGAGATTTCAGGAGCCAATGACGCCAGCGGCGGCAAGGCTTCCGCGGATGCCGCATAAACACCGTCCTCGATGATCCACACGCCCGCCCGGCGGCAAATATCCGCAATGATCTGCCGCCGCGCCGCGCCCATGGTGACGGTTGTTGGATTATGCAGGGTCGGCGTCAGATAGATCGCTTTGCAATCATTCGGTGGGGTGCCATCCAGCGCCGCCGCCAGTGCTTCCGGCACCATGCCTTCGGCATCGATTTCGACGCCCTGCATCCGGTATCCTTTCCGCCGGGCCAGCGCGATGGCGCCGGGATAGGTGATCCGTTCAGTCAGGAGCAGGCCCTTGGGGCCACAGGCGAGATCGAAGGCCAGGGCCAGCGCCTGACGGGCGCCGCTCGTCAGCACCAGATGCGAGGGATCGATCGTCAGACCCTGCGTTTCGAGCCAGCGGGCCAGAACGCGGCGGTGTTCCAGATGTCCCGCGGGCGGGGCATAAAGATTGATATGATCCGCGTCGATCCTGCGCGCGATCCCCGTCAGGGTCTTTGCGAGAATGCGGGCATTGAGCGTGGCCGGCGGCGCATTGGACGAGAGGTCGATTTGCTGGTCGTTATGCGCTTCCTGGATTGCCACGAATGTTCCCCGGCCCTTGACGCTGCGTGTCAGCCCGCGCCGTTCAAGAACGGAATAGGCTTTTGTCACCGTGCCAAGGCCCACCCCCAGTTTCCACGCGAGATCGCGATGGGCGGGCAGGCGGTCACCGCCTGTCAGCCGCCCCTCGATGATGTCGTCGGCAAGGGCAAGCACCAGTCGTTCTGCGGCATTCGCCTCAATGTCTGCAAGACGGGGGGTCCAGGGAGATTGCAGCAGCACGTTCATACCTTCGATAAAAGTGTCACGTTACACTATTTCAATAAACAGCAAGTGTAACATGGGCTATGACGAGGCTGATTGATATCCACACTTTGCGGCGGCCGGCCTGCCATCCTGCCGGCGCGCTTAGAGGATCAAATGTTCAGCCATGTAACCGTCGGAACGCGTGATCTCGAGCGGGCGGAACGCTTTTATGACGCCGTGCTTGCTCCGCTCGGCCTGAAGCGGCGAACCGTGAGCCCCGATGGCGGGCCTGCGGCGCTTTGCTGGGCGAGAGCGCAATCCCCGTTGCCACGCTTTTATGTCTATCAGCCTTTCAACGGCGAACCGGCAACGGTTGGCAACGGCGGCATGGTTGCCTTTCTGGCGCCGTCGGCAGAGGCGGTGAGTGTGGCTTATGCCGGCGGCCTTGATCATGGCGGCATGGGCGAAGGAGCGCCCGGGCCGCGTCCGCATTATGGCGAGGGCTATTTCGGCGCCTATCTGCGTGATCCTGACGGCAACAAGGTCCACATCGTGCATCGCGGAGACCTCCGGCAATAGTGCTTGGAAAATCTGTCCTGTTTCCGGAGAAAGTCAGAATGATCGCCAGCCAGATCGCCCTCGTTTACGGCACCTATATCGTCGCCACCGCCAGCCCGGGCCCGAGCAACATGGCGATCATGGGAACGGCGATGCGCGACGGCCGTCTGCCCGCCCTTGTCTTGACCGCCGGTGTCATCACCGGCTCGCTGTTCTGGGCGACCCTGGCGGCGACGGGCATGTCGGCCGCGCTGGCCGCCTATGCCCAGGCGCTTTTCGTCATCAAGATATTCGGCGGTGTTTACCTGCTGTATCTGGCTTTTCGAGCTGGCAGGTCGGCCATGAAGCCGGTCTCCGACTTTGCGGGTGTGGATACCGGGCGCGCGACGCCGCGCTATCGGGCGCTCTACCGGCAGGGTCTTCTCATGCATATCGGAAACCCGAAGGCCATCATGGCCTGGATAGCGATCATGTCGCTGGGGTTTCGCGAGGACGCGCCTGCGGGCATGTTGCCGGCAATCATTGGCGGCTGCGCCATTCTCGGCGTTATCGTGTTCGGCAGCTATGCACTTCTCTTTTCCACCGCCTCGATGATTGCGCTCTATACCAGATTGCGGCGCTGGATCGAATCCGTGCTTTCTATGGTATTTGCCGCCGCCGGGCTGAAATTGCTTCTCTGGCAGAACTGACAGCCCCACCATCCGCGTTGCCGATTAATCCCAACTGAAAGAGCCATGTCATGAGTTTTGCTATCCATATGATCGATGTATTCGGCTCCGGGCCGCTTTCCGGCAATCCGCTGGCGGTCGTCATCGGTGCTGATGCCTTATCGACGGATGAAATGCAGCTGATGACGCGGTGGTTCAACCTTTCCGAAACCACCTTCCTGCTACGGCCCACCCACCCGCAGGCTGATTACCGGGTCAGGATATTCTCGCTGGACAGGGAGTTGCCCTTTGCCGGGCATCCCACACTGGGCAGCTGCCATGCCTGGCTCTCCGCCAATGGCATGCCCGGGCAAGAAACGGCGATTGTTCAGGAATGCGGCGCCGGGCTGGTCACGATCCGGCGCTCGCATGGACGGCTTTCTTTTGCAGCTCCGCCGCTTATCCGTTCCGGAGCGCCGACGCCCGCCGAGCTGGAGGATGCGCGGCAGTTTTTGGGGATCGAGGCTTGCGACATCATCGATGCGGCATGGATCGATAATGGTCCCGGCTGGCTGGGGATCAGGATGGCGTCCGCCGAAAAGGTGCTTGGCATCACCCCGGCCCGCAGCTGGCCCCATCACATCGATATCGGCGTGGTTGGGCCCCATGCGAAAGGCGGCGAGACCGCCTTTGAGGTTCGCGCTTTCTTCAACGATCATCTGGGCACCATCGTTGAAGACCCCGTCACCGGAAGCCTCAACGCCTCATTGGCGCAATGGCTGTTCGCAACGGGTGTGGTTGGCGAAGACTATGTCGCGGCGCAGGGAACGCGCCTTGGCCGCCATGGCCGTATCTACCTTACCCGCGATGATGCCGGCAAGATATGGGTTGGCGGCGAAACGCGCACGCATGTCGAAGGCCGTTTACTCGGCCTTTGAAAGACAGATGAAAACGAGGTGACTTTGATGAATAGCAGTGTTTACCGCCCTATTTCCGAACGTGTATTGGCAGACGATTGGGGGCGGCTGACGAAGTATGAATATGAACTTCAGCTGCGGGACGGAAGCTGGCAACGGCAGACCCGGGAGGCATATGATCGCGGCAACGGTGCGACATGCCTGTTGTACAATCCGGCCAGCGACAACGTCCTGCTGACCCGCCAGTTCCGGTTGCCCGTTCTCCTGAATGGCGGCCTGGAATCCCTGATCGAGACACCGGCGGGGCTGCTGGAAGGCGCAGACCCGGCGACGCGAATGCGTGCGGAACTGATTGAGGAAACCGGTTATGAGGTTTCCGAACTTACGCATCTTTTCGATATCTATATGAGCCCCGGATCGGTCACGGAATATCTCGCCTTTTTCTATGGCGAATATGCCGAGAAACATAAGGTTGGAGCAGGTGGCGGTTCAGCGGACGAGGGCGAAGATATCGATGTTCTGGAAATCGCCTTGCCCGAGGCGATGGGGATGATCACCCGCGGCGATATTCGCGATGCCAAGACGATCATTCTGCTCCAGCATCTCGCTATCAGGCTTTTGCAGGAAAAGGCCACGGCGCGCTGATCTTCAGTTCCGGATTTATCTATCCGGGACAGGTGCCGATCATCTTCTCATGGTTTGCCGGCAACAATGCTTCCGGCCCGGCGCGTCAGCGCCGGATCAACCCGATCATCGTTTTTGAAATTTCAAAAATACGAAGGAGTTTCAGCATGGATATTGCGCCGCTCAGCCCCGTGCATGCACCCACCGCATCGGCAACAGGCACCCTGAAAATGCTGGTACGCTACAAAGCCTGGGCGAACGGGTTGACGTTCAGAAGCGTGATGGAGCTGCCGGAAGGTGAAGCCCTTCGGCAGAGGCCGACGCAGTTCGGAAACATGGTGCATACGCTGAACCACGTTTATGTGGTGGATGATATTTTCAGGCACCATCTACAAGGAAAGAAACACAGCTACACCGCCCGCAACACCGACCATACGCCCGCTATTGGCGAATTATGGGAAGCCGTTCAGGAAATGGACCGCTGGTATGTCGATATGGTCGACACCTGGTCGGACGGGGATCTCGCGAAAGCCGTTCATTTCGAATTTGTCGGAGGAGGAGAAGGCGTCATGACCCGCGCGCAGATCGTGCTGCATATCGTCAATCATGGCGCCTATCACCGCGGCTTTGTCGGCGACATGATGTATCAGGTGCCTTTTACGCCGCCGTCAAACGATCTTCCCGTCTTCATCAGGGATCATTATCGCGGCGTTTACTGAGCGCTTGCGCAGCGTTTTATGCCCTTTGCCCCCGGTGCGATCACCGGGCGAAAAGATTGGCGGCCATGTAGTCTACAAAAGCTCTGACTTTTGGAGAAAGATATCGATTGGTCGGCCAGAGGACGCGGAAGGTCCCTGTGTCGGCCATATAGTCGTCCAGCAACGATACCAGTTTCCCTTCAGCGATTTCGGATGTCACGGCGAATGACGGCAGGCATGTTATGCCGAATGATCGCGCCGCAAGGTAGATCAGGGGTTCCAGCGTGCTAGCAACGGTGGCGACCGGCAGATCGATCCTGATCTCGCGCCCTTCGCGAACCAGCGGCCACGGTTCAAGCTTTCCGGAATTGGCGAAGCGATGGTGGAGACAGCGGTGCCGGACAAGATCTTCCGGAATCTCTGGACGGCCATGCGCTTCCAGGTAGCCGGGCGCCGCCACGATGCTGTGCCTGAAGGTGCCGAGCTTGCGGCTCATCAGCCGCGTGTCCCTGATCTCGCCGGTTCGGATGACGGCGTCGAATCCCTCTTCGATGACGTCAACCAGACGGTCTGTAAAATCAAGGTCGAGGCTGATTTCGGGATATGCCTCCATGAAGGCGGATATCGTCGGCATCAGCAACATGCCTGCCAGCGGCAGGCTCACACGCAGTTGCCCGCGCGGAACGGCCTGCGACCTCGATAACTGCGCCTGCACGGTCTCATATTCCGACTGGATGCGCCGGCAAGTATCGAGGAAGAAACTCCCATCCTCCGTCAGGGCCATGCTGCGTGTCGAGCGATTGAACAGTCTTACGCCCAGCTCCTCCTCCAGACGTGCAATGGCTTTTCCGACCGCGGATCCTGAGATGCCGAGACGATGTCCGGCGGCCACGAAGCTTCCCGCTTCCGCCACCTGAATGAATATGCCGAGGGTTCCGAGCTTGTCCATGACGTCGCAAATAAGGAATTTTTGTCCGGTATGTCGAGAATAGAAGCTTATTTATCCGCTATTTTGCTTCCGATATCCAGATGTCGTCGCGGCTGAAAATGGCCCGAAGCTTCAAATGGAGATAATTCATGGAAACGAAACCTATCGCAGCTTTTGCGGGCTCGCCCGCTCCCACGACCTTCGTTGTCAACGTCATTCATGCGCATCCGGGAAAGCAGGACGAAGCATTCGCCATCATTCAGGATGTCGTCCACTATGTTGCCGAACGAAAGGAAGGGTTCCTCTGGAGCAGCCTTGCGAAAAGCACCGACGGAGAGACGGTTGTTAATGTCGAGGCCATTCAGGGAACCGGCAATGTCGACGAGTTCTTTTCCGATCCGCAATTCGTCGAAAAATTCCGGAAACTGGACATCGTCTCCAGGAGCGAGTTCCACACCTATACGGTTGGCGATCTGGTTCTGCCAAAACCCGCGGCCGTATGAAAGATTGAGCGACGTTCGGCTCTGAAAATGTGCCGGTCAGGTAGCTGCCGGGGGGCTTCCCCCGGCGTTGGAGAGGGATGCCGTCGCGGGGCCGTGGTCGAAGCACTCGATCAGCATTTCAGTGAGCACCCGGATTTTTCTGACGGGATGCTGCCCCGGCGGTCTGACGACATATATCCCGGCCGGGGGCGGTGGATGACGTTTCATCACCTGCACCAACTCGCCTGAGGCCAGATAATTTTTGACGAGATCCTCAGGCAGCACGGCGATCCCCAATCCGGCTGCTGCGGCGACGGCAAGAGCGACCCCATTATCGGCCTTGAACCGTCCCTGCGGGCGAAGAGTTATCACCGTGTCTCCATCCATCACCTGCCAGGTTTCCGTTCCCTGCATGAGAGCCTGATGGGTCACGAGTTCCTCCGGTGTCTCCGGAGAGCCGTGGACCCTGATATAGTCCGGGCTGGCGACGAAAATACCGTAGAGAGGACCGACGCGTCTGGCGACGAGGTTGGAGTCTGGAAGGGTGCCGACCCGGATCGCACAATCGTATCCTTCTGCGATGAGATCCACGAAACGATCAATGTAGCAGGTCTGTATCTGGAGTTGAGGATGGCGGCGCGCCATCTGCGCAATCACCAGCGCGAAATGCGTTGGGCCAAAGGAGAGCGGCGCAGCAATCCGCAGGCGGCCGCGAAGTTCACCAGCCGGAAGGATTGTTTCCCTGGCCACATCGATTTCCGCTGAAATCCTTGCCGCATAGTCGCGGAAGGTTGCGCCCTCCTCGGTCAGGGAAGCGCCGCGTGTGGATCGGGCCAGAAGCTGGACGCCAAGCTCCGCTTCAAGCCGCACCAGCCGCCGGCTGACCATCGACTTAGAGATACCGAGACGCAGCGCGGCCGCTGTGACGCCTCCCACATTCGCAACTTCGACGAATGTCCTGATATCTTCAATATCCACGCGAGTGTTCCCCATTCTGCGACACAGCTTAGCACGGACAAGGACTACCGCATCAGAAACGGGAATGACAAGTTTCGCCCCGCGGCAGCGCCCAGGGGGTGCATGCCTTTTTGCGCAAGCGCGCTTCAATAAACCACCAACATAGGATGAACCCATGACCTTTCGAAACGGCCTTGATTCACTTCTCCGTCCCGAAGACTCGGTCCTCGTTCTGATCGATCACCAGCCCTATCAGTTAGCGAACCTGAACAGCCACGATCCGCAAGCCGTGGTCAACCTCACGACCGCGCTGGCAAAGCTGGCAAAAGCCTTCAATGTTCCGACCGTTCTCACCAGCGTGATCGCGGCGCGCGGGGGACTTCTCTTCAAGCAGATCACCGACGTGTTCCCAGGCCAGGAGGTCATCGACCGCACCTGGGTGAACACCTGGCAGGACGAGAATGTGGTGAACGCCGTCAAGGCGACCGGCCGCAAGCAACTGATCATCGCCGGCCTTTGGACCGAGGTCTGCGTCGCAATGCCGGTCATCCAGGCCGCCGGCGAAGGCTGGGACGTGACAGTGATCACCGACGCGTCGGGCGGGATTTCGAAGGAGTCTCACGAAGTTGCCGTCCAGCGCATGATCGCTGCCGGCGCGAACGTGATGACCGTGATGGCGCTTGCTGGCGAATGGCAGCGCGATTGGGCGCGCACGGAGCATGTCGAGGAACTGACCGAGATTCTCATCCAGCACTTCGGCGGCAGCGGCATTGCTTATCTCTGGGAGCAGCAGCTTCTCAACACGCCGGCGCCGACCACAAAGGGCGGACACTAGAACCGGGCAGGGATGACGGGCGTCTGTTTAGGCCCGCATCCCGTCCTCTCCGAATATGCGAATTGACCCCTCTGAATTGAGCAAGGCGTGCGGCCGCGACGGTTCCACTGTTGCCTCGACGCTGAAGGGGCTCTCCATTCGCAGCTGCATGGCGCCGCCGGCGCGATCCCCATGAGAAAGGGAGGCGCCGGCGGTGATCCCTTGCTTATCGGCGCGCGCATCGGACATACTGGCTCCTGAACCAAAAAAGGCCAAGGGCAAGACGAAGCCAGAGATGCAAAGCTGGATCGCGGAGCCATGCGAGGAGATGGACCCCATGAACACGCGATTCCTCGAAACTTTCCTCTGGGCAGCACGATTGAGCAGCTTTTCGGCGGCTGCGGAACGTTTGCACACCACGCAGGCGTCAGTCTCCAACCGGATTGCCGCGCTGGAGCGTGAGCTCGGTGTCGTGCTGTTCACGCGCGATGTGCGCTGCGTCAACCTGACACCCGCCGGTCGTCTGGCGTTGCAGCATGCCGAAAAGATCGTCAACCTCACCGGCGAATTCCGCCAGATCGTCAGTAACCGGGAAGCGTTGAGGGGCACCGTGCGCATCGGTGCCGCCGATACGATCGTCTATGCCTGGCTGCCGCTGCTCATCCGCCGGATGAACGAACAATATCCCGGTGTCAGCCTCGATCTGACCATCGATACCAGCCTGAAACTCTCCCAGCGCATTCAGAACGGCGAGGTGGATGTCGGTTTCATCATGGGGCCGATCATGGCGGCGGATATCTACAACTCACCGCTCTGTACCTTCGAATCCTGCTGGGTCGGCGCGGTCGATCTGCCGCTGCCGGAAACCGGTGTCACGCTTGAAGATATCGCGCATTTTCCGCTGCTTACCTTCTCGACCGGGTCGCAGCCGCACCAGGCATTGCGCGCGCTTCTCGATTCCCACGGCTTGTCCGATAGCCGCATCTATAATTCCAATTCGCTGTCGATCATGACCCGGCTGGTGGCCGCCGCCGTTGGTGTGGGCGCATTGCCGCGCGTTTTGGTGGACGGCATCATCAAATCGGGCGAAGCGCGTATTCTCGACATCACGCCGCCGGTGCCGCCACTTACCTTTCACACGGTTTACCAGGAGCGCGGCGACAATGCGCTCGCCCGGGCCATCGCCGACATGGCGACTGAGATCGTCAGTGAAACCACCACGCAATGGATGACCGCTGCAGCTTAAATTTTATGCTGCGGCGCAAAATGATTAATCCATAAGCTTATCTTATGGGTTTCGATAGAGTTTTTCCGTTTGTAACGAAAACAGTTCCCGTTCTTAATTCTCCTCGCAACATGAGAGGAGAGCAACGTGAAAGTCTCACTTGTTCAAATGAATACCCAGAATGACAAGGCAGAAAATCTTAAGGTTGCTGCCGATTTGATTGAGAAGGCAGTGAAGTCTGATAATCCAGACCTTGTTGTTCTTCCAGAATACTTTGCATTTCTTGGAGATAACCCTCAGGAGATGCATGAAAGCGGCGAGGAATTTCCCGATGGTGAAATCTATACGCTGCTTTCGGGGCTGGCAAAGAAGCACGCAATTACGCTCCATGCCGGTTCCATCGTGGAGAAGGAAGGCAACCGCTTCTATAATTCGACGCTCGTTTTCGGTCCTGATGGCAAGCAGATTGCCCGGTACCGCAAGATTCACCTGTTCGACGTCGATACGCCGAACGGCATCAGCTATCGCGAATCCGATTCCGTCGCCCGTGGTGAAGAGGTCGTGACCTATAAGGTTGGTGACAAGACGGTCGGTTGCGGCATTTGCTACGATATCCGCTTCCCGGAACTGTTCCGCGCCCTGCGGGACAAGGGCGCTGATGTCATCGTCCTGCCAGCCGCCTTCACGCTGATGACAGGCAAGGACCATTGGGAGGTGCTGGCTCGTGCCCGCGCCGTCGAAACCCAGACTTATTTCCTCGCTGTCGGCCAGATAGGCGCCCATGCGGGTGGCAAGAAAGCCTGCTGGGGTCATTCCATGGTCATCGACCCCTGGGGCCACATCATCGCCCAGTGCTCCGACACTGTCGGCACGGCGGGGGCCGCCCTCGATTTCGACTATTCGGCCAAGGTGCGCGCCAACGTGCCGGTGGCGAACCACCATGTTCTCTGATCGGAGAAAGACCTGATGTTTATCGTCAACCCCATGCCGGAACAGATCAGCGGCGACATTATCGAGCTTCTTGAGAAGGTCGAAGTCGCAACGATTGGTCATGTGCTTCACTCCGGCTTTGTCGATCCCGAAATCCGGGCCGTTCTTCCGGGCAAGCGCGTGGCGGGCACAGCCGTCACGCTGCGCATCCCGAACGCGGATTCGACCATGCTCCACTACCTGACGCAACTCGTGCGTCCGGGCGATATCGTCCTCATCGACCGTTGCGGTGATACCCGCCACGCCTGCTGGGGCGGCGTCATCACCAACACCATGAAGATGGCTGGCGTCAAAGCCGGCGTCGTTGATGGTCCGGCGACCGACTTCTCGGAGTTCACCAAGGTCGACATGCCCATGTGGTGCCGCGGCCCGTCGCCGATCACCACCAAAATCCTTGGTCTGGAAGGCGCGATCAACATTCCCATCAGCGTCGGCGGCCAGGTGATCAATCCGGGCGATGCGATCCTGTGCGATGAAAGCGGCGTCGTCGCCCTTCACCCAGATCAGGCACGCGCCATGGCGGAGCGCGCCATCGGCATGCAGGAAGCTGAACTCGTGCTTCTGGAGCGCCTGCGCAACGGCGAGAAGCTGCCTGATATTTCCGGGGCCAATAAATTTGTCCAGGCCAAGCTCAGCGCCTGACACAATCTTACGGGTGGCGGATCCGTTCGCCACTCCCAATAACAATAGAGGAGAACAGGACAATGAAGAAAACGATACTTCTGAGTGGGATTCTCATGCTTGGCGCGGCCGCCCTGCCGGCGCACGCCCAGCAGACCGTAACGTTCCTCGGTTATAGCGGCCTTTTCCAGGAGCGTTACACCAAGGCCGTCATCGAGCCTTTCATGGCCGCCAACCCTGACATCAAGGTCGATTATTTCCCGCAGCAGGGTTCTGCCGCCATGCTCGGCTCGTTGCGCGCCCAGAAGGCTGCGCCACAGGCCGATATTGCGCTAATGGACGTCTCCGTCGCCAAGACCGGCACGGATGAAGGCCTGTTCGACAAGATCGATGAAAGCGTCACCAAGAATGTCGCCGACCTCTATCCGAACGCCCGCTTCGAGGGTGTCGCCGGCGTCGGCGTGACCTTTGACAATCTCGTTCTCATCTACAACACCGATGCAATCAAGACCGCACCGGACAGCTGGAATGCGCTCAAAGACAGCGCCTTCAAGGGCAAGGTCGCCATGCTGAGCGCTCCTGACATCGTCGGTATCGGCACGACGATCATCATGGACCATATGAATGGCGGCACCGATTTCATCAAGAATATCGACGCCGGCATCAATGCGATGGCGGAAGTCGCGCCGAACGTCCAGACCTGGGAACCGAAGCCGGAAGTCTATCCGAATGTCGTCAACGGCCAGGTGTCGCTGGGCGTGGGCTGGAATGCCCGCAGCCAGGTGAATGCTGATGGTTCCAAGGGCAAGATGAAGGTGGTTCTGCCCAAAGAAGGCACCATCCTGCAGATCAACACGCTCAATCTCGTCAAGGGCGGCCCATCGTCCGAGGCGGCCCGCAAGTTCGTTGACTATGCGCTGAGCCCGGAAGCCCAGGCTGCCTTTACCGCCGCCATGTATTATGCGCCGACCAATGCCAAGGCAACGGTGGCTCCCGATGTCAGCGATCGCACGGTCGTCAAGGCGATGGACAAGGTTATCCCGGTTGACTGGATCGGCCTCTCGAAGGTTCGTGACAAGATCACACAGGACTGGCGCCGCAAGGTCATCCCGCTCAGCCGCTAAGGCTTTCGCGCCCGGCGTGAAAAATGGCAAGACTTCCGCATCCCTTCGGGTGGATGCGGAAACGGCATAGCCCTCGGCTCATTTCCTCCGTCGGTGTCGGGGTCGATGGAGGGGAGTGGTCCGAGGATCGGCATTAGGGAAAGCGCCGCGCACAGCGCAGGTGAATTTCCGCCGTGATTGCATAGATCAAGGGACAGGACATGTCCGAGACCCCGCCGGGGTGGAACATGTTCTGGAGAAAGGCAAAAAGCCGGAATGGGAACTTCAGACATCATGCAGCCAGGATTTCTCTCGATTCGTTCACTGACCAAGCGCTACGAGACCATGGTCGCCGTCGATAATCTCAACCTCGAGATACCCAAGGGCGAACTTGTCGCTTTCCTCGGTCCATCCGGCTGCGGCAAGTCGACGTCGTTGCGCATGATTGCAGGCCTCGCGCCCGTGACGTCGGGTTCGATCCTGATCGATGGCAAGGATGTGACGAAGCTTGCGCCCTACAAGCGCGACATCGGCCTCGTTTTCCAGAGCTACGCGCTCTTCCCGCACATGACGGTCCTCAAGAACGTCATGTTCGGTCTTGAAATGCGCAAGGTGCCGGCTGCCGAAGCGGAACGTCGCGCCCGTGAGGCGATTGCCATGGTGCACCTGGAAGGGCGTGAGGACCGTCGTCCCGCCCAGCTTTCCGGTGGCCAGCAGCAGCGCGTCGCACTGGCGCGTGCGCTTGTCATCCAGCCCTCCATTCTCCTGTTCGATGAGCCTCTTTCCAATCTCGATGCCAAGCTGCGCGACGAGATGCGCTCGGAAATCCGCCGCATCCAGAAGCAGCTCGGCATTACCTCCATCTTCGTCACGCATGATCAGGTAGAGGCGCTCAGCATGTGCGACAAGGTCGCCGTCCTCAATGGCGGGCGGCTGGAACAGCTCGGCACCCCGCATGATCTTTACGAACGTCCGGCAACGGCTTTCGTCGCCTCCTTCGTCGGCCGCACCAACAGGCTGGTCGGAAACGCGGTCGGCGATCACATCACGGTCGGCGATGCGGTATTGCGGGCACCCGGTTCACACAATGGCAAGATTGATTTGATGGTGCGGCCGCACCGCATGGCCATGACGGTTGCTGATGACGCCGTGCCAGATTTCGATGGCGCGCCGGTCAACCGCATCACCGGTGAGGTTCGTGACGTCTATTATGCCGGTGATATCCTCCATTACGAGATCGCCGCCGGCGGGCAGACATTGTCGGTGGAGCGCGCGACATCAGGCGGCGAAACGCCGGTGGCGGCCGGCAGTGCGGTCAGCCTCATCTGGCGCGTGGAGGACACGCTGGTCTTCGGAGCAGGCCAATGACGGCGGCGGTCATGATCACGGCTCCCGGCAGCCGCACATCCTCCATGGTGTTTCTCGCAACGCTTCTTCTCGGGCCGATCATCGCGGTCAATGGCCTTGCCTTCGTAATGCCCGTCTTCAACCTGCTTTTGCTTTCCTTCCGTGAAAGCCTCGGCGGTGGCGGTCTTGGGGAAGCCCACACGCTCGACAACTGGTCGTCCACGCTGACCGACGGTTTTTATATCGAACTGATCGGCCAGAGCATCCTGACCAGCCTTCTGATCACCATTCTGACACTCATCGCCTCCTATCCCATCGCGCTTTACCTTCATCGGGCGCAGGGCCGCTGGAAAACGCTGCTGCTGGTGCTCGTTATTTCGCCGCTTTTGACCTCGGCCGTGGTGCGCACCTATGGCTGGATCGCGATCCTTGCCGATGACGGCCTCATCAACAACATCCTCTTTGCACTCGGCGCCGAAAGCGGCGTGCGGTTGCTGTTCAACAAGGTTGGCGTCGTCATCGGCCTCACGGAAATCCTGATGCCCTATATGATCCTGGCGCTGCTTGCCGGTTTCGGCAGGCTTGATCCACGTGTCGAGGAAGCGGCCGAAACACTCGGCGCGTCGCCCTGGAAGGTGTTCTGGCGGATCATCGTGCCGCTCACCATGCCCGGCGTCGCGCTCGGTTGCCTGCTCTCCTTCGTTCTGGCGGTCAGTTCGTTCATCACCCCCAAGCTGCTCGGCGGTGGGCGCGTCTTCCTTCTGGCGACGGAAATCTACGATCAGGCCATCGTGACGCTCAACTGGCCACTCGCTGCGACGCTGTCGATGATCATCCTCGTGATCTTCGGTGCGGCGCTGGTGCTTTATTCCCGGCTTCTGCGGGCCATTCTCTAAAGGAGATCGAAGATGGAAGAACGTCCCGCTCCGCTGGCGCTGAAAATCGTCGCCTTCATCATGTTCCTTTTCCTGCTGGCGCCCGTGGTTCTCGTCGTGCCGATCTCGTTTTCGGCCGACAGCTACATGGCCTTTCCGCCCTCCGGCTGGAGCCTGCGCTGGTATGTGGAACTCATGCATAATTCCAAGATGATGGCGGCGCTCGGCACCAGCACCCTTCTCGCCGTCATCGTCACAGTGCTGTCCATGCTGATCGCGCTGCCTGCCTCCTATGCCATCGTGCGCATGCGGGTGATCGGCGCGGATGCGCTTCTCGCCTTCTTTACGGCTCCGCTGCTCCTGCCCACCATCGTGCTCGGCCTCGCGATCCTGATCGTCTTCGCTGGCGCCGGCCTGCTCGCCACCTTCACCGGTCTGGTGATCGCGCATCTCATCATCGTGCTGCCCTATGCGCTGCGCGTCCTCACCACCTCGCTTGCGGGTCTGCCGCTGATCTTCGAGGAGGCTGCTTCGACACTCGGGGCATCGCCGCTCACGGTCTTCCGACGCGTGACGATGCCGATGATCGCGCCGGGCGTCGTTGCGACGGCCGCACTTTCTTTTCTCGTGTCGTTCGATGAAGCGGTGATTTCGCTGTTCCTCACCGGCCCGCGCATCACCACGCTTCCCGTCGCCATGTATCAGCATGTGGAAACGCAAGCGGATCCGCTTGTTGCAGCCATTTCCGTTCTTTTGATCGTGCTCACCCTTGCCGTCGTTCTCATCGTCGACCGCACGGCGGGCCTGACCAAGACTTTCGTGAAGTAACGGCGGGGCCACCGGCTGGTGCTGGCTGCCCCTACTGGCACAGGCGCGAATTTCACTCTCGTTTATGAACGCCGCTGCTGCATCGGCGCGATCCGTCGCGCCTGTTGATTTCGCTTTGAAGGACGAAGGCAAAGGGAAGCCCATGGCTCAGACCCCCTCCACGGAATTCGACGTTGCCGTCATCGGCGCCGGTGTGGTCGGTTGCGCGGTCGCCCGCCGTTTCGCGCTGGCCGGTGCGAAGGTGGTGGTCGTCGAAAAAGGCCCCGATATCCTCTCCGGCGCCTCCAAGGCCAATAGCGCCATCCTCCATACCGGCTTCGATGCGCCGGAAGGCAGTCTGGAACTGGAACTGGTGAAGGCGGGCCGGGCGGAATATCTTTCCATTCATGGGCAGATGAGCCTTAGCCTCGTTGAAACCGGCGCGCTCGTCTGCGCCTGGAACCCGGACGAGGCGGAAAAACTGCAGGCAATCGCCGATCAGGGTCGGCGCAACGGCATTGCCGGACTTGAGCTCCTTACGGCCGGACAGGCCCGTGAAACCATGCCGGGCCTGTCCGAGCGTCTTGTGGCAGCACTTGAAGTCCGGGGCGAACATATCATCGATCCGTGGTCCGCCCCGCTTGGCTATCTCACGCAGGCGGTGGCGCTGGGCGCGCAGCTGGTGCGAAACGCGGAGGTTCTGTCCGGTGTGTTCGACGGTGCGTGGCGGATCGAGACGACGGCGGGCGCTATCCTTGCCGCGAGCCTCGTCAATGCCGCCGGCCTGTTCGGCGATATCGTCGATGCGCGTCTGGGGCTTTCACCCGAATTTACCATCAAGCCCCGCAAGGGGCAGTTTGTCGTGCTTGATAAGGCTGCCCGCCGGCATGTGCCGCGCATCATCCTGCCCGTTCCGACCGAAATCACCAAGGGCATCGTGGTGTGCCCAACCGCCTTCGGTAATGTTCTCGTCGGGCCGACGGCGGAAGAGCAGGATGAGCGCGAGCGGGCGACGGTCGAAACGGCGACGCTGGAAGCGCTGCTGAAACGCGGTGCGGAGATCGTTCCGGCGCTGGCCTCTGTTTCCGTGACCGCCGTTTATGCCGGTTTGCGGCCAGCCTCTGAAAAGAAACATTACCGGATTTCCGCGCGGCCCGAGCGGCGCGCCATCACGCTCGGCGGGGTGCGTTCCACGGGTCTCAGCGCAGCGCTCGGTCTGGCGCAACATGCTTTGACGCTCCACGAGGGTTTCGGTAGGGATTTTGCCCCGCCGCGTTCAGTCCCAGAAGTGACGATGCCCAACCTGACCGAAACCTGCGAGCGGGACTGGCAGCGCGCCGATCACGGCGAAATCGTCTGTCATTGCGAACTCGTCACCCGCCGCGAGATCGAGGCGACATTCTTAAGTCCGGTGCCGCCTGGCGATTTCGGCGGGCTGCGCCGGCGCACCCGTGCCGGTATGGGGCGCTGTCAGGGCTTTTATTGCAACGCCCGGCTGGCCGCGATGACGGGCGACCGTCTGGCAGCCCCGCTAGCCGTTCGGGAGGGAGACGACCGATGAGCGCCGTGGAGTCCTTTCAGCGAGAGCATCCAAACGCTGAGTATGCAGATGTAGTCGTGGTTGGCGGCGGCCCGGCAGGCGTGGCTGCGGCGCTGGAGCTGAAAGCGCGCGGTATCGCCCGTGTGATGATCCTCGACCGCGAGCCGGCCCTTGGCGGTGCGACCCGGCATTGCCTGCACTCGCCCTTCGGCATGCGCGAATTCAGGCGGGTTTATTTCGGCCCCGCCTATGCACAACACCTGCAGCGGCAAGCACAGGAGGCGGGTGTCGATATCCGCACCGGTCATTCCGTGGTGGAACTCGGGCAGGATGGCGTGCTGCTGGTGACATCGGCGCGTGGCGTCGAGGCGTTGAAGGCAAGGCGTATCGTGCTGGCGACCGGCGCACGGGAAAAACCACGCTCCGTGTGGCTTCTGCCCGGCGACCGTCCGGTGGGCGTGGTCACCACCGGCACGCTGCAATCCTATATCGCCTTTCACGGCATCATGCCCTTTCGCCGGCCGTTGATCATCGGTTCGGAGCTGGTTTCCTTTTCCGCACTTCTGACCTGCCTCACCCATCGCGCCCGACCGGTCGCGATGGTCGAGCCGGAGCCTCATCCGCTGGCGCGGTCGCCTTTTCATTGGTTTCCGCGACTGGTCGGGGTGCCCTTTCATTGTGGTGCGACACTCACGGATATTCGCGGGCGTGACCGTGTCGAGGAGGCCGATATCCGTCTGGCGGATGGCCGCATCCTGACCGTTCAATGCGACGGTGTTCTGCTCACCGGGCGATTCACACCTGAGGCAGCGCTTCTCAATGCATCCCCCGTGGATGTTGCGGCAGGCAGTGCCGGGCCGCTGATCGATCAGGACGGACGGATGGCCAATCCGATTTTCTTCGCCAGCGGGAATGTCTTGCGAGCCGTGGAAACGGGCGGCTGGGCGTTTCGCGAAGGCCGCCGCGTTGGCGCGTCGGTGGCTGACGATCTCGCCCGGGAACCCTGCAACGCGCCGGGGGTTCCCGTTGCCTTCGCCGATCCGCTCAAACTGGCGGTTCCAGCCATGCTGCGGCCGGGTGGACTCGATAGACCGGCATTTCGCGATTTTCAGCTTCGTTTCACCAGACGCGTTCAAGGCCGGCTTTCGCTTCGTCTCGACGGAACGGAAGTGTGGAGCAAGACCGGTCGGTGGCGCCCTGAACGCCGTGTGCTGGTGCCCATTCCCGGCGCTGCGTTTGAAGCGAGCCAGATTGCCTTTCACTTTCGGGAGACCAATTGATGCGCATTGCGGCGATCGATCAGGGGACGACATCGACCCGGTGCCTTGTGGTGAGCGATAGCGGCACGGCAGAGGTCGTGGCCAGCCGGCGTCACGCGCAATTTTACCCGGCCGCCGGCCATGTGGAACATGATCCGGAAGAACTGCTGCGCAATATTCGCGCGGTGCTGGCTGCCGCCGGACCGGTGGAGGCCATCGCCATCGCCAATCAGGGCGAGAGTTGTCTGGCATGGGATGCCGTGAGCGGCGAGGCGCTGTCGCCGGTTATCGTCTGGCAGGATGCCCGTACCGCCGAAGCGCTGGCCGCCCTGCCGCCTTCGGCAACGGATCGTTCGAAAGAGATTTGTGGGCTGCCGCTCGATCCCTATTTTTCGGCCAGCAAACTGGCCTGGCTGGTCAAGCACAATCCGGCAGTGGCGCAGGCAAGGGCCGCAGGGCGTTTGCGGCTGGGCACTACCGATGCGTTCTTTCTGGACCGGCTGACGGGCGCTTTCCGCACGGACCTTGCGACGGCGTCGCGCACGGGGCTGCTCGATCTTTCAACCGGAGACTGGAGCCCTGAACTATGCGCGCTTCACGGCGTGCCGATGGATTGCCTGCCCCTGATCGGTCCTGTCGATAGCGGTTTTGGCGCGGTTGAGGCAACGCCCATTCGCGTTTCCATTGTCGATCAGCAGGCCGCGCTTTATGGACATGGCTGCCGCAAGGCCGGCGATTGCAAGATAACCTTCGGAACCGGGGCCTTTCTGCTGGCCGTTGCCGGTAACGGGCGTCCGTTGGCGGGCGAGCTTCTGCCGACCATCGGCTGGAAGACGCAGGACGCGCGCACCGTCTTCGCCATCGAAGGCGGCGTCTACGATGCCGGCGCGGCACTTGAATGGGCAAAAAAGATCGGCCTATACGCGGATAGTGCCGAACTCGATGGTTTCGAGGGACCATCGGCCATTCGCCGCGGCCTTGTATTCGTGCCCGCCCTTTCGGGCCTTGCCGCGCCCTATTGGGACAGGCAGGGCGTGCCGCTTTTCATCGGCATGGATCACGCCACCGGACGAAGTGACATGGTGCGCGCCGTGCTGGAGGGCATTGCCCTGCTGACGGCTCGGCTGATCGAGGCGGCATCGGCTGTTGCTCCCATAGGCGATACGATCTCCATCGATGGCGGCTTGTCGAACAGTCGCTATTTCGCCCGTTTTCTGGCTGCAGCCAGCGGCCGAACCATTTGCGTTCCTGCCATGCGCGAGCTGACGGCGCTCGGCCTGGCGGAACTGTGCGGTATCGATGTTGCCGCGATGCGAAACGATGCCGAGATATTCACGCCTGACGGATCGGTCGGGGCAGCTGACCACGCCCGCTTTGCGCGCGCCCTAGACAATGCGCGGGGCTGGCGGGGCGGGTGACGCCCCCCTGTCTATCGCCTTCACGCCGAGCGCCTCCCTGACGAATGAAAGGGCGGCGTCGGTATCGGCGATCGGAGGAGGGCTTATTCCGGTATGACGAGTACTCGTGTCGAACCATGTCAGCCTGTGAGCATTTCTTTCATGCAGAGCGTAATAAGATTGTGGTCTTCAACGTCAGGCAGTCCGCTGACACCCACCGAGCCGATCAGTGTGCCGCCGCGGATAATGAGGGGGAATCCACCGCCGCTGGCAACGAAATCGCTGACCGGCAGGCCAAACTTTGCGTTGAAGTCGTATCCCTTCAGTTCGGCTTCGAGCCGGACCTGAAGCGAACTGCGGTGAAAACGATGAACGACCGCGCATTTGCGGCGTGTCCATCCAAAATTGTCGATAGTCGCACCCGGTAGCAGGCTGGCGAACACCACGTCGGCGCCGTGCCTTATCTCGATTGCGACGGGAAGCGCCTGTGCCGCTGCCCGCAGTCTTATCAGGCTGCCCAGCTTCCAGGCGAAGTCATAGTTGAAGGTGTTGAGCTGAAGGGCTGCTAGCTCTGCCCGCAGAGCGTCAAGCGAAGGCGTTTCGGTGGTCATTCATTGCTCCGGAATAAGGGTTGATCGTTTACCGACCGTAGGCGTTGGCCGGTAAACTACGATCCATTAGGGCTGAAGGGCAAGCGTCGCTGTTCCGGCTTGGGCGGTACCGCCGGCCTTCGCATTCGCCGACATTGCAAACCCGATCCATGTCGCTCCTGCCGAGAAGGAATGACAGCGTATTTTGGAACGTTCCATTTTTCAAGGGTGATTGAGCCGAAACTTCACAGAGTTTCTTGAAAATCATAAAACTGAGAAACAATCGTAAGATCATTGAAATTAAAGTGTTATTGGCAATTTTAGGCGACGCCTTCCACAGTTTTCGCTTTTCCCACAGCGATGTCACTTGACAAAATTGGAACGTTCCAATTAATTACCCCTCGATCTTGATGAGCGGCATGGGAGGGTTCAATGACTGGCGGACGGGTGACCGTTATAGATATCGCGCAGGCCGCGGGCGTGTCGAAATCGACCGTCTCGCTGGTGCTGCGGGGGTCTCCGCTCGTCAATGAGGGGACGCGGGCCAAGGTCAATGCGGCGATGCGCGAGCTTGGTTATGTCTATAACCGTGGCGCCGCGAACCTGCGCCAGACCAGTGCGAAATCGAAAATCATCGGTGTCGTCGTCAACGATCTGACGAACAGCTTCTTTGCGGAGCTTGCCGTCGGCGTTGATACGGTCGTGCAATCGGCCGGCTATGTCCAATTTCTTGCCAATACCAGCGAAAGCATCGACCGGCAGCGCGAGGTGATTGCCTCGATGCGCGAGCATGGCATTTCCGGACTGATCGTGTCGCCCGCCCGTGCGACCGATCCGCTCGACTTCAAGCCGCTGATTGCCGCCGGCATTCCTGTCGTGGTCGTTGTTCGCAGTCTGCCCGGTGCGAAAGTCTCGTCGGTGGCATCCGACAATCAGGCCGGCATGGCGCAGGCGGTTGCCCATCTTGCCTCGCTCGGCCACAGCCGCATCGCTTTCATGGGCGGCTTTCCCGATACGGCGGTTTTTCACGAGCGGGTCGGCGGCTTTCGGGATGCCCTGGCTGTCGCCGGTCTGCCTTTTCAGGAGGCGGCCGTTGTTCCCTGCACGCCCTCGCGCGCCGGCGGGGTCGAGGCGATCGGTCGAGTGCTCGAGGCGAGCGATCCGGTCACGGCCGCCGTCTGCTTTAATGATGCCGTGGCTTTCGGCGTTTGCGACGGGCTGCGTGCCCGGCAGATGGAGGCGGGGCGCGATTTTGCGGTTGTCGGCTTCGACGATGTCATCGAAGCCAAGACGACGGTGCCGGCTTTGACCACCATCGCCGTCGACCCCCAGGGGATCGGCAGGCGGGCGGCGCAGCTGCTTCTCAAGCAGATTAATTCAGAGAAAGCCGATGCGGAGACCGTGACAACGGCGGTTCGGCTCGTTGTGCGGGAGAGCTGCGGAGCGCAACGCAATGAATTCGGGAGGACATTGGCATGACGGTGCGTTGGGGATTGATCGGCGCAAGCACGATCGCGCGCGAATGGGTGATCGACGCGATCAGAAAAACCGGCGGTGAGGTTGTTTCCGTTCTGAGTTCCAACCCTGTTCGCGGGGCGGAATATGCGGCGGCAAACGGCATCCCGAATGTCGCTTCCGATCTGGCTTCGCTCCTTGCCGATCCGGCCATCGATGCGGTTTATATTTCCACGACGAATGATCTGCATTGCGAGCAGGCGCTTGCCGCTGCCAGAGCGGGAAAACACATTCTTTGTGAAAAGCCTTTGGCGCTGTCGCTCGAAGAGGCGCACGCGATGACAAACGCGGCCCGCGAGGCAAACGTCGTTCTGGCCACAAATCATCATCTTCGTAATGCCCCCACTCACCGCGCGATGCGCGATGCAATCGCCGCCGGCAGGATCGGAACACCGCTGAGCGCGCGCGTCTTTCATGCGGTTTACCTGCCGCCGCACTTACAGGGTTGGCGGCTGGACAAGCCGTCTGCGGGCGGCGGCGTTATCCTCGACATCACCGTGCACGACGTCGACACGCTTCGCTTTGTGCTGGGTGCCGATCCGGTCGAGGTCATCGCGTTTTCTCAGGCCGGCGGCATGAGCAGGGAAGGTCTTGAAGACGCCGTCATGGGTGTCATCCGTTTCGAAAATGGTCTTATCGCGCAGTTCCACGATGGCTTCACGACCAGATATGCCGAGACCGGTTTTGAGGTTCATGGCACCGAAGGCTCCCTGATCGCCAGAAATGTGATGACCCAGAAGTCTGTCGGCACCGTCGTGCTGCGTACCGAAGATGGCGAGGAGGAAATCCAGGCGGGTTCCGACAATCTCTATGAGGTCGCGCTCAAAGCATTTCACTCGGCCATCACGGGCGGCAAACCTTCCGCGACTGCTGAAGACGGCATCTGGTCGCTGGCGACCGGGCTTGCCGTCGTCGAAGCTGCGAAAAGCGGAGCCGCTGTTCGGGTCAAAACGGGAATCGAGAGCCGGTCATGAAAAAACACATCACTCCCGCGCAGGCAGCGGATCTCATTCCAGACGGCGCGATTGTTTCCGTCTCGTCATCAAGCGGTCTCGGCTGCCCCGATCTGATGTTGAAGGCGATCGGCGAGCGCTTCGACGCGACCGGACATCCAAAGGAAATCACGACGCTTCATCCGATTGCCGCCGGTGACATGAGCGGCATCAGGGGTGTGGATCACATTGCGAAAAAGGGACTGTTGAAGCGGATCATTGGCGGCTCATATCCGTCCGGTCCATCCAGCGCCGAGCCGCCTCTGATCTGGCAGATGATCACCGCCGATGAAATTCCGGCCTATAATATTCCATCCGGTATCATGTTCGACATGCATCGCGAGGCGGCCGCAAAGCGCCCGGGTGTTCTCACAAAAATCGGCCTCGATACCTTTGTCGATCCGGCCCGTCAGGGCTGCGCGATGAATGCTTCGGCAGCGGCCGAGCCGGTCGTCAAGCGCGTGACTTTCGAGGGTGAGGACTGGCTCTATTTTCCCTCGATCATTCCGCAGGTGACGATCATTCGGGCGACGACTGCCGATGAGCGCGGCAATCTCTCCTACGAACATGAGGGCGCTTATCTCGGCGGCCTCGATCAGGCGCTGGCCGCCCGCAACAATGGCGGCATCATCATTGCGCAGGTGAAGCGCATCACCAAGGAAGGCTCGCTCAAGCCGCACGATGTGCGGGTGCCCGGCATGCTGGTGGATTATGTGGTGGTTGATCCCGATCAGAAGCAGACGACCCAGACGGCCTATGATCCGGCGATATCGGGAGAGGTTTTCCATCCGCTCGATTCATTCGAGGTGCCGGAATTTAATATCCAGAAGGTGATTGCCCGTCGCGTGGCGCAGGAGCTGGAGGCTGGCAGCTGCGTCAATCTCGGTTTCGGCATCTCGGCGAACGTACCGAGAATTCTGCTGGAAGAAGGGCTGCATGGCGCGGTGACCTGGGTGATCGAGCAGGGAGCAGTCGGCGGGGTTCCCCTCCTGGATTTCGCATTCGGCTGCGCCTCGAACGCCGACGCCTATATGCCTTCACCCTATCAGTTTACCTATTTCCAGGGGGCCGGCTTCGACGCCTCGCTTCTGTCCTTCCTCGAAATTGGCCGGGACGGCTCCGTCAATGTCTCGAAGCTTTCCTTCCGTCCGCATGTGACCGCAGGCGCAGGCGGCTTTGTCGACATCACGGCGCGGGCCAGAAAGATCGTCTTTTCCGGCATGTTCAATGCGGGGGCAAAGTTGTCGATCAATGACGGCAGGCTTGTCGTCGAAAAAGAAGGCAAGCTGAAGAAGCTCGTCAACGAGGTCGAGCACGTTACCTTCTCCGGCCGCAGGGCAATCGAACAGGGTCAGGACATCACCTATGTCACCGAACGTTGCGTGATGAAGCTGACGCCGGAAGGCGTGGTGTTGACCGAGATCGCGCCAGGCATCGACTTGCAGACACAAATCCTCGATCAGTCCGAATTCAAACTGATTGTTGCCGATGATCTCAAGGTGATGGACGCCTCGCTTTTTGCCGCAGCCAATATCGGCCTTGCGCTGCCGACAAAAAGCGCCCGTGTGCTGGAGGGAACCTTCCATGGCTAATGGCATGGTCCGCGTCGAGGTCGACGGCCACATCGCGATCATGACGGTGTCGCGGCCGGAAAAACGCAATGCTCTCGATCTCGATATGCTCGGCGCGCTGATGGCGTCCGCCGATGAGGTTGAGGCAAACAGCACGGTCCGGGTGGCGATCCTGACGGGCCAGGGGCAGGGCTTTTCGGCCGGCGGCGATATCAAGGCATGGGGCGGTATGCAGCCTCAGGAATTTGGCCACGCTTGGGTTCGCCACGGTCACCGGGTTTTTGAACGTCTTGCGACCTTGCGGGTGCCGTTGATCGCCGCGCTGAACGGCCATGCGCTCGGCGGCGGCCTTGAACTGGCGGGTATCGCCGACATTCGCATCGCCGAGGAGCAGATCAAGATCGGTCTGCCGGAAACCAGCCTCGGAATGGTGCCCGGCTGGTCGGGCACGCAGCGGCTGGTCAAGCGGTTCGGCGCCCAGCCCGTGCGCCGGATGGCGCTCGGTGGCGAGGTATTCAGTGCGCAGGAAGCGCTCGCGCTTGGGATTGTCGATGCCGTTACCACAACGGGCAATGCTCTGACCGCTGCGAAGGACTATGCGCAACGTGTTGCCGCGCGTGGCCCGGCCGCGTCCGAGATCGTTAAATTGATGATCGCTTCGGCAAGCGGTGAAGACAATGGCACGGCGATCGAAGCATTGGGTTCCATCCTGGCTGCCAAGACCGGCGACCTGAAAGAAGGCGTGGCGGCATTTGGCGCAAAGCGCCCGGCGATATTCAACGGAGAATGGTGATGACGGTTCTGATCAATCCGAAAATGCTGAGCGACCGGACGGCCCGAGATTTCAAGATGCTCATCGACGGCAACTGGATCGAAAGCAATGTCGACCCGATCGAGCGGGTAGCGCCCGGCCATGGCTCCGTCGTCAGTCGTTTTCAATCCGGAACCAAGGCCGATGCGGAACGGGCGATAGCGGCCGCGCGCGCCGCTTTCGATAATGGCCCATGGCCTCGCATGACTGCTTCCGAACGTTCGGCTATTTTGTTGAAGGCTGCGGACCTGATTGCCGCGCGATCCGAAGAACTTGCCTATCTCGATGCGGTCGAGGCCGGCAAACCGATTACCCAGGTGCGTGGTGAAATCGCCGGTTCCGTCGATATCTGGCGTTATGCCGCCGCACTTGCGAGAGATTTGCACGGCGAAAGCTACAACACACTCGGTGACGGCACGCTCGGCGTTGTCCTGCGCGAAGCGATCGGTGTCGTGTCGATCATCACACCCTGGAATTTCCCTTTCCTGATCGTCGGTCAGAAGTTGCCTTTTGCGCTGGCGGCCGGCTGCACGACGGTTGTAAAGCCCTCGGAACTCAGTTCCGGCTCGACGCTTGTTCTCGGCGAAATCCTGCAGGAAGCGGGCGTGCCGAAGGGTGTGGTCAACATCGTGACGGGAACCGGCGCCGAGGTCGGTTCGATCATGACCTCGCATCCGTCCGTCGATATGGTTTCTTTCACCGGTTCCACGGGCGTCGGCAAGCTGACCATGGTCAATGCCGCGCAAAGCCTGAAAAAGGTCTCGCTTGAACTGGGCGGCAAGAACCCGCAGATCGTATTTCCGGACGCTGATCTCGATGCGTTCATCGACGCGGCTGTCTTCGGGGCCTATTTTAATGCCGGCGAGTGCTGCAATGCCGGGTCGCGCCTTATTCTTCACAAGAGCATCGCGGCGGATGTGGTCAAACGCGTCGGCGAACTTGCCAGCAAGGTAAAGGTAGGCGATCCTCTGGACTCGACGACACAGGTCGGCGCGATCATTACGCCACAGCATCTTGAAAAAATCTCCGGTTACGTTTCAGATGCGAAAAACAGCGGCGCACAGATCGCTCATGGGGGAGAAAAGCTCGACTTGGGAATGGGGCAGTTCATGTCGCCGACCATTCTTTCCGACGTCACGCCGGTCATGGCCGTTGCGCGTGAAGAAGTTTTCGGACCGGTCCTTTCGGTTCTGACCTTTGAGACAACCGCAGAAGCCATCGAAATTGCCAACTCCGTCGATTACGGCCTGTCCGCAGGCGTCTGGAGCCGCGATTTCGATACGTGCCTGACGATCGGACGCCGCGTGCGGGCCGGTACGGTGTGGATGAATACCTTCATGGATGGCGCGAGCGAGCTGCCGTTCGGAGGTTACAAGCAGTCCGGTCTCGGCCGGGAGCTCGGCCGCCATGCGGTCGAGGACTATACGGAAACCAAGACCCTGAACATGCATATTGGCGGACGCACCGGCTGGTGGATGCCGCAGACTGAAAAACCGGCGTAGATCATAGAATTGAGCGGGATTTCAGGCGAAAACCGCACACACTTTTCGCCATCCCGCTCTAGCCGGTTAGACTGACTGCGTCCGAGGAGGACGGGTGACGGGGCGGGGTATTCCTCGCTTTAATTTGCGACAATGGGAGGAACATATGCGCAAATTTCTGACAGGCACTGCATTGGCAGTGTCCATGATGGCCGGCGCCGCACAGGCGGCGGAGAGTGTTGAAGTCCTGCATTGGTGGACGTCCGGCGGCGAGGCTGCCGCACTCGACGTCCTGAAGAAGGACCTTGAGGCGAAGAATATCTCCTGGACCGATATGCCTGTCGCCGGCGGCGGCGGCACGGAAGCCATGACGGTGCTGCGCGCCCGCGTTACCGCCGGCAACGCGCCGACCGCCGTGCAGATGCTCGGTTTCGACATTCAGGACTGGGCGAAAGAAGGCGCTCTCGGCAATCTCGATGAACTGGCCGCCAAAGACGGCTGGGACAAGGTCATTCCGAAAGCCCTGCAGCGCTTCTCGAAATATGACGGCCACTGGATTGCCGCACCCGTGAATGTGCATTCCACCAACTGGATGTGGATCAACAAGGCGGCGCTCGACAAGGCCGGCGGCAAGGAGCCCAAGAACTGGGACGAACTGATCGCCATGCTCGACAACTTCAAGGCGCAGGGCATTACCCCCATCGCCGCTGGTGGACAGCCATGGCAGGACGCAACAATCTTCGACGCGGTCGTGCTGTCGCTCGGCACGGATTTCTACAAGCAGGCGTTCATCGACCTCGACCCGGCAGCACTTGGCGGCGAGAAGATGAAGACCGCTTTCGAGCGCATGACGAAACTTCGCACTTACGTGGATGACAACTTCTCCGGTCGCGACTGGAACCTTGCTTCCGCCATGGTCATCGAAGGCAAGGCCGGCGTTCAGTTCATGGGCGACTGGGCGAAGGGTGAATTCGTCAAGGCGAAGAAGGTGCCGGGTACGGACTTTGTCTGCGTCCGTTATCCTGAAACGCAAGGGGCGGTGACCTTCAACTCCGACCAGTTCGCCATGTTCAAGGTCGCCGCCGACAAGGTGCCGGCGCAGATGGAAATGGCCGCCGCAATTGAAAGCCCGACCTTCCAGTCGGCATTCAATGTCGTCAAGGGTTCGGCTCCGGCCCGCTCCGATGTGTCGAACGAGGCCTTTGACGCCTGCGGCAAGAAGGCGATTGCCGACCTTGCCGAAGCTGACAAGAGCGGCAAGCTCTTCGGCTCGATGGCCCATGGTCACGCCAACCCGGCTGCCGTCAAGAACGCGATCTATGACGTCGTTACCCGTGAGTTCAACGGTGAACTGACGGCGGATGAAGCAATCGTCGAACTGCCGGCTGCCGTCGCAGCCGCAAAGTAAACGCGCAAAAATGCGGTGGGGGCATACCCCACCGCACCAATGCTCGCATGAAATCGCAGTCGAACCGTCCGGGCGCCTTGCAGGCAGCCTGTCGCCTTCGGCTACCTAAACTCTTTGTTTTGTCGCATTTCCGAACGGAAAACCGGGGTCCACTTTTCCTGGAAATGCTCTCATTGACGGAAACGGCAAGCGTCGGGCGCTGTTTCAAGGATCAAGGATATCTGCGCGATGACTGGTCGTAGTCGACTTCAGGAGCTGTTACCGAAGCTTGTTCTGGCTCCAAGCTTCGTCGTCATTATCATTTTTGTATACGGCTTTATCGCCTATACGGGTTTCCTGTCGTTGACGGACAGTAAGATGCTGCCCTCCTACAATTTCGTCGGGCTTCTGAATTACCAGCGGCTCTGGGCGCTGCCGCACTGGTGGCGGGCGATCAGCAACCTCGCGATCTTCGCGTCGCTTTACATCATCATCTGCTCGGTTCTCGGCCTGTTTCTGGCGATCCTGCTCGACCAGAAAATCCGCGGCGAAGGCTTCCTGCGGCCGATCTATCTCTACCCCATGGCGCTGTCTTTCATCGTCACGGGCACGGCGTGGAAATGGTTTCTGGACCCCGGCATCGGCCTGCAGAACACCATGCATCTGTGGGGCTGGGAAAGCTTCCAGTTTGCGTGGATCAAGGACCGCAACTACGCCATCTACTGCGTGGTGATCGCGGCGGTCTGGCAGTCCTCGGGCTTTGTCATGGCGATGTTTCTGGCCGGTCTTCGTGGTGTCGACAATGAAATCATCAAGGCGGCCCAGATCGACGGCGCTTCCACCGTCATGACCTATCGCCGCATCATCATTCCACTGATGCGGCCGGTCTTCCTGTCCGCATTCGTCGTTCTCGCTCACCTCGCAATCAAAGCCTATGACCTCGTGGTTGCGTTGACGGGCGGCGGGCCGGGGCAGGCGACCGAGCTGCCAGCGACATTCATGTATTCCTACACGTTCACGCGCAACTCCATGGGCATCGGTGCATCGTCGGCGATCATCATGCTCATCATGATCTTCTCGATCATCGTGCCCTATCTCTATTCGGAAATTCGCGGAGGGAAACGCTGATGAGCGGCGCTCCAAACCAGCAAAACGCAATCAGCCACGGCCATCTGACGCGCGCGCTGATCTATCTGGCGCTGATATTCTTCGCCATCTACTACATGCTGCCGCTCTACGTCATGGTGGTCAATTCGCTGAAACCGCTGGACGAAATCCGGCAGGGCGGCATGCTGAACCTGCCGCAGGTGTGGACGATTGAACCGTGGCTCTCCGCCTGGTCCACGGCGCAGATCGGCGTTCAGCCGACGGGCCTCAAGCCCTTCTTCATCAATTCGATCCTGATGGTCGTTCCGGCTGTCGCGATCTCCACCATCGTTGGCGCGTTGAACGGTTACGTTCTGACCAAGTGGAGCTTTCGCGGTTCGAACGTCTTCTTCGGGCTGCTGCTTCTTTCATGCTTCATCCCGTTCCAGATCGTGCTGATCCCCATGGCGCGCATCCTTGGTACGCTGGGTTTGGCCGGTTCGATCTGGGGCCTGATCATGGTGCATGTGATCTATGGTCTCGGCTTCACCACGCTCTATTTCCGCAACTACTATGAAGCCTTCCCGACGGAACTCGTCCGGGCGGCGCAGATCGACGGTGCGAGTTTCTTCCAGATTTTCCGCCGCATCCTGCTGCCGTCATCGGGACCGATCATCGTAGTCTCGGTCATCTGGCAGTTCACCAATATCTGGAATGATTTCCTGTTCGGCGCCTCGTTTTCGGGTGCGTCCTCGACCCCGATGACGGTGGCGCTCAACAATCTCGTGTCCTCATCCACGGGGGTCAAGGAATACAACGTCCATTTCGCGGGCGCGATCCTCGCCGCCCTGCCAACCCTCATCGTTTACATCGTCTCCGGCCGCTATTTCGTACGGGGTCTCATGTCCGGCGCTGTGAAAGGATAAACCATGTCGTTTCTCGAAATCTCGCATCTGCGCAAGTCCTACGGCGCGCTGGAAATTCTAAAGGACATCAATATTGAAATCGAGGAGGGCGGTTTTCTGGTGCTCGTCGGACCTTCCGGCTGCGGCAAATCCACCCTGCTCAACACCATTGCCGGGCTGGAGCCCATCACGTCAGGCACGATCTCGATCAACGGGCGCAACGTTGCCGGTCTGCCGCCGTCGCAGCGGGATATCGCCATGGTGTTTCAGTCCTACGCGCTCTATCCCAACATGACCGTTGCCGGGAACATCGCCTTTGGCATGGAAATCCGCAAGGTTCCGAAGGAAGAGCGCGAGAAGGCGATCAGGCAGGTCGCCGATATTCTCCAGATCGGCCATCTCCTTGACCGCAAGCCGAGCCAATTGTCGGGCGGCCAAAGGCAGCGCGTCGCCATGGGCCGTGCGCTGGTGCGCAACCCCCAGGTCTTTCTTTTCGATGAGCCGCTGTCCAACCTCGACGCCAAGCTGCGCGTCGATATGCGCACCGAGATCAAGCGGCTTCACCAGCGGATGAAGACGACGATCGTCTACGTGACCCACGATCAGATCGAGGCGATGACGCTGGCGACGAAGATCGCGGTTCTGAAGGACGGCGTTCTGCAACAATTCGGCTCGCCCGCCGAGATTTACAATAATCCGGCGAACATGTTCGTCGCCGATTTCATGGGCTCGCCCGCCATGAACCTTCTGACCGGCACCATCGAACAGGACGCGGCCGGACTTTCCGTTTCCCTTGCGAGACCCGATGGGGCGCCGATGCGTCTTCCCGTCGCCGCCGGCAAGGAGGCGCTGGCGTCCCATGCGGGCAGGCAGGTCATTTTCGGCATTCGTCCAGAAGCTCTGACAGACCCGGAAGGGGCGGACCGGAACGCCAGAACGCTTGCAGAGGGAGAATGCCACATCGAGGTCGTGGAGCCGGCCGGATCGGATACATTCGCCGTCACCAAGCTCGGCGGTAAGGAGGTCGTTGCCCGCCTGCGTGCCGATGCCCGTATTCATGCCGGCCAGAACGCCCGCCTTGCCTTCAACCTCGACAAGGCCGTGTTCTTCGATCCGACGAGCCAGGCGCGTATTGCCTGAATATTTGGTGGATCGGCATGATGAACAGTCCAGACATTGTCATTATCGGCTCCGGTATCGGCGGCGCGACGATTGCCGCCGGGCTTGCGGCGACAGGCGCTGACATCCTGATCCTTGAAGCCGGCGATTACATCGCCGACAGCCCGATCAATCGCGACCAGCGCGCCATCTTTCAAAAGGGCCATTTTCGCCCAAAGGAGAATTGGTACGAGGCCAATGGCGCTGCGTTCAATCCCGGCAATTATTACAATGTCGGCGGAAATTCGAAATTCTACGGCGCGGTGCTGTCGCGCTATCGCAAGGAAGACTTCAGCGAGATCAGGCACAGGGAAGGCGTGTCTCCCGCATGGCCGTTTCCTTATGAGGAGCTGGAGCCATGGTACAGCAAGGCGGAGGCGATGTATCAGGTTCGCGGCGCGCTGGGCCAAGACCCGACTGAACCCGAACATTCCACCGCATATTTATTTTCCCCGGTTGCGGACGAGCCGCCTGTGGCGGATGTGCGGGCGCGCCTGAAGGCGAAAGGCCTGCATCCCTTCTCCCTGCCGCTTGCCATCGATATCGAAAAATGGCTCTCGAAAGGCCCGACACCGTGGGATGCCCATCCAAATTCTCGCGATGGAAAGATGGATGCGGAGACCGCGGCGCTTCTCAAGGCCCTTGAATATCCGAACGTCAAAATCGAAACCGCCGCCAGAGTGACCAGACTTGAGGCCGGACAGAGCGGCAGCATTGAGCGTGTCCATTTTGAAAAGCACGGCGAGGCCCGCTCGGTCACGCCGAAACTGGTGATCCTGTCTGCGGGAGCCGTGCAGTCTGCCGTGCTGCTTCTGCGCTCGGCGGATGAGCGATATCCGAAGGGTCTGGCGAATTCCTCCGATCAGGTCGGGCGAAACTTCATGAACCACAATTCGTCGGCGGTGATCGCCGTGTCGCCAAGCTTCCGCAACACGGCCGTCTATCAGAAGACATTCGGCTTCAATGATTTCTATCTGTCCGACGGCGAGGGCGGGCCGCCGCTTGGCAACGTCCAACTGCTCGGCAAGATTTCCCCGGCGATCTTGAAGGGAGCAATGCCCCGCATGCCGGAATGGCTGCTCCGGCAACTGACCGGGCACGCGATCGATTTCTACGCCATGAGCGAAGACATTCCTCATCCCGACAGCCGGATAATGGTCGACGGAAATCGCATCGTGCTCCACTGGCGGCGGACGAACTGGGACGCTCATCTGGCGCTGGTTGCGAAATTGAAAGGCATCCTCAAATCGATCGGTTTCCCGATCGTCCTGTCGAAACCGTTCGATAAACGCACGCCGTCGCATCAGTGCGGCACGATCCGCATGGGTAGCGACCCGGCGACCGCGCCGCTCGATCCCTTCTGCCGTTCCTATGACCACCGCAATCTTTTCGTTGTCGATGCCAGCTTTATCCCGACGTCGGCCGCCGTCAATCCGGCTCTCACCATTGCGAGCCAGGCGCTGAGGGTTGCCCATCATATCTCGACGGAGGACCTCGCCCCATGAGGCCGACGACCCCGACACCCCATTTCATGACCGCGATGTCGCTTTATGTGGGCGGCGGTCATCAGATTACTCAAGTGTAACAGGATAGTTCGATGCGTTTCGACTATATCATCACCGGTGCCGGCCCCGCTGGATGTGTGCTTGCCAACCGTTTGAGCGAAGACCCGGATGTCAACGTCCTGCTGCTCGAAGCCGGTGGGGGAGACTGGAACCCGCTTTTCCATATGCCCGCCGGTTTTGCCAAGATGACCAAAGGCGTGGCGAGCTGGGGCTGGGAGACCGTGCCGCAGAAGCACATGAAGGGCAGGGTGTTACGGTACACCCAGGCCAAGGTGCTGGGCGGCGGCTCATCGATCAATGCCCAGCTTTATACGCGCGGCAATGCGGCCGACTACGACACATGGGTCTCCGAGGATGGCTGTGACGGCTGGAGCTATCGCGACATCCTGCCCTATTACAAACGCGCCGAAGACAATCAGCGTTTTGCCGACGATTATCATTCCTATGGCGGACCGCTTGGCGTCTCCATGCCGGTTTCGGCCCTGCCCATCTGCGATGCTTACATTCGAGCAGGCCAGGAACTCGGCATACCCTATAATCACGATTTCAACGGCCGGCAGCAGGCCGGCGTCGGCTTCTATCAGCTCACCCAGCGCAACCGCCGCAGATCGTCCGCATCGCTCGCCTATCTCAACCCGATCCGTCATCGCAAGAACCTGACAATCAAACTCGGTGCACGCGTCTCCCGCATCGTTCTGGAAGGAAAACGCGCCATAGGGGTAGAGGTTGTCGGAAAATCCGGCTCGGAAATCATCCGCGCCGAACGGGAAGTCCTCGTCTCTTCCGGCGCCATCGGCTCCCCCAAGCTTCTTCAGCAATCGGGCATCGGCCCGGCGGACCATCTGAAATCCGTGGGCGTGAAGGTGCTGCATGACCTGCCCGGCGTCGGTTCGAACCTGCAGGATCATCTCGATCTTTTCGTGATTGCCGAATGCACCGGCGACCATACCTATGACGGCGTCGCCAAGCTTCATCGGACGATATGGGCGGGGCTTGAGTATATTCTGTTCCGTACCGGCCCGGTTGCTTCCTCGCTATTTGAAACGGGCGGCTTCTGGTATGCGGACCCGGACGCGCGCTCGCCGGATATCCAGTTCCATCTGGGATTGGGGTCGGGTATCGAGGCGGGCGTGGAGCGGCTGAAAAACGCCGGGGTCACGCTGAATTCCGCCTATCTTCATCCCAGATCGCGCGGAACCGTGCGGCTGTCATCCTCCGATCCGGCCGCCGCGCCGCTGATCGATCCCAATTACTGGTCCGATCCCCATGACCGGAAGATGTCGCTGGAAGGCCTCAAGATCGCCCGTGAGATATTCCAGCAGGCGGCGTTGAAGCCATACATCATGGCGGAACGTCTTCCCGGCCCCAAGGTCATGACGGATGATGAGCTTTTCGAATACGGCTGCGCGAACGCCAAGACCGATCACCATCCCGTCGGCACCTGCAAGATGGGCAACGGGCCGGAATCCGTCGTCGGCCTTGATCTCAAGGTTCACGGTCTGGAAGGGCTGCGCGTCTGCGATTCCTCCGTCATGCCGCGCGTTCCCTCGTGCAACACCAATGCGCCGACGATCATGGTCGGAGAGAAAGGTGCGGATCTGATAAGAGGACTTGGCCCCCTTGCACCGGCGATTTTTTCGTACGAACGCAATGAAACGCGTCCAAGGGCGCGCGCGCAGGTTCGATAGTCATTTCGCGGATCAGGCGGTCTTGATGCGAACCCGAGACGAAGCCTGCAAGGCAATTTACGAGGAGTACAACGCTCATGGACGCGACCGTCCCGCAGCATATTCTTGACGCGCTCACGGATGTGAACATGCCGCGTTTGCCGAATGCGCCCGGCTCCATGGAGATGATCTCTCTCGGCGGTATCGATGTCCCGGTTCATCGCGCCGGCTGCGTCGTGGTCGGCTCCGGTGCCGCCGGGCTGCGGGCCGCGGTGGAAATGAAGCGGCGCGGCGATGACGTCGTCATCCTCAGCCAGAGCGCGTGGGGTGGGACATCCGCCTGTTCGGGATCAGACAAACAAACGCTCCACACCGTAAACACGGCCGATCAGGGCGACAACTTCAAGGCAATGGCGCGCGCTATCCGCAGCGGTGGCGCCATGGACGAGGACACCGCCTATGTCGAGGCGGTCGGATCGGCGCGCATGATGGCCTCGCTGCAATTCCTCGGATTGCCCTTGCCGCAGGACCCGCTGGGTGGGACGCTGAGATATCAGACCGACCACGACGAAGTCGGCCGCGCGACCAGTTGCGGTCCGAGGACATCGCGGTTGATGGTCAAGGTGCTTGCGGATGAAGCGATCCGCCTCGATATCCCGTTTCACAATCATACCACCGTCGTCAAAATACTGACCGAAGGTTTGAAGGACGAAAGACGGGTCGTCGGCGTCCTCGCCATGCAGCCTCATGAGCGCAGCGACACCAATCCGTTCGGGATTGCTCTGTTCATGTGTGCGGTGATTGTCCTTGCAGCCGGAGGACCGGGTGAACTTTATCGCGACAGCGTCTATCCGAATGGCTGCTTCGGCTCTCTGGGGCTGGCGCTGGAAGCGGGGATAGACCTTGTAAACCTCACGGAAAGCCAGTTCGGCATCGGCACGCGGCGGGAGGGGTTTCCATGGAACCTGTCGGGAACCTATGTTCAGGCCATTCCTCACATTTATTCGCTGGATGCCGAGGGCAAAGAGCACCATTTTTTGGCGGACTACTATCGCAACACGCAGGAAATGGCCTCCAACATTTTCCGAAAGGGCTACCAATGGCCCTTCCATTCGACCCGGATGCTCGATTTCGGCTCAAGTCTGGTCGACCTTGCAATCTTCCGCGAGTCGGCGGCCGGGCGGCGGGTCTTCATGGATTTCAATCGCAATCCGCTGGCGGTTCCCGGTGATCTTCCGTTCAGCCTTGATCGTCTTGATACCGATGTCCGCAGCTACATCGAAAACGCCGGCGCGATGAAGGAACTGCCGATCGACCGGTTGCTGCATATGAACCCGCTCGCGATCGAACTCTACCGGCGCTACAAAATCGACATTGCCAGTGAGCCGCTGGAGTTTGCGGTGAACAACCAGCACATGAACGGCGGTATCATGGTCGATACCTGGGGGCGGACCAATCTGGCGGGCTGTTATTCCGTCGGCGAGGCCGCTGGAACACATGGGGTGACACGACCGGGCGGCGCGGCATTGAATGCCGGGCAGGTGTTCGGCACACGCGTAGCCGAACATATCGGCGCAAGCCGTCGCGCGAAATCTTCGTCATCGGGAAATATCGAGGCGGTGGCGTTAGCGGGGCTCGACGGCCTGCTTGCCATTCTGAAGGAGGATAGTCGCCTGTCCGCCAGGGACATCCGCACCGAAATCCAGTCCCGCATGAGCGACAAGGCGGGGATGATATGCGATGCCGAAAGTGTTTCTCAGGCGCTTGCCGAGGCGCGTTCGCTCAATGCAACGATCCGCTTGAACGGGATCGCTTACGGACGGGCAGCAGAGGCGGTTCGCGCCGTTCAGTGGCAACAGATGGCGATAGCGTCCGAGGCCGTACTCACGGCATTGGATTACTTCATTCGCAACGGCGGGGGCAGCCGGGGCGCACGCGCGATCTGCGACGCTGACGGTGAACTGGTTCCGAACGTCAATGCGGGCCCCCTGCATGAATTCCGCTTTCGCAGGGAGAAAGACGATCATCGAAGCGAACAGATTGTCGTCAGGCTCGAAGGTGAGGATATGGCGACATCGACGCGTCCCAACCGTGTCTTCGATGAAAGCCAGAAATCCTTCTTTGAACGGGACTGGCCCGCCTGGCTCACCGGACGCATCTATGATCTCGGCGAAAGAGAAGGATGCGCCGAAGACTGAATTCGTTTTGAATTATGCTCGGACGGGCCCCAGTCACGCCTTTGATACGGCCGATCAGCATTCTGTCCTCGCGCTCGCAAGCCAGGCGCCTTTCAAGAGAAAACATGAAGAAGCGGATCAGCCTCGGCAGGTGGAGGTGTTTTCCTCCATGGCTGGCCAGTTTGCCGATGCGAGGAGCCCCCCGGCGGGATTGTCTTCGAAGGACCGGCGTTGCCCCCGGTCGCGCTGACGACGAGCATCTAATTTCTCTAATTTAAAGAACAGGCGACAAAGGCGCCCGGATTTGATAAATTACAATTTAGCCGGTTGCGGTTTGACGCGCGGATAAAGTCTCCAGGCGTTTCCACGCCGCCAGCCGGATCATGGCGCAGGAGGAGAAGTGCTATGACGGCATTCCATGTCATGGCCGGTGCGACCGGTGAATTTACCCGCCCCGAAGTCCGCAAGATTGGTTTCGCGGATATTGTCGATGCATTGAGGCTGGGGCTTGATGACTTCAAAGAGAAGCCGTCCCATTATGTCTTTCTCTGTCTTATGTATCCCATTGCGGGTGTTTTTCTGGTCATGTGGAGTTCCGGCGCCAATCTGTTGCCGCTGATTTATCCCTTGATGTCAGGTTTTGCGCTGATCGGTCCGATTGCGGCCATCGGTCTTTATGAAATCAGCCGCCGACGCGAGCAGGGGTTGGATAGCTCCTGGCGTCATGCGCTGGAGGTTCGTCACTCTCCGGCCCTGCCGTCGATTATCGCGGTCGCCGTCATGCTGTTCGTGCTTTTCGCCGTCTGGCTGATTGTTGCGCAGCACCTCTACACCACGACGTTCGATGCGGCCGGTCCGGCCTCGCTCTCAACCTTTCTGTCAGACGTGCTGACCACCCCGCAGGGACTTTCCCTGATAATCTGGGGGAATCTTGCCGGTTTTGTTTTCGCGGTCATTGTGCTGGCGACAACGGTGGTGGCGTTCCCGCTGCTGCTGGATCGGGATGTCGGCGCAGTCGCGGCGGTGGATGCGAGCATACGCGCCACGCTTGCCAATCCGGTTCCCGTTGCGCTTTGGGGGGTGATCGTCGCGGCGCTGCTCGTCGTCGGCACAATCCCGGTTTTCGTCGGCCTTGCTGTCATCATGCCCATCCTCGGACATGCAACCTGGCACCTTTATCGGAAATTGATCGTCCCCGTTTATCCAAACCGTATGCCTTGAACTCATAACGGAAATCTAGCTGTCGATCATCCTTCCCGCCGTTGCGGCTCTCCTGAGGGAGCCGTGGCGGCCGGGATGGCGATGGAGCGCGTGAGGATGCCATGTCGTATCGTTTTCCTGCCATCTGTCTGCTTTTCGCCATTACCCTTCCGCTTGATGCGCACGCACAGGAGGGCGACCCTGCCGCCGGCGCGACGGTTTTCAAAAAATGCGGCATTTGTCATGTCGCCGAAACCGACCAGAACAAGGTCGGTCCCTCGCTGAACGGCCTGTTCGGCCGAACCGCCGGCACCCATCCGAATTTCGCCTATTCCCAGGCGATGCAGGATGCGGGCAAGGCCGGGCTGGTGTGGGACGAGACATCACTTCGCGATTATCTGCACGACCCCAAGGCTAAGGTGAAGGGCACAAAAATGGCCTTTGCCGGGGTGAAGGATGACACCGACATCACCAATCTCATCGCCTATCTGAAGCAATACTCCAAGTAGCGAAAGATGTGTGCCGAAGAGCTGTCTTTCGCCGGGGTGGATCGGCAGGATAGGGCCGAATGAGCGGCGAACCGCTGCTGTTACCGCAATTGCTCGCCCGAACCGTTCATGAGATAATGCTAATACGTTTCGCGATAGGATTGTAGAAATAGTCGCGGCCGTGTCAGGGGAGGAGACGATGGCTGTCGTTGTGGTTCTCGTTCTGCTGGTGGTGGGGTCGATTGCATTCCACCTGCTGAGCCCTTGGTGGTGGACGCCGATTGCCTCCAACTGGAGCTATATCGACAATACGATCATCATCACCTTCTGGATTACCGGTTTCGTTTTTTCCGCCATCGTGTTGTTCGTCGCCTATTGCGTCTTCCGTTTCAGGCACCGAACCGGAAACCGGGCGGCATACCAGCCTGAAAACAAGCGCCTGGAAGGGTGGCTGGCCGGAGGAACCGGGGTCGGCGTGGCTGCCATGCTTCTGCCGGGCCTCTTCGTGTGGAACCAGTTCGTGACCGTGCCTGATGGCGCCAGCGAGGTGGAAGTCGTCGGTCAGCAATGGCAATGGAGTTTCCGGCTGCCCGGTGCGGATGGCCGGCTCGGACGGGCGGATACGCGCGCTATTGCACCGGACAATCCTCTCGGTTTGAACAGAAACGACCCCGCCGGAATGGACGATGTCATCGTTGAAGGCGGCGAGCTGCATTTGCCCGCCGGCAGGCCGGTGAAAATGCTGCTGCGCGCGATTGACGTGGTGCATGATTTCTACGTGCCGGAGTTCCGGGCCAAGATGGACATGATCCCCGGTTCGGTCACCTATTACTGGTTCACCCCGACGCGGACGGGAACCTTCGAGGTTCTCTGCGCGGAACTGTGCGGCGTCGGCCATCCGCAGATGCGCGGCACGGTCGTCGTCGATACCGAGGCTGACTATCAGGCCTGGCTACAGCAGCAACCGACTTTCTCGAAATCGCTGGCTTTGGCGGAAAAGTCGGCAGCCAGATGAACGCCATGCATCGTTGAAGGGAAAAGCTGCGCCGGAGGAAACAGGGAGGACGGAAGATGGTCGAGATTGGATCCGGCGCGGGGCAGGTCATCCAGCCCGCTGAGGTCGAGGATGTCGAGCTTTATCACCCGAAAAGCTGGTGGACGAAATATGTCTTCAGCCAGGATGCCAAGATCATCGCCATTCAATATTTCCTGACTGCGACGGCAATCGGCATGGTGGCGCTGGTGCTGTCCTGGCTGATGCGCCTGCAACTCGGCTTTCCCGGTTATTTCTCCTTCATCGACGCGGAACATTATTATCAGTTCATCACCATGCACGGCATGATCATGGTGATTTACCTGCTTACTGCCCTGTTTCTCGGCGGTTTCGGCAATTATCTGATCCCGCTGATGCTCGGCGCGCGCGACATGGTGTTCCCCTATGCGAATATGCTGAGCTACTGGCTCTATCTTCTCGCAGTCCTCGTGCTGGTCGCCGGTTTCTTCGCGCCCGGCGGGCCGACGGGCGCGGGCTGGACGCTTTATCCACCGCAGGCGCTGCTGTCGGGAACGCCGGGCGGGCGCGACTGGGGCATCATCCTGATGCTGTCCTCGCTGATCCTTTTCATCATCGGCTTCACTTTGGGCGGGCTGAATTACGTCGTCACCGTGCTCCAAGGGCGCACGCGCGGCATGACGCTGATGCGCATGCCCCTGACGATCTGGGGTATCTTCACGGCGACCGCCATGGCGCTTCTCGCCTTCCCGGCGCTTCTCGTTGCCGCCGTCATGATGTTGTTCGACCGGCTGCTCGGCACGAGCTTCTTCATGCCCGCCATTGTCGAGATGGGCGAACAGCTGAAGCAGGAGGGCGGCAGCCCCATCCTGTTCCAGCACCTGTTCTGGTTCTTCGGCCATCCGGAAGTCTATATCGTCGCACTTCCGGCCTTCGGCATCGTCTCGGATTTGATCAGCACCCATGCACGCAAGAACATCTTCGGTTACCGGATGATGGTCTGGGCGATCGTCATCATCGCGGCGCTGAGCTTCGTCGTCTGGGCGCATCACATGTATGTCAGCGGCATGAACCCGAATTTCGGCTTCTTTTTTGCGACCACGACGCTGATCATCGCCGTGCCGACGGCGATCAAGGTCTATAACTGGGTGCTCACGCTCTGGCGCGGCGATATCCATTTGACCTTGCCGATGCTGTTTTCGCTCGCCTTCATCGTCACATTCATCAATGGCGGACTGACCGGTCTTTTCCTCGGCAATGTCGTCGTAGACGTTCCTCTTTCGGATACGATGTTCGTCGTCGCGCATTTTCATATGGTGATGGGGGTCGCGCCGATCATGGTGATTTTCGGCGCGATCCACCATTGGTATCCGAAAGTCACGGGCCGGATGCTGAACGCGGCGATGGGGCATATCCACTTCTGGATCACCTTTCTCGGCGCTTATGCCATCTTCTTCCCGATGCATTATCTCGGCCTGATGGGCGTGCCGCGCCGTTATTACGAGCTGGGCGAGACCGCTTTCATCCCACCCTCGGCACACACGCTCAACATGTTCATCTCCGTTGCGGCACTGGTCGTCGGCGCCGCGCAACTGCTGTTCCTGTTCAATCTCGCCTGGAGCCTTCGCTGGGGCAAAAAGGCCGGCGGCAATCCGTGGCGGGCGACGACACTGGAATGGCAAACGCCGCAGACCCCGCCCGTTCATGGAAACTGGGGCAAGGAGCTGCCGGTCGTCTATCGCTGGCCTTATGACTACAGCGTGCCCGGCGCAGATGAGGACTTCCTGCCGCAAAACCAGCCGGCTGCGGCCGGACCGTCCGAAAGGGCTCTGTCATGATCGCCATTCTCATTTTCATGGCGGGTGTTGCCGGCATCATCGCCTGGTGGATGGCGGGGCAGCGGTTGACGTCAAAGCCATGGCTGGAAGTGGGAGTGGCGGGCGATGCGCCGCAGATGCAGGGATCGTCGGCAACAATAGCGAAACTCGGGCTCGGCATTTTTCTGGGTGTCGTGGGCGCGCTGTTCACGCTGCTCATCAGCGCCTATCTCGGCCGCATGGGCGGCGCGGACTGGTGGGGCATCCCCCTTCCCGGGCTGTTATGGGCCAATACTGCGGCGCTTGCCGCCAGTAGTCTCGCGCTGCAATGGGCGAAAACCGAAGCCGGCGCCGGTCGCCGGGACAGGCTGAACACGGCTCTTGCAGCAGCCTTTGCGACGGCCGTTCTCTTCGTCGCCGGGCAGTTTCTGGCGTGGTGGCAACTCACCTCCGCGGGCTATGTGCTGGCGGATAACCCATCCAACAGTTTCTTTTACATGATCACCGGGCTGCACGGCCTGCATATAGCGGGCGGGCTCTGCGTGCTTGGACGCACCGCAATACGCACCCGGAGCGAACCCCTGTCGGCAAGGACGCGCCTGAGCGTAGAGCTGTGCGCCATCTACTGGCATTTCATGCTGGTGATATGGCTGATCCTTTTTGCGCTTTTTGCAGGCTGGGCGAATAGTTTTGTCGATCTATGCCGTCAATTGGTCAGCTAGAGGGCGGGAGATGTGCTCGAGCACGTCCCGCCGCTCTAAGTTCTATCAAAGCATCGGATTTTCCGGACGTAAAGCGCTCCGCACTTTTACTGGAAATCCTCTAAGGAGTGTCGATCATGACCGCATCCATGGAAAGGCCAGCAAGCGATCCGCCCCTGCGCCCCACGGGACTGCGCGGCGTTGCCGCCGATCTGTCATCGGACCAGCGGGCGTTCAAGAACGTCTCCTGGGGCAAGGCGATGATGTGGATCTTCATCCTCAGCGACATCTTCATTTTCGGCTGTTTCCTTCTGGCCTATATGTCCGCGCGCATGTCGACCACCGTCGCCTGGCCCAATCCGAGCGAGGTTTTTGCGCTGACGATTGGCGGCAAGGACATTCCGCTGATCCTGATTGCCATCATGACCTTCGTCCTCATCAGCAGCAGCGGCACGATGGCCATGGCCGTCAATTTCGGATACCGCCGCGATCGTCGCAAAACTGCCGCGCTGATGGTGGTAACGGCCCTCCTTGGCGCGACATTCGTCGGAATGCAGGCATTCGAATGGACGAAACTGATCGGGGAAGGTGTGCGTCCATGGGAAAACCCCTGGGGTGCGGCGCAATTCGGTTCGACTTTCTTCATGATCACTGGCTTTCACGGCACCCATGTCTCGATAGGCGTGCTGTTCCTCCTCATCATCGCGCGCAAGGTATGGCGGGGAGATTTCGATCAGGAAAGGCGCGGATTTTTTACCAGCCGCAAGGGGCACTACGAGGTTGTGGAGATCGTGGGGCTTTATTGGCACTTCGTCGATCTGGTGTGGGTCTTCATCTTTGCATTTTTCTATCTGTGGTGAGTGAGGATGGCATCATGGCACAGGAACAGTCACGGCAGCATCCGATAAGACTTTACATGGTGGCCTGGGGATTGCTTTTTGTCCTCAGCACCTTCTCCTATCTGGTCGATTATCTCGGCATTCAGGGCTATCCCAGATGGTCTTTGATCATCGTATTCATGCTGCTGAAGGCGGGGCTGATCATCGCGATTTTCATGCATCTGGCCTGGGAGCGGCTGGTCTTGATCTACGTCATCCTGCTCCCGCCGGTCCTCGTGCTTGTCTTCGCCGCCCTGATGGTGTCGGAATCCAATTATACGGCTTTCACCCGTCTGACCTTTATGACTGCGGGTTCCTAGACCGCTGCAACATATTTCAGGCTTGCGGAAGCAGCACGCCGACGGCGAATTCCTCGTCGGTTGCCGTGTGGCCGGCCTGTGTCTTGCGATATTCGCTGGGCGTGAAACCGCGCTCGGTTCGCAGGGTGCGGGAAAGATGTGGCGCGTCGCAGAAACCGGTGGCGAGCGCAATCTGGGTGATCGGGTCATGCGTGGTGCGCAGGAGGGAGAGCGCACGGTCCAGCCGAAGCTCGAGATAGACCTTGGACGGCGTCGCGTTCAGGTCGGTGAGGAAACGCCGTTCGAGACTGCGGCGGCCAAGGCCGAGGTCGCTCGCCAGTTCCAGCACGGTTTTCGGAACCTCGATATTCTGCTGCATCCGCAGGATCGCTTTTTTGACGAGGGGATCATTGGCCTTGCGCGTGCTCTGCTGGCCGGGCTGGGGTTTTTCGCCGCTCAGCGCGCTGTCGATCATCATGATGTTGAGGCTTTTGATGGCGGCTGACTGGCCGACATGGCGCTCGACGAGGAAGGCTGCCAGATGCGCGGCGCCGTGACCACCGGAACAGGTCAGCCGGTCGCGGTCGATGACGAAGATCTGGTCGGAGATCATCTGGACGGTATCGAAACGGTCGAGAAAATCCTGATGGTGGAACCAGCTCACGCAGCAGCGATAACCATCAAGCAGGCCCGCTTCGTGCAGAATGAAAACACCGGTGCAGAGCCCGACGATGGGAATGCCCGCCGCCGCCCGGTCTTTTAGGAACCGCAGCGCTTCCTGCGGCAGGGCGCTGTGATCGCTGATCAAGCCGCCGACAACGACGATATAGTCGTAGTGCCCGGCGTCCATCAGCCGTGTATCCGGCTGCACCTTCACGCCGCAGCTCGATTGCACGCTGCCGAGCGTTGCCGAGAGCACCGACCATTCGCACAGGATCGGCCGGGAACGGTCCGCCTCATCAGCGGCAAGGCGCAGCACATCAACGAAATTCGCAAAGGCCGACAGTGTGAAGCGGTCGGCAAGCAGGAAGGCGACGCTGAGGCGTTTTCTGGCGCGGTGTGAAGTCATGACGCAAATATTCATGCAAACAGACGCGATTGTCCAGCCGCGGCGCGGCAAATGCTCATAGCGTTTACGACACGAGATTTTCCAACCATCGGGTCCGCTCATGACGCGTTTTAATGCTTTCAATCTTTTGCGGAATGCCCTGACCGGCCACAAGAACTGGGACGAGCAGTGGCCGGACAGCCAGCCGAAAACCGAATATGACGTGGTCATCGTCGGCGCCGGCGGCCATGGTCTGGGCGCCGCCTATTATCTGGCCAGCCAGCACGGCATCACCAATGTCGCCGTCATCGACAAGGGCTGGCTCGGCGGCGGTAATACCGGCCGCAACACCACGATCATCCGCTCCAACTATCTCTATGACGAGAGCGCCCGTCTTTACGATCACGCCGTCGATCTCTGGGAGAATTTGAGCCAGGAGCTGAACTACAACGTCATGTATTCAAGGCGCGGCGTGCTGATGCTGGCCCACAATGTGCATGACGTGCAGAGCTTCAAGCGCCACATCCATTCCAACCGTTTGAACGGTGTGGACAATCGCTGGCTTACCCCGGAAGAATGCAAGGACTATTGCCCGCCGCTCAGCATTGCGCCGAATGCGCGTTATCCTGTCATGGGCGGTGCGCTTCAGGAACGGGCCGGCACGGCGCGCCACGATGCGGTTGCCTGGGGTTATGCGCGCGGCGCTGCCGCCCGTGGTGTCGATATCATCCAGAACTGCCCGGTCACCGCCATTCGCCGTAACGCAGACGGCTCCGTTGCGGGCGTCGAGACGGCGAGGGGCTTCATCAAGGCGAAGAAGGTCGCGGTTTCCGCCGCCGGCCACACCTCTGTTGTGATGGACACGGCGGGTGTGCGCCTGCCGCTCGAAAGCTACCCGCTGCAGGCGCTGGTGTCGGAGCCGATCAAGCCGATTTTCCCCTGCGTTGTCATGTCGAACGCGGTCCACGCTTATATCAGCCAGTCCGACAAGGGCGAGCTGGTTATCGGTTCGGGTACGGACCAATATACATCCTATTCGCAGCGCGGCGGCCTGCCGCTGATCGAGCATACGATCGCTGCGATCGTCGAGATTTTCCCGATCTTCAATCGCATGCGCATGCTGCGCAAATGGGGCGGCATCGTCGATGTGACGCCGGATCGCTCGGCCATTCTCGGCAAGACGCCTGTCGACGGGCTTTACGTCAATTGCGGCTGGGGTACGGGCGGCTTCAAGGCCACGCCGGGCGCTGCGCACACCTTCGCCTGGACCATTGCCAAAAACGAACCGCACCCGATCAACGCGCCGTTCACGCTGGAGCGTTTCCGGTCCGGCCGCCTGATCGACGAGGCCGCCGCCGCCGCCGTGGCGCATTAATTCACGCATTTTCCGGACGTAAAACCGCGCTGCACTTTTACTGGAAATGCTCTGAGGATACGACGATGCTTTTGATCCGCTGCCCCTATTGCAATGAAACGTTGCCCGAGGCCGAATTCACCTATGCCGGGCAGGCCCATATTACCCGCGCCGCCGATCCCTCGTCGCAGACCGATGAGCAATGGGAAGAATTCCTGTTCATCCGCGAAAACGTGAAAGGCCCGCATTTCGAGCGCTGGCGGCATCTGCATGGTTGCGGCCGCTTCTTCAACGCCGTGCGTGACACGGTGAGCGACCGGTTCCTCACGACCTATCGGGCGGGTGAACCGCGTCCAGAACTTTCTTCCCTGACCCGTGCACCAGCCAGTTCCGAGGTGTCGAAATGAACTCTTATCGCGTTTCCGGCCGTGGCCGTGTGGATGCCGCCCGCTCGGTCAGCTTTACCTTCGATGGCAGGACCTATCGCGGCGTGAAGGGCGATACGGTCGCCTCGGCACTTCTCGCCAATGGTGTGCATCTCATGGGCCGCTCGTTCAAATACCACCGCCCGCGCGGCCCGGTGGCGGCGGGTTCCGAAGAGCCGAATGCGCTGATCGGCACCCGCCGCCGCGCAGGGCGTTTCGAGCCGAACACCCGCGCCACGGTGCAGGAAATCTGGAACGGGCTGGAAACCACCTCCCAGAACAAATATCCGAGCCTGAAATTTGATATCGGCGCGGTCAATGACATGGCCTATATGCTGTTTTCGGCGGGTTTTTACTACAAGACCTTCATGTGGCCGAAGAGCTTCTGGAACAAGGTCTATGAGCCCTTCATCCGCGCGGCCGCAGGGCTTGGCGTTTCGCCGACCGAAGAAGACCCGGATATTTATGCATCGCGCAATTTGCATTGCGATGTGCTGGTTGTCGGCGCAGGTCCCGCCGGTCTGGCGGCGGCCCGCGCGGCGGCGGTCGATGGTCTCAAGGTCGTGCTGGTCGATGAAAATGCCGAAGCCGGCGGCACGCTGCTGTCGGAGCCGCAGGCGAAGATCGATGGCAAGCCCGCATGGAACTGGCTGGCGGATGAATTGACGGCTTTGAAGGAGCGCGGCGTCAAAGTGATGACCCGCACGACGGCCATTGCCTATTACCACCAGAACATGATCGGCCTTTGCGAAAAGCTCACGGACCATCTGGAAACCGTGCCGAAGCATACGCCGCGCGAGCGCCTGTGGCGCGTTCGGGCGCGTCAGGTCGTATTGGCGCAGGGCGCACTGGAAAAGCCGCTGGTCTTCCACGGTAACGACCGGCCGGGCGTGATGCTCGCGGGTGCCGCCCAGACCTATCTCAACCGCTACGGCGTCAAGGCCGGCAACCGGCCGGTGGTGGTGACGAGCCATGACAGCGCCTGGTATGCCGCTTTTGATCTTCACGGAGCGGGCGCACCTGTTCAGGCCATTGTCGATACCCGCGCCAAGGTGCGGGAAGAACTGGTGAACGAGGCGCGCGCTCTCGGCATTCCGGTCAAACTGTCGCATACGGTCACGGCGACGTCGGGGCGGCTGCGGGTCAAGTCGGTTCGGGTCAATCCGGTTAATGGCGCGTCGGTCGCTGCGGGACAGGAAATCGCCTGCGACGCGGTGCTGATGTCAGGCGGCTGGACGCCGTCGCTGCATCTCTTTTCCCATACGCAGGGCAAGATCGCCTGGGATGACGAGCGGACTACCTTCCTTCCTGCCGCCACCAACGAGGATTGCGTGATTGCCGGGGCCGGACGCGGGCTCTGGGGCATCGAGGCGGCGCTGAAGGACGGCGCTGAGCGGGGCCGTGAAGTTGCAGCAGCACTCGGCAAGGCCGCCAATATTTCCAGCCATGCGGTGGAACATGACCGCACCGGCAGCGGCGTCTCGCACACCGAATTGCCGAGCGACCGCGATGCCGGCAAGGCCAAGGCTTTCGTAGATTACCAGAATGATGTGACCGCCAAGGATCTGCGCCTTGCCGTGCGCGAGGGCATGCGGTCCATCGAGCATGTCAAGCGCTACACCACCAATGGCATGGCCACCGATCAGGGCAAGATGTCCAACATCAACGGCCTCAACATCGCGGCGGAAGCGCTCGGCAAACGCCAGCCGCAGGTGGGACTGACGACCTTCCGCCCGCCCTATACGCCGACGACCTTCGGAGCCTTCGCCGGTTATCACCGCGGCGCACATTTCGAGGTGACGCGCAAGACGCAGATCGACGGGTGGGCTGAGGCCCATGGCGCGGTCTACGAGCCGGTCGGGCAATGGCGTCGCGCCTGGTATTTCCCGAAACCGGGCGAAGACATGGATGCGGCTGTCGGCCGCGAATGCCGGGCGGTGCGCCAGAGTGTGGGCATTTTCGACGCTTCGACGCTCGGCAAGATCGAGGTTGTCGGGCCTGATGCGGTCGAGTTCATGAACCGCATGTATACCAATCCCTGGACGAAGCTCGCCGCCGGCCGCTGCCGTTATGGCCTGCTGCTCGGCGATGACGGCTTCATTCGCGACGATGGCGTCATCGGCCGCATGACCGAAGACCGTTTCCACGTCACCACCACCACAGGCGGCGCCGCCCGCGTGCTGAACATGATGGAGGATTACCTCCAGACGGAGTGGCCGGATCTCAATGTCTGGCTGACCTCGACGACCGAACAGTGGTCCACCATTGCGCTGAACGGCCCGAACGCGGCAAAGCTGCTTGCGCCGCTGGTGGAGGGCGTCGAACTGACGGAAGAGGCCTTCCCGCATATGTCCTGCGTGGAGTGCACGGTGGCCGGCATGCCGGCGCGGCTGTTCCGCGTCAGCTTCACCGGCGAGATCGGCTTCGAGGTCAATGTGCCGGCACCGCTCGGCCGCAAGCTCTGGGAAATCCTGTGGGAGGCCGGCCAGCAATATGGCATCACGCCTTACGGCACGGAAACCATGCATGTGCTGCGTGCCGAAAAGGGTTACATCATCGTCGGCCAGGATACCGATGGCACGGTCACGCCCTATGATGCGGCGATGGGCTGGGCCGTGGGCAAGAACAAGCCGGATTTCGTCGGCAAGCGCGGCCTTGCCCGCCCTGATCTCGTCGCCAAGGATCGCCGCCACCTCGTCGGCCTTCTGACCGAAGACCGCTCGAAGCTGGAAGAGGGCGCGCAGATCGTCTTCGACCCGAAACAGCCGATCCCGATGAAAATGGTCGGCCACGTCACCTCGTCCTATCACTCGGATGCTGTCGGCCGGCCCATCGCGCTGGCTCTGGTGGAGGGTGGCCATGAGCGGATGGGCGAGACCGTCTACATCCCCATGCTGGACCGCACCATTGCCGCGAAAATCACCGGGATGGTCTTTGTCGATCCCGAAAATACCCGCCTGAAAATCTGACCCGGAGATGACAATGAACATGCGCGTTTCCTCCCCCATTTCCGGCACTTTGGCAGAGAGCAAGGCGGCCCGGGTCAGTATCGTGGCCGCAAAGGCTCGGTTGTCGCTGCGCGCCCGAGGCGATCTCACGCCGCTCAGCGCCGCCCTTGGCCTTGCCTTGCCCGACCGGATCGGCACCCGCTCCGCCGCAGGTGAAATCGAGGCCGTGCGCCTCGGTCCCGACGAATGGACGATCCTTGCTCCGACAGGGGAGACCGACAGGCTGATTGCGGCCTGCGGCGCTGTCTATGCCAGCCACCCGCACAGCCTCGTCGATATTTCCGGCCGGGAAGTGACGCTCTCGATCGAGGGGCCACAGGCTGCCGAACTGCTGACGCTGGGCTGCGCCCGCGATATCGACACCATTGCTGTCGGTGAGGCGCGCCGAACGATTTTCGACGGCGTGACCGTGGTGCTCTGGCGCGATGCGGAAAACCGTTTCCGCATGGATATCTGGAACAGCTTCGTGTCGCATCTTGGCCATTTTCTTGAAACCGGCTGCAAGGAACTTGCGGCTGACATCGCTTGATTCTCAGAGGAGAAAACAATGCTCAACCGCCTGTCACATAATACCGTTTCGGACACGGTGATCGCCGACGCCATCGCCGAGGAACTCGACCGCCAGAAGACGCAGATCGAGCTGATCGCTTCGGAAAACATCGTTTCCGCCGATGTTCTGGCGGCTCAAGGCTCGGTGCTGACCAACAAATATGCCGAGGGCTATCCCGGCAAGCGTTATTACGGGGGGTGCGAATTCGTCGACAAGGTCGAACAGGTCGCGATCGACCGGTTGAAGCAGCTATTCGGTGCGGAATTCGCCAATGTGCAGCCGCATTCCGGCGCGCAGGCCAATCAGGCGGTATTTCTGGCGTTGCTGCAGCCGGGAGACCGGATCATGGGCATGTCGCTTGCCCATGGCGGCCACCTGACCCACGGTTCGCCGGTGACGATGTCCGGCAAGTGGTTCGATGTCGTCTCCTACGAGGTCGATGCCGATACACATCTGATCGATATGGAGAAGGTGCGGGCGCGGGCGCTGGAGACCAAGCCGAAGCTGATCGTGGCGGGCGCATCGGCCTATCCGCGCCGGATCGATTTTGCCGGCTTCCGCAGAATAGCCGACGAAGTCGGCGCTTATCTGATGGTCGACATGGCCCATTATGCCGGTCTGATCGCCGGCGGCAAATATCCGAACCCGGTGCCGCACGCCCATGTCGTCACCTCCACCACCCACAAGACCCTGCGCGGCCCCCGCGGCGGCGTGATCCTCACCAATGACGCCGACCTGGCGAAGAAGCTGAACTCGGCCGTCTTCCCCGGCAATCAGGGCGGCCCGCTGATGCATGTCATCGCCGCCAAGGCCGTGGCTTTTGGCGAGGCCTTGCGTCCGGAGTTTTCCGATTATGCCGGTCAGGTCATCGCCAATGCACAGGCGCTGGCGAAGGTGCTGACGACGGGTGGTCTGGGCATCGTCTCGGGTGGAACCGATAGCCACATGGTGCTGGTCGATCTACGCCCGAAAGGCGTGACCGGCAAGGTTGCCGAAATCGCTCTGGAGCGGGCGGGGCTTACCTGCAACAAGAACGCCATTCCCAACGATCCGGAAAAGCCCTTTGTCACCTCGGGCATCCGGCTTGGAAGCTCGGCCGGTACCACGCGTGGTTTCGGTGTGGCCGAATTCGAACAGGTCGGCGCGCTGATCCTGCGTGTCATCGACGCGCTGGCGGCGAATGCCGAAGGTGATGCCGTAGTCGAGGCCGAGGTGCGGGGAGAGGTTGCTGCACTTTGCGAGGCCTTCCCGATCTACGGTTCGTAAGCGGCCCCGCCGGGCTTCGGCAAGTCTCAATCGCCGTCCTGACCACGGCCGGCGGTTCATCGGCAATCGGCGCGAAAGCGCGGGCGATCCGTCCGCGCGGCAAAGACCCAGGGGAGCAGGATTTGAGCACCTATATCATGACAGTCGCGTGCCCGGCGCGTAGCGGCATTGTCGCCGCCGTATCCGGTTATCTCGCCCGGTCCGGATGCAATATCAACGACAGTTCGCAATTCACCGACCAGGAGACGGGCCGCTTTTTCATGCGGCTGAGCTTCGTTTCCGAACAGGGATCGGGACGCGATGCGCTGCTCGACGGGTTTGGTCCCGTCGCTGCCGATTTCGATATGGACTATGATATCCATGATCTTTCGCGAAAGACGAAGGTCGTGATCATGGTCTCGCGCTTTGGCCACTGCCTGAACGATCTGCTGTACCGCTCCCGCATCGGCGCGCTGCCGGTCGAGATTGTCGCGGTGATCTCCAATCACCTCGACTACCAGAAGCAGGTGGTGAACGAGGATATTCCCTTTCACCACATTCGCGTCACGCCGGAAACGAAGCCGGAGGCGGAAGCCGCGATCCTGCAGGTGGTGCAGGATACCGGAGCGGAGCTTGTGGTGCTTGCGCGCTACATGCAGGTCCTGTCGGACCGGCTGTGTCAGGAAATGTCTGGCCGCATCATCAACATCCATCATTCCTTCCTGCCGTCTTTCAAGGGCGCCAACCCTTATAAACAGGCCTATGAACGCGGGGTGAGGCTGATCGGCGCGACCGCCCATTACGTCACCGCCGATCTCGATGAAGGGCCGATCATCGAGCAGGATACGATCCGCGTAACCCATGCCCAAAGCGCGATGGACTATGTCAGCCTGGGCCGGGATGTGGAAAGCCAGGTTCTCGCGCGGGCCATCCACGCCCATATTCATCACCGGGTCTTCCTGAATGGAAACAGGACGGTTGTCTTTCCCGCGTCTCCCGGGGAGCATGTGTCCGAGCGCATGGGCTGAATGCCGGCTCATGCGGAACCGTGATTTGCGTCCGTCGTCAGTGGCTCGTTGTCATGCCGTCCCGCCAGTGAACGAGGCGGACTACGAGTGAGGGTTGTTATTCGGCGGGCTGCGCCACGGCCTCCGCGCCGGATCTTTCGCGATCTCCCGAGAGGCTGCGCTGACCGAGCGTGATGATGGCGACGGTCGAAAGGCTTGCGGCAACTGACACCCAGAAACCGTTATCCGGGCCGAAATTATCGATGACCCAGCCGGAGATGAAGGCGCCGAGCGCCATGCCGATACCGATGCCGGTCATCACCCAGGTCACGCTTTCCGTCAGCATCGATTCAGGCACCCGGCGCTCGATCAGGCCGAATGAGGTGATGAAGATCGGGGAGATTGCAACGCCGCTGAGGAAAACGGCAAAAGCCAGAAGGGCAACAGAGGTGCTGGCGGCAAGCAGCGGCAGAGCAGTAAGTGCAAGCACGCTGACGGCGATCAGCAGTTGCCGTTGCAGCGGCATTTTGGGATTGAGCGCGCCGAGAATGAGGCCGACCACGAAGGACCCGATGGCATAGACGCCGATGACGAGGCTGGCGGCTTCCGGTTGGCCAAGTTCCTTGGTGATTGCGACGGCACTTACCTCGGCAGTGGCGAAAGTGGAGCCGACAAAGATCAGCGCAAGTGTGATGATCTGGACCGGACGCAGGGAGATGGCCGAACGCTGCCGGCGACCGCTTTCAACCGGGCGTACCTTGGGCTCTGTCGAACGTTGAAGAAGGAAAGCGAAGGTGCCGAGCGCCAGAAAGGTGGTGCTGATCATCATGCCCGCTTCCGGAAAGAGCGAGACTGCCAGGCCGACGGAAAGCGACGCGCCTGAAATGTAGACGAGTTCGTCAGCGGCGGATTCAAAGGCGAAGGCGGTGTTCAGTTCCGGACGGTCGCGGAAGATTTCTGTCCAGCGGGCGCGCATCATGGCCGGAATGCTCGGCATGGCGGCGGCGAGGAAGGCGGAAAGAAACAGTGTCCAGGCCGGCCATTTCTGGTTCGTCGCGATAATCAGCGCCGCAAAGGCGATGACCGAGACGATGGTGGCGGGGATGAGGACCTTGCTCTGCCCCTTGCGATCCACCAGCCGGGAGATTTGTGGGGAGACGGCGGCATTGGTCAGCGCAAAGGTTGCGGAGACGGCGCCGGCCAGCCAATATTCGCCATGGGTTTGCGAAAGCATGGCAACGATGCCGATCGGGGCCATGGCAATGGGAAGGCGGGCGAAGAAACCGGCGGCGGAAAAGCCTTTTGCGCCTGGAGCCCGGAAAATTTCTCTGTATGGATTAGCCATCGGGATACACCTTGTTCAGAGCGTGTCCACCACATACATACGTGGCGTATGTAAATGAGATAATTGCATACGGCGCGTATGTCAACTAATATACGCGTCGTATGTGGAAAATGGAGAAAAAATGCGTAAACCTCGCAGTGAAATGATTGCCGAGACGCGGACGAAGCTTCTGGCTGCCGGCCGCAAGGCCTTTGGCAGCATCGGTTATGCGGAAGCGTCGATGGATGACTTCACCGCCGAGGCCGGTCTCACCCGCGGCGCGCTCTATCACCATTTTGGCGATAAAAAAGGCCTGCTGTTGGCGGTGGTGGCCGAAATCGATACGGAAATGACGAAGAGGCTCTGTGACATCTCATCGAGGGCCGAGTCCCGGTGGGAAGGTTTTGTCGAGGAGAATCTCGGTTATGTGCGCATGGCTCTCGAACCGGAAATCCAGCGGATCATGTTTCGCGACGGGCCGGCGGTGCTCGGCGATCCGTCGCGCTGGCCAAATGCAAACGGCTGCATCTCGGCAGTCGCGCGAAGCCTCGATGCCCTGAAGGAAGAAGGCACGATCGGCGATATCGATGCGGAGGCATGCGCTCGTTTCATCAACGCGGCAAGCAGCGCCGCCGCCCAGTGGATCGCCAATTCCGACGACCCCGAAATGACCTCGAAACGGGCCGTGGGAAGCTTCCGGGCCTTTCTGGAGGGATTGCGGATCAGGAAAGACTGATACTTGGCTTTACGCGGTTGCCCGCGGCGTCAGGCAGCCGGGTCATTCGGCCCGCAGCATATCCTGCATTCGCCCGATAATTTCGTTGAGGATTGCTATCCGCTGGCGGCCGCTCGTGCGGGGGTGAAATAGGAGACTTCGATCCTCGGTTCAAACGGGATCGCCACCATTTCGGCTCCCCGGAAAGAAACGCATCGTACAGGGTCGCCGCGCCGCGCGGTGACCGGAGGAGGACGGCGTGCTGAAAACGTCCCCCGCAAATTTCCCATGAGCCCAGATATGCTGCCTGCAAGTCATGCGACTGTCATATCGCGGGTCTAGGAGAAAGTGTGGTTTTCATACGTTTCGCGAGGGGAATATGCGCAAAATCGTTGCTGCTTTGGTCGCCACGACCTTTCTTGCCGGCGCCGTTCAGGCTGCCGAGGTTTATCCGCTTGATCGTGCTACGATCCTGACCGGTTCGCCGTTCGATTTCAAAGTCGAGTTCGCTTCCGTTGTAAAGCCGGAGGACGTCAAGATCACCGTCAACGGCCAGGATTACAAGGCCGCTCTCGGCAAGGATGCCGAGTTCGTCGCCGAAGAAAAGAACAAGGACAAGGTCCTTGGTTCGGCCGTCATCCTGCGCGGCGTCACGCTCGCCAGCGCCGGTGACTACAAGGTCGAAGTTTCTGCCGGTTCCGAAATCAAGGCGATCACCTGGACCGTTTATGGCACGCCTGCCCAGGCAAAGGCCAAGAACGTCATCTTCCTCATCGCCGATGGTCTGTCCGTCGCCCACCGCACCGCTGCCCGCATCATGTCCAAGGGCATGACCGAGGGTAAGGCCAACGGCCGCCTCAACATGGATGATGTGCCGCCGGTCGCCTTTATCGGCACCTCCGCCACCGACGCGGTCGCCACCGACAGCGCCAACACCATGTCGGCCTATATGACCGGTCACAAGACCGCCGTGAACGCCATTGGCGTTTATGCCGACCGCACCCCGGCCTCGCTCGACGATCCGAAGGTCGAAACGATCGCGGAAGCCCTGCGCCGCCAGACCAAGAAGTCGATCGGCATCATCTCGACCGCCGAATTGCAGGACGCCACGCCGGCCGCCGTCGTTGCCCACACCCGCAAGCGCGGCGACAAGGCTGACATCAACGGCATGCTGTTCGATGTGAAGCCGGATGTCCTTCTCGGCGGCGGCTCCGCCTACTTCCTGCCGCAGGCGACGGCCGGTTCCAAGCGCAAGGATGACAAGGACTATATCGCCTTGTTCAAGGAAGCTGGCTACACGCTGGCGACCAGCAAGGCGGAACTCGCCACGGCTGCCGGCACCAACACGGGCAAGATCCTCGGCCTGTTCCACACCGGCAACATGGATACAGCACTCGACCGCGAGTTCCTCAAGAAGGGCACCACGGCGAAGTTCCCTGACCAGCCGGGCCTTGTTGAAATGACCAAGGTCGCGCTCGGCGAACTGTCGAAGAACCCGGACGGCTTCTTCCTGATGGTCGAAGCTGCCAACGTCGACAAGATGTCCCATCCGCTTGACTGGGATCGCGCCGTCGTCGACACGATCGAATTCGACAAGGCCATCGGTGTCGCCCGTGAATTCGCGGCTAAGAACCCCGATACGCTGATCGTCGTCACCGGCGACCATACGCATGGCGTTTCCATCATCGGCACCGTCGATGATGACAAGCCGGGCGCCGAAATGCGCGAAAAGGTCGGTACCTACGCCGAGGCCGGCTTCCCGAATTATGAAGACAAGGACGGCGACGGTTATCCTGATAAGGTCGACGTTTCCCGTCGCCTGTTCCTGAACGCCAATAACGGTCCTGACCATTACGAAACCTTCCGTCCTAAGCTCGATGGCCCGTTCACACCGGCCGTCCAGAACGAAAAGAAGGAATATGTCGCCAACGAGCAGTACAAGGATGTTCCCGGTGCTGTATTCGTACCAGGCATCATTCCGAAAAGTTCCGATAGCGGCGTCCACGCGGTGGATGACGTCGTTCTGCAGGCTGAAGGCCCCGGCGCCGAAGGCTTCCGTGGTTACATGGAACAGAGCGACGTCTACAAGGGTCTTGCCGAAGCTTTCGCACTCGGCGCCAAGCACACCAACTAAGATATGAGTTGTGAGGGCACGCCGCTGTCGCGTGTCCTCACAATGGTTTCAGGTCTTCCATCTTCCATTCGGATGACGGACGATGGCAGACCTTTTCAAGAAGGAGAATGGTCATGAGCAAGGCTGATCGGGCGCAATTCAACCGTCGCCAGACCCTGGGTCTCATTGCCGGTCTGCCGCTGCTGGCCGCCGGCACGCGCGCGCAGGCGAACAGCGACATCACCTTCGACGAACTCTATGGCAAGGTCAGCGTCCTCGGGCTGGAGTTTTCCGAAAAGGTCAAGCAGTTAAACGGCAGGGAGATCGCCATGCGCGGTTTCATGGCGCCGCCGCTGAAGGCCGAAGCGCAGTTTTTCGTGCTGACCGAAATACCCATGTCGATCTGCCCCTTCTGCTCCACGGATGCCGACTGGCCGGACAACATCGTCGTCGTTTATCTCGGCGAAAAACAGACTTTTACCCAGCCGAGCCAGACAATCGAAGTGCGCGGCACGCTGGAAACGGGTTCCTGGACCGATCCGGATACCGGCTTCGTCAGCCTGCTGCGCATCCGCCGGGCAGAATACGCGACGGTTTGAGACCATGCTGTCCCTGAAGATAGATGATCTTGCCGTATCCTTTCCCGGTTTGTCGGCGCCGGTTCTCGTTCTCGACGGTCTGGAAATCGCTGCCGGTAGCCGCGTTGCGCTGACCGGTGGTTCCGGCTCGGGCAAAAGCACCCTGATCAACATCATCGCCGGCCTTGAGCGTGTTCAGGCCGGCCGCGTTGTCTGGGGAGAAGAGAACATTGCGGATCTGCCCGAGGGTCGGCGCGACCGCTGGCGCGCCGCCAATATCGGCCTCGTCATGCAGGAGTTTCATCTTTTCCCCGGCCTTTCCGCGCTGGATAATATCCTGCTGCCCGCCCGCCTGTCGCGCGCAGTGAATGCGGACCTCGTGAAACGCGCGGAATCCCTGTTTGCGACTGTCGGCCTCAAACGCCCGGGACAGCACGTTGAGACCATGTCGCGCGGTGAAATGCAGCGTGTCGCTATCGCCCGTGCGCTGCTGCGCAGTCCCGGCGTCATCATTGCCGACGAACCGACCGCAAGCCTTGATCTCGAAAGCGGCGAGGCTGTCGGTGATCTCCTGCTTTCCGTAGCGGCCAGCACCCGCAGCACGCTTATCGTCGCCAGCCATGACCAGCATCTTATCGGTCGCCTCGACCGGCGTCTCACCCTCAGCGGCGGCCGTATCGTCGCCGATACCGAGCGGAAGGAGATTGCGGCATGATCGGCTTCATCCTTGCCGACCTGCGCCGCCTTTGGCTGGGTGGCATCGTCGTGGTTCTCCTGGTTGCGCTCGCCACCGCGCTTGGCGTTGCGGTCACGCTGCAGGAGCGTTCGCTGCGTCTCGGCAGCGCCCGTGCCGCCGATAAATTCGATCTCGTTATCGGTGCGGCCGGCAGCGAAACCCAGTTGATCCTTTCCTCCATTTTTCTGCAGGCCGCACCGTTGCCGCTCGTGAATGGCGCTGTTCTGACCAGGCTCACTGCCGATCCACGGGTTGCCTGGGCGGCTCCGGTGGGTTTTGGTGATTCTTTTGCCGGATACCCGATAGTCGGCACGACGACGAGCCTTGTCAGCAATACGACATCAGGTTTCACCGAAGGCAGGACGTTCGCGCTGGAAGGCGAAGCCATACTCGGGGCTGCCGTCGATCTGTCTCTCGGTGCTGCGATCAAGCCGATGCACGGCACCGCCGAGACCGGCGGCCACACCCATACCGAGATCGCCTATAAAGTCGTCGGCAAGCTGCGGCCCACCGGCACGCCCTGGGATCGCGCCATTCTCGTGCCGATACAGGCCGTGTGGCACGTCCATGGTCTCGGTCATGATCATGGCCATGATGAAGGGCATGAGGATGGCGATGCGGGCGCGCATGATGAAGGACATCACCACGGAGATGGTCACGATCACGCCCATGAAAGTGAAGAACATCACGAAGATGGCGGTAAGCATGCCGAAGGTGAGGTGGGTCATGCCGAAGCCGCTGTTCAACTGGTGGTCTCGCAAGAGCAAAAACATGCTTTGGCCCTCGGCCCCGCCACGTCGGCGCATGTGGAGTCCGACCATCAAGGCAGCATCGATCCGGATGCGCCAATCGTGGAGACGTTCGGCGAGGGCACGCCCGGCCTGCCTGCCATTCTCGTCAAGCCCAAAACGATCGCCGACGCCTATCGCCTGCGGCAGGAATACCGGACCGGCAATACGCTTGGCGTTTTCCCGGGCGAAGTTCTGACCGGTCTTTATGCGACGCTCGGCGATGCCAAGATGGTGCTGAGCGCGGTTGCCGCCGGTTCGCAGGGGCTGGTGGCGGCGGCGCTGGTGCTGGTGACGGTGATCCATGTCGGGCAGCGGCGCAGGCAGATCGGCGCATTGCGGGCATTCGGCGCGCCGCGCGGCTCGGTATTCGCCATCGTCTGGCTTGAGCTTTTCTTGCTGGTGGCGCTCGGTGTCGGTATCGGTTTTCTGGTCGGGTTGGGCGCTGCCCATATCGGCGCAAAACTCTTTACCGCAAAAAGCGGCGTCATCCTGCCGGTTGGCTTCACCCGCGAAGATCTGCGTCTTGCACTGTTCCTGCTGGGCTTTGCCGCGGTTCTCTCAGCGATACCGGCCCTGCTCGCCTATCGCCAGTCTCCAGCCGCCGCCCTGCGCGCCTAGATCGCGCGCAAGTCGCCGCAGTTTTCGCTTTTTTTGATTGATCGAATGGCGTGCCAGCCCGGGGCGATTGGCGCGGTCTAGTCCGTCAGCATTTTGATAGCCATGCCGACACATCGACGCTTCGGCCTCAAATATGCTCTCCAAGGCGTAAAACATGAGCACGCACATAAAATATAGTTTTTTTACTGTGGCTGCTTTTTATGGCAGGCTTGTACTGAGGATTGCATCGAGGCTTGGGAAAAAGAAGCAGGAGCCGCGCAATACTGGGAGGGAACCGAGATGGTTGAAAAGAAGCCGGGTAAATCTGCTGAAATCGCGCAGACCGAGCCGCCCACTGCCGCGCCAACACTTCTTTCGGGCGGCAATCCGCAGATTGCCAAGGGATATGGCGACGGCCCGGTGCAGGCCTATATTGCCGCCATGCCGGGTTGGAAAAGCCCGGTCGGAGCACGTATCGATGCGCTGATCGAAAGCCTCGTGCCCGGCGTGCGCAAGGCCGTGAAGTGGAATTCGCCCTTTTATGGCATGGAGGACGACGTCTGGTTTCTCAGCCTTCACTGTTTTACGAAATATATCAAAGTAACCTTCCTCAACGGCGTATCTTTACAGCCTTTGCCGCCCGGCGCCTCCAAACATCCGAAGGTTCGTTACCTCGATATCCATGAGGGTGCGTTTGATGAAACGCAGTTTGCCGACTGGGTGCGGCAGGCGAGCGCCTTGCCCGGCGAAAAAATGTGATCGACTTGGTTCGCCGGCTCGGCAGGCTTGGAAGCGGGTGAAGATTGCGGCATGCGGCGGCGAATCACGCCTTCTTTCCTCACCCTCAAAGGCCGCGCCGCGCTGGGAATGATGAGAAATCGCAGGCTGCTCGATACAGTTTTTCCGTCGCAAAGAAAAACCGGCCGATCCGGCCGATTTCTGTTTACTTTTGCCGATGTTGCACGCCATCACGCTTGCTGAATTCGCTGCCAGGCGTATCGCAAACCACGGAGGATGAGATGAAGGCACTGGTGCTGGAAGAAAAAGGCAAGCTCTCGCTCAGGGATTTTGATATTCCCGGTGGAGCAGGATCCGGTGAACTCGGGCCGAAGGATGTGCTTATCCGCACCCATACGGTCGGCATTTGCGGCTCGGACGTCCATTATTATACCCACGGCAAGATCGGTCATTTCGTCGTCAATGCGCCCATGGTGCTCGGGCACGAAGCGTCGGGAACGGTGATCGAAACCGGCGCCGAGGTAACACACCTGAAAGCCGGCGATCGCGTCTGCATGGAGCCCGGCATTCCCGATCCGACATCGCGCGCCGCAAAGCTCGGCATCTATAATGTCGATCCGGCTGTCCGCTTCTGGGCGACGCCGCCGATCCATGGCTGCCTGACGCCCGAGGTCATTCATCCTGCCGCCTTCACCTACAAGCTGCCCGACAACGTGTCCTTTGCCGAAGGCGCCATGGTCGAACCCTTCGCCATCGGCATGCAGGCGGCGCTGCGGGCGCGTATCCAGCCGGGCGATATCGCCGTGGTAACGGGTGCAGGTCCGATCGGCATGATGGTGGCGCTCGCAGCACTTGCCGGCGGTTGCGCGAAGGTCATCGTTGCCGATCTTGCCCAGCCGAAGCTCGATATCATCGGCTCCTATGATGGCATCGAAACCGTCAACATTCGCGAGCGCAATCTCGCAGAGGCTGTCTCGGCTGCGACCGACGGCTGGGGTTGCGACATCGTCTTCGAATGCTCGGGTGCAGCACCCGCTGTACTCGGCATGGCGAAGCTGGCGCGGCCGGGCGGCGCGATCGTTCTGGTCGGCATGCCTGTCGATCCGGTTCCGGTCGATATTGTCGGCCTGCAGGCCAAGGAACTTCGGGTGGAGACGGTTTTCCGCTACGCCAATGTCTATGACCGCGCCGTGGCTCTCATCGCATCCGGCAAGGTGGACCTGAAGCCGCTGATTTCCGCGACCATCCCCTTCGAAGATAGCATCGCCGGTTTCGACCGTGCGGTGGAAGCGCGGGAAACGGATGTGAAACTGCAGATCGTGATGTCGCAGTAACGAACGAAGCCAGCCGCTGATGATTGAGCGGCAGAGACGTTGCGGAAAAGTATGAGTGTAGCCTGCCGGCATCCGGCAGGCTACACGTCAAAATTTCAACGAAAATCGCTTCCGGTTGCGCATTGTTTGAGCGCATCACACTAAATTGAGCGGAAAAATCGGCCCCATCGCCGCGTTTATGGTCAGCCCTTTCGGGCGACTCTTCAATTTTCGACAAAAAAGAGTCAAAAAAGTATCGGCAATTTCTTCGGCGTGATGTGGATGTACTGCCGCCGCCCGCCATATGCTCCTCATCAACGCCTGGGACGAGCCATAAAGAGGAAATGGCTCCTGTCCGCAAATACGGCGGACGCGACTGATGGGAGGAACCATGATGCAGCCCGACCTGGAACTGGTGCACATCCGCAAGGGCGAATCCTTCGCCGCCTGGCGGCATGGCTATCCGTTCCGCACCGTGCGCTGGCATTATCATCCCGAATACGAAATCCACCTCGTCGTCGCCACATCGGGCACGTTTTATATCGGTGATTTCGTCGGTCGCTTCGGCCCCGGTCAGCTCATCATGACCGGTCCCAATCTCCCCCAGAACTGGATCAGCGAGATCGAGCCGGACGAAATCGTGCCGACACGTTCCCTCGTGATCCAGTTTCCGGAGAGCTTTATCGAGGATGCCTGCACCTCCATGTCGGAAATGGACGTGGTGCGCGGCCTCCTGGATCGTAGCCGTCGGGGCATTCTTTTCGATGATGAGACGAGCGACCGCGTCCGTCCGCTGATCCTCCGGTTGATCGAAGCGCAGGGGCTGACGCGTCTGGCGCTTTTCTGGGAAATTCTCGATCTCCTGGTCAATGCCCCGACATCCGAGGTGCTGGCGAGCCTGAGCTACGAGTTGGACCTGACCGGCATCGGTGACAGCGGCATCAACCGCGCCCTGTCGCATCTGCGCCAGCATCTGACCGAGCAGGTTGAGGAAATCGATCTCGCCGACATGGTGGGCCAGAGCCCGAGCGCCTTTTCCCGCGCCTTCAAGCGCCACACGGGAACGACGCTGGTGCGCTATCGCAATCAGTTGCGCATCGATCTCGCCTGCCAGATGCTCCTGGCGGATCAGGACGTAAAGGTGGCGGAGGTCTGCTACGATGTGGGCTTTTCCAACCTTTCAAATTTCAACCGGCATTTCCTGAAATTGAAGGGAATGTCGCCGTCGAGGTTCCGAACCATATTCGCGGCCCAGAAGGCAGCGGTCATGGCGGAGTAAACCAGCGACACATCGCCGATTTTTACCAATTCGGGCAGAGGGCTGTCCGGAAACGGGCACCTGTTGCCCCAACTTTCCAAACGGGAGGAAGAGTGAGATGAAAATGAAATCCAAGTTTCTGATGGCGACAGCCGCAATTGCAATGATGGCCGCTCCGGCGCTGGCGCAGGAAAAGCTGAAGATCGGCATGACCTTCCAGGAACTGAACAACCCCTATTTCGTATCGATGCAGGAAGCCCTGAAGGAAGCCGCTGCAAGCATCGGCGCCGATGTCGTCGTCACCGATGCCGGCCACGATGTGGCAAAGCAGATTTCCGACGTTGAAGACATGCTTCAGCAGAAGATCGACATCCTGCTCCTGAACCCCACCGACAGCGCCGGCATCGAAGCCGCCGTGCATGCTGCCAAGGCTGCCGGCGTGACTGTCGTCGCCGTCGACGCCAACGCCAACGGCCCGGTCGATACCTTCGTCGGTTCGAAGAACCGCGACGCGGGTTACCAGTCGTGCAAATATCTCGGTGAAGCCCTCGGTGGTAAGGGTGAGGTTGCTATCCTCGACGGTATTCCGGTCGTGCCGATCCTCCAGCGCGTCGAAGGTTGCAAGGCGGCCCTTGCAGAATTCCCCGAGGTCAAGCTCGTTGACACGCAGAACGGCCGTCAGGACCGTTCCGTTGCTCTCGGCGTCGTCGAAAACATGATCCAGTCGCGTCCGAACCTTGCCGGTATCTTCTCGGTCAACGATGGCGGCGCGATGGGTGCGCTTGCTGCGATCCAGGGTTCCGGCAAGGACATCAAGCTGACCTCGGTAGACGGTGCTCCGGAAGCGGTGAAGGCAATTGCCGACGGTGGCCCTTTCATCGAAACCACCGCGCAGTTCCCGCGTGACCAGGTCCGTGTCGGCCTTGCCATGGCGCTCGCCCAGAAGTGGGGCGCACGCGTTGTGCCGAAGGAAGTCCCGATCGACGTCATGGTCGTCGACAGCAAAAACGCCGGCGAGTTCAGCTGGTAAGAACTCCTCCCAGGCTCCGTCCCCGCTTATGCGGGGGCGGGGTTAAATCCCGACCATCGAGGAGGGTGAAATGCTGGAACTGAATGGAATAAGAAAAAGCTTTGGCAAGATCGAAGTCCTGCGCGGTGTCGACCTTCAGGCGCGCGCCGGCGAGGTGCATGCGCTTCTGGGCGAGAACGGCGCCGGCAAGTCGACTTTGATGAAGATCCTGTGCGGCATTCTGCAGCCCTCGGAAGGGACGATCCGCATCGACGGCAAGGATCGCCGCTTCGCCAATTATGATGAGGCGATTGCCGCCGGCGTTGGCATCGTGTTTCAGGAATTCAGCCTGATCCCCTATCTCAATGCCGTTGAAAACATGTTTCTCGCCCGCGAAATTCGCGGACCGCTTCGCCTTCTCAACAAGGGCGCGATGCGCAAGCGCGCGGCCGAGATCATGAGCCGTCTGGCCGTGGATGTGCCGCTTGATGTGCCGGTGCATCGTCTTTCCGTTGCCCAGCAGCAATTTGTCGAAATCGCCAAGGCGCTGTCGCTGGATGCCCGCATCCTTGTTCTTGACGAGCCGACCGCGACGCTCACCCCGTCTGAGACCGAGCACCTGTTCAAGGTCATGCGCGAGTTGCGTCGTCAGGGCGTGGCGATCATCTTCATTTCGCACCACCTTGAGGAAATATTCGAGATCTGCGACCGCATCACCGTTCTGCGCGATGGCGAACTGATCGGCTCCTGCCTGACGTCGGAGGTCGACAATGACCGCCTGGTCGAGATGATGGTCGGCCGGCGCATCGAAGCCAGCTTCCCGCCAAAGCCACAGCTCAATCCCTCCGCCGAAAGCCTGATCGAAGTGGAAGAGCTGCAATTGAAGAAAGGCGGCCCCGTTTCGCGCTTTGCGCTGCGCAAGGGTGAAATCCTCGGCTTTGCCGGGCTTGTCGGCTCGGGCCGCACCGAAACGGTTCTCGCCATGCTGGGCGCGCATTCCGCCTCGCGCCGCAAGATCAAGGTCGATGGCGTGGACACGCGTTTTTCCGGCCCCGATGAAGCGCTGATGCGCGGCATCGGCCTGCTGCCTGAAAGCCGCAAGGAAGAGGGGCTGATCACCAGCTTCTCCATCCTGCAGAATATTTCGCTGAACAATTATCGTAAATACCGCAAGGCGCACTGGTTCCTCGATCTCAAAAAGGAACTGGAACATACGACAAAGGCCATGGCGCAGGTGCAGGTGAAGGCGCAGGGGCCTTTTGCCCGCGTCGACACGCTGTCCGGCGGTAACCAGCAGAAGATCGTCATCGCGCGCTGGCTGAACCATGACATGCGCGTGCTGATCTTCGATGAGCCGACGCGTGGTATCGATGTCGGCGCGAAGGCGGAAATCTATTCGCTCATGCGCGAATTCGCCGCGAAGGGCCATTCGATCATCATGATCTCCTCGGAGCTGCCGGAAGTGATCGGCATGTCCGACAGGGTCTGCGTCTTCCGTTCCGGCGGCATCGTCGCCACGGTCGAAGGCGAAGACATCAATTCAGAAACAATAATGACAAACGCCACCACCGGGAGAGTTGAACATGTCGCTTGATGCAAACACCGGCACCGCCGCGAAAACGGGCGGTTTCAGTTTCAGCTCGATGCTGCGTTCGCCGCTCGCCCTGCCTCTGGCGGGTCTGATTGTCGTATCGATCCTCATGGGGCTTGCGAGCGACAATTTCTTCAGCGTCAACAACATCATGAACGTACTGCGGCAGGTTTCCGTCGTCGGCATTCTCGCCGTGGGCATGACCTTCGTCATTCTCACCGGCGGTATCGACCTGTCTGTCGGCGCGGTGATGGCGCTTGTCGGAACGCTGTCGGCGGGCCTGATGGTGAATACGGGCCTGTCGCCCGCGATTGCGCTGCCTGCCGGCCTGTTCATCGGTCTCGGCATCGGCATCTTCAACGGTGCGCTCGTCGCCTGGGGCAAGATGCCCGCCATCATCGTGACGCTCGCCACCATGGGAATGGCGCGTGGCCTCGGCCTTATCTATTCCGGTGGTTACCCTGTCAGCGGCATTCCGAGCTGGATTTCCTGGTTCGGCGTCGGCCGTATCGGCGTCGTTCCGGTGCCTGTCATTATCATGGTGGTGATCTATGCTATCGCCTGGGTGCTGCTGCAACGCACGGCTTTTGGCCGCCACGTCTATGCGCTCGGCGGAAACGAACTGGCGGCCCGTCTTTCGGGCGTGAAAACCCAGCGCGTCAAGCTTGCGGTCTATGGCATCTCGGGCGTCACGGCAGCTTTCGCCGCGCTCATCCTCACCGGCCGCCTTATGAGCGGTCAGCCCAATGCCGGTGTCGGCTTCGAACTGGACGCCATTGCGGCGGTCGTTCTCGGCGGCACGGCGATTGCAGGCGGCAGGGGTCTCATTCTCGGCACGCTCATCGGCGCGGTGCTGCTCGGCATTCTCAATAACGGCCTCAACCTGATGGGCATCAACCCCTATCTGCAGGATGTCATCAAGGGCGGCATCATCCTGCTGGCCATCTATATCGGGCGTGAGTGGCGCTGAGCCGGCCCGGAAACACCTTCATAAACGCAGGAGAATTAAATGTCTGAATCGCTGCAAGGCAAGATCGCGGTCATCACCGGCGCCGCATCCGGCATCGGGCTTGCCACATCAGAAGCGCTCTTGGAACAGGGCGCAACCGTGGTCATGGTCGACTGGAACGAGAAAGCCTTGAATGATCTGGTCGCCAAGCTTGGTGACCGCGCCATCCCGCAGGTGACGAACCTGCTCGACGCCGACAGCTGCAACGCCATGATCCCGGAAATCCTCGGGAAGGTCGACCATATCGACATTCTCTATTGCAATGCCGGCACCTATATCGGCGGCGATCTCACCGAAACGACGCCCGAAGCCATCGACAAGATGCTGAACCTCAACGTCAACGCCGTCATGAAGAATGTTCATGCCGTCGTGCCGCATATGTCGGAGCGCAAGACTGGCGATATCATTGTCACCTGCTCGATCGCCGGCCATTTCCCGACCTATTGGGAGCCGGTCTATTCGGGCTCGAAATGGGCGATCACCAGCTTCGTGCAGGGCATGCGCCGCCAGATGATCCCGCACGGCGTGCGCGTCGCCCAGGTTTCTCCCGGCCCGGTCGTTTCCGCACTTCTGGCTGACTGGCCCGAGGAAAACCTTCGCAAGGCCAAGGAATCGGGCAGCCTGATCGACGCGAGCGAAGTGGCCGATGCCGTCATCTACATGCTGACGCGCAAGCGCACCGTCACCATCCGCGACATGCTGGTCTTGCCGACCAACTTCGACCGCGTTTAAAAACGTCTGGAGCGGCGGGGCAACCGGAAACGGTCCCGCCGCTTAAAATCTGTTCAAGCACCGGATGATCCGCTCCGAGGAGTATCGCAAATGGCTTCCTATCTTGTTGGCGTCGATGTCGGGACCGGCTCGGCGCGGGCCGGTGTCTTTGATGTCGCGGGCAAGCTTCTCGCCACCGCCAAGCGCCCGATCACAATGCACCGCGAAGACGGGGGTATCGCCGAACAATCAAGCGGCGAGGTGTGGCAGGCCGTTTGCGAGAGTGTGCGGGAAAGCGTGTCACGCGCCGGTATCGATCCGGCTGAGGTTGCCGGCATCGGTTTCGACGCGACCTGTTCGCTTGTCGTGCGCGGGCCTGATAATGAAACCCTCCCCGTGGGGGCCGCCGATCATCCCGAGCGCGATATCATCGTCTGGATGGATCACCGCGCCGTCGAACAGGCGGAACGCATCAATGCGGGAGAGCATGCCGTCCTGAAATATGTCGGCGGGCGTATTTCCCCGGAAATGCAGACGCCGAAGCTGCTGTGGCTTAGCGAAAACAAGCCGGATATCTATGCCCGCGCCGAGCACTTCTTCGACCTCACGGACTTCCTGACATGGAAGGCTTCGGGCGCTCTTGATCGCTCCGCCTGCACGGTCACCTGCAAATGGACCTATCTTGCCCATGAGAGCCGTTGGGATGCAGAGTATTTCACCAAGATCGGCCTCGGGGATCTGGCAGAGCAGGGGTTCCGCCGTATCGGTGAAAGCGTCGTCCATCCCGGTACGGCGCTGGGCAAGGGTCTCACCGAAGACGCCGCAAAAGCCATGGGGCTGGTTGCAGGCATAGCCGTCGCAGCAGGCCTGATAGACGCCCATGCCGGCGGTGTCGGCACGGTTGCTGCCGGCGGCGATGCCTCGCGATGCCTTGGTTATGTCTTCGGCACCTCGTCCTGCACCATGACCACCACCGCCGAACCCGCCTTCGTGCCTGGCGTCTGGGGGCCCTATTATTCCGCCATGGTTCCGGGCGCTTGGTTGAACGAGGGCGGCCAGTCCGCTGCCGGTGCCGCCATCGATTATCTCGTGCAACTGCATCCTGCCTTTACCGAGGCCAAGGCGCTTGCCGAGAAGGACGGCAAAGCCTTCCCGGTATGGCTTGCCGACCGCGCGCTCAGCCTCGCCGCATCCGCTTCCGCCGCAGCTGAGATCGCCGAGGATTTTCATGTGGTGCCGGAATTTCTCGGTAACCGCGCGCCCTTCGCCGATCCCCATGCCCGCGCGGTCATTGCCGGTTACGGCATGGAGACGGGCGTGGATTCTCTCGTCGCGCTTTATGTTGCGGGGCTTCTCGGCCTCGGTTACGGGCTTCGCCAGATTATCGAGACGCAGGCCCGCAACGGCGCGCCGGTGGAAACGATCAGCGTCAGCGGTGGGGCGGGTGCTCATCCGCTTGCCCGGCAATTGCTGGCGGATGCGACCGGCCTTCCGGTTGAACTGACCGAATGCGAGGAGCCGGTGCTGCTCGGTTCGGCCATGCTGGGTGCCGTTGCTGCGGGAACCTATCCCGACCTCATCGCCGCCATGCCAGCGATGTCGCGTATCGCCAGCTGCGCGACACCCGATCCTGATTTTCAGAAGGTTCATCAGGCGCGTTACGACGCGTTTCTGGCGCTGCAGAATGCGGCCCGCGCCATTCGTTCCGCCAGCCATTCCTGAAACGCGTCACAAGCTTAAATCATCCGGCCTTATCGGCCGCAAAACAACGAGGATTCCATGCAGTTTTCCGGAAAATCCGTCATCATCACCGGCGCAGGAAAAGGTATCGGCCGCGCCTGTGCGCAGCTGATGGCCGCGCGCGGTGCGGAGGTGGTGGCGATCAGCCGCACGCAATCAGATCTCGACAGCCTGAAAAGCGAAATCGGCGGCCGTTCGATCCGTGTCGATCTTGCCGATGTCGCCGCCACCCGCGCCGCGATGGCCGAGGCTGGCCCCTGCGATTTCCTGATCAACAGCGCCGGCATCAACGTGCTGGAAAGCGTGCTTGACATGAGCGATGCGGGTTATGAAGCCGTGCTGGGCATCAACCTGCGTGCGGCCCTTGTCACCTGCCAGGAATTTGCCCGCGCCCGCATCGCAAATGGCGGCAGTGGCGCCATCGTCAACATCACGTCTATCGCCGGCCATCGCGGTTTTCAGGATCACCTGTGTTATGCGGCGTCCAAGGCAGGGCTTGAAGGCGCAACTCGCGTTCTCGCCAAGGAGCTCGGCCCGCATGGTATCCGCGTCAACGCCGTTGCGCCGACAATTACGCTGACCGAACTCGCAGCGGAAGCCTGGAACGACCCCGCAAAGAGCCAGCCGATGATGGTTCGTCATCCGCTCAACCGTTTTGCCGAAGCGGAAGAAGTGGCGCAAAGCATCGCGCTGCTGCTCTCGGACGACAGCAAGATGATTTCCGGCGCCGTCTTGCCGGTCGATGGCGGTTTCCTCGCCGTTTGAGGCAGGCAACGGCGGATTTCAGGGCGGATCGCTGAAAACCATCAAACCGATGCGCGGGGTGCGAGATGCACCGCCGCGCATTTTATTTTTTGATGCGGAGTTGTCAGTTCAGGTCCGGATGGCGGCCGACGAGTTCCTCGCGTTTCGCCTGCAGGGTTTTCTTCTGCTCTTCCAATTTGACGAGTTCCTCGTCAATCTCCTCGACACTTTTTTCGATGTGCAGATATTGCTCGGCAAGAAGCGATTTTGCTTCCTTCCGGCTGGAGGCATTCGGTGTATCGCCATAGAGCGGCCGATTGGCCGTTTCCTTCAGGAAGAAGGTCGTGATGATGCCGAAGACGGCTGCGACCATGAGGTAATAGGCCGGCATGTAGATGTTTTCGGTCACCTCCACCAGCCAGGCGGTTACCGTTGGTGTCAGCCCCGCGACGATGATCGAGATATTGAAGGCGATTGCCAGAGCGCTGTAGCGGATGCGGGCCGGGAAGAGGGCGGGCAGGGTCGAGGCCATGATGCCGATCAGGCAATTGAGTGCGACTGCGAGAATGAGCAGCCCGAAGAAAATCTGCACCACCTGGCCGCTGGCGATGAAATGAAAGGCAGGCAGCGAGAGGAAAAGGATCGCCGTGCTGCCGACGGCAAGAAACGGTTTGCGACCGATCCGGTCGCTGAGCAGCCCGATCGCCGGCTGGACGAACAGCATGCCGACCATGACAGCTATGATGATGAGAACGCCGTGATCCTCGCTGTAATTCAGCGTTTTTGACAGATAGGTCGGCATGTAGGTCAGCAGCATGTAATAGGTCACGTTGGTGACGAGAACCATGCCGATGCAGATCGCCAGCGATCGGGTATGCTCTCTGGCGATCTCCGCGATCGGCACCATCGGCCGTTCCTTGAGCGACTGGCGGTCCTCTTCTTCAGCGCGCTGCAGCCGTTCGGTGAAAGCCGGGGTTTCTTCCGCGGCGTGGCGGAGATAAAGGCCGATGAGCCCGAGCGGTGCGGCCAGGAAGAACGGTATGCGCCAGCCCCAATCGAGGAACTTTGCTTCCCCCATGGCGGTGCTGAGCAGCACGACGAACCCCGCGCCAAGCACGAAACCGGCGATGGAGCCGAAATCGAGCCAGCTGCCGAGGAAGCCGCGTTTGCGGTCTGGCGCATATTCCGCCACGAAGATGGCCGCGCCGGTATATTCGCCGCCGACGGAAAAGCCCTGGGCGAGCTTGCAGAGCAGCAAGAGGACAGGCGCCCAGATGCCGATGGTCGCATAGCCCGGGATTAGGCCGATGCAGAAGGTGCTCGCCGCCATGATGATGATGGTGAGCGAAAGGACTTTCTGGCGGCCGAACTTGTCGCCCATCGCGCCGAAGAAAATGCCGCCGAGAGGACGAATGAGAAATGGCACCGAAAATGTCGCCAGTGCCGCCACGGTCTGAACGGCGGGAGCCGCCTCGGGAAAGAAGACCTTGCCGACGGCGTAAGCGACAAAACCGTAAACGCCGAAATCGAACCACTCCATGGCGTTGCCGAGGGCTGCGGCCGTTACGGCCTTTTTGACCTTTTCGTCATCGATGACGGTCACGTCGTCAATGCTCAGCGGGCTGGCCTGAACCTGATTGTGCAATTGTTATCCCCTTGAATGCCTTGCGCCCAATTATTGCGCGCCATGAAAATGCCTGACATGCGCAAGTGTTCCATTTGCCGGCGGAGGGGGAGCGGTGCAGGGAGCGGCCCATATAAACGAACGCCCGGCACATGGCCGGGCGCTTCTGAAGTCTGCTGGGACAGGCTTAGTGACGATGTTCGGGCATGTCCTTCAGCTGGTCCTTTGTCCACGAGGTAACGGCATGGACGTCGCCATCTTCATCGCGCATGAAATCAAGGTCGCTGATCGGCACTGCAACGGGCTTTGCGCCAATGCCGAGAAAACCGCCGACATCGATGATGGCTGTCGTGTTGGCGCCGACACCGTGCACATGGTCAACTTTACCTACCTTGTGATCATCCGCGCCATAAACGGTGGCGCCTTCCAGAACGGATGGCGTGAGTTCGGTTTCAGCCAGACGGACGTGATTGCTGTGGTCCATTGTTCTTCCTCCTGTCTTGGGTTTGCACAAAACAAACTCCCGCACCGCAAAACCGTTCCATCCAAAATCCCCCATGCCGGTGAGCGCGGTATCGCGCCTATTTCTCATCGGTACATTGTTGGGGTTTGCTTTTGGGCGCTTTCGAAAAGGTTGCGGAATGGTCACACCTTTTCTTTGGAAGACAAGTTTTCGCTAAATAGCAACCGCTAAAGTTGTTGCGATGACGTGTCGGGATGTTATCTCTGCGTCAGGTTGAATCATCGAGGGGATGAGGGATGAAAAAGTTGGGGGCGGTTTTGCTGGTGGCGCTTTTGAGCGCATGTGCAAAGCCATCTGACGGACCGACCGCAGGCAATATCCGATCTGCGACCTTCCCGCGAACCAACGAAAAAATCCCCGTCATCGAACTGGCGAATGCACCGGCTGCTACGGTTTCCGCCGGAAGCCTGCAGGGCGCCTCCGGCCCCGGCCTTACCGCGCTTCGCAACACCGGTTACAACGCCCAGAGATTGCGGCGCGGCGACGTGATCGACATCACCGTGCTGGATACGGGAGAAGACGGACTTTTCTCCCCGACGCAAAGCAAGACGCTCAATCTCGGCCGCTTTACAGTGGACCAGAGCGGATCGGTGAATATTCCCTTCGTCGGCAAACAGCGGGTGGTGGATTCGACGCCCGAGGGGCTGCAATCGCAGGTCGTCGCCGGGCTCAAGGGATCGGCCGTGAACCCGCAGGCCGTCGTCACCGTCGTTGACAAGCCGACGAGCGCCGTCATGCTCAGCGGTGCGGTGAAGAACCCCGGCAAAATAACGCTCACCGCCTGGCAGGAGCGGGTGCTCGATGCCCTCAATCAGGCCGGCGGCCCGACTGTCGCGCCGGGCGCTGCGACGGTCACCGTTGTTCGCGGCTCGCACCGGGCCAGTGCGCCGCTTGACCGCGTCATGCGGGAAGACCGCCAGAATATCCGACTTTCGCCGGATGATCAGATCATGATCGATGGCGATGCGGCGAGTTACACGGCGCTCGGCGCCTTCAAGAGCGCCGGCGAATTCCAGTTCGAAGCCGGGAAACTCACCCTGGCGCAGGCTGTCGGCCGCGCCGGCGGGTTGCTGGATGACCGTGCGGACGCACGCAATGTCTATGTCTTCCGCAACGAGATCATTCAGGTTCCCGCCGCAACGGCATCGGGCGCGAAAGGCCCGGTCGCGACAGCCACGACCATGCGGCCGGTAATCTATCACGTCAATATGCGCGACGCTTCCAGTATTGCCCTCATGCAGCTTTTCCAGATGCAGAAGGGTGATGTGCTTTATGCCAGCAACGCGCCGCTGGTGGATTCGGCCAAGCTCCTGACCGTGTTCCAGAAGAGCGTGCCGACGGCGGCAGCACCGCTTCCCGGCAGCGGCAACTGACGATTGGGCGCTACAGAAGCTGTAGCGCTTCCATCGCCGATTGCGGACGCAAAGCGGGATTGTCATAGCAACAGGCGTCCGCAAAATCCGCCAAGCTTTGCGTTGTTCGCGCCCCATCTGACCCAGCAAGCCGCCGGGCAAGCCGTCCCACTGAAAATATATCCTGATCCGGCTTTGCCGCTGCATCCCGCATCCGTTCCGGTGACGCAAATTCGCGCGAGGCGGCGAAGCTCATGCCCCGTTCCGCATGTTTTTGGCCGATCTCCAGCGTAATACCGAAATCGCCAAGCCTACCTGTTTCGAAATCGCCGTCCTCCAGAAAAATATTGGCTGGCGTGACATCGCAGTGGACATAACCCCGTGCATGCATGCCGCTTAGCCCTTCCAGCAGGCGGCGAAGGATTGTGATCGCCTGCGGCGCGGTAGTAGGCCGCTGCGACGCCAGTGACTGCGGCAGCCATGGTTGCAACAGACCCGGCCTCCCATCGGGCAGTCTCAGCAGCGCCGATGTTTCCACCAGGCAAGGATGACGCAGTGTCAGTCCGACCTGTGCCTCCTGCCGCAATCTTTGCAGCAGCACCGCGTCGTTTCTCAACGTCGGTGGCACGGTCTTCAGCGCATGAAGGGAGCCGAGATCGCGGTGCCGCACCTGCAGCAGCAGCGTGTTTTCGCTTTCGTAGGCAATCCGTTCTAGGGCAAAACTGTCGGCGATCCAGTCGGGTTTCTTGTCGGAAAAATGCGAGACTTTCCGATCCAGCGCATTTCTAACCTGATCGATAAGGTCTTTCTGTTCTTCGGCAGGCCTTTCCCGCCTGCCGTCGTGGCGGATGGTTTGCCACAGATCGAAAAAGCGCTCGGCGACCTGCGGGTAGGCAGGCCCATCCGCTGGTTCTTTACCCTTGCTCAAGCCGGTTTCCAATCACGATGGCGCTGACATTTTCGCGTGCGTCCTCGATCAGCGCTTCCTGGATCAGGGCGCTGGCGCAGTCCTTGATCGGGGTGTTGCCGACAATCTCGGCAATAGCGCGCTCTTTCAGGATTTGCACCAGCGGATAGCTGCACAGGAGCAGCCTGTCCTGCGAACTCCACTCTTCCCCGACGATATCCGGCCGGAATTGCTGGGAAAGGCCGACACATTGCGAGAGCTGCTTTTTCATGCCGACAACGACGTGATCGCGCGAAAGCTGGTGCATGGTTCCGTTTTTCAGGAGATAGGCACGCGCGTCGCCAGACCACAACACGCTCAGCCTGCGGCCGAAAATGGAGGCTATGATAACGCTCGCCATCGGCCTGCCGTCGGCGCCCATGGCCTGTCGGGACAGAAGCAGGCTGTTGACCGTGCCGAGCTTCCCCCTGATCTGCTGCGCCATCACTTCGGGATTTTCGGCATCCGGCGTCTCGGCAAGAATATTCGTGACCAGACGGGCGGCTTCCACGGCGCTGTGCGTGTCGCCCTGTCCATCCGCTATGGCGAAGAGGGCGGGCGTCTGGGAAACGAAGAGCGAATCCGCGTTCAGGGAGAGCCTCGTTCCCGGGTGCGTGGCATAGCTGTAGATAACCGGCGTGGGCTGTTCGGTTGAGGGTGTGGGCGAAATAACGGGTGGTGGTTTCTGTCTCGCACTCTCCGGCGCCTGCGCAGGTGCTGAGCCGTCCTCATCGCCCTTGCCCGTCATGTCGCTGAAGAGGCGCAGGAAATCGGAAGCTTTGGGTTTACCGTCAAATTTGAGGCCGCGGGCACGGCGGCTGATGGGATCAATGTGCCACCAGAGGCTCGTCGGTACGCGGTTACGCACCATTTCCTGTGTATCATCCTCTTCCCGTGGCTTCGGCGGGCGCAGTTTTTTGACGGAGGCGTTGAACCGGGACATGTCGAAATCACCCGTCATGGATGTTTCGGCCAGCGCCTCGGCGGCCATGAACCAGGTGTCGTCGAGATAGAGCGTTCTCGGATGTTTCCGGAAGTTATTGAGCTGGGCAACGATGGCAAGCGGATATTTTCGCCCCACCCGGTCTGCACTGGGCACCAGCACGCCGGCATAGGCGGAGTTTCCCCATATGCCGCTTTCGATGATGAAACGTATGGGAGGCGATGACGCGAATATTTCGGACCATCGGCCCGCGAACGTGTCCGCGCAGGCGTGCAGGCCGGATCGCATCCAGTCGTCAAACGTCCCGATCAATTCCCGTTCAAGCCCGTCGGAGATGAAGTCGCCATGGCTGGGTACCTTGCCGAAGAAACCGATGCGGTCGCTTTCCGCTGCGGTTTCCGCGGGCCTCGATGCCTGATTGGCCATCAGTCGTTATTGACCGTGGTGCTTTTCGTCGTTGCTTTCATCATAGATCCCCTCCTGTAAAAAAACGCTGTGCCGCCCCGCCGCTAAAACTGTGCGGGGCAGGCAAAGCCGGCGATGGCGTCCAGCCTGAATGGGTTGAGAACCGAACCGAACTGAATATCGAATTCGGCAGCCTGAGCGCCATTCGCAAATCGCACCCGCAGCAGATCACCCGACTGGTTTTCGATGTCGGCGCCGTCGAACAGCCGGAATGGCGACCAGTCGCCGTTTTCGGTTTTCGCCTGCTGCCAGCCGCCCGGCTGGAAGGCGATGCGCGACAGGCTGGCCGTGTTTTCCCGCGACGGCCAGGTGATCGATTTCGCCTGAATGGGGCCGTGATAATAAACGACCCGCTCACCCTCGATTTCCAGCATGACGGCACTGGAGGCATTTGTGAGCGAAACGGGTTTGACATTGATCGACACCGCCGGCGTCTCGCTGCCATTCGGGAAGAAGGCGCGCGAAATCTTGTCGGCATTTTCGAACTGGGCAATGGCGCTGCTGGGAATGCCGGCGGCACCGAAGGTGCCTTTCCAGCTCCAGGGGTTGGTCGTCCTGTCGACAAACGGCTCCAGTCGCTGTTTGAAGAAGCTCTGGAAAACACCAGATGGCCCGAAGAGACGGGTGAAATCCGCGATGGCGACATCGCGGGAAGACGACCTGTCAAAAGGATAACGGCCCGTGACGATGGAAGAGCACAGGGACGCCGCATCGGCTGCCCAGAGTTCGGCAATGCGGCTGCGTGCGGATTTGACCGCAAGCGAGCCGACATCCGCCGCCACGCCCGCCACCCACACATCCAGCGGCGCAGGCAATTCGCGGGCCTGCTGCAACAGATCCTGATTTGCCTTGGTGAGCTGGCTGTCCACGTCGAACACCCTGGCGACTTCATCGGAGGTGGTTGCCGAGCGGGCAAGCTGCTCGTTCAGCATCTTGAAATGCGCGAGCAACTGTTCCGATGGTGAACCACCGGCCTTGCCGCCATTGGCCTGCTCGCCCGTTGTGGCCGTGCCTTTCGCCGCCAGCATGTCGCGCAGTCTCGCATAGGGATCGGCCGCATTCACCGTGGCGGCCAGAACGGCTGCGGTTGCGTCACCTTCCGCGGCGGAGGCGAGGGTGGCCGGGTTTGCTCCGGGACGTAGATCGGTCGCATCCGCGATCGATCTGGCAGCTTCCACCACGATATTGCGCTCATTGGCAAGTGCGCGGCTCGTTTCCACCGCGTCGCCAAGGGTTTGGGACGGTTTGACCCGAAGGTCGGCCAGCGTATCGGCCCATTTTTTCTCGAAACGGTCGAAATAGATTTGCAGTGCAGCCTGCGCCACCTGCTCGACCGTTGCGCCACGGAGTGCATCATCGGAACCGCGCACCCACCCTTCGGAAAGTGCGATGCGCGCCGCATGGGCGACCTGCGGAATGACGACGCTGCGATATCCTTCCGCCGTGAAAAGACCTTCGATGCCTTCCGCCATCGGCGCCTTGCTGCGCCGCTCGAAGGCACGCTCGCCAAGCGGGCCGAAAGCCGTGGCTGGTGTCCATTCCATCAGTTCCCGCGCCTGCGGAAGACCGGCGAGAATATCATAGGCACGCGTGCCGACAGCCTGGTTGCGGATGGTTTCGCGGGCGGTGGCGATGAGCCGCGCATCGAGCTCGATCGGGGCGAGTACGCCATTCGCCAGCGCTTTCGCGTGCTGGTCGAGCGCATCTCTCGCCGCCGCTCTTCCGTCGCCGGGGTAGAGGGATGCGAACATCTGATGCGTCTGCACGGTCAGGAAATCGGGGTCCAGCGCACCCATGCCGCCGAGCATTCCATAGAGCTTCAGCGAATTGAAGGTGCGCGTGACATCCTTTTCGTCCTTCAGCTGCTTCTGCAGCTGCACGATCATGCGTGGCAGGAGCAGGGCGTTGAGCGCGCGCTGATAGGCGTCACGCTGCCGTCCGGCGATCTTGTCTTCCTGATCGAGGCCGAAGCTGACGTTCCACACTCTCTCGCGGGCAAAGCCGGAGTTGACATCGCGCAGATTGTCGAGCGCCGGAAGAATGCGGAGAAAATCGGCGTCGGAAACATCGCGCACGGGAATGCCCTGAACGAGTTGTTCATAAGCGCCAAGTTTGCGATCGGCTTCCGCCAGCGCCTGCGTATTGGCGAAATAGGTGAAAATCCAGCCGGTGAAGACGATGGCGACTGCTGCGGCCGAAACACCATAGGCGATGCGCCGCACCAGCAATTGCCGTCCGGAAAGGCGCTTGTCGCGCATCACCAGTGCGGCTTCTGGGAAGATGACGTCCTTGAACAGCCGCGACAGGAAATAGCTTCGGCGGGCTCTGGACGCTGCGGGCGATCTTTCCGTTTCCGGCTGCGTTCCCGAAGCGAGGTAAACGCCACGCAGAAGCGGCGCTTCGATGAGGGGAGAACTTGCGCAAAGTTCGCTCAGCGCCTCATGGAGCCGGTCTTTCAGCCGCGCGAGTTCGGCGGGAAAGCGGAAGATGCGCCCGCGCGTTTCGGCATTCTGCTCCTGCTGCAGGCGCTCGATCAGCATCGCATCGACGCGCTGTTGCAGCAGCTCGAATTCTTCCGTCAGGCGTTGTGGCAGGTTTTCGGCGGAATAGCTCTCATCCAGCTTGAAGGTCGTGCCCCAAACCTGCTGGCGATCGGTCTTGTTGAAACCGTCGAAGAATTCCACGAAACCATGCAACAGATCCGCCTTGGTAAGGACGATATAGACCGGAACGCGCGCACGCAGATATTCGTCCAGTTCCGAAAGCCGCCGGCGGATGGAGCGCAGTTCCTGCCTTTGCTCCTCGGGGTCGCGGCTCAGAAGATCGGGGATCGACAATGTCACCAGCGCGCCATTGATCGGCTGCGAGCGGCGATAACGTCTTAGAAGGCCGAGGAATCCTTCCCAGCCGGCCTTCGATGAGCCATCAAGGTCGTCCTGCGTGGTGTAACGGCCGGCGGTGTCGATCAATATCGCCTCGTCGGCGAACCACCAGTTGCAGTTACGCGTGCCGCCGATGCCCTTCACCGCGTTTTCGCCAAGCGCATCGCCAAGCGGAAATTGCAGGCCGGAATTGGTGAGCGCTGTCGTCTTGCCGGAGCCCGGTGCGCCGAAGATCACGTACCAGGGCAGGTCGTAAATATAACCGAAGCGCTTTTTCGTGACCCGCCGCAGCAGCGCCAGCGCTTCCTTGAGGCGCGTCTGGATTTCGCCGACTTCAGCCTGGCGGTTGGCTAGGGCTTCGCGCTCGATACTGTCGACAAGTTCCTTGTCCTGCTTGCGACCGCGGTAAACCGTGACGACGATATAGACCAGCCATATCGCCAGAATGATGCCAATGGCGATGAGCCGGGCCTGCGTCGTTCCCAAAGGCTTGAAATCGCCCAGCGCGACCAGATAGCCGTAAAACCAGATGACGATACAGAGCGCGACCACCCATAACAGCGACAGGAAACGGCGGCCGATGAGAGCGGCATAGCTCTCGACATAGGATCGGATCGTATAAAAATAGCTCAATGGATTCATGGCTGGGCCTCTTGCGGCTGCTGTCCCGAACTGTTCTGGATGGTCGGCGAGAGAATGCCGGCGTCGCTCAGTTTTTCATCGGGATTGGTCAGGACCATGATTTCCGTTCTGCGGTTTATCTGGCGGCCTTCCTCCGTCTTGTTGTCGGCGATCGGGTCGCTGTCGGCACGGCCTTCCGTCAGGATCGCTTCCGGGCCGGTGAATTGTGAAAGAATGTCTCCGACCGCCTTGGCGCGCGCTTCGGAAAGGTGCCAGTTCGACGGAAATTCCACCGTCTTGATCGGCACGGTGTCGGTATAACCGATGACGACGGCGCGGAATTTCTCAGCCGCAAGCGCGCCGCCGATACGCTGGATGAGATCGCGGAACTGCGGGCTGACATCGGCGCTGCCGGTGGAGAACAGGCCCGAATTGTTGATGCGAATGCGCAGCCGCCCGTTTACATCCGCCAGCGTGACAAGCTTCTTTTCGACTTCCGGCTGAAGGAAGGCCATCAGCTTTTCAAGCCGGGATGGTTGCCGCGGCTCCGTCTTCGGCGGTTCCACGACCCTCGGCGTTTCGACCTGCGCCGGCGGTTGTGGCGGCGGGCTTGCGATCAGCACGCTCGGTGTTTCGTTCGGCGGGAGATGGGCGAGCCTCTCGAAGGTCACATCGGAGGCGTTGTTGAGCGACAGCGTGAAGAAGAGATAACCAAGCGCAAAGGCAAGCGCCATCAGGGACAGCAAGGTCCACAGCGCAGCCATCGTGCGCAATGGCGTATGCCGTGCGTCGACGCCTTTCCAGTGTGGCGAAAGCTCCCGCTCGAAAGTGCCGTATTGGCCGATCAGCGTCTTGTAGAGGCTGTCGCGGATGCGCGAGAGCTCCAGCGCACCCTTTGGCGAAACGCGGGTGCGTCCTTCGAAAGCCAGTGACAGGCACAGATAGATCAGCAGCAGCAGATCCTTGTTGGCGCCGGGTGACTGGTGGAAATGGTCGAGAATGTCGAAAACCCGGTCGCCGCCGGTAACGTCATTGTGGAAGGTGGAGACAAGGCCGGAGCGCGCCCAGCCTGCTCGCACGCCCCAGGGCTTGCTCAGAACGACATCATCCACCGTGGCGCAGACGACATAATGCGCCGCCCTTGCCCGCTCGGGGCTGATGCGGGCGGAAGCGAGGTCGCGCTCGTAGCGGGTGATCGCTTCAACGCAGGCGCGGCGAAGCTGGTCGGAATCCGGCTCGGCATCGCTGAAGCGCAGGAGATGCGCGAGGTTGAGAAGGGGGGCGGCCGATTGCACGAGCGTCGGCACATCGTCGCCGCCGAAATGAAAACCGGAGAGCAGCTGATCGACCGGCATGGCGGCAGTGCTTGCCTTAGGTCGCCCGGCCGGCTCGTCGGCTTCGACAATGTCTTCCAGGATCGCCGCCATGTTGCGGGCGTTCTGGTTGCGTCGGCGGCTTTCTTCGGTGATTTCGACCACCGTCGGCAAATCCTGCCAGGAGGAGGGCTTTTCCTTGCTCATTCGCGTAACGCCCACATTTCCATCTCAAGCCCGGGAAACTCGCCTGCCAGATGCAGGGCGATGGCGCCTGATGTATCAAGCTGCTTCCAGAGTGGTGATTGCGTGTCGATCTCGAAATAGACGGTGCCGGATCGATAGGGCAATTGCCGCGGCAGAACCGGCAGGGAGCGCACGGGAATGCCCGGCAGTGCGACATTGACCAGTTCTGAAATCCGCTCCACCGGCCCAACCTTGATCTGAGCCGGCAGGCGGCGGCGAATGTCCTCGGCGGCCATGTCCGCGCGCACGGCAAGCACGAAACCGGCATCGCGCAGAAGCGTGCGGTCGTGGATGGTGCCGACGCGGACGCCGTGGCGGCGTTCCACCAGTTCGATGGCCACAGCCGCCTGTTCCAGAACCGCTGACAGCGATGTGCGCAGATCATCAAAAACCGCACCGAAGGTGGCCTTCAGATCCTCGTGCCGATAGGGCGGGAAATCCGTCGCCCGTTTTTTGTCCGTGGTGAAGGTGGCGAGCTCGCCGGCAAGCTGGATGCAGTCTTCGTAAAAGCGGATGGGGTGAAAGCGCGTGGCGTTGGCGCAGCGGTGCGCCAGCAGCGGATCGGCGCGGTTGAGGATCTGCAGCAGGAAATAATCGCCCACTTCCGCGGTTCCCCGGATCGTCGGGTCGCCGATGCGTTCGGCAATCGCCTGCGCACGGTGGCGCACGATCCCCAGAAGCTCCGTCAGCAATTCGTTGAGGCGCGGTGCCGCCGCGCAGCTGAGGCTGGGAGGAATGAAATCCGGGTCCAGAATGACCGCGCGGTCGGAGCGGACCTCGATCACGCGCGCCAGACCGATGAGATCGTAGCCGGAAAGATCGTCGCCGGTTTTCAGGAATTTCAGGCTGAGACGACCGACATCGATGGGGGCCACGAAATCCGTCTCGATATTCGTGTCGGAGACCTCGTAGCTGGAGGCGGTGAAGCGCACATTGTTCGCATCGTTGCGGCTGCTGGCGGACATGTCCGCCTTGCCCGGCTGCCGGGCGGGCAGGGCGAGATAGATGACGGCGTTCTTGACGCTTTCGTCGAGATCGAGCGGTGGCGGCAGGTCGGAATCTTCAGGCGCCTCGAAGGGCGTTCCATCGGGAAGTACGCCGCGCAGGTTCGACAGGGCGAATTGCCCTATCGACAGCGCGCTGCGGTCCACGCCGATTTCGGCGATGCCCCACGGGTAAGGCGAGAGGTTGCGCGTGGTGTTGCGCACCAGCCGCTCGGTCCAGCGGTCGGATTGCTGAAAATGCTGAACGCGAAGAAACATGCCCTCGCTCCAGGCAACACGGTTCTCATGTCTCATCGTGGTTGTTTACCCCCGTTGCGTCGGCCGTTATCGCGTCAGGCTCCTGCGTGGGCGCGGCCTCACCGCGCGCTGCCCGCTGCAGGAACTGTCTGATCGGCAATGGACGGCCGTTTTCCTCAAATTGCTTTTTGTACGCGGACCAGTAATCGGTCTTCATGATCAGACCCTGCCAGTCCCTGCGGCCGATTTTCGCCCGGAGATCGTTGCCGGCATCGACGGAGGCTTCGAGAAGCCTTGGTTCTAGCTTTTGCGTGCAGTTATGGATCAAGGTTTCAAGAGAGGCGGCGAGACGCCGCTGCTGGCGGATGAGCATTTCCACCCGCTCGCTCAGGGAGGCTGACGAACCGTGGCCGGCGCGCTCGCTTTCAATGTCGAGAATGGCCAGACAATCGGCGCTTTCCCGCTCCAGCGCGGTCAGAAGATCGCCGATTTCCTGGGCGGTCGAAACATCAGCAGTTGATGCTTTCTCCAGGGTCAGCTCTTCGCTTGCCTCCGGAAAAACACTGTCAAAATCTTCGCTACTTGCGGCCGAAACCGGGCGTGAGATCATGACCGGCGTGTTCAGTGCGTCGGTATGTTCGTGCTCGCTGCTCGCAACCGGCTCCTCGTCCCAGTTGTCAGGCAGAACGGTGCCGATTCCACGCGCCGAGGGCGGCTCGCTCCAGCCGATCTCAACATTTCGCGAAATGGATTTTGCCTTCCGTTTCGCGCCCTCGCGCCATGTTTCGGACCATTCATCGGAGGCGGCTGTGTTGCCCATCACGCCGCCGGCCGAGCGGCCGTTCGGGGCGATATCGGCAAGGATCGCCGAAATGGTCAGCGGCTCGTCACTCATCCGCAGGGATGCGTCGGGATCGGAAAAATCCAGCTCGGCGTCGCCGTTGATGGCAACCTGAAAAATCTGCCCGCCAATATTGATTTGCGAACCGTCCCGGAGACGCGCGCTTTCACCTTCGAGCAGCAGGCGGCCATCGACCAGCGTGCCGTTCGCGCTCTGGTCAAGGATCGTAAAACCTTCACCATCGCGGCTGAGCGTGCAGTGCTGCTTGGAAACGCGCCGCTCATTGTCGTCGATCTGCCAGTCGCAATCGCGAGATCGGCCGATGACGCGGCGGCCTCGCTCAAAGCTCCATGGATTGGCTTTTGTGGCTCCGATATTTTGTGTGTCCCTGAGTGCAAGCTTCATATCCATGCCCTCACGCGGAAATTACCGAGCCTTCCGGCTCGGTCACCACAGCATCGGCGCTGTCTTTTTGTGCAGGCGCCACACGAGCCCAGCTGTTCCAGCCGAGACGGGCGGGAGCATCGGACTGGCCGAGGCGGCAAAAGGGAATGTCCTCCTTTTTCAGGATCACCTGCACATCGAAATGTAATGCGCTTCCGACGAACAGGCGCGTCAGCGAAAATATCTCAGCAAGCCGCTTCGATCCGGGCGTCAGGGCCAGATAATCCGCATAGGCGACAGGACCGATCACGACCCGGAAACCGCCGCTCATGTCTTCGACAGCGCTTCCCGCCGTCGTGTTCTGTCCGAGCCTCAGCCCGGATGCCTGCCCGAGCTGGCTTTGTTCGTGAAGCGGCAAAGCCACCCATCGCCGGCGAAACTGTTCGACATGAACCGGAAGTCCCGTGAATTCGCAAAGCATCGAGGTCAGGGCCGAAACATTGCGGTTGCGGCCGGCCAGAAGACCGCTGAACCGCAGGAGCGCATCTTCGCTCACGCCTGCCTTCTCGACCAGACCGGCTGTGCGGAACCCGGTGAGTGCAAGCAGGGTTTTACGAAAACCGTTCTCCCGCTGCTCGGCCGACCAGCGCAATCCCCTCGCGAGGCGGTATTTTTCCGTTGCGGATACGAACAGTTCGCTGAACCTTGCCGCGAACAGATTGAAGAAGCTTGCCAGCGCGCCGGAGCGATTGCGTTCCTCCCGCTGCAGCAATTCGCCATAGGCCGGCGGCAGCGAACCGAGCGGCCCGACAATGGGCGCGAAAGCGGATTTCAGTTCGGCCTGGCCTCGTTTGTGATTGAAACCGCTGATCGCCAGCGGAGTAGGCTGTGTTCCGCCATGGGCGCCGATGACAATCCCGTCCGCCGAAACGAGCTGGGCGACGCGAAACGCGGTGGCGGGCTCAAAACGACCGGGATCGTCGCTGAGAAGCGCCGCCTGCCGGTCTTTCGTGGTTGGCGTTTGCTGTTCCATCCCGGTCTCCTAGAGCAGCGGCCGGTCGGCCGCGCGGGCTGGCCAGCGGGCAATCGGTTTGGAGTGGCCACGCATCGTCGCTGTCAGTCGCGTGAAACTATTGATCGAGGTGTAGAGCCCGAAGAAATGGTTGAGGACATTGGCGAAAACAAATGCGGCAGGTCGCGCGATCAGCGCGGGGTCGAACTCCACGGTGATGTCAGTTCCCGGCACCATGGCCGAGCCGATCCTGGCATGGGAATTCTGCGCCTCGACATTGCTGATTGCCTCCACGAGCTGCCGGGTCTCCGGGCTGTCCCTGAAGGAATACAGCGACAGAATGTCCTTCAGCGGTGCGCCGCCGCTGTCGGTGAGGGAGAGATGGTTGAGGAGGAGATGCGAGATCAGCCGCCATTCACGCGCCGAACGCTCGTTGACACGGATCGCCGCTGTCGGCGGCATCAGCGCATGGATGGATTTCACCGCCTCGTTGCCGGTCGAAAGCTGCAGGAACGGGTGTCCGCCGCCAAAGGGGAGCTGGCTTGGCAGCTCGCGATTGATGCACAGCGTATCGATGCTCGCCACCATGTCGAGCGGTCCAAGTGGTCCGCGTTTCTGATCCACGAAGGCGATGTCCGTATCGGAAGAACCGTCGTCATCGAACCGGCGCTGTATCTGCCAGAACACGTTGGCGCCGTTATTGCGCTGTGTGCGGCCAAAAAACGGGGAGGTCTTTTCGGTCTGCCCGGAGCGGCTTGTCAGTTGAACGTTTTCGACGGCATAGATTTCGCGGGTCCGCTGCCGCCGTGCATCCGGCAGCAGGCGGTATTCCGTGCGCGTGCCATCGAGGCTGAGCGGTTCGCAGCTTTGTTTGAACAGGTTGATCACCGGCGAGGCGTTCAGCACGAAATCCCTGACCGACACCATGCGCTCAAGCTGCGTATCCGCCGCATCCAGATAGATGTAAAGCTCGCAATCGCCGCCGCTCCATTTGCCCAGTCCGTCGATATCGAGAAAGAGAAATTTCTGCGGCAGCGCGAAGAATTCGGTGAGAAGCCGGTAGCCGTCAAAACTGTTGGCGGGATAGGGCAACATCGCCTGATCGCGCGTATAGCCGGATGGCCGGAGATTGCCGGCGGGCAGGAAAACGGCTTCCTTGTCCTCGGCGTGACGCGCAAGCGCCATGCCCACGCAATGATTGGTCAAAAGCTCGTAAAGCGCCGTGGCCTGCTGCCAGGCGGCGGACAGGAAAATCTGAAGCTTCGTCAGCCCCATTTCCGGGAAATTGCCGCCGCGCGGCGCCGTGCTGCGCAGCGAAAGCCGCAGGCAGCTGGCGGCGCCGGCGAAGGAGGCCGAAAACGGCGCGTCGATCGGCTGGCCGGACAAGGTTGCGGCTGCGATTTGCAGCGGCGCGATCTCCACCGCCTGCGTGGTGCGAAAACGGCAGCTTTCACCGCCGACGGGTTCGGCGAGGATTTCACTGTGCCGTGGGAGCGTCTGCACGGTTGCGAGCGCCGTGCTCGGGTTGAACTGCACCACGCTCATGGACGGGATGGGCGCAAGATAGTGCGGATAGAGCGTTTCCAGCAGGCTGTCCGACAGTTCGGGAAATTCGTCGTCCAGTTTCTGGCGCACACGGGCGGCGGAATAGGCAAAACTCTGGATCAGCCGCTCGACATGCGGATCGTCGGCGACATCTCCCGTCATGCGCAGCCTGCCGGCGATTTTCGGAAACGCCGCCGCGAAACGCGATGCGCGTTTTCTCAGGGCAAAAAGTTCGTCATTGTATTTTTCGAGAAAGCCGTCAGCCATTCGTCGCCTCCACCAGGAAACGTTGCGTAGACGGATCGATCCGGGATTCGAAGCTGATCGGCGGCATGCCTTCCTGAAGGCGGAAACTTGCCTGTATGCGCATGCGAAGCGCGCGATCGCCATCCGTGCGGTTTTTCAGGATTGTCACATGCACGTCGGCAAGGCGGGTTTCGAACAGGGAAATCCGCCGTTCGATGCTGCGCGCGAGCCGCGCTTTGGAGGCATCCGTCACCAGATTGGCCGAGAGAATACCGTCCACGCCATAGCTCACCAGCGCATCGGACAGTTCCTTCAGCGCCGCCGGCGGGCCGGCGGGGTTACGGCGGGTATTGAGCAATGCCTCGAGATCGCGGCGGATCGCCTCACGCATTTCGCGCGCCTGATCCTTCAGGCTGACGAGCGCATCCGTTTCGGCATCCGGCGCGTCATCGAGCAGCCGGTCCAGAACGGAGCGTGACAGCGTTCTCTGCCGTGCGCGATATTGCTCGAGCGGATCAACCACGGGCGATCTGCCTTTCATCGTCGGAGGCGGCGGCAAGAGAACCGATCTCGTGGAACGGCACGACATCGTCGCCAATCAGCAGGCAGCGCTGGCCTTGCCCGGTCGCCAGCGGCTGGTCCCCTTCGCTCCAGCGCGTCTCCCGGCCAAGGAGAAGGCCGACATCGTCCTTTGCGCCGTGATAGATGGCCGGAAGCAGCACGGATGCGACCGCGCCGTCGCGCAGCGTCAGTTCGGCGCCGCGGAAAGCGAGGTCGCGCGGGCGGCTCATGGGGTCGATTATAAGGTTCTCGATGCGGCTGTAATCGATCCATAGATAACGGCCGCCATTGGTCAGCACTTCCAGCGCATGCGGAATCCGGTCGTCCAGATCGCGGATATCGTCGGTGCCTTTGCCGTTATGAGCGATCGGCACATTGCCGCGTTTTTCGTCGAGTTCAGCCAGTGCGTTTTTGGCAGTTTCCGCGTCGCCGTTGCGTGCGGCGATATTCGCCCTGATCGCCAATTGATCGAGTTCGGACGGGCCGCCGGGAAAATCCGGCACCGCCCCGGTTTCGAACCAGGCATTACGTGCCGCCATGGCGCGCAGCTGATGGCGGAAAAGAGAGAAACCGACGCTTTCTTGCGGCGAAAACGTTGCGGCCAGATTGCATTGCGCATCGGCCTTCTCGTATTCCCCGGCAAGGACCAGCAGGTCGATGTAAAAATGGCGGCCATCCTTGTCGGTGGGCTTCGTCTTGACGTGTTCGCGTGCAAGCCCGATCGCCTCTTGCAGCCGGTCATCATCGAGAAGGCGGGAAATGTCGTCGCGCAGCGTCATGCGGATATCCTTTGCGGCTCGGCCGAAGATCGGGATGCCGCCGCCGGCGGCATCATGGTTTCGGCAATGAGGTGGAAGCTCGTAGAGACGTCATCGAGCTGGAAATGCGGCTGAAGGCGCACGGTGCAGGAGAATGTTCCGGGCTTGCCGGGAACCTCGAAGACGTTGATCCCGGCGGAGCGCAGCGGGTAGCGCGTGCGCAGCGCCGCTTCCGCATCGTCATTGCCGAGCGTGTAGGAGGAAAGCCAGCCTTCCAGCTTGCGTTCTATCGTCGAGGCATCGCTCAGCTGGCCGATATCGTCGCGCATGATGACCTTGAGGTAATGCGAGAACCGGGAGGCGCACAGCACATATTGCAGCATGGCCGCGAGGCGGGCGTTCTGTCTTGCCGCTTCGCTGGAATAGTGGCCGGGCGCATGCAGGGACTGGTTGGCGTTGAAGATCGCCATGCCGGAGAGATAGGTGGTGGAGACGGGCACGATGCCGAGGTCGGAAAATTGCTGTTCCTGCCCGGTCGTCAGCTGCACCTCGACAGGCGGCTGCGCGGAAAGGCCGTTGCTCTCGATGCCGAGATCGAGCGGCGGCAATTGCCGGGAAGAGAGCATGCCGCCATCCACGGCGTCCTGCGTCACACCGCGCAGATCCGCAAACCAGCCGGAATCGACGAAATTGCGCACCACCACCGTGGCAAAAGCGAAGGCGGCGTTGCCCCAAAGCAGGGTTTCGCCGCTTTCCGCCACATGCTCGCGGAAGGGAAATCCGTCATCGCGCCCGCGCGCATAGGGCCTGTAGGGCGAGCGAAGCAAAACGCGCGGCGCAACAAGGCCGACAAAACGGGAATCGTCACGCGCACGAAGCGCGTTCCACCGCAGCCGTGATTTCTCCTGTTTCAGCCAGGAAAAATCGTGGACCCGGCTCAGCTCCGAGAAGTCCTGCAGGCCGATGGCGGAAGGCGAGGCCGCCGCGACGAAGGGGCAGAAGGCGGCCGCAGCCACCATGCCGATCTGCGATAGCGTGGTGATGGAATCGGCGCCCTCGAGATCATCAGGGGAAAATTCGTAGTCGCCGATCAAAAGGCCGACCGGTTCGCCGCCCGGCATGCCGAATTCGCGATTATAGACAACTTCGAAAAGATGGCTCTGGTCGAAATCGGTGGCGCGTTCCGTGTTGCGGGCAAGGTCGCGCCAGCTGGCGTTCAGCAGCTTCACCTTGACGTCGGTGCCGCGGCCAGCCTCGCGCACGACCATGGCAAGCCCGCGCCATCTCGCTTCCATCGCCTGAAAATCAGGGTGATGGAGAATGGCGTTCACCTGGCCGGTCAGCGCATCGTCAATGAGGGCGATGAGCTGGTCGGCAAATATGCGGGCGTCCGGAAAGGACAGATGTGCCATGAGCGGGCTCCAGGTGAAGAACGGGGCCGGGGTGGCCGGACCACCCCGGTCCGGGTTCAGTTCTTGGACGGAATACGGGCGACCATGCGCAGCGAGGTCGTCAGTTCTTCCATCTGCAACCAGGGCCGCATCCATGCGACCGCATTATAGGCGCCGGGTTTGCCCGGCACTTCCTGCACGGTCACCTTCGCATCGCGCAGCGGATATTTCGCCCGGCTTTCTTCGCCCGCTTCGTCATTGGCGTTGACGTAATTGGCAATCCAGCGATTGAGCCAGACTTCGCAATCGGACGCTTCCATGAAGGAGCCGATCTTGTCGCGGCCCATCACTTTGAGATAATGCGCAAAACGCGACGTGGCCATGATGTAGGGCAGGCGGGCCGAAACGGCGGCGTTGGCCGTGGCTTCGGGCTTGTCGTAAAGCTTCGGCTTGTGTGCCGTCTGGGCGCCGAAGAACACAGCATAATCCGTGTTCTTGTAGTGGCAGAGCGGCAGGAAACCGAGCTTGCCCAGTTCAGCGTCGCGGCGGTCGGTAATGCCAACTTCCGTCGGGCATTTCAGATCGAGATCGCCGTCATCGCTGGAGAAGACGTGCATGGGCAGATTTTCCACCCGGCCGCCATTTTCCGCGCCACGGATCGCCGTGCACCAGCCGCTCTTTGCAAAAGCGTCTGTGAGCTTCGTGCCCATGACATAGGCGGCGTTCATCCAGCAATATTCGTCATGCTGCAGGTCGCCATTCACCGCGCCCTTGGTCTCGTCATAGGCGAAATCATCGATCGGGTTGGTTTTGGGACCATAGGGCATGCGCGCCAGCACACGCGGAAGAGCGAGCGTCACGAAACGGGAATCGTCGCTTTCACGGAAGCTGCGCCATTTGGCGTATTCCACCGTATCGAAGATTTTCTCCAGATCGCGCGGACGGGCGAGATCGCGGTAATCCTCGAAACCGAACATGTGCGGGCTTGCCGCCGAGATGAACGGTGCGAAAGCCGCCGCCGCAATTGACGAGACGCCCTGCAGCAACTGCACGTCATCGAAGGAGTTGTCGAATTCATAGTCACCGATGATCGCGCCGAGCGGCTCGCCGCCGGGGGTGCCGAATTCATCTTCGTAGATCGCCTTGAAGAGGCGCGACTGATCGAATTCCACGGCCTTTTCCAGATCGCGCGCCAGTTCCCGCTTGCCGGAATTCATGACGCGGATCTTGAGGTTGACGCTCGTCTCGGAATTCTTGACGAGATAGTTGAGCCCGCGCCAGGTGCCTTCCAGCTTGGCGAATTCCGGCGCCTGCATGATGGCGGCAAGCTGTTCGGAAATCGTCCGGTCCAGTTCGGCAATGGCGTGGTTGAGGGTGACGGTGAGGTTGCGGTCGTATTTGACCGTTCCCTTCAGCGCCTGGTCGGTCAGCGTGCGCAGAAGATTTTGCGCACGGTCCGGTTCGGTCTGGCGGGTTGCGGCAACCACCTTGGACAGCAGTCCCTGATCTTCGGCGGTCGTTGCCTGTGCTTCGTTTTTCAGCAGGCTTTCAGCGCTCATGTTTCAGTCCTTCCACATGCGGCTTTGAAAAATGCCGCTTGAACAGTTGAAGCCCCGCAATGGGGGCCGTTCGGGGAGGTTTTCCTCCGCACAGGCGATTATTTGCTCGCGCCGTTCTTTTCCTTGAGTTCGGAAACCAGCGTTGCGAGATCGGTCTTGTTCTGCAGAATATCTTCCAGCATCCGTTCCAGATCTTCAGAACGGTCGGCCTTGGAAAGCAGGTCGCGCAGTTCGTTGCGGGCGTCCAGAAGCGCCTTCAGCGCAGGAACCTGCTGCACGACGGCGCCGGGTTCGAAATCGTCCATGCTTTCGAATTTCAGGTTGACCTGCATGTCCGTCCCATCTTTCTGCAGCGTGTTGGCAACGGAAATGTTGAGGCCGGGGGTCATGCGGCGCATCACCTCATCGAAGTTGTCGCGGTCGATCTGAACGAACTTACGCTCGCCGAACGGCTTCAGCGGCTGGGTGGGATTGCCGGAGAAATCACCCAGCACGCCGACGACGAAGGGCAGTTCCTTGACCACCATCGCGCCTTCGGTTTCGACTTCGTATTTGATGTGAACGCGGGGCTTGCGAACCCGCTCCAGCTTTTCATGTACACTTGCCATTTCAACCTCCTTGATGCCCCTTGGCATGGCTGACTGTTAGGGGACGGCGTCTCCCGTCCCTTGCCCGTTATTTTCCGTTTTCTCCGCCGGGCTTGATCCCGGCGGCCGTCAGAACTGCGTTGCGGGCCTGCGTTTCGGGCAGAAGCTCCGCCAGCAGTTCCGAAAAATCCATGCGCCCCCTGCGAACCAGCGTTTCGATGGAGAGCGAGATCGGCGAGTGCGGCTCGGTCCGGCGAAAGTAACGCGCAACCGAAAGAAGAGTTTCAAAGGCCTCATCGCGTGAAGATATGCCTTCCGGTGAGGCTGCGGATATCCGCACCGCCGGTTGCCCGCCCTCGTCAGTGTCCGCAACGGCGGCTGCCGCCTGCTCAACCGGGGCCGGCTCCTTTTCGCGCCCGCCCAGCGTGCGGATGGCGGCGGCGGCTTCGATGAGCGTATTGCGGATATTGGAACTGGGTGGCGCGAACTGGCCGCAGCGTTCGGAAAGAACCGCCATGATGGCGTCGAAGCTGGAGAGACAGGCGGTTACCTCGGCCAGATGGGAAGACATGGCGGCAACGCCCGCTTCGGATGCCAGCCGATACAGTTCTTCGCGCCGTTTGCTCTCGGTTGGCCGCTGCGCCAGCTGGAAATCCCAGAGGCTGTGCTCGCCAAATTTCCCTCCGGGGATCAGAGGCGTAAGCCGGAGCGGCTGAACAAGTGTTCCTTCGGTGCCGATGCCGTTCAATCCCGCAAAAGGTGCAAATTTTTCCTCATCATTATCGTCGCTGATGGAGCGCAATGAGTCCCAGTGGTTGTAAAAAAGATCATTACAAAGCTCGTAGATTTCGCGCAGTCCAGAAAAGCCGCGCAACCGCAGGTTTGCTTCGGAAAGCCACGCCAATATTTCTATGTCCTTGCTTTCAGAATATATAATCTGCAATCCAAGATTGCTGACGCTGTCCCAGCTACTGGAGATCTTTAAGTTGTCCTGGGGGGAGGTGGCGCGCTCTTCTGTGCGTGCCTGGTTTCTTTCATCCTTAATTCTATAGTATAGTTCACGCGTTCTTGAATCGTTGCGGATATTATCTCCGCAATTCCCTAAAAGTTCTGTATCTGTTTTAACATGCTTCGTATCCAAAGGTAGTCTATCCCCAGAAAATAGTAATGGATTTTTTGTAGTTACTTCCCTTACGTGAGGCTATTGATCAGACAGACTTATTCAAAATGTGTCTAAATTGTGGCGTCTACCCTCTAATCTAACCCGATAAAAAATAAACTTCGGGGTGGACAACCCGGTTTCATCATCATAGTTATTCCACGTCACGTTGTGGAATGAACCCGGGCAGGAGGCTCATTGCATGTCGCATATTGATCTCAATCGCCTCGTTGAAGCGCTTGAGCCTGACCTGCGCGTCACCCTTGAAGCTGCGGCTTCTGTCGCGGTGCGTATGGGGCACAGGTACGTGGATATCCCGCATTGGCTGCTGGCGGTTGTAGATGCCGGCATCTATGCGAAAACATTCGAGGAATTAAAAATTCCACTTCCGGTGTTGCAGGCAGAAATCGGCCGCAGCCTGGAAGAGGCCGTGATCGGCGACGGCGAGGCATTGTCGCTCTCCCAGAACATCCTGACGGCGGGCCGCGAGGCATGGGTTCTTGCTTCGCTGGAGGCCGGGCGCGACCGCGTGACGCTCTGCGACCTGCTTCTGGCGATGGACGAGGAAACCTCGCTCCGCTCTTTCGTCCGCTCCGCTTTTCCGTCGCTGAAGGCGATGGATCGCGCGGCTCTCGAGCGCCTTCGCAGTTCCGTTGAAGAGACCGCCGGGAACGGCGTTCCTTCCACGACGGCGGGTACAGCGCCAGCCGCCGGCCAGAACGATTTTCTACGCCTTTACACCCAGGACATGACCGCCGATGCCCGGAACGGCAAGGTCGATCCGGTGATTGGGCGCGACGATGAACTGCGCCAACTCGTTGATATTCTTACGCGCCGTCGTCAGAATAACCCTATTTTGGTGGGCGAGGCCGGTGTCGGCAAAACGGCGGTTGCGGAAGCGCTGGCGCTGGAGATCGCTTCCGGGAACGTGCCGGAAAAATTGCGCAACGTCCGCCTGCTGAACCTCGATATTTCGCTGCTGCAGGCCGGCGCCGGTGTGAAGGGCGAGTTCGAGCGCCGTCTTCATGGTGTGATCGATGCCGTAAAGCGCTCGGCCGAACCGGTTATCCTGTTCATCGACGAGGCGCACGGCCTTGTCGGCGCAGGTGGTGCGGCTGGCCAAGGCGATGCGGCCAATATTCTCAAGCCAGCTCTGGCGCGGGGTGAAGTGCGCACCGTCGCGGCGACGACCTGGAGCGAATACAAGAAATATTTCGAAAAGGATGCGGCGCTGACGCGACGTTTCCAGCCCGTACATGTGCGCGAGCCTGATGAGACAACCGCGATACGCATGTTGCGCGGTGTCGCCGACAGCTTCGTCAACCATCACAACGTTGTCGTTCGTGACGAGGCGATCGTAGCGGCGGTGCAATTATCTGCGCGTTACATGCCGGCGCGGCAATTGCCGGACAAGGCCGTCAGCCTTCTCGATACGGCGGCGGCTGCGGTTTCGCTGGCGCGGCAGACCCTGCCGGAACGGCTGCGCGCGATGGAAAGCGAGCGGCGTCTTCTGTCCGATGAGTTGAACTGGCTTCTGCGTGAACCGCAGGACGAAGAGATTGAGGGCCGTATCCAGTCGATACGCGACGAAGTCGAAAAGCTCGAGAGTGGGATTGACGATCTGCGCAGCCGTTACGATGCGGAAATGGCTGAACTCAACGAAGAGCAGCCGGCTGAAACCGGCGCGTCGAATGTGTCGCCCCTGCGGCGTGCGGCTGAGACCAGGCCGGCAAATGCCGAAAGACTTGTGCCGACGGTGGTTGATCGTGAAGCAATTGCATCCGTCGTATCGCGGTGGACGGGAATTCCGCTCGGTAAACTTCTGGCCGACCAGATCGAAAGCGCCCGCACTCTGGATGCGCGCATGCGCCAGCGGGTCGTGGGGCAGGATGCCGCAATCGGCCGGATTGCCGATGCCATGCGAACCGCGCGCGCCGGATTGTCCGATCCTCGCCGCCCGCCGGCCGTGTTCTTTCTCGTCGGCATGTCGGGAACGGGCAAGACCGAGACGGCGCTGTCGCTGGCCGATCTGCTCTATGGCGGCAACAGCCATCTGACGACGATCAACATGTCGGAGTTCAAGGAGGAGCACAAGGTTTCGCTGCTTCTCGGCTCGCCGCCGGGCTATGTCGGTTTCGGTGAAGGCGGGGTGTTGACGGAAGCGGTGCGCCGCCGGCCGTTCGGCGTTCTCCTGCTCGACGAGATCGACAAGGCCCATCCCGGCGTTCAGGATATTTTCTACCAGGTGTTCGACAAGGGTGTGCTTCGCGATGGCGAAGGCCGCGACGTCGATTTCAAGAACACCACGATCTTCATGACGGCCAATACCGGATCGGAACTGCTGACCGCGCTTTCGGCCGATCCGGATACGATGCCGGAAGGCGAGGCGCTGGAAGCGCTGCTGATGCCGGAGCTGACCAAACAGTTCAAGCCCGCTTTCCTCGGGCGTACGATCATCCTGCCGTTCATGCCGCTCGGTGCGGAAGAGCTTGCAAGGATCGTGGACATGCAGATCGGCAAGATCAGGGAGCGTGTTCTGGCAACATATGGCGCCGACCTGACCCTGTCCGATGCCGCGCGCGACGCGTTGGTGGCGCGTGCCGGTGCAAGTGAAATTGGCGCACGCGCCATCGAAATCATGATCGGCAAGGATCTCCTGCCGCCTCTTTCCAGCTTCTTCCTCGAGAAGGTGATCGCGGGAGAACGGGTGGGCAAGATCGTTGTCGATTTTGATGAAAATCGGTTCGGTATTCGTGCCGAAGTGGCTGGGGAGCCAGATGAATTCGCCGCAACCGAAGAGGGTGGGGTGGATAAAGTTGCCGCGTCGGAAGGGGCTACCCGACGCATGCGGCATTAAACGAAGGGTAACGCGGCCTCGAAGCAAGAGGTCATTTCAGCTACAGGAGCTTACAGCATGCCAATTTATCTGCAGATTGACGGTATCCAGGGCGACGCCACGCATGAGGAGCACCGCAAGTGGATGGACATCGAAGCCATTCACTGGAACGTGGCACGCAACATGAACACATCTGCTGGTTCTGCTGCAAACCGCGAAGCATCCGAACCGACTATTTCGGAAGTCATTCTGACCAAGGTCAGCGATTCTTCTTCCACCAAGCTTTTCCAGGAAGCCTGCGCCGGCCGCACTGGCAAGCTCGCAACCATCCATCTGGTGACCACGGGCAATCCGGGCAACACCTATATCGAGTACCTGCTGACGAACACACTCATCGCCAGCTACTCGGTGGATTCCAGCGGTGATCGTCCGGTGGAAACCATCAAGCTCAACTTCACCAAAATGGAAGTGAAGTACACGCCGTTCGACGACAACAACTCGCCGCAGTCTCCGATGATCGCCTCTTACGATCTGGCGACGACGAAGGCCGCTTGATAGCGACGCGACCCGGTGCCGGCCTCGGCCGGCACCGGAACGTTTTCATTGCAGTTTTGCAGCTCACGTCGTGATGTTTCTCATCCACGTTGGACGAGGCGGGTTAATCATGCGCTCCCTATATGCGTTTTTTGCTTCCGTGCCGGTTGTTCTGGCTCTGTCCGGTCTTTCACCTGCCGGTGCCGAGGAACGGACATGGATATTCTCCGGTACCGAACTCAAGCAGGCCATCGAGGGCAAACTTGCCCCTGAGGTGTCTGATCCGGAAATGCGGCGGCTGGTTTCCGTTGCAAAATCGAGCGCCTATATCGCCGGTGTGGCCGATCTGACAAGCGGATCGGACTGGTGTGGTGCGGGCGCCGTGGCGCCCCATGAACTTACCGACCGGATCTACACTTATCTCGGCGATCTTCCTGCGGAAAAACTGGATGAACAGGCAGCCACTCTCGTGCGGGAGGCGCTCAAGGTCTCCTTTCCCTGTGAGCAGAAAAGTAACTAGTGGGACGAACCATGCGTGTTAACTTTGACACTCTCTATAAGAACTATCCGAGCAGCGACCCGTCGCACCCGAACTATATCAGCCAGCGTGATCTGTTCACGGAAATCGGCTGGGATGATTTCATCGGCAATCCGAACTATCACAATACCTGCGCCATTCGCGTCAGCATCGCTTTCGTGAAGTCGGGCATCAACATCGTGCCTGCCTCGCACCGCATCCAGAAAGGCCCCTATGCCGGAAAGGGCATAGAGGTGAACATGCGCCGCCTCGCCAACCTGATGAAGCGGACGGGCTATCTCGGCGAGCCCGAGCCTTTCACGCCCGCGACGGCGCGCAACGGTATCGGCGCGCGCAATGGCGTCGTGGCGTTCAACAATATCCCCGGCTACACCGGCGGCGGTCATATCGATCTTGTGCGGGGCGGCTCGGAAGCCACCCAATGCGCATCTGCCTGCTACTACAATTCGGAAACGATCTGGTTCTGGCCCCTGCAGTCCAGCCGCGGGTCCTGATTAGGAGTGTCCCATGACCGACCAGCCGTCTTTTTCTGATTTCGTTCAGGCGAGCCGTGTTCTGAAGGTTTCTTCGCCACTCGGCGAGGATCAGCTTCTGCCGGAGCGCCTGACGGTCGAGGAGGGCGTGTCGCAGCTCTTCGACATCCGCCTGACCGTGCGGGCCAAGAAAGAAGCGGTCAAGCCCGAGGAACTGATCGGACGGCTGGTCGATATCTCCATCGAGATCAGCCAGGGCGAGGGTGACGGCGGCGGTGTTCGCCGCCCGTTCAACGGCCTGGTGACGGAGCTGCATGAAGGCCCGCCGATCACCCGCGGCATGCGCTCCTATGCGCTGACGATCCGCCCGCAAATGTGGCTTCTGTCGCGCCGTTCCGATTGCCGTATCTGGATGGACAAGACGGCGGTCGAGATCGTCGAGACGCTGTTTTCCGAACATGGCATTCCTGCTCCCGACACGTCGGGCATCATCTCGCCGCCGCCCGCCCAGCACTACAGTGTTCAATGGAACGAGACCGATCTCGACTATCTCACCCGCCGTTTCGAAGAGGACGGCCTGTTCTACTGGTTCAGCCACGAGGATGGTTCCCACAAGCTGCATGTGGCCGATAGCGCCAGCGGCTGGCTTGGTCCGTCGCCGGCCGCCCAGGGGGAGGGGACGGTGCGTCTGGCGCAAGGGTCCTCGGATCGCAACCACATCAGCGACTGGGCGCGGCGTTTTTCCTATGTCTCGGGCCAGCGCGCGGGCGCCGACTGGAATTTCGAGACGCCGGGCTTGGTGCCGGGCACGATGACGCCCTCACTGGTGCAGATGCCGGATGCGACGAAGCGCGAGCTTTACGAATATCCGGCCCGCATCAAGACGGTGGCAGAGGCCGAGCGCGCGCAAAAACTGCGCACCCAGTCCATCGAAGCCGATCATGACCGGGTGTTCGGTTCGTCGACCACGCGCATTCTGGAGGCCGGCCGCCGTTTCACGCCTTTCGAGGTTGCCCATCCAGAGCATCCCTATGAAGAGCATGTAGTCATCAGGGCAAGCCACAGCATTGTGGATCTCTCCTATGAGACAAACAGCAACGAGCCGGAATATCGCAACCACTTCGAAGCGATCCCGGCTCGTGTGCCGCTGACGCCGCACCGGGCGACGAAGCGCCCGCGCATCGAAGGCACGCAGGTGGCGATCGTCGCCGGGCCAGAGGGCGAGGAAATCCATCCGGACCAGTATGGCCGCATCAAGCTGTGGTTTCCATGGGATCGCAAGGCGAAGAAGGACGGCACGGATACGTGCTGGGTGCGTGTCAGTCAGGCATGGGGCGGCGGCACATGGGGTGCGCAGGTCATTCCGCGCATCGGCATGGAAGTGATGGTGGCCTTCGTCGATGGTGACCCGGACAAACCGCTGGTCATTGGCGTGGTCAACAATCCCGCCAATTCCGTGCCTTACGACCTGCCGGCCAACAAGACGCGCATGGTGCTGCGTTCCAACAGCCACAAGGGGGACGGTTTCAACGAAATCACCTTCGAGGATGAGGCCGGCAAGGAGAACCAGTTCTTCCACGCCCAGAAGGACCAGACGACGCGGGTATTGAATGACCGGACCAAGCGCATCGACCGCCACGAGGTCGCCTCGGTCGGCGGCAACCGCGCCGTTGAAGTTTCCGGCAACCAGAAACACGAAATCGGTGGTTCGGTGAACACCGTCGTCGGCGGTACGGGGCCGATGGCGATGATGGCCATGGCGGGTGTACAGGCGCTTTCAGGACAGACAGCGGGCCTCCTTTCGCAGGCCGCCCAGATCGCCGGCGGCGGTGGCCCAGGTGTCGCAGCCTTCGCCACCACACTTGCCTCGTCCGCGCTCGGTTTCCTTGGTGCTGGCGGTATTTCCTCGCGCGAGGGCGTGGTCTCCGGTCCGAGCCCGCGTGCAGATGCGGGCACTGCACTTGCCGGTTCCGGCTCGGGCGTCGGTTCCGATGCTTCGGGATTGTTTCCGCTGCCGGGCATCATGAACACGATCGTCAGCACGTTCAAATCCGACAGCGTCGGCGTAGCACGGGCTGAACAGATCGGGGTGAGCAAGGTCACGAATGTCGGCCAGACGTCGCTTGAAAGTGTCGGAAAGACAAAGAAGACGACCGTTGGAGAGCGTTACGAAATAAACGTTGGCAAAGCCATTTTTACGCAAACTGAAAATCACACGGTGATCGTGAGCGACAAGATAGTGCTTGCGGCGCCCGGCGGCGTCATCGAGATCAACAAAAACGGGGTGTTTATCAAGGCGTCGAAGTTCGAGGTCAAAGCAAATGCTGTGAACTTCAAGCGCGGCAGCGGCGGCAAAAGTACGAACAAACCCTTTGCTGAAGACTGCTCGAAGAAGTAGGGGCCGACGTGGAACTCAACAGCGAGAAAAGGCAGGAAGTTCTTTCCAAACTGCGGGAGGAGCAAGGAACTGGCGGAACCACTCGCCTTTATGCCGTGGTCGATGCGTCCCGGGCGCCGATGATTATTCCACCAGCGCTTCAAGCCATGACACACAAGGTTGCATGTCTTTACAGAGGCAATGCGCTTGAGGAATTCGGAGACGATACCGCTTGGGTCGCGGAGATGACATCTGACGAAAGCGTATTGCAATGGCTTATCGACAAAGGCTTTGGCAAGCGATGGTCGGTTTTTCTGCGAACGTCGCATGCGCTGGAGGATGTTGTCCGGCATTTGAGGAAATTTACGGTCGTCAAAGATAGTGAGGGAACCATTCACTTCTTTCGTTATTACGACCCGCGGACTTTGCGCCAGTATCTGCCAGTCCTGACGTCAGAGCAGGCCGCCGTTTTTTTCAAGGGAATTGAGTGTTTTTATTGTGAAAACGATCTGAAGGCGGGAGAATTACTCAAGTTCCGCTTTGAAGGTGGCATTGTACATCGTGCGATCGTGGTGCCTGCTCAGGGCGCAGGCCAGGCAAAGGCAGTTGAGAGGATATCGTCATGATCATTGAGTTCGATCCGCGTCAGATGAATGCGATGTTGCACGACGACGACGATTTTACGAATTATTTCACCAGAGAGGTGATTCCGAAGCATTTGCCCAGTTTCGCGGATATGGCTGGGTCGCCCCAGGCTACCGAGATGACGCGCTGGGGCAGGCGTTATGCCGAGCATTTCGGGTTTTCCGACCCGATTTATCAGATTCACTTCGTTGTGCTGATGTGGCGGATCGGACCGGATTTCTTTCTGTTCGAACCTTATAAATCCATCCTAGCCGATCAAAGCCAGACTGAGGAACAACGCATCGAGCGTTGTAACCTTGAACCGACCATGAGCCAGGAAGGGAACGCGATCGCGCGCAGCGACAATGCCTTCTGGTTCCCGCAATATATGAAGAACAACATTCTCGGCGTCCCCTACGACGATATCGAGGAGGAGTTCGAGCGTGAGCGTGCTGCCAAGGCGAGAGACGTTCAATGAGCCAGCACCTCGATGACCTCGTCAATGTTCCTGACACGCGCGAGCTTGAACTGGCCCGTCGCGATCTGGATATGCTGAACCAGCGCTACACCGAAATCGCGAAAGAAGCGGGTTGGCTGGCTGCTTCGTCCATTCCCGTGGTGGGTGGCGTCGTGGATGTCGCGAGCGCCATTGGAAACGCCTGGACCGGGAACTGGGCAGATGCCGGTCTGGATCTCGTCGGTCTCGTTCCCGTCTGGGGTGATGGGGCCAAGGCTGCTGCCAAGGGCACCAAGATCGCGCGGTATGCCGAAAAACTGATGAGTCAGGTTGCTGCTGCCCAACGCAAGGTCAAGGCGCTCGAAGACCACGTACGAAAGTCGGCGGCGGCATCGAAATACTGGGCTTCCAAACGGGGCGAAGCCTACCGGAAGCTTCAGGAAGACCTGAGGAAATGCAACACGAAGGCATGCCGCCAGAAAAAGATAGACGAGTATAAAAATGGCGGCAAATACAAGAACATTCCGCGAGAGGGGAAGTGGTCTGGAGAGCCGGGCAACAGCAAGTGGTCTCCGGAACCGGGAACTCCTGCCGATAAGGCACTGAAAGAGTATGGGCAGGATGGTGTTCAATACCGAAATGGTAAACCCGATTTCTCACCCTTCAGCCAGAAAGGTCCAGACGGCAAGCCCATTGAAGCACGAATACCCGATATGCAGGGCAATCACGCTGCGCGAAATGGCGATTTCGGACAAGCGAGAACGGCGATGAAAGAAAGGTACGGTAGCTGGAACGCTTCCAAGATGGAGGACGGTTACACATGGCACCATAATGAGGATACATCAACGATGCAGCTTGTTGATGAACGAATCCATGCCGTAAAGTCGGGCGGAGGTGCGCATACCGGCGGCGCTTCAGCGGTAAAAGACCCTGCATATTGAGGAGAATGTTATGAGCGTTACTTTGGGTGAAGCAATCGCCAGAATGCAGGAAACTGGCGATTGGTCCTTTGAGGAAGACTCTCTCTGGTCTGCTCAAGACATTCTTGAATTTGAGGATTACACCTCGCTGTCAGTGCCGGAGCAGCTTGCCGAGGTTCTGGTGAACTATGGCTGGAACGGCTTCGAACAACCCGATGTCTACGCGAATTTTGTTGTGACATATGAGGATGGGACGCGCTCTGCGCATGAAGTGCAGGTTCTGGTTTCCGGCAAGAAGCGGTTCTATGATAGACACGATATGTTCATAACCAGCCCCGCCTGGCCTGAGCAGTTCACCTTGCCAATGATATTCTTTGGTACAGCCGACGGCGGAAACTCATATCTGCTGATGAATGGGCGGGACAGAACCGACAATCGTGTATGGCTGTGGGAGCAGGCTTCCGATCCTTTCGGCACGGGAAATAACGCGCGCGGCCTGGGTCTCGCAGCGCCGTCTCTTTATGAGTTTTTCTACAATCTTAAAAAGGTCGATGAGATATAAATGCTTGGTCTACACGAAAAATGGCGAGCAACCTTCATCGAATCCTGGCCGGACGAAGTATGCGAGTTGGGGTTACCCTTCGAACAGTTGCTTATTTCGGAGCAGGACCGCGCCGCCATAGGAAGTAGAACCGCAGCTTTCCGGGAGCTGTTCGACATAGATGAACTCACCCAGCTATCAGACGAATTTCGCATAGGCATAGATGCCAAAACGGCGCTTTTCAAAGATGGAGCTCATTTTCGTCTCGGAGGATGCAGTTTCAAGCAGCCCGGACGGTATCAGGATGGCCCGATCTTCAACAGCGCTCAACTCATGCCGCATGTCCTGCGGGACAACCCCCGCGTGGCGGGACTTCTTGCCAGCTCTCTTCAAGACAAATTCGACGTCTGCATGTTCATACGGCCCTGGGAAAACATACCGAAATGGTCGGAGTTCAGGCTCTTCATGAAGAACCGGGAATTTATCGGCGCATCGCAGTATTTTCATACGGCCTTCTTTCCTGAGATAGAGGCGAAGGCCAGATCCATCGCTGTAGCCCTGGTGGAGTTTGCCGACCGTTTCAGGCAGGTAGCTCATATCGATGACGCTATTGTCGACATATACCTGAGACCTGACGATGCCGGCGGCTTTGAAGGTGTTCTTTTGGACCTTAACCCGCTCATCCTGCGGTCAGATCCGTGCCTTTTTCAATGGAAGAATGGAGGGGATTTCGACAGGGGTTTACGCTTCCGGGGGCGTGACAATCGAGTGCTCGCCATAACACCCTTGCCTTTTGCATATGCGGCTTGATTTTACTTGAGAAGGAAAAGCGAATGACCGCCAGCCCAGTCTCCCTTAAGGGCCACATGCACGTCTGCCCCAAGGTCGATCCCGGTCCAAGACCGCATGTCGGTGGCCCCGTAATTTCTACTCAACAGAGCTTCGTTACGGTTGAAGGAACGCCGGTTGCGACTGTCGGTGACACCTGTTTGTGCACGGGCGTTCCGACGACCGATACAATTACCGCCGGCTCGGCCTTTGCCGCTATTGATGGGAAGAAGATAGTGCGGCTGGGTGATGCATGTGCGCATGGTGGCCGACTGGTACAGGGAACTTCCTGGATTACGTTCGAGTAATCTGGAATACGGGTGCCGTTAGAAACTGCCCTATGCAACGGATTTACCGGAGGCGCCTGTTTCTGTGTTTGCCGGCGGAAATTCTGGGTCCAGTCGCCTGTCCCGCAAGAAACGCATCGACATCCTCTTCCTTAAGCGGCGGCGCATAAATATAGCCCTGCACCAGCGTGGCGCCGAGGCCTTCGAGTGCGGTAAGCTCGGCTGATGTTTCCACCCCTTCGACCACGCATTCCAGTCCCATGTCGCGGCTGAGGGTGAGAAGCGACTTTACGATTTTATAGCTAGCCGGTTTTTCGTGCAGATCCGTAACGAAGCTGCGGTCGATCTTGATCTTGGTCAGCGGCAGAGCATGCAGTCGCGTCAGGCTCGAATAACCGGTGCCGAAATCGTCGAGCGAAATGCCGCAGCCGAGACGCCGCAGCATTTCGACCGATTGCCTGACCTGTTCGAAATCATGGGCAAAAGCCGTCTCGGTAATTTCAAGGTCCAGCCGGCGTGCATCGAAGCTGCTGTTTTCGATGATGCCGAGCAGGGACAACACGCCCTCATGGGAATTGAGGTCCTGGGCCGAAAGGTTGAACGACAGGCGCAGGGAAGGTTCCCATTTCGAGGCGGAGGAGAGCGCCATCTTGAGAAGCGGCCGTGTCAGCGAGCTGACGATGCCGGCCCGTTCCGCGATGGAGAAGAACTGGCAAGGCGGCACATGCCCGAGAACCGGGCTGCGCCAGCGCGCCAGCGCTTCAAAACCCGCCGTTCTGCCGTCGCGTATATCGACAATCGGCTGGAACACGACTGAAAGCTCGTTTTCCATATCCCTCTGTTTGAGCAGATGTTCGATGCGTGCTTCGATATTGATCTGCTTTTCGTGTTCCGCATCGAACAGAACGGCATCGCCACGGCGGGTTTTCTTGGCATGGTAGAGGGCATAGTCAGCCCTGTCGAAAAGCTGCTCGAGCGTGGAGGCGAGGTGTGGAAAGACCGCTATTCCCATGGATGCGGAAACATGCACCGTTCCCTCAGGCATATGGTAAGGCGCCCTCAGCTGCTCGGAGATCGCATTGGCATTTGCCACGAGCTGCGCATCGTCAGGTATGATAGGCGCGACAATGGCAAATTCGTCGCCACCCAGTCGAAACGCCTTGCTGGCCTTCAGATTGGCGGTGAGGCGCTTGCTGACATTGATCAGCAGCCTGTCTCCCACGGAATGTCCATAAAGGTCGTTGACCGGCTTGAATCCGTCCAGATCGATGACCCCCAGCGCCAGCCGGGTTCCGTTGGTCCTCGCCTTTTCGAGCTCGGCTTCAAGGTGGGCGAAGAAGGCGCGGCGGTTGGGCAGTTCCGTCAGGCTGTCAATATTGGCAAGCAGCAGGTTTTCATTGCTGAGCGCTTCCGTGCGCTGCTGTGAAATGACCATGCGCTCAAAATTGCGGTAGTTGGTCAGCAGGATGGACATCATGCCGATGCAGACCAGCAGCACGTTGATGGCGATGGCGACAAATGTCGGTTGCCGCGACGCCAGAAAGAAGGCGATGAAGGCGCCATTGACGATGACCGTCACCATGAAAGCGGCCGAGCGAACATACATCAGACAGAAAATGCAGGAAATGACGGTAATCGCCATATAGAAGGCGACGTGGGATCGCGTATAGGCATCCCCATAGGGCACCAGCAAAAAAGACCAGAGCGTGAATGCCATGGCGATGCCGGCAGCCAGACGATTGGTACGCTGAAGGGCTGCATGCGCCACCTTGGGTGAGGGATCTATACCACGCGTCCTCCACCAGAAGGTGACTCTCAGCGTGCAGCCGAGGGTGAAGAGTCCGGGAATTCCAATGGTGAGCCAGAGCGGCGCCACCTGCATATGCGTTACGGCAAGCGCCCATGTACTGGAGAGCAGAATGAAATACATCATCGGCATCTGTCGGGTGAAAGCACGGTACTGCGCTTTCAGCAGATCAGGATTGTCGGACCGAACGGACACGAAGTCCTGCAATTTTTGTGTGGCGGTCAGTAATTTCATTTATGGCTCTTCAAGTACAGAGCGGCATTTGTAACTTAATTCCCGTTACATCATTGGAAACGCACAGGGTTAACCGACATAAAACTGTATCAACCGCAAGATGCAGACGCTGCATTTCGCAACATTTCATTATTTTCGTTATTAAGCGTTTCCTGGATTGTTATGTCCGATGGGCGAGAAAACCCTTCGCTTCTTGCCATGCGCCGTGGAAAATCTATTGACCAGGTAGAAAGAGGCTTCTCTCCCTCGATATTCATGAGTTCCCTTTTAGATTCCCTTGAAAAGTTTGAACGCGCGTGCATTATGAACGCGTGTTCAAAATTCGAGGAATGGTTCTTGCACATGGATTTAATCCACTATCCCGACACATTGGCGGCGCGAGCCGAACTCTGCCGCAGCGTTATCCTTTCCGCCGGGGAGCTGGTGCTGAAAGGCTTTGAGGGCGAGGCCACGCGCAGTTTTTCGATGAAGGGGCCGCAGGATTTTCTGACGGTGACGGATGCGGCTTCCGAAGCGCATATTCGCGGCGCGATCTCGGCTGCTTTCCCGGATGACAGTTTTTTCGGCGAAGAAGGCGGCGGCGAGATCGGAGAGTGCGTCTGGGTGGTGGATCCTATTGACGGCACCGCCAATTTTGCCCGTGGCATTCCGCATTTCTGCATCTCCATCGCCTATGTCGAAAACGGACGGACAGAAATCGGAGCGATCTATAACCCCGCCCTCGGCGAGCTTTATCTCGCCCGCCGCGGCGAAGGTGCGACACGTAACGGGGAGCCGATCCGGACGGCGGAAACGGAGCGTTTCGATGCGGCTTCGATCGAGATGGGGTGGTCCACCCGGGTCGCGAATGCCACCTATCTCGATGTGGTCACGAAGCTGCTCGATATGGGCGCGAATGTCCGCCGCGCCGGCTCCGGTGCTCTGGCGCTCGCCTATGTGGCCGATGGCCGTTCCGACGGCTATCTCGAATTGCATATGAATTCATGGGATTGTCTTGCGGGCCTGCTACTCGTCAGCGAAGCTGGCGGCGACGTGTGCCCATTTCTGGAGATTGGCAGTCTGAGGGATGGCGGGCCGGTGCTGGCCGCAGCCGCCGGTGTTGCCAAAGGCGTCAGCCAGGCATCGAACATAGTCCTTGCCGCGCGGTAGCTGCGGCGGGATGATTTATGACGGAGACCCCAAAGGGGGCTCCGCGCATGTGGAGGAATGAAATGGATGGACCCGTTTATGCCCGGCCTGCAATCAGCCTGATTGCGGAAGGGCTGGGCCCGCACAATGCTGCGCTCTACATCGGCGGCAGCGATGGTGCGGGTGACCTCGGGCTCCTGCGCCGGCATGGCATCACCATTGTGGTCAATTGCGCCGTCAATCTGGATATCAATCTCGTGCAGGCCGTAGCGGAAGAGGGCGACAGGCGCGCGGTAGGTTATGGCGATATCCGTTATTACAAGCTCGGTCTTATCGATGGCGAGGGTAGCCCCGACACCATGATGCTCGGCGCCTATTACATTCTCGATGGCGCGCTTCGCCAGACCATGCCGAAGCGGGAAACCTATCCCTTTGCCGATGGCGGCAATGTGCTCGTCAATTGCCGCAGCGGCCGCAGCCGCTCCGTTTCACTGGTGGCGCTTTTCCTGCACAAGCAGCAGCCGGATCTCTATCCCACCCTCGACGATGCACTGGCCGTAATCCGCACGAAACGGGAATTGCGGCCGGATGAGTGGTTCGAGACACCGAAACCGATGCTTCATGCCGCCGCTCGCCGTGCTTCCGACTGGATCGACATGGTCGAGGGCAGAAAGACCGCTCACTCATGCTGACACGCACGCTTCCCTCCGTTGCCGTCATCGCCGACGCGCATTTTCATGACACGGCAGCCGATTTCGGGTTTCCCGGCATCGAGATTGATGGCCAGCGCATCACCATGCGCAGCTGGTCCGATACACGCGAATCCACCCGGGTTTTCAACGAAAGCACCGATGCGCTGCATGCGGCGCTCGAAGATGTGCGCCAGCGCGGCATTCGCCATGTGGTGCTGCTTGGCGATTATACCGATGACGGCCAGCGGGAAACGACGGAGACGCTGAAGGGCATTCTGCAGCGCCACAGCCATGCCCACGGCACTGCCTTTTACGCACTGCCCGGAAATCACGATATTTTCGGCCCGCTTGGCCGGCACCACACCAAGGAATTTCTGACGGAGAATGGCAGGTGCCTTTCCGTTTCAAGCGATGTACGGCGGGCCGGCGAGCGCGTCATTATCAGCGATCGCATGTATTGCGAGGGTTATCCGGCGGGTCTTGGCCCGATGGCGGCCTTCGGTTATTTCCGTCAGCCCAATTATCTGCATTGGGAAACCCCCTTCGGTCTTTCCGATGCGGCGGAAAACCGGATGTACGAGGTGCGCTCACCCGATGGTCGCAATGTCTATCGCCTGATGGATGCTTCCTATCTGGTCGAGCCCGAGCCGGGCCTGTGGCTCCTGATGATCGACGCCAATATTTTCGAACCACTCGATGGTGAGTTTGAAAGGGGTGAGGACGCGGCTTTTACCGACAGCACCTCCGGCGGCTGGAACGCGCTTTTGCGCTGCAAGCCTTTCATCATCGACTGGATCGCCGATGTCCGTCGCAGGGCGCAGGCGCTCGGCAAGGCATTGCTCGGCTTTTCCCATTATCCGGCGCTCGATCCTTTCGACGGCGCAAGCGGTGCGGAAAGCGTCCTGTTCGGAAAAACCAATGTCGTGCGCCGCACGCCGCGCAGGGCGGTGGAGGATGCGCTGCTGCAGGCCGGGCTTGCCGTCCATTTCAGCGGGCACCTGCATGTGGAAGGCGTAACCAAGCGCGGGGAGGGCGAAAATTCGCTCACCAATATCGCCGTGCCGTCGCTCGTCGCCTTTCCGCCCGCCTTCAAGCTGGTGCACCCGTCGCTTCAGGAAATCCGCGTCGAGACGGTGGAGATCGCCGCCCTGCCGGTCAATGGCCGCATTTGCAGCGGTTACGCCCAGGAAACAGCACTGGCGGGTGAGGAAGACGACCGGGCTTTCGCGGCGGGCAATTACGGTGATTTTTTGCTGGGTCACAACAGGGCGCTGATCAGGCATCGCTATTTCGCCAAGGAATGGCCGGCCGCGGTCGTCAGGGCAATCGTCGACAAAAGCGTTCGGGACGTTCTCGACCTGCTTGGAGACGAAGATCGATCCTCGCCTGATGATGCTATCCTGTCCTCAGACCTGCCGATGTTCGAGCTGATTGCCGATTGGTATTGCCTGCGCCAGGGTGCTGGTCTTTCGCTGCCGCATATCGCGCCGCAACGGCTTTCCCTTTATCGAACGCTGGCGGAACGCTTTGGTCGTGATCCGGATCATCACGATGGCTCGGTGGAGAGCTTTCTCGAAATCTTCTTCGGAGCACTCGGCCTGTTTCTTGAGCGTGCCGAAGGCAGCCCGCTCGATCTGGAGCTTCGGCTTGCGCCGCACCATGAACGCGTTGCGGTTTGAACTGAAGAATTTTGCCCGGAAGGAGATTTGGTCTAGCGCGCGGTGATACGCTCGACCATGGAAACCGGCACGACCTGAAGCCGGGTTTCCGGCTCATCGCTATCGAGCGCGTTCAAGACCTTCTCGGTCAGCGCGTCGAAGGACTGGGCGATGGTCGTCAGCTGGTAGCTTTTCCAGCCGGCCTGCGGAATATCGTCGAAACCGACAATCGAGATATCTTCCGGCACCCGGCGGCCCATTTCCAGCCGGGCGGCATCCATGAAACCAAGCGCCAGCAGATCGGTCACGCAGAAGGCGCCGTCTATTGTCTTGTCCGTGAGCAACTCGCGGCCGGCCTGATAACCGCTGTCATAGCTCGTCGGCCCGCCGGACCATGGCACGACCTCGACGCCTTCGATGCCCATGCGCTGGGTGAAGGCGCCGGCGCGGCGCAACTGTGCCGGCGTCTGGCTGCCGCTGGAAATGACCGCGACCTTTTTGCATTTCGCTTCGACAAGCCGCATGGCGGCAAGATCGGCGCCGCGGGAATCGTCGCTCAGCACCATGTTCGTGTCGGTGCGATCAAGACGCTGATTGATGAGGATGAGGCGCACGCCATTGGCGATGCATTCATCGACAATCGAGGCTGGCGGTTCGCCGGAGAGAACGACGATGGCCTGTGCGCGAAACTCGAAGAGACGCTCGATCAGCGGCGCAATATCCTTGCGGGCATCCGCCGCATTCAGCAACAGGCATTGCAGGCCACGGCGCAGCAGCCCGATGCTGAGCAAATCGAGCTGCTTTGAAATGAAGGGAGAACTGAGATTGGCGCCGACGACACCGATGAGATTGGAGCGGTCATTGTTGAGACCCTGCGCCAGACGGTTGACGCGGTAGCCGAGTTCCTGTGCGGCTTTGAGCACCTTGCGCCGCACGGCCTTCGATACGCTGCCGCCGGGTGTGAAAGTGCGCGAGACGGCGGAACGCGAGACCCCGGCCTTTTTCGCCACCTCTTCGGCTGTCACGAACCCTCTCGCCATTCAACTCCCCCGTTGCGAACCATGGTCTGATATCACAGGCCATATGGCGTCGCCTATTCCAATCGAAACATTTGGACGGGAGGCGCTCTTGCCGGCCGCCTCCCGCGCCGGGATCATCCATCGGAGAGGGTGGTGTTCCACGCCCGGATCTTTTCGATGTTTCTGTCGGAGCCCGAGACGATCTCGAACTCGAACCCGTCGCCCGCAATATGTTCGCCGACTTCGGGAAGGCGATTGAGACGCCAGAGGATGTAGCCCGCGATTGTGGAGTAGCGGTCGGCCTCGTCCACCAGATCGATATCCAGGAGATAGGATACCCTTCTGACGTCCACAGCGCCATCCAGCAGCCAGGAACCATCCTCCGTCCGTTCGGAAATCTGCGCTTCCTCGCCCTCATCCGGAAACTCGCCCGCAATCGCCTCGAGAATATCCGTCGGCGTTGCTATGCCCTGCAACGTGCCATATTCATCAATGATGACGGCCATCTGCAGGGGTGATTTTCGCAGCTGTTCCATGACCTGCAGCGCTGTCGCGCTTTCATGCACCACGAGGGGCTCACGCAGCGAGCGCTCAAGGTTCAGTTTTCCGTCGTGCAGAAGATCACGCAGCAGATCCCTTGTCGCGGCGACGCCGAGGAATGAATCCAGCTTGCCCTGCGCCAGCATCAATCGGGAATGGTCGAGTTCCAGCAGGCGGTGTCTCAGCGTGTCGTGGTCGGCGTCGACATCGAGCCAGTCGATCTCCGTTCGTGGCGTCATGATCGAGACGACGGGACGTTCGGCAAGCGTGAGCACGCCGCGGATCATGTCCTTCTCCTCGGATTTGAACAGATCGCTTTGTGCCGCCTGTGCGGCGATGACGTCGGCAGTCTCACCGAGGGATGGTTGTTCGCCGACCCGGCCGCCCAGAAGCCGCAGAATGGCGTCGGAGGTGCGCTCACGCATATCGCCGGCGGTGATGCGCTTTTCACGGTTGCGCCTGCCAAGCTGGTTCGCCGCCTCGATAAGTACGGAAAAGCCGATGGCGGCGTAAAGATAACCCTTGGGCAGATGGAAGCCGAAACCCTCGACAATCAGGCTGAAGCCGATCATCAGGAGAAAACCGAGGCAGAGAATGACCACGGTCGGATGTTTCGATACGAAAGCCATCAGCGGCCTGGATGCTGCCATCATCACGGCCATGGCCACGCAGACAGCGGTAATCATCACCCAGAGATTATTGACCATGCCGACAGCGGTGATGACGCTGTCGAGCGAGAACACGGCATCGAGCACCACGATCTGCACGATGACCTGCCAGAAGACCGCATGCACTACCTTGCCCTGTTTCGGCTTCTGATCACCTTCCAGCCGTTCGTGCAGCTCCATGGTTCCCTTGGCGAGCAGGAAGGCACCGCCGAGAATGAGGATGAGATCGCGCCCCGAGAAGGAAAAATCGGCGACGGTGAAAAGCGGCCGTGTCAGCGTGACGATCCAGGAGATGGAAAACAGCAGCAGGAGGCGCATGATGAGCGCCAGCGACAGGCCGACGATCCGGGCCCTGTGGCGCTGGTGCGGCGGCAGCTTGTCGGCAAGGATCGCGATGAAAACGAGATTGTCGATGCCGAGGACGACTTCGAGAACGATAAGGGTGACGAGGCCGATCCAGATGTTCGGATCTGCGAGGAATTCCATGTTCAGGAGCCTTTATGGGAATGGGTGCAAACGCGCAAAGCCCCGGATTGCACATCCGAGGCTGGAAGTCGTCGCGTTGATGAAAACAAGAAAATCCGAGGCTGGCTTCGCGTTACGCGAGCCAGCCTCGTTCGGTGTCGACTGCCGTCTGTACTGTCGCCTTCGTCAGGCATCGGGTTGATTTATCCCACTATCAGTAAATTCTTGTGCCGGTCGACCTAACAAATTTTCGGCCGCTGGAAAAGCGATTTTCGGTTTTTTGATGCCATGACGATGCGTTTGAGCAATCCTTGCGCGCAAATAAGCGGTTATTTCCCGAGAAATACACGCGATGCGCAATCTGGGCGATTGCCTGATTGTTTGACGATAAAAAGCCGTTATTGCTTTTTCCCGCCGATATCAGAGGTCGTCCGCTGGTCGATGGCCTTGCCGTCGAGAATGCTTTTCAGGACGTCGAGGCGCTCGTTGATCAGCCATCCATAATAGTTTTCGACCGGCAGCAGTTTTTTTGCCCCTGCATTCACGGCAGTCCGCAGACGTTCGGCGCGACGCCTTGGCTGGCCGACATTGTAAAGCGTGGCAGTGATGCCGGGATTGCCGGAAATGTCGAAGCCTTTTTCCCTGTAGGCATCGATGGAATCCCTGAGGATGGCGGCGATGTAGATGATGCTGCGGTCGGGATCCATAACGTCACGGTAGATATCTTTCGGCCTGTCCGCCGACAGTTTTGGCAGGCCGCTCGTCCTGTTGACGAGATCGGTCACCTGCAGGGCCGTCAACGGGCTGATCTGGCCAAGGCCGAAGGTCTGCCCGGCATAAAAGGGCTGGAAGAAAGCGCGCTGGAAGGAGATGCCCTCATAGCTCACACCATCCACCACCTTGCCGCGGAAACTTTCGTCCCAGACGGTATCGCGGCAGCTCCATTGTTCCGACGTGGTGGCAAGCGTTTCGCAGGACCGGAATTCGGGCCGCTGGAGAAATGTCTTCAGGGAAACACCGTCATAGCTGAACTTTATATCGAGTTCGGCGTAGGAAATGGCCTTGATGTAGTAGGTCTGCAGGCGATCCACGGCCGAGACGTTGAACGTATGTTCCCCGACGATGGCGCCGACGATATGGATGGGGTCAATCCCATAGGCCGCTGCGGCCTTCTTGATCTTGCCGAGAAGGGCGGGCTCGCTGTTTAAAAGATCGACCGTCTTCTGAAACTTTTCGTCGTAGGTCGTGTACGAGGCCCTGGTGCGGATCGCCGAGGCTCTGGGGATTTCCGGCTGCTCGGCGGAGCGGTTTCCAGGGGGGACGACGGTCACCTGCTGCGCCAGCGCATAGGAAGGAAGGGAGGCCAGCGCCAGGATGACGGCGGCTGCGCGGGAGGTCTTCGCAAACAGGCTCATGCAGCGTTCTCTGTAACGTGGATTGTTATCGCGGCGAGGGCTCCTTCATAGGCAGGCTGGCCATAGCTGACAAGTTCGCATCGCTCACTTTACCGTTGGGGGCCGTTTGATGCGCGTTCTGATCGATGTCATTTGCGCGCTCGTCTCCAGCACGATCGAGACCGAAATTCCCGGTTCGTTAAAAATCGAGCTTTTTGTTTCATGTGAACGCAAATCGCCGCCGATAGGTCTGTCGTCAGGAGACGACCATGACCCTTCCCATCAAATTGCTGCAAGCCTGTTTCATTCTGATTGCGACCTGCCTGGCTGCGCCGGTTCAGGCGTCTCCTTTCATGCAGACTGGCAGGATCACGTCGCAGCCTGTCGGCCACTATGACTTTTGCCAGCGGCATTCTCTTGAATGTCAGCCGGTGACGGCCACGCCGCCCCTCACCCTCACCCCCGATGCCTGGGCAACGATTGTTTCGGTGAACAATGCCGTTAACGTCGAGATCGACCAGCGCACCGACATGGAGGTTTGGGGTTATGAGGATTATTGGGAATATCCCTACAAGGGTGCGGGCGACTGCGAAGACCTTGCGCTGGAGAAGCGCAGGCGCCTGATGCAGTCCGGTTTTGCGGTTTCAAATCTCCTGATAACAGTGGTGCGGGACGAACGGGGAGAGGGCCACGCCATCCTGACAGTCAGAACCGATCGGGGAGATTTCATTCTCGACAATATGAAGGCGAAGGTTTTGCGCTGGGACGAAACGGCCTATACCTATCTGAAACGCCAATCCACCGATCATGCCGGTCGCTGGGTGGATATAGAAGGGCTCGCTGCGCCGGCAATCGCCTCCCGCGAGGCTGGTCGAGCTACCGCCACCTCCGCGACAGCGCGCCATAGCTTGTTCGATATCTTCAAATCGCGCTGAAACCACTCACAGCAAGAGCAGGACCGGGTAAGAACAGGTTTGGCGCCCCCGATAAGGACAGCGGGCCGTCATGCGGCCCGCGAGCATAGCCCTTCTTCGGATATGGATTATTGTCTCGCAAGGCCAATGCCCGTTGCCTCGTCGAAGAGGTGCATATCGGCCGGGTTGATATCGAGGCCGATGATCTCGCCAGCCTTGACTGCGCTGCGTCCCTGTACCGCGATGACCAGTTCGGTGGAGCCGCCAAGCGTGAGGAAGGTGGCCGAACCGGTTGTTTCCACGGCGGAAACAGGCAGCGTCAATGCCGCCCCCTCTGCCGCCACCGGGCGGATATGTTCAGGCCTGATGCCGACAATGACATGTTTTCCCGGCGGCAGGGCGGCTGGCGCCCTGATAGGCTGCTGTGGATCACCTTCGCCGAACCGCAGCAGAAGCGAAGCACCGTCCGGACTGACTGTCGCCGGAATGAAATTCATGGCCGGTGAGCCGATGAAACCCGCAACGAAACGATTGACCGGGCGGTCGTAAAGTTCCAGCGGTGTGCCCTGCTGTTCGATGACGCCGTCACGCATGACGACGACGTGGTCAGCCATGGTCATCGCCTCGATCTGGTCGTGGGTGACGTAGACTGAAGTTGCATGCAGGCGGTCGTGAAGGGCGCGGATTTCCTTGCGCATATGGACGCGCAGGGCCGCATCGAGGTTGGAGAGCGGCTCATCGAACAGGAAGGCCTGCGGATTGCGGATGATCGCCCGGCTCATGGCCACGCGCTGGCGCTGGCCGCCGGAGAGTTCGCGGGGATAACGCTTCATCAGCTTGGAAAGTCCCGTCGTGGCGGCAACCTCTTCCGCCGCCTTGCGGGCCTCGGCCTTGGCCACGCCGCGCATGCGCAGCGAATAGGTGAGGTTTTCTTCGACAGTCATATGCGGGTAGAGCGCATAGGACTGGAACACCATGGCCACATCGCGCTTGCGTGGCGGCACGCCGTTCATGAGGGTGCCGGCAATGCGCATGTCGCCGGCCGATATGGTCTCCAGGCCCGCGAGTGAGCGCAGAAGGGTAGACTTGCCGCAGCCGGATGGGCCGACAAGTGCCACGAAGGTGCCCTTCTTGATGGAAAGGTTGATGTTCTTCAGCGCATGGAAGGCGCCGTAATATTTGTTGACGCCTGATAGTTCGATCTGAAGGGTCATTTGAGCGCTCCCGAGGTCAGGCCGGATACGATGCGGCGCTGCAAGAGAATGAAGAGGGCGAGAATGGGCGTCACATACATGGTCGCATAGGCCATGATGTTGTTCCATTCGCTGGTGTTGGGGCCCATGAAGGAGTTGAGGCCGACGCTGGCAGGCTGCAATTCGGCCGCCTGGATGATGGATTTCGAATAGACGAATTCGCCGAAGGCCTGCATGAAGATGAGGATGGCGCTGACGAGGATACCGTTCCTGGCAAGCGGCAGCACGATGTTGAAGAAGGCCCCGACCCGGGAATTGCCATCCACCAGCGCCGCCTCTTCCAGCTCCTGCGGCACGGCCATAAAGGTGGCGCGCACCAGCACGACAAAGAAGGGCATGCTTTTTGCCGCAATGGCGAGGATGACCGATAGCCGCGGATAATCCAGCAATCCGAATTGCGAAAAACCGACGAAAATCGGCGTGATCATCAGCGATGCCGGCAGAACCTGCAGCATGAGGATGAGGAACAGGCCGATATCCACCCAGACATTGCGATACCGCGCCAGAACATAGGCGCAGCCGACGCCGAGAACGGTGATCAGCAGCACTGCGCTGGAAGCGATCAGCACCGAATTCCAAAGGTAGCGCCCCATGTTGCGGCTGTTCCAGACATAGGCATAGGTTTGCCATTGCGGATCGCTGGGCCAGAAGGCGGGCGGATTAGCGAACATTTCCGAGCCGCTTTTGAGCGAGGTCAGATACATCCAGTAAAGCGGGAAAAGGTAGATGATGGCGAGCAGGATGGCGATGGCCAGCATCAGACGGTTGCGGGTCGTGATACTCATCCGCGCACCTCATGCCGTGTGGAGCGCACATAAACGATGGAGGCCAGCATGACGAAAACGATCATGATGACGGATATCGTCGCACCCTTGCCGAAATCATATTGCCGGAAGGACAGGTCCCAGGCCCAATATTGCGCCACGTTGGAACTGTTGTTCGGTCCGCCATCGGTAATGGCGGCGAAAAGATCGAATTGCTGCAGCGTGAAGATCAGGCCGAGCGAGACGATCGCGCCGATGGTGGAGCGCATCATCGGCAGGGTGATGGTGTAGAAGCGCTGCCAGGCATTGGCTCCATCCAGTTCCGCGGCTTCGTAGAGGTCGCCGGGAATGGAGGCGAGGCCCACCGAAAGCAGGATCATGTTGAAGGAGGTGCCGAGCCAGATATTGGCGATGACAACCGCCCAGAGCGAAAAATTCGCATCCGAGCGCCAGAAGATATTGCCCGATACCAGGCCGCTTTCCCGCAGGAAGAAATTCAAGACGCCGAAATCGCCCGAGAGAATCCAGTTCCAGATGGCGCCGACGACGAGGCCGGGCATGACCCAGGAGACGAGGAACAGGCCGCGCAGCCAGGTGGCGCCGGGAAAATTGACCCAGAAGAACAGCGCCAGGCCAAAGCCGATCGCGAACTGCCCGGCAATCGAGGCCACGACGAAGGTGACCGTGTTGAAAAGGATCGGCAATGTTTCCGGCTGCCGGAACAGGTCGATATAATTCTTGAAGCCGACGAAGGGGCGCACGAAGGTGCCCAGACTGAACATGTCGACTTCCTGAAAGCTCATGACGATATTGTAGATGAGCGGCAGCCCGGCCATGACGAACAGGAAGCCCAAAGGAAAGGCGACAAGGACGATGTCGAAACCGCGACCGTCACTGACGCTGGAAAACAGTTTTTTCATGAAACATCCTCAAAAGCTCCAGTCGGGGCCGCCGCCGCTTGTCGCGACAGGCAGCCCCACCGGGAGGAACCCTTGGGTGGAGGCCGGGGAAACCGGCCCGCCCGCCCAGATAGATCAGCCTTCGACCAGCTTTATCTTTTCAGCGGCCTGATCAAGCGCAGCCTTCGGCGTCATCTGACCCGACAGGGCGCCCTGAATGGCGTCCTGAATGGCCTTGGAAATCTTCGGCCATTCGGGTGAGGGACCACGCGGCTGCGCATATTTCAGCTGCTCCACGAAGGTCTTCAGCGCCTCATCCTTCAGCGCATTGCCGGTGGGCGGAACCGGAATATCCGAACGCGCCGGCAACTGGCCGAAGTTCTTGAACATGTCCTTGTCCTTCGAGGCGAAGAATTCGATTGCCTTGAAGGCCTCTTCCGGGTGCTTCGTCTTGGAGAAGATTGCCCAGTTATAGTCGCCCATGGCCGAAGACCGTGGGGCGTCGGGTGTGGGCACCGGCAGCAGGGCCACGCCCCAGTCGAACTTGGCGTCCTTCAGCATGCGGTCGATTTCCCATGGGCCGGAAATGACCATGGCGGCATTGCCGGCGTTGAAGGTGGCGGTGGAGTCCCACTGGCTGCGCGTCAGCGTATCCGGCGACGCCAGCTTTTCATCCAGCATCAGCTTCCAGGTTTCGAGCGCTTTTACCGCACCCTCGGTGTTGATGTGCTTGTAGGTCGCGCCTGCCATCTGCGCCCAGGGCAGGAACTGGAAGGTGCCTTCCTCATTCGCCTTGGCGCTGAAACTGATGCCATAGACGTTCTTCGAGGGATTGGTCAGCTTGCGGGCTGCATCCACCAGCTCATCCCAGGTCTGCGGCGGTTTTGCCGCATCGAGCCCGGCGGCCTTGAACAGGTCCTTGTTGTAATAAAGCGCAATCGTATTCGTGGCCTTCGGCACACCGAAATATTTGCCGTCCCACATTACCGATTTCAGCGGCCCCGGAAAATAATTCTCCGTCTTGATGACATCAGACTTGGCGATCATGTCGGTCACATCAAGAAAGGCCCCGCGTGCGGCGAACATGGCGTGGTTGGGGTTGTCGATGGCGATGATGTCGGGCGCATTGCCGGTCGAATAGGCGCGCATGGATTCGCTCACCACATCATCGAACTGCAATTGCCGGTATTCGATCTTGATGCCGTTATTGAGCGCGTTGAACTCTTTGATGAGGTTCGGCGCCGGCTGGATATCACGATCCAGCGACCAGAGGGTCAACGTCACATCCTCTGCCTGCGCGGCAATGGCGCCGGCGGATACGCCCGCCAGCAAAATTGCGCCGGCCATCATGCATTTCGCGATACCCATAATCTCCTCCTCTTGGTTATCGTCTCTGCAATTCTCGGAAACCTTCTCCCAAAAGGTTTCCGTTATGTCGGGTCGACGACGAAATCGCCGCCGCGGCATTTTTTCAGATAGTTCAGGCCATGCACCTGGCCCGTCATTTCAAGTGCATCGCGATAGACCGGGTCATGCCAGCCTTCGATGTCGATGGAGCCGGACCAGCCGGCGAGGCGCAGTTCGGAAATAATGTCCGTCCAGTTGCTGTCGCCGAAGCCCGGCGTGCGCATGAAGACGAATTTTTCCTTGCCGAAAATGCCGTGCTCGCGAATGACGTCCCAGCGGATTGTCGCGTCCTTGCCGTGTACGTGGAAAATCTTGTCCGCCCATTTTCGGATCTGCGGCAGCGGGTCGATCAGATAGACCATCTGATGGCAGGGTTCCCATTCGATGCCGATATGGTCGTCCGGGGTCTCGTTGAACATCAGTTCCCAGGCATCAGGATTGTGCGCGATGTTCCAGTCGCCGGTCTGCCAGTTGCCGTCCATGGCGCAGTTTTCAAAGGCGATCTTCACGCCCTTGTCGGCGGCGCGTTTTGCAAGTTCGCTCCAGATTTCCTTATATCGGGGAAGGCTTTCCGGCAGCGGCCTGCCGCGAAGCCGGCCGGTGAAACCCGCAACGCAGGTCGCGCCGAAATGGTGGGCATTGTCGATGCAGTCTTTCCAGCCCTGCAATGTCTCAAGGTCGATCGCGGTTTCTTCAAGAGGATTGCCGAACATGCCGAGCGTGCTGATGGTGATGTCGCGCTCGCCGATCGCGTCAAGGCAGCGCTTGCCGAGTTCGGCGAGGTCCTGACCGTTGGTGGTCTGCCAGAAGAACGGCTCAAAGCTTTCAAAGCCGAGATCGGCGATCTGGCCGATACGTTCGGCGGCCTGTCCCTTGGTGGCGCTGACCATGGTGCCGATGCGGATGGATGTTGCCGGATTGCTCACGTCTTTCAGTCCTTATGCTGCAATTGAAACACGCTGGCCGAGGCGGGCGCTTTCAATCGCGCCGATCACCATGGCAAGGCTGTTGATGTTGTCGAAGGAGGCCGTTTCCGGCATCTGGCCGGTGCGGATGGATTCGAGGAACGAGAGAATGACGCTCGCGTGGCCGCGCGTATCCTTCGCGGAGACAGTATCGGAAACGTTTACGGTCTTAAAGCCACGCAGAAGCCCCTGTTCGTCGCCGGCCACGGAGGCGGAGAAATTGTCTTCCCCGTCCCAGAGGATCATGCCCTTGGAGCCGATCAGCCGCCAGCGCGCTTCCCAACTGGTCCGCTCGCCTTCGGCGCACCACGAACCGCGATAGGTGAAGACGACATCGTTGGAGAATTCGAAAATCGCGTTGGCGCTCGCCCCATGGGCATACCAGGAACCGGCCGGGTTCTTCTCGACGCAGAAGACGGAGAGGGGTTTTTCATTGGCGACGAAACGGGCTGCATCGAATGTATGGATCGCCATGTCGAGAAGCAGAACGTTTCTCATCTCTTCACGGAAGCCGCCGAAATGCGGACCAAGGAAGAAATCGCAATGAATTGCCGTCAGATCGCCGATAACGCCGTCTTGCAGCGCGCGGCGCAGCCGCCGGATACCGGCCACAAACCGCCGGTTTTGCACCACAGCATGAATTTTGCCTGATTTCTTCGCCAGTTCCACCAGCGTCGCGGCTTCTTCCATCGAGGCGGCAAGCGGCTTTTCGCTGAGCACATGGCACCCGGCCTCGAGACCGGCCTCAACCACGGCAAAGCGCGCCTGCGGGATGACGATATCAAAAAGGATGTCGGCTTTCGTTTCAGCGAGAACCTTGCGGAGATCCGTGCCAATGACCGCGTCGGTGAGGGCGAATTCGTCGGCCAGCGCGCGGGCCGTGTTCTCGTTCAGATCCACCAGGCCGGCGATCTTGATCGCGCCGGCGATTTCCGGCGTGGATTGAATGGCGCGCAACCAGCCTTTGGCCATAGCTCCGCACCCGCATAAAACGGCATTAAAAGTCATCTCATCTCCCCGGGCTCTTAGCAAACTCCTCTTTGCGCAGAGCGTCGTAAACGTTTACGAGACTATGCCAATGATGTTAGATATGTCAAGACCGTTAAGGGGCGCACCGATTGCGCGCCGGGCCTGGGAGGGGAGTGCATGAAAGGAATTCGTCAGCTTGCCGATTATCTGGAGATATCGATAGGCACTGTTTCCCGTGCCCTGAACGGCAAGCCGGATGTGAACGAAGAGACGCGTCGGCGTGTTCTCGAAGCGGCGGAAAAGCTTGGTTATGTCGCCAATCAGTCCGGCCGGAGCCTGCGCCAGGGAACCACCAATGTCATCGGCCTGATGACCGGCAGCGACGCGCAGACTGTTGAAAACTCCGACAACTTCTTTCTGGGTGTGACGGATGGTCTGCAAAGCGTGTTTTCCGAGCATAATCTCGATCTCATCGTTCTCCCTTGCCCGGGGGACGAGGATCCGGATGAATATTTGAAGCGCATGGTGGCGCGCCGCATGGTGGATGCGATGATCATTTCCGCGACCCGGCGGACCGACAAGCGTGTGGATTTCCTGAAGCAGACCCGCCTGCCTTTCGTGTCGCTCGGACGGACCGCTTCCAGCGACAGTCACGCCTGGATCGACCTCGATTTCGAAGGGGTCGCAAAAAGCGCCGTGGACCGTCTCGCCGCTGCCGGGCATCGCTCGATCGCGGTTGCCGTACCCGACAGCGACATCAATCTCGGTTACATTTTTCTGGAAGGATACAGGCGCGCGTTGGAAGGCAATGGCATCGCCTATGATTCCTCTCTGGTCATCCGGGCGAAATCGAGCGAGCAGGGGGGATATCACGCCGCCAGCGAATGGCTGCAGATGCGGCCCCGGCCAACGGCGATCGTGCTGATTTACGAGCTGATGGCGGTCGGTCTTTATCGCCGGCTGGCGGAAGCGGGCCTGAAACCGGGGCGCGATCTCGCCGTCATCGGCTTTCGCGATGGCCCGCGCGGCCAGTTTCTGGAGCCTCGCCTCACCAGTTTCCGCATGTCCCTGCATGATCTCGGCGTGACGGTCGCCCAGACGCTATTATCGACCATGCCGGCCTACGCGCCCTTTTATCCCGGTCAGGCCCGCCATTGCGTATGGCCCATGCTTCTGGTGGCCGGCGAGAGCGATCCCGCCCCCGCCGCATAGGCCGCTGCGCGGGTCTTTAAAGCTTGTCGCCGCCAATGCTGACGACGCCGAAAGGATTGAATTTATACTGGTCTTCCTCATAGCTTTCATCGTCGGCGAGGGTGGCGCTATGGCCCTTCACGGCTGCTTCAACGCCTTCACGCGCCATTTGCTCGGCGAAATCATCCATCAACGCGGCGATCTTTAAGGCGCAATAGGCGAGGTGGCATTTTTAAAGCTGCTGGCCTTGCTCCCCAGCAATAAAATGTATTGCCATCATTGATATGGCCTTCAGCTTCTGGTCTGCGTCCGAGCCCCCAAATGCCAGGTCAAGCGTGTCTACGGCATTCTGGAAGCGGTCCAGTTCGCGGTCAAAAACATCCGCCTGCGTGGCCTCGCCATAATGCAGATCGGCAAACTCCTGGGCTGCCACCGCAAGAATGAAATAGCCAGCAGCCCGCTCGGGATCCGCCAGCGCGGCCTTCCGGGCCACGGTTGCGGCGCTGTGATAAGCCCGAGAGCCGTTACCTTTTTCCCGGATGATATCTGTAATCATTTTAAACATGGGTTTCTTCGCCTTTTCTTTTTCCCGAGGGGAGGGCTCCCTCGAAGGTAATGCAACCGGTTTGACCAGAAACTGATAGAGGATGTCCGTCGCGACGTCGAAATCCTCCATTGTCATCGCTTCTTGCGGATTATGAGATCCGTTGCGATTGCGGATAAAGATCATACCGGATGGAATTCCCGCTTCCGAGAACACCGCCGCATCATGGCCGCCGCCTGATGCAAGCAGGCAAACGGGTGAACCTGTCGCCCTCGTGGCCTCCTCCAGATGAGCGATGAGTTTCTCATCGCAGATCGCCGGGCTCGTCCATAAAGCTTCACCGGTGTCGAAACGAACCGCGCGCTCGCGCTCGATACGAGCGATCTGGGCAAGAACAAACGAATGCATGCTGTTAAGCATCCCGCTATCCTGGCTGCGAATATCCAGACTGAACTCTATAAAATCGGGGATCCGGGTCAATGCATGTTTCTGTTGATCTGTCGAAACCATACCACTGGTTATGACGAGATCACGGCCGGCGGCGACAAATTCATGCCAGGCGGCGTCAAGAACGTTGAGGAGTTCCGCCATGGCGAGCACCGCGTCATGTCTATAGGCGAGGGGAACCGCCCCGGAATGACCCGCCTCGCCATAACAGGCGATTTTTCTGTAACGAAAATTACCACGTATACCCGACACGATCCCGGTCGGCAGATTGCGCTCTACCAAAACAGGGCCCTGCTCGATGTGGACCTCGAGATAGGCGCTCACACGCTTCGCGTCGATAATCGGTCTGCCGGCGCGGATCGGCTCCATGTCGATGCCTGCGGCTTCCATATGGTTGGAAAGCGTCCGTCCGTCACCTCGATGTCTTGCGGCAAGTTCCTCCGGTGAAAGTACGCCAAGAAGAGCTTTGGACCCCACGTAGCAAGGACCAAACCACGCGCTTTCCTCGCCGCGCATGGCAATGACCTTTACCGGCTGGGAGAAGCTGTTGCCCTCTCGCCGGGCACGAACCAGGCACATGATACCTGACAGAACCCCTGCCAGTCCGTCGAAATTCCCTCCGCGAGGAACGCTGTCGACATGTGAACCACATAATACAAAGCGATCGGCCGTCTGATGTTCGGGTAGCGAGAATACGACGTTGCGACCTTGATCCCACACAGCGGCCAGCCCTTCAGCACGGGCAAAATCCATCAGGAACTGCAGCGTATCAGTTTCGACATCGGAGAACGCGGGTCGACTGACGCCTTCGAGATCAGCGGATTGTTTGGCGACCTGCCTGAACAGATGGGCGGCTGTGCCGGACAGGTCGTTGATTTCGTCCGTGTTCGCAAGGCTTGCAGACATCAGGTATACTCCGCAAGAGCGATTGTTTCTCTGGCAAGTTTTGCAGTGCCGATTAATGCATCCACACTGGCGAGGCCGCGGGCAATGAGCGCAGCCTCGAGCTCACGGACAAGACGCGGCATGGTATTGGGGCTGATGAAAGTGGCTGTGCCCACCTGTACGGCACGTGCGCCGGCCATCAGATATTCGATGACGTCATCAACCGTAGAGATGCCCCCGCAACCGATTACAGGGATGGAAACCGCGTTAGCGCATTGATACGTCATGCGCAGCGTGATTGGTTTTATGGCCGGGCCGGACAGGCCGCCCATGACATTCCCAAGCCGGATCTCGCCGGTGCGGCTGTCAATGGCCATGGCTAGCATGGTATTGGCCGCGACGAGTGCGTTGGCACCTGCCGCTTCGGCCGCCTGCGCCACCTCCACCACTTCACCTGTATTGGGCGACAGCTTTGCCCAGAGAGGCAGATCCGTTGCGTCACGGATTTTCCGAATCACGTTTTCGGTCGAACCGGGACGCATGGCGAAGGCCTTGCCGTGATCTTCAATATTGGGACAGGAAATATTGACCTCGATCGCGTCAACACCTGGAATGCTGATCTCCTCGGAGAACCGGGCAAAATCGTCGGCCGTTCCCGCAGATATGCTGACGACAAGAGGCGCCTCATACTGCGTGTAGAAAAGAATTGTGTTCCTGACAAACCACTCCGCGCCCTTGCTTGGTATCCCGATCGAGTTCAGCATTGCACCACGGATCTCACAGACACGCGGCACAGGGTTGCCTGAACGCCTTTCTCGGGTGATGGTCTTGGTCACATGCGCACCAATGCAGTCAAGGTCGAAAACATCCGCCAATTCTTCGGAGAATGTACCGGACGCCGGCATGATCGGGTTCTTTAGCGACAGAGTTCCGATCCGCGTGGAAAGATCCGTCATCACAGCACCTCATCGAGGTCAAAGACAGGACCTTCACGGCAGACCCTGAGATTGACTGCCTCTGCCGAGCGCTTGAAGGGTCGTACACAGGCCTGGCACATGCCAATGCCGCACGCCATGTGCTGCTCCAGTGCAACCTGACCCCCAATAGCATGCCTGGTAGCGATGTCCTGCACCATGCGCATCAGGCGGGCCGACCCGCAGGTGAAGAGAGAATCGACCTGGTGGCTTTCAACCAGCTTATCGATTAGCGGTGTCAGGCTCTCCACGCCTGAATTGCTTTCCAGATCGGTAACGGTGATGACTTCCGCGCCATAAGCGCGAAAAAGATCTGTAGACATAAGAAGCTCGGGAGAGCGTGCGCTGCAAATCGCGGTCAGTCGCCGCCCCGTGTACGCACATTCCCTGGCAAGCGGCGCAAGGGTCGCCAGCCCTACACCCCGCGCTAGAAGAAGAGGCCGTTGCCATTCAGCCTTTAATTCGAAACCCTGGCCAATTGGGCCGACGATATCCAGCGTGTCGCCTGCCTTCAGTTCAGACAGCGCACGGGTGCCGGCACCAGCCACCTTATAGAGGAAGGCAAGCTCTCCTTCTTCCAGGTCATACGAGTAGATGCTCATCGGTCGACGGAAAAATGGCTGGAATCGATCCGTCTGAGGGCAAAGAATGTGAAAGAACTGGCCCGGCCGGCAATCGAGGACTGAATCGGGGGCCGAGAGCACCACCAGGCGGTACTGGCCGTTTACCGGCTCGTGTCGTTTTATGATCGTCTCGACCTCGTGAATGGATCGACGGGGTGGAAGAGGAGCAGAAGCTGGAAAAGCACAAAGACTGGCTGACATGTCGTGAATCCGGGAAAAAAGGGCTATCCTCCAGGGGCCAAGTCCGCTGTTGAGGCAAGCATAGACGGAGAGGAAAGTACGCAGACGGAAAACACCGTCATCGCGCGACCAAAACCCAGATCAGCGTCGGGCGATAAGGCAACAAAGTGTCATGTGCACTCCTGCGTTCAAAAACAAAACATATCCCTCAACGCATAAAAAGTCAACAAGATTCTCAAAATTGAGATTAATCGCATTAATAATCAGGCTGCGGCGGGTTTACCGGCGACTTCGGTACAAATCTGTCGAGCGGGGACGTGCTGTGAGCCGCCCGACGCCGGAATTACTTCGGTCAAAAACACGTTATTGATATAAGTCTCATCTTTGAGAACATCGCTTGCTTTGTGAAACTTTTTGTGGAACCTTTCTATTCACGCGACTAAAACTGACAGACAGGGAAGGCAGTCGGGCGACGCCGGTTTCTTGTTCGGGATACGGAGAATGAGGGTGACGCAATCCGTGCCGATGATCGATATCGCAGGTATTCACAAGACATTTGTCGCTGACCACGGGACAGTGACTGCGCTGGAGCCGTTAACCATTGACGTCAGGCCAGGCGAATTCATCTCGATCGTTGGGCCTTCAGGCTGCGGGAAATCGACGCTCCTCCGCCTGATTTCCGGTCTTGACCACCCAAGCGGCGGCACCATAAGGCTCGACACTGCCGGCCATAAGCGTCCGGTAGGCTTCGTTTTTCAGGAGCCGGTTCTTCTTCCCTGGAAAACGACCCTCGAAAACGTCCGGTTTCCCCTCGACACCGCCGGGGTTTCTCGCGCTGCGGCGGACAGGATTGCACTCGATCTGATCAAAATGGTGGGCCTTTTCGGCTTCGAGGGCGCTTTGCCGCGCGAGCTGTCGGGTGGAATGCGTCAGCGCGCGGCAATCGCCCGTTCGTTATCGGATGATCCACCGATCCTGTTGATGGACGAGCCGTTCTCCGCGGTCGATCTACTGACACGAGACACGCTGAACGACGAACTGCTGCGGATCTGGCAGGCCACCGGAAAAACGATCCTGCTGGTTACCCACAGCGTCGAAGAAGCCGTCTATCTCGCTGACCGGGTCATGGTGATGACCGCGCGTCCGGGCAAACTGAAATCTATCCATGAGGTCAATCTCGCGCGACCACGCGGCGAAGAAACCAAACTCGACCCCGCCTACCACTCACTCGTCGCCCGGCTTCGCCGCGATTTACGTACGCCTGGCGAAACCCCTGACGGGAAGCCGCAATAATGGTAAGGCACTTCACCGCCTGTATCGACTATATCCTGTCACTGGCAGCGCTGCTTGCACTCTGGTGGCTTGCTACTGGTCCGATGGCAATGCCTGCCTATCTTCTGCCCTCTCCGGCGCGCACCTGGGGTGCACTGGTCGCCATTGCGAGCAACGGTGATCTCTGGCTGCATCTCGGCTTCACCATCCAGAACATCGTGCTCGGGCTCTACCTGGGCCTGATCGCCGGCATCGCTCTGGCCTACGCGATGACGCGTTTTCCGAAACTTTCGGTCTGGCTGGACGGCCCGCTCGTTATTCTTCAGACAGCACCTAAAATTGCGCTCGCGCCCCTCTTCATCGTGTGGTTCGGCTTTGGGGTTCTGTCCAAAATCATCCTTGTCTTCTCGCTTGTGTTCTTCCCGGTCTCTATTGGTGCCCTGTCAGGGTTCCGAACGCTCGATCCAAAAATGAGGGACCTAGCGACACTTCTGGGTCTCGGCAAAATCCAGCGATTTGTGCAGATCGAATTTCCGTCGGCCCTGCCGGAGATCTTCGTCGGCCTGAAGATCGGCGCGGTCCAGGCGCTGGTTGGTGCGGTGCTGGCCGAGTGGATGTCGGGAAAGCTCGGACTTGGATACCTGATGACCTATGCCGCCGCTACCTACAAGACGCCGCTGCTCTTTGCTGCCGTTCTGCTGACCGTCGCACTCGGTCTTGTGATGCATGTCGTCTTGTCCTCGCTGGAAAACCGGCTTCTCTCGTGGAAGGGGACGAGGAAATGACAAGCGCCGCCTTTCCCTGGAACAACGGCAGGCCGCCGCATCTGCCCTGCGGGCCCGGCGACATTGCAGAAAATGTTCTAACGCCTGGCGATCCGGACCGTGTCCGTTTGCTCGCCGACATGATGGAGGACGTGACCGATTTCGGCCGCAAGCGGGAGTTTGCAGTCATAACCGGCACCTACGAGGGCCGGAGACTGACCATATGCTCCACCGGCATTGGCGGCCCCTCGACTGAAATCGCCCTGGTGGAACTTGCCATGCTCGGCGCCAGGAAGGTATTGCGCATCGGAGGCATGTCGGCGCTGGCGGCGCAATATGCGCCCGGCTCTTTCGTCGCAGTAAACCAGGCTGTAGGCGATACCGGCTCTGCGCGCACCTACCGCATGGCTGGCGGCAAGGCCAAGGCGTCCTCGCGTATTGTTACCGGCCTGGTCGATGCGGCCTCCGAACTTGGCATCACCTGTCGCACCGGCATGGTCGCGTCGACCGACAGCTATTATCTGGGCCAGGACCGCCGCTACCGGCCTGTCGACGACGGTCGGGACGTGTGTGGAAATTTCGTCGGCCACTTCCAGGCTCTGGGTGCGATTGGCGTCGAAATGGAAAGCGAGATCCTTTTGACAGTCGGAAGTGCAATCGGACTCGAAACCGGTTGCCTCCTCGGAATTCACGGAAATCGCGCCACAGATGAATGGCTCGACGATTACGAGCCCACCCAGCGAAATCTTCTGCGCATTGCGGGACGCGCTTTCTCCAGACCGTAAACAACCGAGGGGTCAAACGATGTTCAAAATTTCCAGCGCGGCCGCGGCCGGTCTTATTGCTGTTTCATTTTCGCCACTTGTTGCCATGACGGCGAGCGCTGCAGACAAGGTGATACTTCAGATCGACGGTGCTGCCGCACCGTTTTACGCCCCCCTTTACGCAGGTGTGGAGAAAGGGATTTTCGAAAAAAACGGAATCAAGGTTGAATTCATTTACGCCGCTGCGGCTGACATTCTCACCAACATTGCTGCCGGGAATGTCGATTTTGGCTTTCCGAATGGTGATGCGGTCGTTGCCGCTGTGGCTAACGGTCTGCCCGTCAAGGTGATCCACACCACATATCAGCGCGGCATAGGCGCGCTGTTGGCGAAGGAAGAGAGCGGAATCAGATCTTACGCGGACCTGAAAGGCAAGAGGGTCGCCGTCACCAGCCTTGCCAGCCCCAACTACCTCCAGCTTCAGGTTGGTTTGCAACGCGCCGGCCTGACACTTGACGACGTTTCGGTCGAAGTGGTGGCGACAGGAGCGATCGTCCAGTCGCTGCAGGCTGATCAGGTCGATGCCATAGTCTTTTCCGAACTGCGAAAATACAATCTGGAAGCCGACGGCGCCAAGGTCACCATGATTCTGTCCAACGACTTCCTGCCCTCCTTTGGCAATGTGGTTGTTACCAGCGACAGCAAACTTTCGGAAAACGCCGATCTTGCCAGGCGCTTCACCACTGCAATCACCCAGTCGTACCAATGGGTAATAGACGGCCACGTGTCTGAGGCGCTTGATATCGCGCTTGAAAAATACGCGCCAACCTGGCCCAGGGATCAAAAGCCCATGTTGACCACGGCTTTTGAACAGACATTCGTGCCCTCCGTCTGGCAGAGCACCCTTACCAGGGAAAAGGGCCTTGGCGCGGCCGACATGGCGGGCTGGCAGAAGAATGCCGACATCCTGGCGCAATACAAGGTGATCGACACTCCTCCCAAGGCCGCGGATTTCGTTATCGACCCCTATTCGATCGGCCAATAAGGATGCTTCTGCGTGGCGTGGCGGGTCTGACCGCAACCTTCTTTCTGTGGACGGCAATCATCTATCTCTTCGACGTGCCGGCGTTTCTTTTGCCGGAGCCCGTCGAAGTATTCCACAGGTTCGGTTTCCTGTACAAAAACGCCAGCCTCGGCCGGCATATATGGGTGACACTGTCTGAAATTGTCGCGGGGTTCATGCTCGGCACGCTTGCCGGCGTCTTCGCCGGCGCAGTCTTTGTCCGGCTGCCCCGGGTCGAACGTTTTGCCACGCCGCTCGTTCTGCTGCTGCAGACAGCTCCAAAAATTGCAATCGCCCCGCTTTTGCTTTTGTGGCTGGGTATCGGGCCGGCTCCGAAGATCGTTCTGATCGCGATCGTCACGTTCTTTCCGGTCATGTCCGGCATGATGACCGGCCTGCGCTATGGGGAAAGCAGCTTCCGTGATCTCGCAACGGTGCTCAGGTTAAGCCCATGGCAGCGGTTCCGCCACATTGAATTGCCAACTGCGTTGCCGTCGGTCCTCGCAGGCATGGCAGTCGCCACAACGCTTGCCATAACGGCAGCTGTCATCGGCGAACTGATGGGCGCAAATGAAGGGATCGGCTATCTTCTGTCATCGGGTCAGGAAAACAGCGACACATCCGTTGTCATCGGCATGGTCATGCTTCTGTCACTGATCGGCTGGGCCTTTTATGAGGCTGTCGAATTGATGAGACGCCGCCTGGTTGGCAGGTTCCAGTCATCCTGAGGCACACGGTGTTCTGCCGTCTTCCTTCGCGGATTCTGACTGCCGGGATGTACGAAGGGTCGGCGAAACGATAACCACCGATGACGTGTACCCATGCGTGGGCGGGTGAACTGATAGCGGACAAGACCCGTCCGGATCCCATCACCAGACACGGTCCGTTGCTGCGGACTCTCACATCCGCGTTTGTCCCGCCATTTGCAAGTTCGGTCAGAAGCCGCCTGAAACAGCAGTCTCGCGCCGTGGTCCAGTCGACTGCGACGCTGGCGTCCGATGGCGATGACATTTTTATGGACCGTTGGTGCTGATCGCAGACCGATGCAGCATCCGGCGTGCCGGCTTGTGGCTATAACGCCCTTTCCCCGATCGTGGCGTTTCGTGCAATCCTGTTGCCAGTCATACGTTCTGGACGAGGAATTCCCGCACCGAACGCGTGCCGGTGTTGAAAAGCAGCCGCCGGAATTCGAACTCCAGGACCGTTTGCGGGTCGTGGAAAGGTTCTCGCATGAATTCCTCCTGCGTCAGGCGCAGAGCTTCTTCAGCCGAGTAGAAAATATCGCCGCTGGCGTTTAGGAGTGCAGTATTCGCCTCGTAGATTTTGGTCATCAATTCACAGGCTGCAAGCACTGCTGCCTTCCTGTCGGATATTGCACTGCCTGCGGAGCCGTACCAGGCGATAACTTCCTGACCAAGGGGACGCAACGGTTCCGGCAGGCGCTTGAGGTTTTGCATGACCCATTTGGGCTTGGCGTTGGTGCTCCCGGCGAGATGGCAAAGTCCGGCCGCCTGATCCATCAAAAACATGGTACAGACGAGAAGGCTGGTATCGAAGTCGCCGGAGCCCCATGTCCCCATCAAATCCTTGAATTCGGGATAGCCACCGGTCCGATTACGGTATTGGACGAAGGAGAGTTTTTCCCAGAAGTCCGTCGGAAACAGTTGCACAAATTCGCTGCTGCCCGTGACCGTGATGCCGACCTGCATCTTGTGCAGCGCATCTTCGGACGAAAGGGGAAGCTTTTTGCGCAAGGTCTTTGTTCCCCGACGCGCCAGCTGGTAAAGTGCCAGAACATCATCCTTCATCGCCTCGACCTCGGCTCGGGTATAATATTCGACGTCAAAAGCCACGCCATCTTCACGAATGTAGTCGACGAAAGTGCGTAATCCGCCGTTCTGCTCAATGAAGAAACTGTGATCGCCAGTGTGCCGGACCGGCGGAAGCTCGTCGCATATGACGTAGACGTCGATGTCAGAGTGCTTGTTCCCGATACCCTCCACCAGCGTCCCCGACAAAACGACGATATCGCCCTCAGCTGGCCGGCAGCGGGCCAGTATTTCATCGCGATCGATCCGCAGGTGGCCGTTTAAAAACGAGAATGTCGATGGTGTGGCCGGCATAAGATTCATTTGACACCTGCTAGGGCTACGATTGCGAATAAAGTATCATTATTTATACTTTTCTCATTGTCAACCGTCCGCCACAACCGTGGGGTGGGCGCGCAATAGGTTCAAGGCGACGTCGGAACACGCCATAAAATGCAATATTGCTGTAATTTTCCGTCAAAACGCCGTATCTCTGACGTGTCGAGGTAAGCCGCGGCGCCGCGCTGCCGACGCTTCAAAATATATATTGCGTGATCAATCTCCGTAATATATCAGTTTTGAGACTTTTCCACAATATGAGGAGGCGCGCGCCTTTGATTTCCCGATATTTTACGGCGATAACGCTTGCTGGCGTCACCCGAGGCCTCTGGGTGATTACCCTCGGATGGTCATCGGCACTGATCGGGGGATCGGTAGCTCTCGTGGGCATAGCTTTTCTGGTCGGTCATCTCATGAACGTAATCCTGGCGCCAAGTGTCGGAGCCTTGATCGACCGGCGCAGCAGAAAACGATTGGCGATATTCGGACAGACGTTGTTCGGATGCGCGATGGCAACGCCCTGGTTTGCACATTTGCTCGGTTACGCGCCGTCCTATGCGATGCTTCTTCTCATCGCCGCCTGCATTGCCGCAGCGGCGCTTGTCCAGGGCGGAGCCCTCGACGCTATTCAGAAGTCCATCGTCGATAAGGGCGACATTAAGCGTACAAATGCAATTGCCAACGGTCTGCGGCAGGGATCGATGATTGCAGGGGCGGGCCTTGGAGGGGTCGTTCTGATGTGGCTGCCGATCCATGCGGGTTTCATCGTCGGTTCCGCTCTATGCGCTCTCGTCGTAGTCTGCCTGCTCGGCCTGCCGGACGCAAATCCACCGGTCAGTGCGCGGAAAAGCTATTTAGCGCAGATGGGGGAAGGCTATCGGTTCTTCCTGCGCAAGCCGGAACTTGGCCGGCTGGCTCTTCTGATTGGCTTAAGCACTTCTGTTGGTCAGTTGTCGAATGTTATGCTCCCGCTTCTGGTGCAAAACGAACTTGACGGCGGCAGCGAGCTATATGGGCTGATTGATGCACTTTGGTCAGTCGGCGGCATCGCCGCCGCGGCCTGCGTCGCGCGTTTGTTGAGACGGTCCGGCCTGGGTGGCTTCGAGTATCTTTCCATCGTCGCCCTGGGGCTTTTCACCGCCAACGTATCGTTTTCACTGAATTCCATGTCGGTCGCGGGTCTGTATCTTCTGATGGGCTTTGCATTCTCGTTCTCGAAGATCCTGTGCGACGGGCGAATGATCGAGCTGGCTGACATGGAATCGATCGGCAGGGTTCGCACATATACCCAGGCGGTCACCAGCGCCTTTGGACTGATAGTATTTTCAATGCCGGCGCTGACGGGGGTGGAAAGTGTACGAGCCCATTATGTCTTCTGGGGCCTGGGTGTCGTCGTAATTGCAGCAGCAATTTATCTCACCACCAATTTTGCCGGCGCAGCCGTCGGGCAAGCAACCACGGAAAGAGACGCGCATGACTAAAACTCATTCCTTCAACTGGGCGCAAACACGCTGGCCTGGAAGGTTAATCGCAGTCGAGGGCTTCGACGGCGCAGGCAAAACGACACAGATCGAACTTCTGCACAGACGGCTCGCTGAACTCGGCCATAATGTCGTCCTGACCCGACAGCCATCGGACTGGTATCGCCAGAGCGAACTTGTCCAGCAGTTCCTGAACAATGGCGGCACGCCGGAAACCGTCCGCGCACTCGCTTTGTTTGCGGCAGCAGACAGGGTGCGGCACTGCAGCAACGTCATAATACCTGCACTTGCCCGTGGCCAGACAGTCATCAGCGACCGCTATGTATTCTCTTCTGTCGCCTTTTTTTGGAGCAGGGGGATCGACCCGGAGTTCATCCGGACGATCAATCAGGGGATTCCCCGGCCAGACTGTGCGATCTATCTCGACGTCAAAGCAGAGATTGTCAGGGAACGGCTGCTGGCGCGCGATGGCGACAAGCTGAAGCACGAAGAAAATTCAATCGAGACCATCAACCGCGTTATGGATAACTTCAGGAGCCTGGCACCCGAGCTGAACATAGTGGCGGCCCAAGCGGAAAGGGAAGAGGTGTTCCGTGAGATATGGCAGCTGGTTGCGCCCGCTTCAGACGTGACGACAAGACGCCCCGCGCCTGCCGGCGCCACCGGTTTGCGCATTTGAAGCACTTCCCGGAAAACGCCTCTCGCTCCCGATGTTCGTCTTACACAACCGAGGCGTCCTGCCCGCATTTTCTGTAGACAAACGTACCTGAGACGCAGCGACCCCGTCTGGAGGAACGGCCTGAAAGTCGAGAGGCATGATATACATGCCTTCGCGCCCCTGGTCTCCCACCCTGGCGGCCCGGTTCTCCCGCCGGCCTAGTGCGGGACAGTACGCTTCCCAACCGTCAGAAATCACGGCAAGCGACAGACTGCACTGCAACGCCCCGCATACAGCACACAAGGCTTGAAAAATCTCTCTCAGAGACCGGGGACCGGTACTATTTCCGGCGGCGCGACTGAACCGAGATCCGCCATTTCATCGGTGATCAGGCGGCTCAGTCGCTTGATGCCTTCCTGCGCGCGCTCCGGTGGGCAGGAGGTGAAGCAGAGGCGAAGCGTATTCCGGCCCGAACCATCGGGGTGGAAGGGGCGACCAGGAACAAAAGCGACGCCTTCGAGAGCAATAGCCTTGGCAAGCAGAGCATTGGCGTCGAGACCGTCCGGCAGCGTCAGCCAGACGAACATCCCGCCCTCCGGTTTCTGCCAGCAGACCTTGTCGGGCATGTATTGCTTGAGCGCACTGATCAGATTGTCGCGTCTTTGCCGATAGGCCTGCCGCGAGGCAAGCACACGCTCGTCAAACATTTCAGCTGCAACGCGGTGCATTACCATCTGGTTGATCGTTGAACTGTTGAGGTCGCTGGACTGCTTCAGCAACACCAGCTTCTGGATGAGGGGGGTTGCAGCACATATCCAGCCGATTCGCATGCCGGGAGTCATTGTCTTGGAGAAACTGCCGCAATAGACAACAAGAGAGTTTTCGATCGAGCCACATTCCTCGATATCGAGCTGCATGATTGAAGGAAGCGTGCTTCCTTCGTATCGTAACGCGCTGTAGGCCGCGTCCTCGACCAGGGGAATGTCATTATCGCGTGCAAGGGCAAGCAGCCGACGCCGCGCGCATGTTCCCATCGTTTCACCCGTCGGGTTCGAGAAGTCCGGATTGGCATAGATGAGCTTCAAGGGACTGGCGTCGTCGGCGTCTGGGCTCGGGCGCCCTGCAGCTTTCCCTTTCGCGTCGAAAAAGCGGTAGTCGGGTTCATAAGCGTCGAAGATTTGCAGTGCACCGAGGTAGCTCGGCTTTGAGATCGCAACAGAACTGCCTTTTTCGAGAAAGAGACGAGAAAGAAATTCGATGGCCTGCTGCGCTCCCGACGTAATCAGGATGTTGTCTGAACTGCAGATGACGCCCTGTCGGTGCATGAAACCGGCGATCCAGCGTCGTAGCGGCAGATAGCCTTCACTGGCGCAATATTGCAGGGAGACCTGCGGGCAATCCCGAAGGTATTTCTGATAGCCGTCAAGAAACTGTGGGGAGGCAAAAAGATCAGCGTCAGGAAATCCACCCGCGAAGGAAATGATATCGGGATTTCCCAGCAAAGCGAACAGATCCCGAATTTCCGATGCATGCATGTTCCTGGCTCTGTCCGCGAACCGCTTTTCCCAGGTTTGTGTTTGAGGGGATATCGATTTTTCGTTCGTCATAAATTTCTCCCGGTTCAGGATGCGCTGGCCACGGGTACTGCGGTCACGTGACGGACAATTTCATGAATGACGTCCTCGCAAGACGACGGTTTCCGCACGATCCCGCAAAACGGCGAATGGATTTCGCTATAGGAAGGAACGTCCGGTCTGGTGGGTTGCGCGTTGATCAGGCACCGGACGAACTGGTCGTCAAAGGTCTGCCTGACCGAGCCGCAATCGAGGTTCGCGCCATAAGGAAAGAGGAACCACCCAAACATGTCTTGGGCGCCCCGGCCGAGGACAACGTTTGCAGTTTCGCCAACCGCGCAACGCAAATCCGCGTGGTGGAGATTGACACCGGTCTTTAACTCGAAGGCTTCGGCGATATAGGCGCCGCCGATGCGCCCTGCGAATTCCAGAAAATGTGGTTGACCATTGCCGTCAACAATCATTTCGAGGTGAAACCCACCGTCGGAATAGTTGAGCAGGCGGGAAAGCTCCGTTACAGCCGTGCTCGCCCATTCGGGATTTTCGATTTGCGTTGAGCCGAGGGCTGAGCCAGCCGCATAGGAAAAACACGTATTGACGTATTTCGATGCTTGCAGGATATCCAGCTTTCCCCTCTGCAAAAGCCCGTCAAGATGAAGGATGTCGCCGGGGATATATTCTTCGACGAGCCAGTCTGTCTCACGAAGGGTTTCGACGCGGGCATCAAGTTCATTTCGTGAACCGATCCAGATACCGTTGCTGGCTGCATCCAGTCGCGGCTTGAGCACCAGTGTCTGATGGAGCGGTATCCGGCCACTCGCGCGCTTGTATTTTGCAAGCGACCAGAATGCGGGCTGGCTGACGGTTGATCCACGGACTGACATTCGCATTGTCAGTTTGTCGCGGATCGGAAGCACCTTTGCGACCGTGTCGCCGGGAATATTGAACCGTTCACGGATTTGGGCGGCGAGAATGAGGTCACGCTCACCGCGTGCAACCAGGCAGTCGCAATTCGCGCATGCCTCTTCTATCAGCGCCGGTAGCGCATCCGGATCAAGGTCGGACAGTTTGGCGGTGATGATCCGTGCTCGCGCAGGCGACACCCCGTCGAGGAACTGACCGATATAGGTCACCTCATGCATATCGTGGTCGATTACCTGATCGTACCGGATGCGCTCCGGATCAACCCGGTTGAGTATTACAATTCTTGCCAATGCCCGCTCCTGTTCTCTGCTCAAACACTGATCCGAATGTTTTTGGACGCCTGCTTCCAAAGGGCTGCTCTTCGATCTCCCTGATCCACGGGGCGGAAATGGCGAAAGAGCCGCACTTCCTCCGCAGCCGTCGCTCGATGGCGAACTTGATCGTGATATTTTCTGACATTAGTACATTTATTGAGACAAGCAAGATGCTAAATCTAGCGCTGACGACGCTCAAAATTCTGTCAGACGAAAAATAAAACTTTCAATAATATCTATATTTAACATTTACTTAGATATCCAATCCGCGAGCACCATCCGGCGTCCGGATTTAAAATCGACAATTTTAGCTTGAATTTTTTATGAACATAATCTCATTATTAAGACGAAATGACGACAAAGGGTATTCATGTCATCCGCCAACTTTTCCTCGCGCTTTATGCGAACCGCTCAAAAGGTGTCACCACTCTGCGTCGGGTTCGACCCGTCAACCACGGTTCTTCAATCGTGGGGGCTTGCGCCCGATGCACAGGGAGCGGCACAGCTCTGTCGCGTGCTTCTTGACGCCCTTGACGGGCTGGCCGGCATCGTTAAGCCGCAAGTAGCTTTCTTTGAATCCTTTGGGCCCGAAGGCATGCAAGTGCTTGCCCGTTTCATAAGCGAGGCGAAGTCGCGGGACCTGCTGGTTATCGCTGATGCGAAGCGCGGCGATATTGGTTCGAGCATGGAAGCCTATGCGAGCGCGTGGCTTGGGCCCGAAAGCGCCTTCGGCGCCGACGCAGTCACCGCCAGTCCTTATCTGGGACCCTCGGCGCTATCGCCCCTGTTTCGGCGAGCGGCTTCGACGGAGACGGCGGTATTTGTGGTGGTCCGCTCGTCCAATCCAGAGGGCGCATCCGTTCAATCCGCCATGACGCAGGGGCGCAGCGTCGCTCTTGATGTCGCAACATCCATCACAGCCTGGAACGACGCCCTGGAAAATGAGGGCGCTATCGGGCCGGTTGGCGCAGTCGTCGGCGCTACGGGCGGAGCCGAAAGCGCAACACTTCTGGATGCAATGCCCCGATCCCTCTTCCTGTCTCCGGGTATTGGCGCACAGGGGGCAACGATGCAGGACGCGCATAAAATGTTCGGGTCAAGTGCATCGCGTGTAATCCCAACAGTCTCTCGGTCAATCCTTTCGGCAGGACCTGACAGAGAGCGGCTTCGCGAGACAATCGCAGGCTTTGCCCGTTCAGCTCGCTTGCTGCAAGAGCAGGGGCGCTGATGCCTACACTTTTATCCTTCCCGGAACCCACGGATATTGCGGAACTCTTTGTGGTCCGCTCACGGCTGGGCATCGATATCAGTACAACCAATTTTGCCGTTGAAGGACTTGTTCTGAACGATGAAGGGCAAGTGGTGCTCATCAAGAGGGGACCGATGTGCCGCGACAATATTGGCCTCCTTGAGGGGATTGGGGGGCAATGCCACGACGCAGAGCGATTTCGGGACGCATTGCACCGGGAAATTGCAGAAGAAGTCGGAACAGCGGCCATAATTGAAATCGAGCGGTTTTCTCACATGCGCCTCCAGCGTGAACGGGAAGGAGCGTCGGGAGCATCCGCGAAGTGGATTGTCGTGTCTTATATCTGCCGCTGGCGCTCCGGTCCCCTGACCGTTACCGAACCGGCAAAAAATAGTGGCTTCCATCTGGTTGATCCGCACGCATTCGGCGCCGCGGATCTCGCACCTTCCGCAAGATTCTCGCTGAACATTTACCGCGCGTCCGCCAGGCAAGTTTCGCCTGATGACGCGACAAGAGATTTACTCACATTGAGGGAGTGACATGGTAAGGCTTGCAACATCGGGTGTTTGTCAATTTTTTCTGTCAAACGGGGAGGAGATCCTCTTCAGGGAGGGCAGCGGTGCGCTCGTTACAGACACCAAGGGCCGCAATTATTACGACTTCATCCTGGGTTTTGGGCCGGTTGTGCTGGGTCATGCGCGGCCTGATTTCACAAGTATTTTCCAGCAGAAAGCGGCTGGCGCAATACACTTCCCGGGTTATGCCGGACAACACGTCGATTTTCTCGAAGCCTTTCTGCCTGAGGCCTATCAAAATCACAGCGTCGGCTACTTCAAGCACTCCTCTGACGCCATGACTGCAGCCGCGCGGCTGACGTGCAAGAAAACCGGCCGTAAAGGTCTGATCCGATGCGGCTATATAGGCTGGCACGACGCACAGATCGGCAACAGTCCACGATGGCACGAGCGGCTTTCATCGCCGCACCGCAGTGAAATCCGCCCCAATTCTTTCACTCGCGGGATGAGCGAGAGCGAACCCGTGGTCAACTGGATTGATCTGCGGATTGACAGCCTGAGACAGATTCTTGACGATGCGCCCGATACCTATGCCGCGTTGTTATTTGACGCCTATCAGTTGTCATTGATGTCGCCGGCGGATCTCTCCGACGCGATTGCACTCTGCCGCGATCGTGGTGTTCAGGTCGTGGCGGATGAAACAAAAACCGCAGGACGGGTCTCACCTATGGGAGCGCTCGCCGCAGTCGGTCTTGATGCGGACTACGTCGTGCTTGGCAAGGCAATCGGAAACGGCGCCCCGGTCTCTTTGCTTGTCGGCCCGCCATCCATGTCCAGTGATTACCTCGAGGCGAAGATAAGCGGAACCTATTGCAAGGAGCTTTTGGGCGTTTTCGCCGCCTCGGCGACGCATCAGCTCATGGAAGAGCTGCATGGATATTCGATGTTTGGAGAAATTTCCGAGCGCTTCGTCAATGTATTCACCAACGCCGCAGCAAACGTCGGCCTTGGAGACCAGATCTATGTCGAGCTGATACTCGGGGGATCGCTGTTTGAATTACGCTTCAGCGAAGACATAGAAAACAATCTCGGTCTGCGGGCGAAGATACCCCGCATCTTTGCCGATCACGGCATATTGCTCCTTCAGGGGCACCCATCCTTCTTCTGTCTTTCCCACGCGGAGATTGACTGGTCCGACCTGTCCGCACGCATCGAGCGGGCTCTGAGGGCATCTTTGCCATTATTCGCCTGATCCAAGAACCGCTTGCAGACCGCCAGTCGGTCATCTGCCTCGTAGGAGTTGCGAATGCCTTTTCCAGACCACATCCATTTTCTCAATCAGGGCGATGAGCCGGGCGACCGGGTGTTCATCAATATCACGACACGGGGCTGCGGTAGCGGTTGTTCCTATTGCTATATCATCTCCCCGGCGGGACCCCAGGTGTTCGTCGATGATACCGCACTTTCCAACAGCGCCGAAGCCTTGCTTCAGTCCCCCTATTTCCGGCCGGGTCGCAACGGCACGATCGTCTCGCTCTGCCCGGATTCCGAACCCTTCAAGGACGAAAGATCGACAGAGAAGGTTCTCTGTGTGCTGCGCGCAGTGCTCTCGCTTGGCAATCCGGTGCAGATCCCGACGAAGGAAAAGGTTCCGGAGGCTGCGCTGGAGGTGATCAGCACCCATGCCTACCCTAATCAGGTCGTGCTCTTCACCTCTTTCTCGTCACTCGCCAAGGCTGGCAAAATCGAGCCACGGGCTGCCCCTGTCGCCGATCGAATTCGTAATTTCGCCCTGGCGCGCAAGCACGGTGTATTCGTCTGCATGTATCTGAAGCCATTCCTGCCTGCCACGTTGAAGGACCTGGATCATGTCCTCCAGGTTCTGGAGGCGGAACGACCCGATGCGATCTGTGTCGGGATGCTCTACACAACCACGCAGCAGCAGGACTCGGCCTATACTCATCCTGTGCACGCCAGTCTCACTGCGCGCCCGCTGGATGACGATTTCAATACCTTCGTCGCCGCCGTAAAGGCACAGGGCCTCGTGCCGCTTTTCCATTCATCCGTGTGCGTCACCGCCTGGGCGCTGGATCGCATCCCTATGCCGCACATATGGAAGGAATATCCGGCGCTGTGCGTCAACTGCCGCAACTGTGAGCGTGATCTACAGGACCGTTTTTCACAATCAGCTATTCCCTCCTTCACCTCTCCGCAGCCGGTGTATCATGTCAGTCTACCTTAACAACGCCACCACAGGATATCCAAAGGCCATCTCTGCGGTAGAGGCCTATTCCGCGGCGCTGCAATCGATACCATCGGATGTGCGTCACAGCGCTGAGCCACAAATCGAACTGGTGCGGGGGCGCATAGCCTCGCTGCTGGGCGTGGACCACACGCATCTCTTCTTCCTTTCGGATGCGACGCTGGCGCTTAATGCCGTAATCCGGGGATATGTCGGCGCGGGAGACCATTGCGTTACCGACAACCGGTCGCACAACGCGGTTCTGAGAACACTCAACGGAATACCGGGCGTCAGTTGGCAGGTTGCTCGGGTTCATGATCTTCACGAGGAACCTGACTTTTCCTTCCTCGACGTCATTGACGAGCCAAAACTGGTTTGCCTGACCCACACCAGTAACGTCACTGGTTCTGTTTACGATGTGACGACGCTCATCAGGCGCATCCGCTCGCGATTTCCGAAAGCGGCTGTGCTCGTGGATGCGTCACAATCGGTCGGCTTTTGCCCCATTGATGATCTGGATGACGCTGACTTCATCGTATTTCCGGCTCACAAGCATCTGCATTCAATGCCTGGTGCGGCCGTGCTTGTAGCACGCCGCAGGCTTGTTCCGTTTATTCTTGGCGGTACCGGCAGCAATTCAGCTGAACTCGCGCTCGGCGATACTGGCGGGAATTTCGTTGAGGTTGGCACACCGAATTTACCGGCGATACTTGCACTGGGCGCAGCACTTGAAGAGCAGAATGACGGTGCTCACGACATTCGCCGTCGGATCGAAAACCTCACCGAGATGCTGTGGAGCGGACTTCAGTCGGTTCCCGGCATCCAGCCTCTCGGGCGGCGACCCTATCAGAGGCGTTCAGGCGTTGTCGCCTGCAAGCTGCCGGGCTCACCGGAAGCTGACTGGATTCCCTTTCTGCGCAGCCAGGACATAATCGCCAGGGGAGGGCTTCACTGTGCCCCGACAATTCACGAAGAACTGGGTCTGGGAAACGTCGGCACCCTCCGCTTCAGCATCAGCCGGTTCACTCGTGAAGACGAGATCCGTAGCGCTGTAGAGGCTGTGCAGATATTTGCGGACTTTGTCGCAGAGGAGACGGGTCGGCCATGACGCTATATCGATCCGATCGCCTTGTAATCGAAGAACCACGCCCCTGCGCAGAGGAGCCCGACCGTGTCCACCTGGTAGGCCATCTAAGGTCGACGACACTCGACGAGATCGCCACGCTTCTGCTCGAGGACCGCTGGCGAACCTTGCGACTGAAGCAGCCCGCCGCACTGGTGGCGCACGGCCCGGACGGAGAATTGCTCACGCTGAACGCGGAATGCGAATTCTCGCTCTCGCGGCTGATCGACGCGCAATCCGGCCTTGCATTTTTTCACGATCTGATCACGAGAATGGAGTTGCAATAATGAGCAAGTTTCTGGGAGAAAAACGCACGGGCCTTATATTCGCGGCGGATTTGCCCTCTTTCGATGAGAATGCCCGGGTACTCGATGTCATCAGTGAATATGTCGATGTTATCAAGGTCTGTAACCCTCTGGTAATGCGGGAGGGCGCTGCAACGATCCGCAAACTGGCAGACCGTTACGGGAAGCCTGTGTTTGCTGACCTCAAGGTCGCCGACGTTCCGCATACGAGTGCCCAGATCGTGAAAATCGTGGCGGACAACGGCGGTTCAGCCGTAATGGTGCACGGCTTTGTCGGTCCCGACGGGATTTCGGAATGCATGGAGGCCGCCGGCGATAACGTAGGCATCATTGTCCAGTTGGAACTGACGAATCCGGGTGGGAAATTATTTACCGCTCCAATTGCCAACGACATGGCCCGGCTTGCAGCTGACATGGGGGTCTACGGCACCCAGGCACCTGGCAACAGACCCAACAGGATCGCAGAAATCAGAGACATTATTGGTCCCGACCCGGTCATCGTTTGCTGCGGCGTCGGAGCCCAGGGCGGCAAGCACAACGAGGTTATGCAAGCCGGGGGCACCTATTCCATCGTCGGGCGCGCGATCTATAACGCCGAGGATCCCGTCCAGGCGGTCACGGCTGTGCTGAACTGACCCTGGAGGCCGTCTCCATTTGTGGACGGCTTCTCCCGTTAACTGCGCGCTCCGGCAGTTGCCGGATCGGTCCACAGACCATCAGCCGCCGGAGAACTACAGTGGCTGATGCAAACCACTCCGCGACAGGAACCCGCGCGGGACGCGGCGTCGTCGAAAGACCGGAGGTTCCACTCGACCCTACCGGTCGTCGTCCAAACCGTATTTGGCTATCAGATTATCGATGAAGTCCGCCGCTTCGGTCGCCTTCAGCGCCTGCTCCCACATTTGACGTGAAATGTCTTCATGCAGTCGCACGCCGTCCTGGGAGGTGGTTATCAGACCGACCCCGACGCGAATATTTGGCTGCTCCCCCAAACGGAACGGACTGATCGCCAACACCGAGTGATCGGCCTGACGAAAAATCTGGAAGCTGGTCGAGGGGACCGATTGCGGAAGAATCCCCAGTTGCACCCCCAGGGGCTGCTTTCGAAACAGGCTGCTGATGTGGCGCACTTCCCGGCATGCCATGACACGGCGGCGCCTCTGAACTTCTTCCGGCAAATCCTGGCGACCAATCAGGCCATGGAGAAGGAAACGCTCAAGATCTGAGGAGGCGATCAGGCTAACGAGCAAAGGCCGGCGCAATCGGTAGTTTTTCTTTCGTCCCTTCAACGTATCGATCAACCGGCGGATTGCGTCTTTGGTCGCGTCATCCATGGGAGCTGTATCGAGGAAGACCTCCTGAAGCATCTCATCGTAGACTTCGGAGGTCAGCAGATAAGAGATCGGGCCAAAAAAACCGATGATCTGCTCGCTCTTCTCCTCGAGCTGACGCATGCGCTCAAAGAAGGAGCCGGCGGTGTCAATATATTCGATGTCAACGCCAAGGAGGCTCTGGATAGAAACGCCCAACACCTTGGTGATGCTGACGAGCAGCTCTATCTTGAGAATCTCCCCTTTCTCCGCGCGATAAAGGGCGGCACGGGAAATGCCGAGACGTTTCGCCATTTCCTCCGGCGAAAGACCGTGACCGATACGATAGGCCTGCAATCGCGCACCAATCTCGTCGATCCGAATTACATCATCATATGCAGTTTGGTCAGTCATCCTGATGCCGCCGCCAACTTTCAAAGACTAATACATGAGCGATACCGTTCGCATACCGGAAGGATCGGGGCAACATGCCACAATGCCTGCATGGTATTTATACAAATCTAAACTTCTAGACCCCCCCGATAAAATACCGCCAAGCAATCGCTCGATGGGACGACCGTTGAACCTTGCAGTGACGGGCAGGCGGGAATTATGCTGCGAAAAAAATCAATGCATCTTCCTGTTGCGCCGAAAACGCCGCATGGGCGGCATCATTTCAGCATTTCGCTCCGCTTGCCAGTCGGGTTCACCCTACCGCGTTCTGCGGCAGGGTGTCGAATTTGCAGCCGTTGATGCTCGCTCAATCGTCAGGAAAGCTCACGTCCGCGCCGTTCCGGGATCAGGAGCCACATGGCGACCATGTCGAGAATATACAACGTCGCCAACAGCGCGATCGCCAGTTCAAATCCGTAGAACGAAGCAATAGTGCCAACCACGACGGGACCAAATCCACCGACACCGCGTCCGACATTAAAGAGGACATTTTGTGCGGTAGCGCGGGCCGCGGTCGGAAAAAGCTCGCTGATAAGGGCGCCGTAACCGCCAAGCATTCCGTTGACGAAGAATCCCATGACTGCACCTGCCACCAGCAATTCATATGGGTCGGTCAGTTGCGAGTAGATCACGACCATAACAGCGGCCATGAACATGTACCCGAAGAAGGCAGGACGACGACCGATCCGGTCTGCAATGTGACCAAACATAAAAATGCCCAGCGCCATCCCCGCAATCGTCACGGTCGTCCAGATCGCCGATTGTGTCAGTGCAAAGCCAAACCGGGTAGCAAGATAATTCGGGAGCCAGATCATGACGCCGTAATAGCCGAAATTCTGAACCGAGCAGAGAATAGCCATCCCGATACTGAGTTTTGTGGTGTCCCAGTCCTTCACCAGAAGTCGAAGCGAGGATTTGGTAGATTTTCCGGCTTTGTTTGCGACAAAAACCTCGGGCTCGTGCAAGGAGTTTCGAATGAAATAGGCAACGACAGCCGGGAAAATCCCGATCGCGAACATCCCCCGCCACCCGATCACAGGCAAGAGCATCGGCGTCACAATCGCTGCTGCCAGGACACCAAGTTGCCACCCCAGACCGACATAGGATGACGCTCTGGCGCGTTTGTTTGCCGGCCAGGCCTCGGCCACCAAGGCCATCCCGATGCCGAACTCACCGCCAAGGCCGAGGCCGGCCATCGTCCGGTAGAAAAGAAGGTCCCAATAGCCCTGTGCAAGGGCGCAAAGTCCAGTGAAGACGGCAAAAAGCACGATGGTCCAGGTCAGAACTTTAACACGGCCCAGTCTGTCGGACAGCATGCCAAACAGAACGCCCCCGATGACGGCGCCAATGAGCGTCGCGGTAACGAGCGATGCCGCCTGACCCGGGCTCAGGGAGAGGTCGCTCGAAATCGCTTTCAACATAAACCCGAGGATCAGCAGATCGAACCCGTCCATCGCATAACCGATAGCGGCGCCCAGCATCGCCTTCTTGGCCTTTCCATCCACTTCACTCGGACTCGATGAAGTCACTTCCTCACGATACGCAGTGTCAATGGTCATTTTGTTCCCCTTTTTGACCTAACGACGAAAAGAAGAATAGACCACATCAATGTCTCAATCGTCAATATTTATCTCAGTATTTAGACGATCGCATGAAAGCGTCTTGGGCGAGACGCGCATGACCGATATTCAATGTCGCACGAGGCAACAAATGCGCCCCTCGGATGTCCGGGGAACGGTAGAGAATTCCCGTTCGTATCAAAGGCTGCAGCATGAACTCCGGAAAACCAGTGAGTCCAATCCTGACCGGATCGTCCTACATACACGCGGGGATGGACGAAGCGGGTTATGTCCCGTCCCCGTCGGCTCGACAAAATTCCCGAAGCCCTGAAAACGCGGCGCTGGTCAGTCCATGCGCCAACGTTCCAGCTCGGCAAGTGTGAAGCGCGGCGTTATATGCTGGGGGCAGTTCCAGTCGAATGCCTCCACGGCGATGAGGACAAGACGTTCCACCCGGGCAGGGTAGTCTGGCATGGTCAACCTCTTTGCCAGCAATGGATCATCTGCTGCGTCGATGATCCGCATACGGGCGAAAAACTTCAGGCGGCGCTGATGCGCGTAATCCATCAGAAACAGCGAGACGCGATCGTTCACCTGCACATTGCCCGTCGTGATATATTGCCGGTTACCGCGAAAGTCGGCAAAACCCAGCAGTGTCGGGTCGAGTGTGGTGAGGAAACCGGCCGGCCCGCCCCGGTACTGGACGTAAGGCCAGCCCGTTTCTGAAACACTGGCGAGATAAAAACCGTCGCGTTCCCGAATGAAGGCTGCTTCTGCGGGGCCGAGGCGCTGGCTTGCGGGCGTCTCATCGGCGCCACCGCGCGCGGCAATGCGCGCCCATTGTTCGGCGCTTCCGTAGTGATCCTGTGCGGCCGCCACGGAGGACGTTGTTGCAATATCAAGATATTTGCTCATTTTCCATCTGCCTCTCCAGGCGGCCGAAACCGGCCTCAGTCTTGCAAAGCCCAATCCGCAACCTGCCAACGGATTTGTCCACGGTCGGCAACGACATGGCCCAACCCCGGAAACGGCATGTGCGTGGCGGCAATCAGTGCGCCTTCCGACGCGGCGCGAGGGAAAAAGCGGTCACGCATTGCCTTGGCGGCTGCCTGGTCCTGCTCGAACAGAAAGAACACGTCGGTCGCTGCTGGATGTACGACAGGGAAGATCATGTCTGAGACCATGATAAGGCTCTTTCCCTCATCTTCCACCCGAACGCCGATATGGCCGGGCGTGTGGCCGGTCAGGTCGACAATCGTTACGCCGGGCATAATTTCACGCTCTCCATCGATCGCTTGAAGTCTGGGGTAGAGTCGCACGACCTCTTCCGCCATCTGAAAGCTCGTCTGGAGGAATTCGGGTGCGCCGCTGCGCTTGGCGGGGTCAGTCCAATGCCTGACGTCGCGCCGATCAATATAGACCTCCGCATTCGGGTAATTGTTCTTGCCGCCGGCGATCAGGCCGCCCATGTGGTCCTGATGCATGTGCGTCACGATGACCGCATCGATCTGATCAAGCTGCAGACCAAGCCTGGCGAGGGCTTGCGGCAGGTTGCCGGTTTGCCCGATGGAGCCCGCTGCGCCTGCATCAATCAGGATGCGACGTTGGCCATCGTCGACAAGATACTGGTTGAACAGAAACCGCACGCCGCTTGGCCTGGCGGTGAACTGGGCGACTGCCTGCCGTTCCACCTCGGCCGGGTCACGCCCGGGGAAAAAGGTGTAGGGCATATCTGCATAGCCGTCCGTCAGCGCGGTCACCGTGAAGCGGCCGATGCGGATCTGCGCCAGCGGCGTTACGCTGGCCAGCGTCGTGACCGGTTCCGGTGTTGCGGCAAGGGCCTGCGCGCCATGGATCAGTCCTCCCCCGAGGAGGCCAAAAGGAAGAGCGCTGGCAAAGGCACGGCGCGAAAGATTGGGCATGACGTCTTTCTCCTTGTTCTGGCGATGAGGGAATGTCCCTCGACATCATGAAAGCTAGGATATCCAAAACCGATACGGTATCCTGCGATTCCGGGAGATTCCCTCTCATTTTATGGAAGGATAGAATGGATCGGTTCGAAGCGATGTCAGTCCTGCTCGCGGTGGTCGACGCCGGCAGCCTCTCGGCGGGGGCACGGCGTTTGCAGGCACCGCTCGCCACGGTCAGCCGCAAGGTCGCCGACCTCGAAAAGCACCTTGGCGCCCGTCTGGTGCTGCGTACGCGCCGCGGCCTGACCTTGACGGATGAAGGACGAAATTACGTCGCCGCGTCACGGCGTATTTTGGAGGAACTGGAGGCGGTAGAGCGGCAGGCCAGCGGCGACTACGGCGCGCTGCGCGGAGGGCTGCATGTAACCGCGCCAATTATTTTCGGCGAGCGTCACGTTTTGCCAATTGCATTGGAATTCCTCAAGGAGCAACCCGAAATCGATATGCGGCTGACGCTGACGGACCGCCAGATAAGTCTGTCGGACGACCATGTTGATGTCGCCCTTCGCATCGGACATCTGACCGATAGCGCGCTGATCGCAACACGTGTTGGTGCAGTCCGCCGGGTCGTGTGCGCCAGCCCTGACTATCTCACCCGGCGGGGCGTTCCGCTTGACCCCGAGGACCTCGTCCGGCACGACGGTATAAGCTTTCAGGGCTTCGCGACCGCGCCTGAAGTGCGTTATCGCCGCGACGGGGCGACCTTCAATGTCGAACCCCGCCCGAGGCTTGCGGTCAACACGACAGAGGCCGCAATTCAGGCGGCCGTATCGGGTATCGGCATCATCCGCGTACTCTCGTACCAGATTGCAGACCAGTTACGTTCTGGCGCCCTGCAGGAAGTACTTGTGGAGTTTGCGCCGGCCCCGCTACCCGTGAATGTCGTCTACGGACCAGCCGATCCATTGCCAACGAAGGTTCGATGCTTCCTGGATTGGATTACGCCCCGCTTGCGCGATCAACTGGCCCATTAAATTCCGATCAGGACCTACCACCGATTAACTCTATTTCATGAAACCAACCGTGTATGGGGCTGTCTGCCTCATTGCGTCTGAGGCGTCCTTGCAGTCAGTTTATTTCCGTCGGGGTCACGAAGATATGCAACGAACGCCCCGTTCGGACGTGCCGTGGGCGGGCTCTCGATTGCCGTTCCGCCGTGTGCGACACCGGCGGCGTGCCACGCCAGGACGTGGTCGGGGGTCGTCGCCGCGATACCGATTGTTCCACCGTTGGCAGCGGTCGCCGGTTTGCCGTCAATGGGTGTCGTGATCATCAGCCGCCCTCCTTCATGGGCGTAGATCAGTCGGCCTCTGGCGTCCATCTCGCCGGGCTTGCCGCCCAGAGCGACGAAGGTGGCATCATAGAAATCTCTCGCGCGCTCCAGATCGTTGCTGCCGATCATGACGTGGGTGAACATGTTTTATCTCCTCTGGACTGCCCGTCCGTTTTCGTGACTTTTAGCGGTCGAAGTTTCTTAGATATCTTGATGGTGACGTTCCGAGAGCCTTCTTGAACATGGTAATGAACGCCGACACCGATTCATATCCGAGGTCGCCCGAAACCTGCTGTACTGTCGCCCCTGCTGAAAGGCTTCGGATTGCGACGATCAATTGCAACTGTTGGCGCCAGCGGCCAAAGGTAAGGCCGGTCTCCTGCTGAACGAGACGTGCGAGCGAATTCTCGCTCATCGCCACTCGCGTTGCCCACTGCGCCATCGTACTGCGATCGGACGGGTTATTCGCCAGTTCCGACGCAATCTGCACAAGCCGCGATTCATCCGTCAGCGGCAGATGAAGATACTCTACCGGCATCCGTGACAAGGCCGACAGAAGCAGCGTCGTCACGAGTTCCGAGTGAGCCGTCGCAACCTCGGACTGATCGGCCATCTCGATGATGAGTTCCCTGACGAGTGGCGAGAGGGAAAGCGTGCAACACCGGTTCGGCAGATCGGCAGCCCCCGGTTCAACGAACAGGAAGAACAAGCGCGCGTTGGCAGTGGCGACATTGCTGTGAGGCATGCCTCCTGGCACCCAGACGCCGCAGTGAGGCGGAACCATCCACATGCCGCTCGGAACCCTGCATGTCACACCACCGCGCAGGGGCATGACGAGCTGGCCCTTGCGGTGTTGATGTTCGGGCGCCTCGCGTTCGTTTTGCGACACGTCGATCCTGACTGCGCGCGCGGGCGCAGGGGAGCTTTCGAGCTCGTGGTCGGCCAAGGCGCCGGAGAGGGATATTTGCGACTGGTGGAATTTAGTGATCATCTGATGGTATATCTAAATTCTTCCGCGTGCTTTGTCGATAGGGTCACACCCGGCGAACAGGCTGGAGAACGATCATGGCACTTCAAAAATTCGACGACCGTTGGTGGTCTGACATTGTCAGGACTGAAATTCGTCTGCCCCTCAAAGAGCCTCGCAGTCTTTGCATTTTGACTCCACCCCGAACGCGGACAAAGTCGCCGCGCGCCGGCCGCTTTAAAAGAATCACGACCGGTCTCCTTTCGAAAGCCCGCGCGCTTCTCGGCCGTCAACCGGGGGCCGTGTCTACCGGTGCGTGCACGGACCAGGCCGAAGCCTACCTGCACGCCTGCCTCGCCGCACCGTTCTTTTGTTATGTCTCGCCAGCGATCTATGGCCTGCCGAACAGCGTCACCTGTGATGAACAAGGCGCGGAGCAGAACATCTCCAGGCCGGGAGATGACATTTGAGTGTCCGACCAGTCGTTACCAGGGGGAACGTGATCTTTTCGCTGAAGACGTTCGGCGCAGCCATGCTGGCATATCTCGTAGCCCTCAGTTTTGATCTGAACCGGCCGTACTGGGCAGTTGCAACCGTTTATATTGTCGCCCACCCGCTCTCCGGCGCGATCTCGTCAAAGTCGGTCTATCGGCTTCTCGGAACACTGATTGGGGGTGGCGCGACAATTCTCATGGTCCCGAACCTTGTGAACGAGCCGATATTGCTCTCCGGCGCGATCGTCGTATGGGTTTCTGCATGCACCTTCTTCAGTCTGCTTGATCGCACGCCTCGCAGTTATGTTTCGCTGTTGGCGGGCTATACCGTGCTTCTTGCGGGATTGCCGCTGGTCAACACTCCGGCAAACGCTTTCGATATTGTCGTTTCCCGCACAGAGGAGATCGGGCTCGCGATCATATGCGCCTCGATCGTCAGCCACATTGTTTTTCCGGTTCACGTAGGAACAACTCTTCTCAACCGGATCGACGGCTGGATGGCGAGGGTGCGGAAGCTCCTCGAAGCGATAACTGCCGGCGAGTTGGAAGGAAGCCAAAGCAGGATGGAGCGCAGCGCACTGGCTGCGGAGGCGGCCGATCTGCGTTCGTTTGCGGTTCATCTTCAATATGACGGATCCAGATACCGAAATAGAGTGGCACTGGTGAAGTCGCTGCATCATCGGATGGTGTCCTTCCTCCCGTTGCTGAGCGAGCTGGAGGATTTGCGACGATCACTGGGCAGGCTAGACCCCTGCGGCCACGAAAAGGCATTGGCGATGATCAGGGAGGCGGGTTCTGATCCGAAAAGCTCCTCCCGGACGATCGCGATCGATGCAATCGCCTCTTTCGCCGCGCCTCCGACATGGGAAAAACTTCTTCTCGCCAATTATGCCCGCGAGCTGCGGACTGTTTCTCGACTTTCTGCGGAGTGCCTCACTCTTCGAAAATCCATTGAAGATGAAAGTGGAGCAAGAGCGGCCCGCGCTCCTGAGAGAACGCCCGCACCGCATCGTGATATCGGAATGGCGTTGCTGTCATCGCTGACAGTCGCGATCTGCGTTGCGACGTCACTCTTCTTCTGGATCGCAACCGGCTGGTCCGACGGAATGACCCTCGCCCAGATATCGGGCGTCCTTTGCTGCCTCCTTGCCACGATGGACGACCCGGTCCCTGCCATGCGCAAATTTGCCAATGTGACGATCGGCGCCGCCATTGCCACATTCATCTACGGCTTTGCGATCCTTCCGCTCATCGACGGTTTTGCGCCACTTGTCGCTGCTCTTGGATTGTTTTTGATACCCGCGGGCATATGTCTCGCAGTGCCCTCGCTTGCGCTGGTTGGTATGGGGCTCTGCATCAATTTCCCTCTTCTTCTCACGCTCCAGGCACATCCAGGATCCGATTTTGCCACATTCACGAATGCGGCGGCCGCGACCATACTCGCAATGGTCTGGACGATAGCGGTCTGCGGCATCTTTCGATCCGTGCAAACCGAAACAAATGCCAGACGGCTTTTTTCCGTTACCCGGAGACATGTCGCAAACATCGCCTTTGGCAAACACGCCGATGGTCTTGTCACGCGACATCGCATGATTGACGTTGCCGGCCTGTTCGCCTCACGAGCGGCAAGACTCCCGCCGACCTCGGAGGTCTATGATCGCGACCTTTTAAGGGATATCCGGGTGGGGCTGCATCTGGTCGCTATGCAGGAGCTCATTGCAGAAGTTTCGGAGGGTCTCCGCCTCACCGTTGAACCGGTCTTCCGCGCAGTCGCGCCCTTATATGACGGCCTTCCGGCTGAACGAGGGGCTTCGCTGGAAAACGCCCTGCGGGCGCTCGATGATCTGATCCTTTCGACTACGGCCACCACCGACATGGATATCGAGCTTCTGCTGCAAGCCGTCGCTCTTCGCCTTTGCATAGCTCCGGAGGCTGACAGGCCTGTTCCCGGAATTCCGGTTTCGGAAAGGAACGCTGCATGATGGGAGAACTCGATCTTTATGGCGTCTTTTTGCCGTCGTCCGCAGCGCTCGCCCTGTTTGCTTATGTCGGGTTACGCGTTCTCGCTTCCCTTCTCGGCAAGATCGGTTTTTACCGGGCGGTTTGGCACCGCTCTCTGTTCAACCTCGCCCTGTACATTACTCTTTTCGGCGGATTTTCTGCCGCTATCGACTGGTTTTGATGATGATGAAAAATCTGACGTTCACCGCGGGTCAAGTCCTTCTGACCCTGTCCATGACGGGTTGCGCTGTGGTGTTGGGCTGGCACCTGTGGTCCTTCTACATGGAAGCGCCATGGACGCGTGACGCCCATCTCCGGGCGGATATCGTTCGGCTTGCACCGGATGTTTCCGGGCCTGTCACCGAGGTTCTGGTGTCCGACAATGCACAGGTTGAGAAAGGAACGCCATTGTTTCGCATCGAAACGGATCGCTTCGAACTTGCGCTGCGCGAGGCAGAAGCGCAGGTAACAGGGACGAGGGCGGCGGCGGAGCTGGCGAAAACCGATTTCGAACGATATCAACTGCTTGCCTCAAAGGAAGCAGCCAGCCTCAAGGAGCGGCAGCAAGCAGAAAGCCGGATGTATCAGGCAGAGGCCGCCTATCGATCTGCACTGGTCGCGCGGGATCTGGCAAAGCTGAACCTTGAACGAACAACGGTGAGGGCGCCGGCATCCGGGGCGATTACGAATTTTTCCCTGCGCAGGGGTAACTATGTCGTGGCTGGAACTGCCGTGGGCGTCCTTATGGAAAAAGAATCCATCTACCTTGCAGGGTATTTTGAAGAGACAAAACTGCCGAGAATCCACATCGGTGATCCAGTTACGATCAATATCATGGGCGAAGCTCAATCGGTCACCGGACACGTCGCCGGAATTGCTGCGGGGATCGAGGATAGGGAAAGAAGCGATACTGCCGGCTCGCTGGCAAGCGTGGCGCCGACATTCTCATGGGTCCGACTGGCCCAGAGAATTCCGGTGCGGATCGAGATCGACGACGCCCCGACAACGGTTCGGCTGGTTGCGGGACGGACTGCGACGGTCTCGATTGGGGAGACGAAGAACTAGGGCGGCACCTTCGCTCGCCTTGGTCCCGGCCGATGTTCCCGAAGGGATGTGTTCAGGTTGCGATATTCATAGACGGAGCGCGAGACTGAGACGGCGATGCCCACATGTTGCTCGGTACTGCCCAAATCCAGCGTCGAAGCCGGGTCAGCCACTGTGGTGACGTCCCACCCCATCCAGTTCCGATAGGCTCGACTTACCGCACGAAGTATTGTTAGGTGAGCCTACACGAGAGCGAATGTGTCGGAGGGGCCGCATGAGACTCAGGAGCCAGATTCTTGCGTTGGCCATCGGGCCTCTTGTTCTTGTGATTATCATTATCACCGCGTTGATCACGTGGCAGTCAATGACGCTTGCGCGCACGAGCATCGATGCGTTCGAGCGGAACATGCTTGCTGCAAAGGAGGCTGAACTCCTCAACCTCACCAATCTTGCCCTTTCGGCGATCCGCTCAGTCTATGACCGGGCAGGGCCTGATGACGAGGCTGCGAAGGAAGAAGTCAAGCGCATCCTGACCGGTCTCGACTACGGTACTGACGGCTATTTCTTCGTCTATGACTATGACGGGCTGAACGTGGTCCATCCGCGACAGAATTTCCGTCCGGGGAACAATTGGCTGGATCTCCATGATCCCGATGGTAACCGGGTAATCTATGATCTCATCGTCGAGGCGAAAAAGGGGGGAGGGCTGGTCCAGTACAAGTGGGAAAAGCCTTCCACCAAAAAAATGGCCGACAAACTTTCCTTTGCGGCCGGCCTCGACAAATGGCGCTGGATGATTGGTACAGGCGTTTACCTCGACGACGTGTTTGCGACGACGGCGGCGGCGAAGGAGGAGTTGCGGCATTCAATCACCTGGAACTTCCTGATCGTCGCCCTGTTTGCGGTTCCCGCCGTATTGTTGGTGTTTGCCACCTGTATGCTGCTCAATCTGCGTCAGCAGCGGCTGGCGGATGGCCGGCTCAAGGAATTGATGCAAAGGATCATCGATACCCAGGAGGAGGAGCGCCTGCGCATTGCGCGGGAACTGCATGACGGCATTTCCCAAAATCTCGTCGGCGTGCGTTTTGCGATCGATCTGGCGCGGCGCAAGGTCACGCCGGATAATGCCGGTGCTGTCGAGGCAATCGGCAAAGGCGCCATTGCGCTGAATGAAGCAATCAAGGAAGTCCGCCGCATCTCGCACGATCTTCGCCCGCGTGTCCTTGACGATCTGGGGCTGACAGCAGCTCTGGAATCGCTGATCTCGAGTTTTTCCGAACGCACGGGAATTGCGGCAACGCTTGAATCCGTGGCCTTCAAGCATATGCTTGTCCCGGAGGCACGGGTTGCGCTCTACCGTGTCGCACAGGAGGCGTTGACCAATATCGAGCGCCATGCGGATGCGACGCAGGTCGCCATCAGGTTTTCCAGTCGCGATGAACGGGTCCAGATGGATGTCAGCGACAATGGCCGCGGCTTTCCGGCGGTTAGGACCGAGAACGGGATGCCGGCAAGCAAGGGGCTCGGTTTGAGAAACATGCAGGAACGTTTGACGCATTTCGGGGGCAGGCTGGATGTCGAAAGCTCCGCCAGGGGAACCATTCTGCGGGCGGTGCTGCCCATCACCGCCATGAAGGACAGCAATAGCGGCTTACAGGAGGCCGCCGAGTGACCGTTCATCCGATTCGTGTGCTGCTGATCGATAACCATCCTCTGGTTCTGGATGGGTTGAGGGCCGTGCTCGAGACGTACGAGCATCTCGCAGTCGTTGGAACCGCGGCGTCCGCCATGGCCGGTATCGACGCGACTGTCGCCACGCGGCCCGATGTGGTGCTGATGGATATCAACATGCCGCAGATCAATGGCATCGACGCCCTGGAACTCTTCAAGGAAAAGCAGCTTTCCGCCCGGGTGCTGATGCTGTCGATGCATGACAGCCGGGAATATATATCGACCTCGGTCATGTATGGTGCGGCCGGTTACATTCTGAAGGACGTGGCGACCGAAGAAATAGTCGCGGCAATCGAAACGGTGGCTGCCGGCGGCACCTATTTTTCCTCGGGTGTTCGCGATGTGCTGATGGAGGGGTCTTCCGGCAGGCTGAAGGCGCTGACGACGCGCGAGCAGGAAGTTCTGCTGCTGATTGCGCGCGGAAAGAGCAATCGTGACGCTGCGCTTGCGCTCGACATCGCCGAGCGCACGATGGAAACCCACCGCAAGAACATCAAGAGGAAGCTGGATATAGCGACGACTGCCGGTCTCATCCGCTATGCGATCGATAACGGGCTTATCAAAGAATAGCCGCAAAGGCCAAAGGCCCCTGAATGTCGCCATCCAAGGGCCTTGGTAAAGTTCTATGTCGGCTTATTTGCCGGCCGTCTGCATGGCATAGCCGTAGCTGTCATAGGTATACTCGGCAACGCGGAACCATTCGAAGCTCTCGTCGCGGAACTTCTTCCAGCCCGGATAGATCTTGGCCCATGTGGGATGCTTCTGCGTGTACTCGTCATAAAGCTCGAAGGTCGCCTTATAGGCGGCGTCGAGCACATCGCGGGGCAGCGGACGAAGCTGCGTGCCCTTGGAAACCAGCGAGCGGATCGCATCCTTGTTCTTGACGTCGTAAAGCGCCTGCATGTTGATGTTGGCGGCTTTGCAGGCGGTGTCGAGCGCTGCCTTGTATTCATCAGGCAGTGCTGCATATTGGTCCTTGTTGACGAAGAAGTGGATCGTCAACCCACCCTCCCAGAACGCGGGGTAATAATAGTATGGCGCGATCTGGTAGAAGCCGAGCTTTTCGTCGTCATAGGGACCGACCCACTCTGCGGCATCTATGGTGCCCCGTTCCAGCGCCGGATAAATGTCGCCGCCCGGAAGCTGCTGCGGCACCGCGCCAAGTTTGGCGAGCACCTGCCCCGCGACGCCGGCAATACGCATCTTGAGGCCCTTGATATCCTCGACGCTCTTGATCTCCTTGCGATACCAGCCGCCCATCTGGGCGCCCGTTGCTCCACCGGGAATGCCGATGACGCCGTAGTCGGAAAGGAATTCATTGTAAGCCTCGTTGCCGCCGCCGTGGTAAAGCCATGCGTTCTGCTGGCGGGCGTTCAGGCCGAAGGGGATGGTCGAACCGATGGCGAATGTCGGATCTTTCCCGGTGAAATAGTAGCCGCAGGTATGGGAAATCTCGACGGTATTGGCTTTTACGGCGTCGATGGCCTGGGCGCCGGGAACGATTTCACCGGCCTGGAAGACCTGGATTTCGAACTTGCCGCCTGTAATGGCCTTCAATGCATTGGCCATGACGACGGCGCCGCCATAGATCGTGTCCAGATTGTTCGGGAAGCCGGACGTGAGACGCCAGCGAACGGTTGGCAAAGACTGGGCTATGGCGGGTGTCGCAAGTGCCGAAGCAGCCGCAGCAGCCCCTGCAAGTACGCCGCCCGACAAGAGTTGTCTGCGACCTGGGTTGACCTTCATAGATTACCTCCTCCTATTGAACGTCAGCGATTTTTGTTGCGGCGGGCGCTTTTGCGCCCGACCGATTGTCATGGGGTAGACGGCTTTCCGAAGCTCGGTGCGCTGTTGCCGGGTGCCGAGAAAGGATTGGCGAAGGGATCGGCGTCCGTGCCGATGCTGGGCATCGGTACATTGATATGGACGGCGGAAGGGTCGACCTGCTTGGCGCCTGACTTGTAGTGCATCACGATGCCGGGGAACGTGATGATGATGACGACCATGGTCAGCTGGATGAACAGATAGGGAATGGCGCCCAGGTAGATCTGGGACGAGGTGACCGGCTGTATCGTCTGTCCCGTGATCCGGTCCTTATAGGCCCGCGTCGGTGCGACGGATCGCAGGAAGAATAGCGAAAAACCGAAGGGCGGGTGCATGAACGACGTCTGCATGTTGACCGCCAGCATCACGCCAAACCAGATCAGGTCGATGCCAAGCGCATCGGCGACCGGCGCCAGCAGCGGGATGATGATGAAGGCCAGCTCGAAATAGTCGAGAAAGAAGGCCAGGAAAAACACCAGCAGGTTGGCGACGATCAGGAAGCCGATCTCACCGCCCGGAATGGAAGTCATCAGATGCTCGACCCAGACGTGGCCGTTCACGCCATAGAAGGTCAGGGAAAAGACGCGCGCGCCGAGCAGGATGAGTAGCACGAAGGACGACAGCTTTGCCGTGGCGTGGAGCGATTGCTGGATCAGACCGAAATTGAGCTTGCGGTTGGCAAGCGCAAGGGCGAGCGCGCCGACAGCACCCATGGCGCCGCCTTCCGTGGGGGTGGCGATACCGAGGAAGATTGTGCCGAGCACGAGGAATATCAGTACGAGCGGCGGCACCAGCGAGGTGATGACCTTGAACAGCAGCTTGGTGCCGCGCAGGGTCCGCGCCTCCAGCGGCAGGGCCGGGACTTTCGCGGGGCTGATGATCGAGGTCACGATGATATAGAGCGTATAGGCTGCCACGAGCATGAGACCCGGGACCAGCGCGCCCTTGTACATGTCGCCCACCGAACGACCGAGCTGGTCGGCCAGCACGATTAACACGAGGCTGGGCGGGATGATCTGCGCCAATGTGCCGGAAGCCGCGATCGTGCCGGCGGCAACCTTGCGGTCATAGCCATAGCGCAACATGATGGGAAGCGAGATGAGGCCCATCGAGATAACCGAGGCGGCGACGACGCCGGTGGTGGCGGCCAGAATTGCCCCGACGAAGATGACGGCAAACGCAATGCCGCCGCGGACCGGGCCAAACAGCTGGCCGATCGTATCCAGCAAGTCCTCCGCCATACCGCTCTTTTCAAGAATGAGCCCCATGAAGGTGAAGAACGGTATCGCCAGCAGCGTTTCGTTCGACATCTGGCCAAATATGCGATCGGGGATGGCCTGGAACAGCGTTGCTGGCAGCAGGCCGAGTTCTATCCCGATAAAGCCGAAGAAAAAGCCGACAAAGGCCAGAGCAAAAGCCACGGGATAGCCGAGCAACAGCACGATGATGAGCGCCGCAAACATGATGGGCGCGAGATTTTCCGCAATGAATGCCATTATTGTTCTTTCCTTCGATCAGAGCAGTGCCGCTGCGGCGTCGGCCGCTGCAACCGGATCGGGAATATCGCCGCGCAGGATCGCGACACGCTTGATGAGTTCCGAAACGCCCTGAACGGCGAGGAGGCTGAAGCCAATCGGTATCAGCGCCCAGACGGGCCATTGAATGAGGCCGCCCGTGTTGTTTGAAACCTCACCGGAAGCAAGTTTCTGCAGAAAAACCGGCCAGGAGAGATAGACTGTGATGAGGCAGAAGGGCATGAGAAAGAAGATGGTCCCGAGAATGTCGACCCACAGCTGCCCTTTGCGCGGAAGATTTCCGTAGACCAGATCGACCTTCACGTGCTCGTTGTTAAGCAGCGTGTAGGCGGCAGCGATAAGAAACACCGCAGAAAACAAATACCACTGCGATTCAAGCCAGGCGTTGGAGCTCATCGAAAACGCCTTGCGCATGACGGCATTGATGGCGCTGATTAAGATGGCCGCCAGAAGCAGCCAGGAAATACCTTTGCCAATGGCTGAATTGGCGGCATCAATGGCGCGCGAAACGGCCAACAGAAACTTCATGAGATCCTCCCCGAAAGCAGCCGCGTACTCCTCAATACGTGTGTGACCGCTATAATTGGAGCAAGATAACCACGGTGGCCTGACGCTCAAGGGCGTGCACGGGCGAATTTTCTGAGACGTACCGAGAACTGGGTATGGGCGTCCGATGGCGTCTTTAGCTCGTCAGCCGTCAAACGGCGTCATTCACGTCATCGAAAAGGTTCTGTTTCCGAAAACGTGACCCTACGACCAACTAAATTAAAAGGGCTGACTCCATTTCGGAGCCAGCCCTTTCTTTTAGTGCCTTTGCCGACAGAGGATTACATTGCGGGCAGGATGGTAATATCGCGTAGATCACTTTCGACGCCGGTGATGGGGCCGATTTCGGTCGCAGCGCCTGTTTCCAGATTGACGGTGTAAAGCTGTTTTCCGGCGGCGAGATAGGCAGTGTTCTTTCCACCTTCTTCCCCGTGGATATCAAACGCATAGGTTGCCGGTGCTTCCTTCAGCCCCAGCTTGCCAATCGCCTTCAGGGTTCCGTCATTCGGCTTTGTCTGCTGGATCAGCGCGCCGATGGTGGCATCGATATTGTACATCGCGGTTTTCTCGGGCTTGCCGATCGAGTTGCTGTAGGCCGCGGCGACGATGTTTGGCGTTTCACCCTTGTGCATGTCGCCATCCTCGTAGGCGAGTACGCCATCCACCGTGGCGGCCCCGGTGTCGGGATGCACGCGGTGATTGGTCGTGCCCGTCATGAAACGCAGGCGGTCGGCGGCGGGGTTGAAATCAACGACGACAGGCGCGTCGGCAAGGGGCAGCATCTTGTCCATCTTGGCCACCTCGGTTGCAGCACCCGTCTCAAGGTTGATGGTGACAATGCGATGATCCGGCGTTACGCCGACGATGGTCTTGTTACCCGGACGGAAGTCGATGCCGACAAGCTTGTCTACGCCGGTCACATCCATTGTCTTTGTAACCGCAGGCTTTTGCGTATCGAACATGACGAGGGTCTTGTCTCCCGTCAGGCCAAGGGCCGGCGCCGAAACGGCGATGCCTGCAGATGCCGTCAGGGCCATGGAGGCGAGCAGAGTAAGGCGGATAGTGCGCATGTGTTTCTCCCGTGAGTTGAACCATTCGGAATGGCGTCGCTTGAACGCTTCCGTCTACAAGACACGGCGGGCAGCGCATTTGGATGCAGAAAGAAAAATAATTTTTAGGTTGCATCCATAAACTTGCCTATTGGGTATTATGCGGTGCTGGCCGCGTTTTCGATCGCGAGTGGAAAGGATTCAGATGGGCTCCGTGCCGAACGATCTCGACAGAGCGCTCGCTGCTTGCGCAAAAGGTGACAAAAACGCTTTGCGCCTGATTTTCGATCGCGAGGCCGGGCGTCTGGTTGCCGTCGCCCAACGCATCGTCAAACGGCGCGAGTTGGCAGAGGAGGTTGTTCAGGAGAGCTTTGTGCGAATCTGGACGTATGCTCATCAGTACCGGGCCGACCAGGGATCGGCGCGAGGATGGATTTACGCGATCGTTCGCAACCGGGCACTCAATCTTGTGCGTGATACGAGACGTGAAATCACCGTTGAGGATGTCGAGAGGCTTCGAGATGGTGAAGAGGCAACCGAGGTGATTGCCGCATGGCAAAAGCTCGACAGGAACTCGCGGCTCTATGAATGTCTCGGCAACCTCGACGAGACGAAACGGCAGGGAATATTGATGGCCTATGTGGCGGGATACTCCCATGGTGAAATCGCCGGCAGACTTCACATTCCTCTGGGAACGACGAAATCCTGGATAAGGCGAGGGCTCATGGCTCTGCGGGAGTGCATGGCATGAACTTTGACCGCAAAGACATACCCGTTCTTGCCGACGATTACGTTCTGGGGTTGCTGGACGCCCACGAGGCCGAGGCCATTGACGCTGCAATGTTGCATGATGCTGCTCTGCGGGCGGCAGTCTCCAGAAGCCGCGAGCGTTTTCTTCCCCTTGATACCGCCGTTGAACCTGCCGTCATCAGAGACGATCTGTGGGGAAAAATTGAAGCTCGCCTGATGCCGCAGACCAGAGACGCACACGATGCGTCGCTCGGGACGGCAAATGACAACAGGTCCAACAGCTGGCGTGGCATCGCTCTCTCTGCAATTGCCGCAAGCCTCCTCCTGGCCACCGGCCTAGCCTTCAGTCTTACGCGCACGAGCGATCCGCTCGTAATCGCTGTTCTCCTCGATGAGAGCGGCCAGGTCCAGGCGGTTGTCGAGGACTTCGGAAACGACAAGGCAACCGTTCGGATTCTGGCTGATTTTGCAGTTCCGCAAGACAAGACGATACAGCTATGGACTTTGCCCTCGAAGGAGGTCGGTCCCGTTTCGCTCGGATTGATCGAAGGCACGCGTTCAGCGCAGCTGGAAGGGCCGGCGCTGCCAGCACCCCGAAGCGATCAGCTTTATGAAATCACCCTTGAGCAGGCGGGTGGTTCACCAAGCGGCAGGCCGACCGGGCCGATTCTCGCAAAGGGATTTGCTCGAATGCCGCGATAGACGTTTTGGATGCTGGCAGGTAGTCGTTGCACAATGAGAGCACCGAACCGCGTTGCGCAATCTGCTTCTTCCCTGGGGGGTGAGGCAGACAGAACGTTCGCAACAACATCTCGGCAGCCCTTGATCTGGAAGCGGTCAAGCGAGGCGTGAAACGACCTTCACCAGGTGATTAAAATCAATCTGTCGGGGTTGGAAAGAGTTTAGCAGGCGTCATCGCAAATGGCGGATGACGATTACCGGACCTCCAAGAGATCGCCTGCTTCCCGGTATCTGTCCGTCCGAAAGCCCAGCTTGACCAGCCCGCTGCTCACCTCCGCCGCGTTCATGAACAAATCCCAGATAAGGCCGCTGCGATGGTTTTCCATCATCGCAACCACCGGGCCCTGATTGATGGCGAGATGCGTTTTTGAAACCCAGCCGGTGGACGGCTCGAAGGAATCCATCAGACCAAAACGGCCCATCAGCGCGCCGCCACGCCACTGCAGGAAGCGCATGGCCGCCTGTTTTGATCGAGCCGGGAGGAACGGCATGCTGGAGAGCGCAGCCGTCGTTGCAATGATCCCATGATCATCCGTGGGAGAATTGACGATATACTTCTTGGGCCCATCACAGGCGGAGAGACCCCATCCGTCGTCTGGCCCATAGCGAGTGCTGCAATAACGATAGTTGATCAGGCTGTGCGCATGAACCTGTTCAAGATAATCGCTGCAATAGGCATCACCCATACCGCGCGGATCGAGAGTGCAGAACGAATATTGCGACAGGAAGAGCGGACCTCCAAAAGGCTCGCCAAGCGGCAACCTGACACCGAGATAAGTCTCGCCGTTCCTGATTTCGCCCTTGCGCGCCCAACCGGAGTGGTAAGACGCCGTGTCTATCGCGTGTGCGGCCGATCCCGCCGCAAGCACATAACACACCAGAGCCTCGTTCCATCCCACAATCGGCAGGTTCTTCGCCCAGCCGAACCGGGGGCTCCAATGCCAGAAAAGGGGGCCGGGCTTTCCCTGTGTAAACCAGTCCCACTCCACCGCCTCGACGATGTCGTTAACGGACCGGCGCAGATCGATTTCGCCTGATGATTGCCCGCCAAAGAACTCGCGGGCGCAGATCAGCGCCTGAACCAGAAGCGCAGTCTCGACGAGGTCGCCGCCGTCGTCGAACTTTGCAAATGGGATTGTCTTGCCGCCAGACGTATGGACAAAATGCGGAAAGGCGCCGTGAAATAGTTTCACCGCGCCGAGAGATCGCAGCATGCGGTTTGCCCGGTCGACCGCCGCCTGCCTTGTGATCCAGGAACGGTAAACGCCGACGATCAGTGCAAGAAATCCGAAGCCAACACCCGATATGGACGTGATTTCGTGGATAGGCAGACCCTGCGATCCCATGCGGTCCCTCGGAAGGCCGCTCTCAGGATGGCTGCCGGACCAGAAATAATCGAAGGTACTGTGATGCAGGCCATCAAGTTCAGCAGAAAATTCGTCCGTCACTTCCAACCTCGGATGATCCCCAGCAAAACCAGAAGCAGACCCGCAGACAGGCTTATCCGACTCGGCCATTGATTCCAAATGCACACGGAGAGGTGGCCTGATGTTGCGCGGCTCACCGACGGTTTTTGCCTCAACCTCACAGGCATGGATGGCGACTTCGACCCCTTCTTGGGGCAGGCCGGTCGAATTTACGGGCAACGCCTCGGGACGGGGCTACCTGGAAATGAGCGGTTATTAATCGGCTGTCCGCAGCCCGACGTTACGTCTTCCTAGCGCTCGGGCCGCGCGACCTTCCCGAGGGCAGGCCTGAGGGTCTCGGCCCAGACGGCGTAGCCCGCGGCGTTCAGGTGAACGAGGTCCGGTTGATAATAGCGGAACATGGGCAGTCCGTTTTCACCCAGAAGGCGCCCGTTAGAGTCTAGAAAGGTCACGGTCGCCGCCTTGTCACACCAATCGCGCGTCAAGTGGTTGAAGCGCTCGAACTCATCGCGATAAATCCAGCGTGCCGGGCTGGGTTTAACCGCCAGAGCGAACAGCTGCGCGTGTGGCAAGGCTGCGGAAATCCGATCGATTAATGTCTGGAAATGTCGATACGTCGTTTCAGCCGTTTGGCCATCGCTGGCAATATCGTTTTCGCCGAAATACAAAAAAGCCCTTCGAGGCTTCAGAGGCACAAGAAGCTGGTCCATGTAATGCAGGGCAGACAGAAAGGTGCCGCCACCAAAACCGAGGTTGACGGCGTTGAGGGAATTGAGGTCCTCTGCAAGAGAACTCCACATCCGGAAGGAAGAGGAGCCGTAAAACGCTATGGGATCGTCCGGTAGCCCCAGCCGCTGCAGGCGCATGAGGGTGGTCATGATATCGCTGTCGTAGCGGCTGGTGCCGATGCTGGCTGGAAACTGGTACATATCACCTCCTTTGAGGCAAAACGGGTGATGTCAGGACGCGATATTCACGGAAGCGCCCGATGCAGGACCTGCAGCGCCCCTCTCGTCAAATTATCCTCGGCGCCCATCGAAATTTGCAGATCGAAGATTTTCGCCGCCTTGGCATAGAGGCCGTTCAAGCCGTCATTACCGACGATGGTTGCTTCACCGTTTTCGACAAACCAACCGGCATCCCGTGCCTGACGAAACTCCTGGCCGATCACCAGCCCGCGGACGAATGATCGCAATTGGTCGGCAGACAGCTTGCCGGCCAGCACCCCCGTGCGCGCTGCAAACAGGAGAGACGACATGGCGATTGACTGTTTTGCCTCGTTCAGGCCCCACACATAGGCATCGTCATCATCCACCGGCGGCTGCGTCGAGCCTTTAGCGATGAAAGAGTGGTTGATCAGTAGATTGAATATTTCGCCGGTGACAAATGTCTGAAAGCCGTCGATTTTCCCGGCTTTCACCCGCGCCCATTTGCTGTGCGTTCCAGGAATGATGACGATGATTTCATCATTGAGGCCATGGCCGACAATCTGGGTTTCTTCACCGCGCATAACGTCCGGAAACGGCGTCCGCCGGGGCTCCTTGAGACCCGGCAGGAAGACCAGATCAGATCCGTTCGGCAGCTTTCGCCTGACCGTGCCGCTGGCCAGCTGTTCCGGACCAGCGGGGCAGGCGACATAATCAACCTCTACCCATCCGTTACGACTGGTGATCATTCCCAAGGCCGCGACCGGCAGCGTCCCATGTGCTGAGAACCAGGGCGTCAAGGCAGCCATGAGAACCGCCTCGTGGCCGCCTTTTGCGACGGTCGTTATTCCGTCCGAGGTTTCCAGGGAAGCGATGGGTTGTCCATGGTTATCGGCAAGCACCGCCCTTAACGACGTTGTCCCCCAATCAACTACGATCGACGTCGGCTGTCCTGTCATGCGGCTATCCTCCTGCTGCGCTCATATTAGGGGCTTGTCATAAGGCGCAATGCGCGTTAGTGTCAATTAGTGAATTCAAGGTATCAATATGTGATACTAAATAGGAGGAGAATGATGGTGGCCGGCCTTAAAGGGATTTTGCCCGTTCTGCCGACGCCGTTTCTGGCGAACGGCGGTATTGATGAAGCAGGCATGAAGCGGCTGGTGGCCTTCGCCCTGGAAAAAGGCGTGGACGGGGTCGTGTTTCCTGGCTTCGCCAGCGAAGTGGAAAGCCTGACTGCTGAAGAACGGGCTGTTCTGTTGAAGATCGTCGTCGATACGGTCGGCGGCCGTGCGCCCGTCGTCGCCGGAGCAAGTGCTGCTGATTGGCGCGAGGTGGTCGAACACGGGAAAGTGGCGTCCGCGCTCGGCATCCGGCATCTGATGGTGCAGCCGCCGAAGGCGGTCGGAACCGATGGGCCGGCGCTGATCGACTTCCTCGGCAAGGTCATCGAGGCGCTTCCCGGCATTGAGATCATCCTGCAGAATGCGCCTGCCCCGCGAGGGTCGGACCTCTCGCCGCAGGCGATCGTGGAAATCGTGCAGGCCTTGCCACAGGTTACCTATGTCAAGGAAGAGACGCTTCCCGCCGGTCCCGCCATCAGTCACATCATCGCGCAGGCGCCTTCGACGCTGAAGGGCGTCATCGGCGGCGGCGGCGCGCGCTATATTCTCGATGAATATGCCCGTGGGGCAACCGCGGCCATGCCGGCGCTGGAGATCGCCGAGGAACATGTGGCCATCGATCGCGCACTCAATGCCGGAAGGTCGGAAGACGCCCGCAGGATCTACGTCCGCACCCTGCCTCTCCTCGTTCTTCAGGCGGTCTACCGCATGCGGCTGACCAAATATGTTCTGGCTCGTCGCGGCGTCATCGACGGCATCGGCGTGCGTGCGCCGACCCCCGAACTCGACTCGGCCGCCATTGCCGATATCGACGCCAATCTTGTCGAGCTCGGCCTCATTACGCCGGAGGCAGCATGAGCAGCCCCGTCGCAACCGTCGAAGTCTTCACCTTGACCCAGCCGCGCAAGGTCCCCTATCTTGGCGCTCTCAGGGAAGGTGAAGTGGTCAACCCGAACGGCTATATCGTTCGCAAGGGCAATCGCACGGTTTACCCCACCTTCGACCGCAGCGTTCTGGTGCGCATGACGACCAAGGCGGGCACCATCGGCTGGGGAGAGACCTATGGCATCGTCGCCCCCGGCGCGGTCGCCGCGCTGATCAACGATCTTCTTGCCGGTTTCGTGGTCGGCCGGGATGCGTCCGATCCTTCGGCGATCTATGACGATCTTTACGACATGATGCGGGTGCGCGGTTATACCGGCGGCTTTTACGTGGATGCGCTCGCCGCGCTCGATATCGCGCTCTGGGACATTGCCGGGCAGGAAGCCGGAAAATCGGTGCGCGACCTTCTCGGCGGCGGCGTGGACAGTTTTCCGGCCTATGTTTCGGGGCTGCCCGAAAAGACACTGAAGGCGCGAGGGGAACTGGCGAAATACTGGCAGGATCGTGGTTTTGATGCCTTCAAATTCGCAACGCCGGTGGCCGACGATGGCCCGGCGGCGGAGATCGCCAATCTCCGGCAGGTTCTTGGCCCGCAGGCAAAGATTGCCGCCGACATGCACTGGAACCAGACGCCGGAAAGGGCGCTGGAACTCATTGCGCAGATGACGCCGTTCGACCCGTGGTTCGCCGAAGCGCCGGTCTGGACGGAAGATATCGCCGGGCTGGAAAAAGTATCGAAGGGAACAGACGTTCCGATCGCCGTTGGTGAGGAATGGCGCACCCATTGGGACATGCGCGCCCGCATTGAACGCTGCCGCATCGCAATCGTGCAGCCGGAAATGGGCCACAAGGGCATCACCAATTTCATCCGCATCGGTGCTCTTGCCGCCGAGCAGGGCATTGACGTAATTCCGCACGCGACAGTCGGCGCGGGCATCTTCCTTGCCGCCAGCCTGCAGGCGTCATCGACATTGCCGACTTTGAAGGGCCACGAGTTCCAGCACTCGATTTTCGAGCCCAACCGCCGGCTGCTTGCCGGCGACATGGATTGCCGCGAAGGCAGATATCACCTGCCCTCGGGCCCCGGACTTGGCGTCAAGCCGTCGGAGGCGGCGCTCGCTCTTATTGAACGTATCTGATTTGGTTTTCTGGAGGAGGAACCCATGACTAAAAGAATAAAAAAGCTGGCGCTTGGCACAGCGACCGCGATGCTAATGACCTTGACCGGACTTGCACCAGCGATGGCCGATACCGTTTTGAAATTCATATCCTGGCAAACGGACGATGCCGGCACTGGTGAATGGTGGCGTTCCGCCATCGCGGCCTTCGAGAAACAGCATCCGGGCGTCAGGATCGAGTTCACCAAGGCCGAGCGTAGTTCCTACGCCGACACGATGACGACGCTTTTTGCCGCCAATCAGCCGCCGCAGATCGTGCATCTCGCCTCCTTCGAATTCCAGATGTTTGCCGATAGCGGCTGGCTCGAACCGCTTGACCCGTGGCTGAAGAAGGACGGCATCGACATGACCGGCTGGGCCGGCCAGCAGAAATGCGAATGGAACGGCGAGACCGTCTGCATCATGACCAACTATTTCGGTTTCGTGATGGCCTACAACAAGAAGATTTTGGAAGATGCGGGCGTCGCGGTTCCGAAGACCTATGACGAGTTTCTGGCGGCCGCAAAAGCCACGACCAAGGATCTGAACGGCGACGGCATTATCGACCAGTTCGGCACCGGCCATGAAACCAAGGGCGGGCCGGGTCAATATCTGACGGAGATGCTGAACTACATTCTCGACGCCGGCGCCTACTGGACTGACAAGGACGGCAACATCACCATCGATACGCCGCAGATGGTTGAAGGTTTGACCCGATGGAAAACCGTGATGAAGAGCGGCATCAGCCCGGTGGACATGAGCGCCAGCGACGTGCGTAAGCTGTTTGCCGACGGCAAGATGGCCATGCGGCTCGATGGGCCCTGGCTTTACGGCACGACCGAAAAGGGTTCGGCCAAGAGCGACATCGTTTATGTCGCGCCGCCGCTTCATCCGCCGCTCGGCGGGTCGTCCAACGTGCTGGCCATGCCGGCCGATATTCCCGACGACCAGAAGGCATTGGTCTGGGATTTCATCAAGCTGACGATGACGCCGGAATTCCAGCGCAGCTATGCCACCCTTGGTGGCAACACCCCGCCAAGCCCGAAGGCCGACGTCTCGGGCGTCGAAAAGACCATCCCGCATTTTCCGGTGCTGATCGAGACGATGAAGGCCGCATCCGAGGCGGGTATCGACCGCATTCCGACCGGACTTGAGCTCTTCTACAACGAGTTCAGCAAGATGGTGATGGAAGAAAGCCAGCGGATGATCATTCAGGATCTCGATCCGGCGGAGGTGGCGAAAACCATGCAGGCAAAGGCCGAAGCCATCAAGGGTTGATCCCCCATTGTCCTGATCTTGTTGTCCTGCCATGGCCCGTAAAGGGCCATGGCCATCATCCGCATCCGGCAGGAGGACCATCCATGACCGAACCCGTTCGGGCTGGGCGTCGCAAGTTTTTCGATCTTGCGCGCCCCAGCCGGCAACATCTCCTCGGCTATATTCTGATCGCGCCCGCGGTCCTGATGGTTGCCGCCATCATCGTCTGGCCGCTCGTTCTGGCCATCGACCTGTCGTTCCAGCAGGTCAAGATACCGAGACTCGGCGGCGCCAGCCGGCCGTTTTCGCTGAGCAATTACACATGGTTGTTCTCCTCGCCGGAATTCTGGCTGGCCTGCTGGGTGACGTTGAAACTGGTCATCGTCGTCACAGCCGGTAGTGTCGCGGTCGGCCTCAGCACGGCGCTACTCGCCAATAACCGTTTCAAAGGCCGCACCGTCGCTCGGCTGGGCATGGCGCTGCCCTGGGCGGTGCCGGAAATCATCGCGGTCGTTATCTTTGCATGGATGTTCGATACCTCTTTCGGCCTTTTCGGCTGGCTGGCGATAAAGCTTGGTTTTGCCGAGCAGATGATCCCCTGGGTCAGCAGTTCTACGGCCGCCTTCTGGGCGGTTGCCATTACCATGGTGTGGAAAGGCTTCCCTTTCGTGTCGATCATGTGTCTGGCCGGCCTACAGTCCATTCCCGCCGACTATTACGCGGCCGCCAAGGTGGATGGTGCAAGCGTCTGGCAGCGTTTCCGCTGGATCACCATCCCGCTTTTGATGCCGGTGCTGGGCGTGACGCTGGTGCTGACGCTGCTGTGGGTCTTCCGGGACTTTTCCATCATCAAGGTTCTGACAGGCGGCGGGCCGCTGCGTTCGACCCAGACGCTGTCGATCATGACCTATGATCAAGCCTTTCAGTATCACAATTTTGGCCGCGCCGCCGCCGTCGGCGTGCTCACACTGGTGATCTGCATCGTCGCGAGCCTCCTGATGCTCGGCCGGCGTTCGAAATCGATCTATTGAGGGGGCTTTGATGAAACGGACATTTTTACAGAGCCTTGCGCTTTATGCGACTGTCATCTTCACGCTGGTTATGATCCTGTTCCCGGTGTACTGGCTGCTAGTCACTGCGCTTTCCACCACCGATGAGTTGTATCGTCTGCCACCGACCTTCTGGCCCAACGATGCGCAATGGGACATTTTCGCCCGTGTCTGGGCGGCAAAACCGATCCTGCTGTGGCTTTGGAATTCGATGCTGGCGGCGATCGGCTCTGTGGCGCTGTCAATGCTGGTCTCGGTCAGCGCCGGTTATGCGCTGTCGCGGTATTCGATGAGGGGCGGCGCGACCATGGGTCTCTTCGTGCTGACCGCCAAGATGTTGCCTGCGACACTGCTCGTCATCCCGCTGTTTTCGATCTTTTCCAGCTTTGGCCTGATCGGCAGCCTGTGGACGCTGGTGCTGGCGCATTCGACCATGATCATTCCTTTCGCCACATGGATGCTGAAAGGCTATTTCGACACCATTCCCAAAGAGCTGGAACAGGCCGCCATGGTCGACGGCTGCTCGCCGATCGGAGCGATGGTGCGTGTCGTTCTTCCCATCGCCACGCCGGGCCTTGCCGCCACGGCCCTTTATGCCTTTGTGCTTAGCTGGGCGGACTATGCCTATGCGCGCACCTTCCTCGTCAACTCGCCGGACAACTGGACGGCCAATCTCGGCATCACCACGATGCAGGGCGAATACGTCACCTACTGGAACGACATTTCCGCCGCATCCGTGTTCATCGCGCTGCCGATCATCGCAATCTACCTGTTCCTGGAACGTTATTTGGTCGGCGGCCTCACCGCTGGCGCGGAGAAATAAGCATGGCCAATATTTCCATTCGCAACGTCAGCAAGTCCTATGGCGCGCTCAACGTGCTCAGGCCCTTTTCGCTTGAGATCGAGAACGGCGAGTTCGTGGTGCTGGTCGGGCCTTCCGGCTGCGGCAAGTCGACGATGCTGAAAATCCTCGCCGGTCTCGAACCCGCAAGCGAAGGGCAGATCTTCATCGGCGATAACGAAGTCACGGATCTGGCGCCGGGCGACCGCGACATCGCCATGGTGTTCCAGAATTATGCGCTTTATCCGCACCTGACTGTACGCCAGAATATCGGCTTCGGCCTTAAGATGCGTGGTACGGACAAGGCGGAAATCGATCGCAGGGTCGACGATGCCGCGCGCATTCTGGAGGTGACGCCCTATCTCGAACGCAAGCCCAAGGATCTGTCGGGCGGCCAGCGGCAGCGCGTCGCGCTTGGCCGCGCCATCGTGCGCCAGCCTCAGGCCTTCCTGATGGACGAACCCCTGTCCAACCTCGATGCCAAGCTGCGCGTCCATATGCGTGCCGAAATCGGCGCTTTGCACAAACGCATAGGGGTCACCACCGTTTATGTGACCCATGACCAGGTGGAAGCCATGACCATGGCGGACCGGGTGGTTATCATGCAGGGCGGCATCATCCAGCAGATCGCAGCGCCGGACGAGCTTTTCAACAACCCGGCCAATCTTTTCGTTGCCGGTTTCATCGGCTCGCCCGGCATGAATTTCCTCAATGCGGAACTTCGCAATGGTGGACTGACGCTGTTTGGCCAGACGGTCGCCATGCCCGCGGCAACAGCCCGTGAAGGCGATGTCGTCGTCGGCCTGCGGCCGGAGCATCTGACGCTGGGCGAAGCGCCCGTGATGTTCAACGTGCGCCCGACACTGGTGGAAAGCCTGGGTTCGGAAAAATACGTCTACTTCGGTGATGAAGGCGCAAGGGTGGCCGATAGCGAAGAGGGCAAGTCCAAGGGACTGATTGCCCGCGTCTCACACACCGGCAATCTTCCCGGCAACGAGGCGCTCCGGCTCGGCTTCGATCCGGCCCAGCTTTATCTCTTCGACGCAAAAACCGGAGCACGGCTATGATCCTTGTCACCGGGTCAGCCGGCCGTGTCGGCAGGGCCGTTGTAACAGCACTTCGCGCGCAGGGCCGAAACGTTCGGGGTCTTGATCTGAAGCCGGCGGGAGCCGGTGGCGAGGAAATTGTCGGCTCGCTGGAGGATGTGCAGGCCGTTTCCAAAGCCGTGGATGGCGTGAGCGCGGTCTTGCACCTTGGAGCTTTCATGTCTTGGGCCCCGGCCGATCGCGACCGCATGTTCGCTGTCAATGTCGAGGGTACGCATCGGCTTCTGGACGCAGCCTCGGCGGCTGGCGTTCGGCGGTTCGTTTTTGCCTCCTCCGGGGAGGTGTATCCGGAAAACCGTCCTCAGTTTCTGCCGGTCACCGAAGACCATCCGCTTCGCCCCAATTCGCCCTATGGTCTCACCAAACTTCTGGGAGAAGAGCTGGTGCGCTTTCACCAGCGGACGGGCGGCATGGAAACGGTGATCCTGCGTTTCTCTCATACGCAGGATGCGGAAGAGCTGCTCGATGAAGACAGTTTCTTTTCTGGTCCGCGGTTTTTCCTGCGACCGCGCATTCGCCAGCAGGAAAATTTTGGAAACACCGCCATAGCCGAGCTGCTGCAGTCGAGCGATATAGTCGCGCCGTCGCATATACTGGCGCGCAACGAAAACGGCCGTCCATTCCGCATGCACATCACGGATACGCGCGATATGGTTGCCGGTATTCTGCTGGCTCTCGATCACCCCGGGTCGGCGGGTGGCACCTTCAATCTCGGCGGGGATGAACCGGCCGACTTCAGCGAACTTCTGCCGAAGATGGCGGCGCTGACTGGCCTCCCCATCGTGACAGTCGATTTTCCCGGCGGCGGCGTTTATTACCATACGTCCAACAAGCGCATCAAAAATACTCTGGGATTTGAAGCACAATGGACGATGGACCGGATGCTGGAAGAGGCGGCCGCCGCAAGACGGCAGCGCCTCGCGAAGGAGCGGACGCAATGAAGCCGGAGACACCGGGAGGGACGGCCGCGCTGGCCAAGGGATTGACGCTGCTCGACATGGTCGCCGATGCGCCGGAGCCGCCGCGTTTTGCGGAGCTGTTGCGCGCCTCCGGTCTGCCAAAGCCGACCTTTGCACGCATCTTGCGGACGCTTATCGCCTATGGACTCGTCCGGCAGGATGAGGCGCGGGGCACCTATGTGCTCGGCCAGCGCTTTCTGGAAATGTCGCACAGGGTTTGGGAGAGCTTCGATCTCGTTTCCGCCGCAACACCGGAGCTCGAGAGGCTTGCGGCGGAACTCGGGGAGACGGTGGCGCTCTGCCGCCTGGACGGCACGATGACCCAATATCTCGCCGAACGTTCTCCTAACGGGCTTTCGGTTCGTGTCGAAGTGGGGCGTCGCGTTCCCCTGCATTGCACGGCACCGGGCAAGGCGCTGCTCGCCTTCCAGGATCCCGCAGTCGGCCGCGCCCTGTTGGACCGTCTGACGCTCGATGTGCAGACGCCGAAAACCATCACCACGCTCGATGCGCTCCAAGCCGACCTAACGCTGACCCGGGCGCGCGGTTATTCGATTTCCTATGAGGAGCACCTGCCAGGAGTGAATTCGGTGGCCGCCCCCGTCATGGGTCGCGACAATACGCCGATGGGTGTGCTCGTTGCGCTTGGCCCGTCCTCGCGGCTTGATTCTTCCAACATCCACCCTGCCGGCCGTGAGCTGATTGCCGCCGCGCGGCGCATCACGGGCGCCGCTGGGGCCGTCGCCATCAGTTCCAGACCGAGGCCGCGATCGGCAACGGGCCGCCCGAGTGCTGATTTGAGTTGTATCCTGCCATGGGGTGCGCAACTGGGCGAGAGCCCCGTGTGGCACGATGGCGAGAACGCTCTCTACTGGGTGGATATTCTCCACCCTGCTGTCCATCGTTTCGATCCGGCGACAGGCCGCAACGAGACCTGCGAGACCGGCAAGTTGGTGAGCGCGGTCATTCCGGTTGGCGATGGCCGCCTGCTGGTCGCGTCTCAGGATGGGATTGAATGGCTTGATTTTGCATCCGGTCGCCTCACAGCCTTCGTCAGCCCTGAGGCAGGCATCGCTGACAACCGCTTGAATGATGCCAAATGCGGACCGGACGGTGCAATATGGGTGGGGTCCATGAGGATTGACGCCTCAAAACCCACCGGCGCACTTTATCGTATCAACGCCGATGGGGCATTCGAACGCAAGGAGGGCGGCATCATCGTCTCCAATGGTCTCGGCTGGAGCCCGGACGGCAGAACGTTCTACTTCGTTGATACGGTGCCCGGCCTGATCCACGCCTATGATTGCGATCCCATGACCGGAACGCTGTCGGACCGGCGCGAATTCGCGCGTATCCCCGTCGCCGATGGCCGGCCGGATGGTCTTGCCGTGGATGTGGAGGGAGGGGTCTGGTGCGCAATCTGGGATGGCTGGTCCGTGCGTCGCTATCTTCCGAACGGCAAGCTGGATCAGGTAATCGATATGCCGGTGCCGCGTCCTTCCAGCATCGCCTTTGGCGGGCCGGACCTGTCGACGCTGTTCATCACCAGCGCCCGGACGCGCCTGCCTGCATCCACACTCGCCGACGCGCCTCTGTCAGGCGGTCTGTTTTCCTGTCGCCCGGGAGTTTCCGGCGCGCGCGTCTCGTTATTTGAAGGATAAAGAATGTCCCTCGAAAACATCTTTGGCCTGAAAGGCCGCACGGCGCTCGTCACCGGTTCAAGCCGGGGCATAGGGGCGGCGATCGCCGAAGGGTTGGCCGGGGCGGGTGCATCGGTCGTCCTGCATGGCGTGAAGGCGGGCGCCACGGCAGCTGTCCGGGAACGGATCATTGCAGGCGGCGGGACGGCGTATGAGCTGGCGGGCGATCTCTCAAAAGCCGATGCTGGCCGGCATCTTATCGAACAGGCAGAGGTGATCGCGCCACTCGACATCCTCGTTATCAACGCCAGTGCTCAGATCAATGCTACGCTCTCGGCGTTGACGCCAGGTGATCTGGCGTTTCAACTGGCGGTCAATCTGGGCTCGACGGTCGACATGCTGCAGACGGCGCTGCCGCGAATGGCGGCTCGGAAATGGGGCAGGATCGTCTCCATAGGATCAGTCAATCAGCTGAGGCCCAAAAGCGTCGTTACCGCTTATGCGGCAACAAAGGCTGCGCAGCACAATCTGATCCAAAGCCAGGCAAGAGATTACGCGCGCGATAATGTGTTGCTTAATACTCTCGCGCCCGGCCTCATTGATACGGACCGCAACGCCCATCGCCGCCTTGAGGATCCGGAGGGCTGGGATGACTATGTAAGGACGCTGAACTGGATGGGGCGCGCCGGAAAACCGGAGGAGATGGTCGGAGCAGCGGTCTTCCTCGCCTCCGAAGCTTGCAGCTTCATGACAGGCGAAACCATATTCATGACCGGGGGCTTTTAAAGGCGACTGACGCTGCGTCCCTGATTTTTTCCAGGGATTGGAACAAAAGTCGAGATAACCCATTTCATGGGCGTGCAATTTTCAGGACGCTGAATGAAAGACGACCCCCATTCCCGGCAGAATGCCAAAGACGCCGGACAGCGTCTCGTTTCAGGACATGCTTCCGAAGATCCGTTTGCGGCGGCATTCAAGGCCACCCGCATGCCGATGCTCATTACAGATCCCCGGCAACCCGACAATCCTATCATTTTCTGCAATACAGCCTTCTGCATCCTCACCGGCTATGCGGTGGAGGAATTGGTTGGACGAAACTGCCGTCTCCTTCAGGGGCCACAGACCGATTCGGCCGCGGTCGACAGACTGCGTGACGCCGTTGCGTCGGAAAGAGACATATCCATCGATATCCTTAACTATCGGAAAGACGGCACGAAGTTCTGGAACGCGTTGTTTGTAAGCCCGGTGCGCGATGTATCCGGAGTGGTGATTTACTTTTTCGCCTCGCAGCTCGACTTCACCAATATAAAGAGCAAGGAGGCCGAACTCGCCCGCGCGCGACATCTCGCCGAGGAAGAAGTGGCGAAGAGAACGGCGGATCTGACCGAAGCCCTGCGCGCCAAAACCGCGTTGGTCCATGAGGTCGACCATCGTGTGAAAAACAACCTTCTGACGATCGCCTCCATCGTCAAACTCCAGGCGCGCATGACCGACAATGAGGTCGTCGAGCGGACGTTGATGTCGGTGCTGAATCGGGTCGAAGCGCTCAGTACCGTCCAGCGAAAGCTTCTGAACGACGAGGACGTAGGCCATTTTGATGTCGCGGATTTCGCCAATACCCTGATGTTGGACAAGATCGGCGCCTTGAAACGGGCCGATATACATCTCACGACGGACCTTCATGAGGTCGTGGTTCCCGCCACCAAGGCATCCCCTCTGGCTTTGATCATAAATGAGCTCATTGACGACGCCATTGGCAGGGGGCTGAGGGAGGGCGGTGGCGAACTGCACCTGGAGGTGAAGCGGCTCAACGGGCACTTCCTTATCAGGGTTGTCGATACCGTCGTTCCGGTGGAGGTGGATGGGGAACAGGCCGCCTTCAGCAAGAAAATGCTGGAAGCCTCCCTGAAGCAGCTGCGTGCAACGATCGTCAGGACAGTCGATGAGCGCCGCACCGACGTCCGGGTCACGCTTTCCGTAAAAGATTGAAAGGATATTTTGTGAAAATCTTGATCGTCGAAGACGAAGCTTTGCTGGCCATGGAGCTGGAGAGCGAAGTGGAAGACGCCGGACACGAGATTGTCGGCATTGCCGCCGACAGCAAGCAGGCTCTCTCGTTGATAGAAAAGGTGTCGCCCCAATTTGCCTTCGTAGACATCCAGTTACTGGACGGCCCGACTGGAATAGACGTCGGCCAACATCTTGCTTCCCGCGCAGTTCCCTATGTCTTCGTTTCAGGTAATCTGAAGAGGATCCCAGAGGACTTCGCGGGTGCGCTTGGCGCGATTGAGAAACCTTACACGATGAACGGCTTGCAGAACGCACTGCAATTCATTGAAACTATTGTCAGTGGAGACGTCCGGTCCGCTACCGTGCCGCCAAGTCTCGTTTTATCTCCCAACCTGCTGGCCGCATTGTCGGCGTGATGACGCCACTGCTCCGTGACTAGGAATTGACCTTGAACTCACCATCTGAACGCATTGATGCAGTTCGCAATTCTGGTTTGCTTGATGTTCAGGGCCAATCCGAATTCCAGGATATTATCGAAGTCGTGAAGGCTGGGCTGAAATGTCCGGTCGCTCTGATTTCGATTCTCGATGAGCATCGCCAGGTCTTCATCGCCCATCTCGGCCTTCCGGAGAAATGGGCCGAAGCGGCTGAGACGCCGCTTACACATTCCTTTTGCCAGCATGTGGTTCGCGACAAAGCACCCCTCATCATCGGAGACGCAACGCTTCACGATCTCGTCAGAGATAATCTGGCTATCACCGATTTGGGTGTGATTTCCTACATGGGCGTGCCCGTGACGATGCCTGACGGGATGGTGATTGGAGCGCTTGCCGCAATCGACGGAGAGCCGAGAACCTGGACCGAAAGCGAGTTGGAACTGCTCAGCCGGATCGGCCGGGTCGCGTCCAACCAGATCGCCACCTTCCTTTCCGAGCAGCGTTGGGGAGCACTTTTCGAGCAACTCGAAGAAGGGATCGTCGTCGGCTCGGTCATCCGTGATCTCGACGGCACAATCATCGACTGGCGGTATGAAACGGTCAATTCGGCATGGAGTGCTTTGCTCGGCCTGGCGGCTGACAACGTTCCAGGCCAAACGATGCGAGGCGTCTTTCCCGATTTCGAGGAAGAATGGATTTCCGACGTCGCCGAAGCGATGGAGACCCGGCAAAGCAAGCGCTTCACGCGCAGGGTCGGCTCGCTGGATCGCTGGTTCGATGGCTATGTCCAGGCCACCGGAGAAGATAAATTCGTCATCATCTTCGTTGATGTGACCGATCGCATGCAGGCGATAGAAGCCTTGCGGAACAGCGAAACGAAACTGCGACTGATCGTTGAAGGAGCCAAGGACTACATCATCCTTACTATTGACGAAGACCAGCGGATCACGAGCTGGTTCGGCGGCGCCGAGGAAACTTTCGGCTGGTCGGAGGCGGACATGCTCGACCGGCCCTTCGAGAAGATGTTTACGGCAGAAGATCGCGCAGCCGGTATTCCTGCGATCGAGGTCAAAACTGCGGCCCGCGAAGGCGTTGCTCTTGATCGCCGGTGGCACCTCGCTGCCGATGGCACGCGTGTTTTTCTGGATGGCACGATACGGCCGATGCCCAATCATTCATCATCCCATCTGTCGGGCTTCATCAAGGTCGCAAGAAACGCTACGGCGCAAAAACTCTCGGAGGACAGGCAACTTGCGTTCCTGGAACTCGGGGAGAAGATCCGCGAGCTTGACACGGTTGCCGACGTCGCATTCGCGGCAGCGGAAATCATGGCACGTAATCTGCAAGGGGCAACAAGAGCCGGTTACGGCGTCGTTGACCCTGTTACCGAGACTGTGCAGATGCAGCCGGACTGGTGTGCGGATGGAATGTTCAGTGTTGCCGGCCTTCATCAATTCCGGGACTACGGATCTTATATTGAGGATCTCAAGCGCGGTGAACTGGTCATCATATCGGATGTCGCAGCCGATCCGAGAACCTTGGATTCCGCCGATCTTCTTCAATCGCTGGGCATTTCCGTGCTCGTCAATGTCCCCATTCTCGAACGTGGCGCCTTCGCCGGCGTCATGTTCGTACATTACGAAAAACCACATGAATTCACGCCTGAAGAACGCGATTTCGTGCGTACGATTGCCGACCGGACACGCGAGGCGATTGCCAGAATCCGCGCGCAGCAGGAGCAGCAGGTTCTCAATCACGAGATAAGCCACCGTCTCAAAAACACGCTGGCGATGGTTCAGGCGATAGCGACCCAGACCTTGCGGCCCGTCAGAGATAGAGCGCCTGTCGAAGCCTTTACCAGCAGGTTGCATGCGCTGTCCAAGGCGCATGACGTTCTGCTCAATCAGAATTGGTCCTATGCGCGCATGGTGAATGTGATTGATCCCGTGCTCCGGCAACTTTCCCTTCCAGGTCGCTATCATCTATCAGGTGTGGACCTCGAAGTTGGTCCAAGGACTGCCTTGAGCCTTGCGCTCCTGATGCATGAACTCGGCACGAATGCGCTGAAATACGGGGCTTGGTCCAACGATGCAGGAAGCGTCGCCGTGACTTGGAAAATCCAAGCTGTCGGTGGTGAAAGCACACTCGTGCTGGAATGGAATGAACAGGACGGTCCCCCCGTGGCGCTACCGTCCGGCAAAGGATTTGGTTCTAAGCTCATCCGCCTGGGCCTGATGGGAAATGGGGGGGTGGAGGTCAACTACGACCCGGATGGACTGCGCGTCGCCATGCATGCGCTAGTTTCACAGCTTGGGCAGTGACAGCCGGTCCAAGTGATCCGGCCCACGGTATGGCCCGAGCGCATCCATCGACGTGGGGGATCCGTGACCAGCGCCTGAGCGTTGTCCAGGCTGCAGACAGCTTCTGTAGCGCTGCGGCTCGCAGGCGCACCGGATCGGTTGCGGATGCCGGGCTCCCGCACGCTGCTACGGGCCGTTCATCCGCCAGATCGGCGGAGCAGCGTCATGCGCCGTATTGCTCATCCGTCACATGTTCCAGCCAGTCCACCACCTTGCCGTCCTTGACCTCCTGAAGCGCAATATGGGTCATCGCCACATCTGGCGCGGCGCCGTGCCAGTGTCGTTCACCCGGTGCAAACCAGACGATATCGCCGGGGCGGATTTCCTCCACCGGGCCACCCTCACGCTGTGCGCGGCCTAGGCCGGATACCACGATCAGGGTCTGGCCGAGAGGATGGGTGTGCCAGGCGGTGCGGGCGCCGGGTTCGAAAGTCACCTGGGCACCCTGCACCCGTTCGGCATCGAAGGGGTTGAAGAGCGGATCGATACGGACCGAACCGGTGAACCAGGCATCCGGGCCTTTGCCCGATGCCCGTGTTCCCGCGCGCAATATTTCCATGATTGTTCTCCTGACTGGTCTTGGGCGGTGATTTGATGTGGGAATTCTCCGCTTGTCCACAGTCGAGTGAAAATCTGCCCGCCCGGAGACGCTCATATGCTTCTCGAAAACCCGATGACACGATCTTTTCGTGTGGTTATGCCGCTCTTCCCAATGGGTTTTCGAACGCCGCCAGCCGTCTTTCAACTCCTTTCCACACGCCGCAATAAAAATCATTCTCGGGATTGACTCAATTATGAAACCGGTTACATTCGCCGATGTAAACGGTTTCATCAGTTGAAAACCGTGCTTGGAGGAGCAAATTTCATGTTTAGACATTTGATGGCTGCCGCCGCTATGGTGCTGGCGGCCGGCACGTCCGGGCACGCCCAGGAGCAGAGCTTCAAGATCGGCCTTTCCAATTCCTTCGTCGGCAGCGAATGGCGCACGCAGATGATCGAAGAGGCTCAGGCCGCCGCAAAAGCGTGGGGCGAAAAGGGCGTCAAGGTCGAAGTCGTCGTCCAGAGCGGCAATGTCGATGTGCAGGGGCAGATCGGTCATATCCGCAACTTCATGAACCAGGGCGTTGATGCAATCCTCATCAATCCCGGCAGCCCGACGGCCTTCGACCCGATCTTCGCGCAGGCCAAGGCGCGCAACATTCTCGTCATCGCAACCGACGCGGAAGTGTCTTCGAAGGATGCGATCTATGTCGGCATCGACCAGAAGGCATGGGCGGCCCAGTCCGCGCAATGGCTTGCGGATGCGCTGAAGGGGAAGGGAAGCGTCGTCGCCATCAATGGCATCGCCGGCAACCCGGCCAACGAAGCCCGCGTCGCCGGTTACCGCGAAGTGTTCAAGAAATATCCTGACATCAAGGTGCTGAACGAAGCCAATGCGAGCTGGGATCAGGCGCAGGGCCAGCAGGCCATGCAGAACCTGCTTGCAACCTATCCCGATATCAGCGGCGTCTGGGTGCAGGACGGCATGGCAGACGGCGCATGGCGCGCCATCGAAGCCGCCGGCAAGACCAAGGACATCGCTGCAACAGGTGAAATCCGCAAGGACTTCATGACCCGATGGGAAAAGGAAAAGTTCAATTCCGGCGCTTCGGTCAATCCTCCCGGCGTCATGGCCAGCGCGCTCAACGTCGCGGTGTTGAAGCTGCAGGGTAAGGAATTCAAGGACGGCATTTTTGGTGGCACCTATGGCAACGCCATCTACATTCCGATCCCCTTTGTCAGCAACGACAACCTTGCCGACAACATCAAGGCTGCAGAAGGAAAGCCCGGATACTGGTCCGTCACGGCAACCGTGACGCCGGAACAGGCCGGCGAGTTCTTCAAGTAATATCCGTCTCGGGCCGGCGGCGAACGCCGGCCCGAACCAGAAATTCGAGTGCGGACCGGGCCTTGGCCATCCGCCTGTGACAAGCATAATTCGGGGACATGCGATGGCGAACGCTTTGGAAGCGGCCGGCATAACGAAGAATTTTGGCGCTGTGCGTGCGCTTTCGGACGGCAGGCTGACCGTGGGCCGCGGTGAAATTCACGCGCTCCTGGGCGCCAATGGCTGCGGCAAGAGCACGCTCTGCAAGATCGTTGCGGGCGCGGTGGCTCCGACCAGCGGCACAATCAGGTTCAACGGTGAGGACGCGCGCTTCAAAAGCCCGCGGGACGCCGAAAATGCCGGTGTCGCCCTGTTTTACCAGGAACTGAGCCTCATTCCGCAGCTTTCCGTTGCCGATAATATTTTCCTCGGGCGCGAGCCGAAACGCGGCGTCTTTGTTGACAGCAAGGAGCTGAAGGCCGAGGCAGCGAGGCTGATTGCACTGTTCGACGGTGTCGCCGGTGAAGGGCTGACGCCGGATGCGATCGTCGGCACGCTGCCGCCGGATCAGCGCCAGCTTGTCGAAATCCTCAAGGTATTCGCCCAGAATGCCAGCCTGATGATCATGGACGAGGCGACAGCGGCGCTCGACGGCCGCCAGTCGCAGCGCTTTTTCGAGATACTCAGGGCTAAGAAGGCCGACGGCGTCTCCACCATCATGATTTCCCACCGTCTCGATGAGGTCTTTGCCGTCTGCGACCGCATCACCGTGATGCGCAATGGCGCGACGATTTCCGAACTGGATACGGCAGCCACCAGCCGCGAGGCTGTCGTGCACGATATGGTCGGCGATGTCCGCGCAGCACCGGCTCGCCAGCAGGGGCGTGCCGCCGCAGTCCCCAGCCTCAAGGTAACGGATGTTGCGGGCGAGGGCGTTCGCGGCGTCAGTCTGGAAGCCTATCCGGGCGAAATCGTCGGTCTTGCCGGTTTGCAGGGGCAGGGCCAGTCAGCCTTGCTGAAGGGCCTCTTCGGCGCCAGTCCGTTTGCAACGGGGCAAATCCGGTTCGAAGGTCGTGACATCACCATCGGCAAGCCTTCGCAGGCTGTTCATAATGGTTTTGCCTATGTCTCGGGTGACCGCGGACGTGACGCGTCGCTTCAGGGCCGGTCGATCTTCGAAAATCTCGTCGCAGCCCTCATGGTGCGCGAAAAGATGCGGCTGATCCGGCCCGCGACGCTGAAGCCGCGCGTGCAGAAGGTCGCGGATGACATGAAAACGAAATTTGCCGGCCTGGATATGCCGATCGGCACGCTTTCCGGTGGTAACCAGCAGAAGATCTTCATTTCCCGCTGGCTCGCCACCGCACCAAAACTGCTGCTGCTCGATGATCCGACCAAGGGCATTGATCTTGGTGCAAAGGCCGACCTCTTCGCGCTGATGCGGCAGCAGGCCGATGCCGGCGCGACCATTCTTCTCTATTCCTCGGAAGATGCGGAAATCCTCGAATATGCCGACCGTATTCTCGTGTTCAACGGCGGACGCATTTCTGCAGAGCTGACCGGAGCCGACATGACATCCCTAAACATGACCCGCGCCGCCTATGGAGACGCCGCATGAGCTCTTCCGGTTTTCTGCGCAGGCAACCCTGGATCATCACCCTCGTTGTTCTGGCCGTTCTCGTTGCCGTCAACACGTTTCTGCAGCCCTCCTTCGTTCAGCCCTCCGTGCTGCAATCGAACCTGACGACGTTTCTGCCGCTGATCCTGGTCGCCATCGGCCAGACCTATGTCATTCTGGCGGGAGATATCGATCTGTCGGTCGGCAGCATCGTGGCGCTCGCCAATGTCGTCACCGTCAGTGTCATCGCGGCGCTGGGTGGTACGACGGGCGCGGTCTTTGCCGGCATGGCGGCGGGTGCGGCTGTCGGGCTGCTCTGTGGACTGGTCAATGGCCTCTTTATCTCCGGCCTGCGTTTCCAGCCGATTGTTACCACCTTCGCAACGGGCATCATCTTCGCCGGGCTGGCGATCTGGGTGCTGCCGCAGGCGGGTCTTCCGGTGCCCGAAGCCTATTGGCAGACCTATTCCGGCAGCTTTATCGGCTTGCCCTTCGTACTGTGGGTGCTGCTCGCCGGCATCGCCTTCACGCTGATCGTATCGCGCATTCCGTTTCACGCCCATCTTCTGGCTGTCGGCGGCAATCGCACCGGCGCCTTCCAGACGGGCCTGCGCCTCTCCGGCATCCGCATTGGCGCCTACATGATCTCCGGCCTGTTTTCGGCGCTGGCGGCGCTCTGCCTTACCGGCGAGACGGCCTCGGGCGATCCGCTTCTCGGCGCAAGTCTGGCGCTTTCCTCCATCTCGGCGGTGGTGCTGGGCGGCACGGCGCTTTCCGGCGGCTTCGGCAGCTCGACCGGGTCGATAGCGGGCGCACTCGTGCTCGGCATGATCGGTAATGTGATTTTCTTTGCGGGGCTACCTTTCGAGTACCAGACACTGGTGCAGGGTTTGATCGTGCTGACGGCGCTGGCCGGCGGCGTTCTGGTGACGAGGCGTTGATATGACCAATCCCGGCTTGCAACTCAAAACCCTCCTCACCGATCCCCTGACCATTGCCATTGGCGCATCGGCCTTCCTGCTGCTGGTCGGGGAATTGCTCTCACCCGGCTTCGCACAGGGCTCGCAGATCGTGCGGCTGCTGACGATCGCCGCCATTCTCGGCATCGTCGCGGCGGGGCAGAACCTCGTCATCCTCGGCGGTCGTGAAGGCATCGATCTTTCCGTCGGCGCGATGATCTCGCTTGGCGCGGTGCTTGCCGGCAACATGATGAACGGCCAGAATGCCGGCATTCCGCTTGCCATTCTCGTTGCGGGCGGCATTCCCTTCCTGATCGGCCTCATCAACGGCCTCGGCATCACCTTCGTGCGCATTCCGCCGCTGGTCATGACGCTCGGCATGACGGCGGTCATTCAGGGCGGTCTGGTGGTCTATTCGCAGGGCGTTCCATCAGGCGCGGCGGCGCCGCTGCTGGCGGGCTTCATCAACCGTCCGCTCATCTTCGGCATTCCCGGCGTGCTCTTCGTCTGGCTGGGCATCGCCGCGATCATGCTGTTCGTACTCCGCCGCACGGCCTTCGGTTTCGCCATCTATGCCATCGGTTCGAATGAGAGAGCGGCGACGCTCACCGGATTGCCCGTGTCCCTGATCCGCACGCTGCTTTATGGCCTTTCCGGCCTGTTTGCCGGGCTGACCGGCGTGTGCGTGATCGGTTATACCGGCACCTCCTTCATCTCCGTCGGCGATCAATATGTGCTTCCGTCGATCATCGCCGTCGTCATCGGCGGCACCTCGCTTGCCGGCGGCGCGGGCGGATATGTCGGAACCATGGCCGGGGCGGTTGCGCTCACCATTCTGCAAAGCGTACTGATAACGCTCAACCTCGATGTATGGGCACGGCAGATCATATTCGGTGTCACGTTGCTAGCGCTGATGCTGCTTTATGGCCGCCAAAAGCAGTTGCGTGTGTGACAGATGAGCAAAGACCAAGGTTCGAATATCAGGGAAGTTGCAGCTCTCGCGGGCGTTTCGATCGCGACAGTATCGCGCGCGCTGCAGCAACCCGACAAGGTTCGCCCGGAAACCCGAAAGAAGGTTTTCGACGCCGTCCGGCAGGCCAACTTTGTTCCCAATGCGCAGGCGGCGAGCTTCCGGCGTCAATCCAACAACACCGTCATCCTTCTCGTTCGCGATATAGGCAACCCGTTCTATCTTGAAATCTACAAGGGCGTGGAAGAAGCGGCAGGCGAAGCGGGTTTCAAGGTGCTGATGGGTGACGCCCGCAACGATGAACACCGCGTCGCGACCCATATCGACATGGTGCGGCAGAAACATGCCGACGGCCTGATCCTGATGACCGGCCAGTTCCCGTCCGAGCTTCTCGATCAGGGCGATGCGCTGCCGCCCATCGTCATCGCGTCGGAAACGGTGCCCGGCCTCGCGCTGCCGACCGTCAAGGTCGATAACCGCGCCGCCTCCATCAACGCCATGCGCCATCTCATAGAGGCGGGTCATGAACGGATCGTGCATCTGGCCGGTCCGGTCCCGGAAAGTCTCGCGCAGGAGCGTTTCGACGGTTACCGCGATGCACTTGCCGAGGCCGGCGTCGCTTATGCCGACGAACTTGTTGTGACGGGCGATTACAGCATCGAGGCCGGCCGTCAGGCGATTGCAGGTCTTCTTGAAAATGGCATTGCCTTCACCGCGATCTTCGCATCGAGCGACCAGATGGCGATCGGTGCGATCAGCGAGCTGCGGGGCAGGGGCCTGTCGGTTCCGTCCGATGTCTCGGTCATCGGCTTCGACGACATCATCTTCGCCAATGCCTTCGAACCGCCGCTGACGACGGTGCGCCAGCCCCGGCAGGAAATGGGCCGCAGGGCCATGGCGCTGATGGTGGACCGGCTGAACGGCAAACGCACGGCCGAAACCATCGTGCTGGATACGGAACTGGTGGTGCGCGGCTCGGTCGCGCCCTGCCGCCCGCCGCACCGGTAGCGGCCAGCCGGAATTGTGAATGCAAGGAGTGTAAGGACATGAAGACGATCAAAGGCCCGGCGATTTTCCTCGCGCAATTTGTCGGGGACAAAGCCCCCTTCGACACGCTCGACAATCTCGGCCAATGGGCGGCTTCGCTGGGGTACAAGGGTATTCAGGTGCCGACCGATCCCAAGCTCTTCGATCTCGAGAAAGCCGCCGCCTCCAAGGGTTATTGCGACGATATCAAGGGCCGTCTGGCCGAGATCGGTGTCGAGATCACCGAGCTTTCGACCCATATTCAGGGCCAGCTTGTGGCCGTTCACCCCGCCTATGATGAAATGTTCGACGGTTTTGCACCGTCCGAACTGCGCGGCAACCCTGTGGCGCGGCAGGAATGGGCGGTCAACCAGCTGAAGTGTGCGGCGAAGGCGTCGCAGCATCTTGGCCTCAAAAGCCATGCGACTTTCTCCGGTGCGCTCGCATGGCCGTTCGTTTATCCGTGGCCGCAGCGTCCGGCTGGTCTTGTCGAAATGGCCTTTGCCGAACTCGGCAAGCGCTGGACACCCATTCTCGATACATTCGAGGAGAATGGCGTCGATCTCTGCTATGAACTGCATCCGGGTGAGGATCTGCATGACGGCGTCACCTTCGAGCGTTTTCTTGACGCCACCGGCAATCATGCGCGCGCCAACATCCTCTACGATCCCTCGCATTTCGTGCTGCAGGCGATGGATTATCTCGATTTCATCGACATTTACCACGAGCGTATCCGCGCCTTTCACGTCAAGGATGCCGAGTTCAATCCGACGGGCCGCTCGGGCGTCTATGGCGGTTATCAGAGCTGGGTCGACCGGCCGGGGCGTTTCCGCTCGCTGGGTGACGGGCATGTCGATTTCGGCGCGGTGTTTTCCAAGCTCACCCAATATGACTTCGACGGCTGGGCGGTGCTGGAATGGGAATGCGCGCTGAAACACCCGGAAGATGGCGCGCGTGAGGGCGTAGCCTTCATTGAAAACCATATCATCCGCGTGACCGAGCGGGCTTTCGACGATTTCGCCAAAAGCGGCGTCGATGATGCCGCCAACCGTCGCCTTCTCGGACTTTGAAAGGGATAGCCATGTCCTCCGCTACAAAAAAATTCGATAGCCGCCGTATCCGTCTCGGCATGGTCGGCGGTGGTCAGGGCGCCTTTATCGGCGCAGTGCACCGCATCGCCGCCCGGCTCGATGACCGTTACGAACTGGTGGCAGGCGCGCTTTCTTCCGATGCGGCGCGTGCTAGCGCGTCGGCAACGCTGCTCGGCATCGCGCCGGAGCGCTCCTATGCCTCGTTCGAGGAGATGGCGGCGGTTGAGGCCGGTCGTGAAGACGGAATCGAGGCGGTCGCCATCGTGACCCCCAACCACCTTCATTTCGCCCCGTCCAAGGCCTTTCTCGAGGCCGGGATTCACGTCATCTGCGACAAGCCGGTGACCGCGACACTGGAGGAGGCGAAGGAACTGGCCAAAATCGTCGGGGCATCCGACAGGCTGTTCATTCTGACGCATAATTACACCGGCTATGCCATGCTGCGGCAGATGCGGGAGATGATTGCCAGTGGCGACATCGGCAAGCTGCGTCACGTCCAGGCCGAATATGCGCAGGACTGGCTGACGCAAGCGGTTGAAAAGACCGGGGCGAAGGGCGCGGAATGGCGCACGGACCCCAGCCGCTCCGGCGCGGGCGGGGCAATCGGCGATATCGGCACGCACGCCTTTAACGCCGCCGCCTTCGTCACGGGCGAAATCCCCAGCAGCCTTTACGCGGATCTGACCTCCTTCGTGCCGGGCCGGCAGCTGGATGACAGCGCCAATATTCTCTTGCGTTACGAAAGCGGCGCCAAGGGCATGCTCTGGGCAAGCCAGATCGCGGTCGGTAATGAAAACGCGCTGTCGCTGCGGGTCTATGGCGACAAGGGCGGGCTGGAATGGCACCACCGGGTGCCGGATGAGCTGTGGTTCACACCTTACGGGGAGCCCAAGCGGCTGATCACCCGCAACGGTGCGGGCGCTGGAGCCGCCGCCAACCGCGTCAGCCGCGTGCCGTCAGGGCACCCGGAAGGATATCTCGAGGGTTTTGCGACGATCTACCGCGAAGCCGCAGACGCAATCATCGCCAAGAGGGAGGGAAAAACAGCCGCCGGGGAGGTGATTTACCCCGGCATGGAGGACGGCCTTGCGGGTCTCGCATTCATCGATGCCGCCGTTCGCTCCAGCCAGACCTCGACCTGGGTCAAAATCGACATCTAGGTCGCAGCCTATCGGAGGAGACGACGCGGGGGCAACGGAGGCTGTGCCCGGCACCTTCCCGGTCAAGGGTGGGCGTGTCGTCACATTGATCAAACGGAAAGGGAGTTACGCGTTTGAAAACGTTCAAGTCAAAATTCGCAGGCATGGCAGTCGTTGTCGCATTGGCGGCCGGCATCACAAATCCGGTTTTTGCCGATGACAGCAAGACGCTGCCGATTGCGGCGCAGATGTACACCCTGCGCAATTCCGGAACGCTGGAAGAACAGCTTGCCATCCTCAACCGCGCTGGCGTTTCCGCCGTGGAAACGGTGGATATGCAGAAGGTCAGCCCCGGCGAGCTGAACACGCTTCTCGAAAAGCACAAGATCAAGGTCATTTCCTCGCATGTGCCGATCGACAAGCTGCGCGGTAATCTCGATGAGGTCATCACGGAGCAGAAGGCCGTCGGCAATCCTGTCGTGACCGTGCCGTTCCTGAAGCCGGAAGACCGCCCGAAGGATGCTGCAGGCTGGACCGCCTTCGGCAAGGAGCTCGGCGGATATGCGGACAAACTGTCTGCGGCAGGCCTCTCCATGGCCTATCACAACCACGATTTTGAAATGGTCAAGTTCGACGGCAAGACGGCGCTTGAACTGCTGCTCGATGCGGCAGGCCCGAAACTGCAGGCCGAAGTTGATGTCGCCTGGGTGGCGCGCAGCGGCAATGATCCGGCAGAGTTCCTCGGCACCTTGAAGGGCAAGGTTTTTGCCATCCACGCCAAGGACAACGCGCCTGCGGGCACGGCGGAAAATGAGCGCGGCTTTGCGACGCTCGGCACCGGCACTCTCGACTGGAAAACGATCCTGCCGGCGGCCAAACATGCCGGCGCAAAGTGGTTCATCCTTGAGCACGACCTTCCGCTCGATGCCGAAGCGGTCGTGACCAAGGGCAACGCGTTCCTCAATGAACGCCTTCCGACCATTCAGTAAACACTGCCAGTAAAACCAGAACCGCTCCCCGGCGGCCGGTTCGCCGGGGCGCATGAGGTTCGACAGACGCATGACCAGTTTCCGCCGCGTTGCGACGGGAAGCGCTTTGCCCTGTCGTTTTTTCCAAGCTCACATCGGAGGAGTTATCATGGCAAACAATCATTATGATGCGATTGTTGTCGGTTCAGGCATCAGTGGAGGCTGGGCCGCAAAGGAACTCACGCAAAAGGGCCTGAAGGTCCTGATGCTGGAGCGCGGCCGCAACATCGAGCACATCACCGACTATCAGAATGCCGACAAGGAAGCCTGGGATTACCCCCATCGCAACCGCGCCACGCAGGAAATGAAGGCGAAATATCCCGTTCTCAGCCGCGATTACCTGCTGGAAGAGGCGACGCTCGGCATGTGGGCCGACGAGCAGGAAACGCCCTATGTCGAGGAAAAGCGCTTCGACTGGTTCCGCGGTTATCACGTCGGCGGCCGCTCGCTGCTCTGGGGACGCCAGACCTATCGCTGGTCGCAGACCGATTTCGAGGCCAATGCGAAAGAAGGCATCGCCGTCGACTGGCCGATCCGTTATGAGGATGTTTCCCCCTGGTATGACTATGTCGAGCGCTTCGCCGGTATTTCCGGCAGTCGCGAAGGGCTGGATATTCTCCCTGATGGCGAATTCCTGCCACCTATTCCGCTCAATTTCGTCGAGCAGGATGTGGCCAGCCGGCTGAAGAAAGAGTTCAAGGGCACGCGCCACCTCATCAATTCGCGCTGCGCCAACATCACCCAGGAACTTCCCGATCAGGAGCGCACACGCTGCCAGTTCCGCAACAAGTGTCGGCTGGGCTGTCCCTTCGGCGGCTATTTCAGCACGCAGGCATCGACCCTGCCTGCGGCGGTCGCCACCGGCAATCTCACTTTGCGGCCTTTTTCCATCGTCAAGGAAATCCTCTACGACAAGGACAAGAAGAAGGCTCGCGGCGTCGAGATCATCGATGCAGAAACCAACCTGACCTATGAATACACCGCCGACATCATCTTCCTCAACGCCTCGACGCTGAACTCGACATGGGTGTTGATGAATTCGGCCACCGATGTCTGGGAAGGCGGCCTCGGCAGCAGCTCCGGCGAACTCGGCCACAACGTGATGGACCACCATTTCCGCATGGGCGCGACCGGCCAGGTGGAAGGCTTCGAGGACTTCTACTTCAAGGGCCGCCGTCCGGCAGGTTTCTACATTCCGCGTTTCCGCAATACCGGCGACGACAAGCGTAAATATCTGCGCGGTTTCGGCTATCAGGGCTCGGCCAGCCGTTCGCGCTGGGAACGGGAAATCGCCGAGCTCAATATCGGCGCCGATTACAAGGAGGCGCTGACGGAGCCGGGCGGCTGGACCATCGGCATGACCGCCTTCGGCGAGATGTTGCCCTATCACGAGAACCGCGTGAAGCTCGATCATGACAAGAAGGACAAATGGGGCCTTCCGGTCCTCTCCATGAATGTCGAGATGAAGCAGAACGAACTCGACATGCGCGAAGACATGGTCAATGACGCCGTCGAGATGTTCGAGGCGGTCGGCATCAAGAACGTCAAACCCTCCAGGGGCAGCTATGCGCCGGGCATGGGCATCCACGAAATGGGAACGGCCCGCATGGGGCGCGACCCGAAAACCTCCGTCCTCAACGGCAATAACCAGGTCTGGGATGCGCAGAACGTCTTTGTCACTGACGGCGCCTGCATGACTTCGGCCTCCTGCGTCAATCCGTCTTTGACCTACATGGCGCTGACGGCGCGTGCCGCCGAATTTGCCGTTTCCGAACGCAAGAAGGGGAACCTGTGATGAACAGACGCGAACTGCTGAAACTGATAGCCATTGCCACCGGCCTTCCGCTGATCGGCGCGGATGTCCTGACGGCCGCGGAAAATGCCGCCAAACCCGCCGGCAGCGCCCATGTCTTCACCCCGGAGGAAATCCGCTTTCTGGACGAGGTGGCGGAAACCATCATTCCGCGCACCTCCACGCCGGGGGCGAAGGATGCTGAAGTGGGTGCCTTCATGGCCGTCTATGCGGCCGATTGCTACACCGAGGAGCAGCGGACGCTGTTCCTTTCGGCAATTTCCGACATTGAGAAGCGCAGTCAGGCCGAACACAAAAAGGCCTTTCTGGACCTGACGGCAGGAGAGCGGCAGGCGCTGCTTTCCGCGCTGGACAAGCGGGCCAAGGCTGAACAGACGCCGGCAAAGCCGCACGCCTTCACGCTGGTCAAGCAGCTGACGCTGCTCGGCTTCTTCACCTCGAAGATCGGCGCCACGGAAGTTCTCGTCTACGACGAAATCCCCGGTGGTTTCGAAGACCGCGTTCCCTACAAGAAGGGAACGCCTGCCTGGGGCACGACCTGAAGAGAGAACTGTTGGCCCGTCCGCATTTGCGGGCGGGCCGCATTCATACGGCAAGACAAGGATGACATGATGCGCAAGACACTCATCATCGCGGCGGCTATGCTGACCGCAAGCACCGTTCCCGCTCTTTCGGAGGGCGATGTTGCCAAGGGGGAGGCGGTTTTCAAGCGCTGTTCCGCCTGTCACGCCATAGGCGAGGGCGCGAAAAACAGGGTCGGCCCACAGCTTAACGGCATCATCGGCCGTGCGGCAGGCGGCGTGCCTGACTATACTTATTCGGCTGCGATGAAAAAAGCGGGCGAGGACGGCCTTGTCTGGACACCGGAGGAATTGCGGGATTTCCTGAGCGCGCCCAAGAAGAAAATACCCGGCAACAAGATGGCGCTGGCCGGCATCAGCAAGCCGGAAGATCTGGACAATCTCATCGCCTATATCGAAAGCGCGGCTTCGAAACCGGCTGAGTGAGAGCAGTGCAGCTACGCGGTAGAAGTAAAGCTTCTGGCGAAGGTCAGGCGCCTGCGCGTTACACTTGGCTCACTTCGCCTTCCGCCAGCTGGGCGAGGCCCGGCAGATTGCAGACCAGAAGCTTCTGCCGCCCGCCCTGCACCAGCCCCTTGCTCTCCCAACTGCTGAGGATGCGGGAAACGGTGTGCAGCGTCGTGCCGGTCATTTCGGCGATATCCTGACGCGAAATCGGAAAGTCGATGCGGATGCCGTCCAGCTCCTTGCGTCCCGCCTGCTGCGAAAGGCGCAGCACGGCATGGGCCACCCGGCGCTCCACTTCCTGCGTCGACATTTCGCGGATGCGCGTATGGGCTTCCTCGAGACGCTGGCCGATTGTCTGCATGGCTGAGACGGCAAGATGCGGGTTCTGCTCGACGAATTGCGGCCAGAGATCGGTTTGCCAGGACAGGATCACGCTTTCGGCAGCCGTCGTTGCGGTACCGGGATAATCGGCCCGCTGCAGCGCCCTTGCGAAACCGAAGAGATCGCCGGGGTGCACCACGCGCACGATGATCTGCTGACCGTCATGGGTCACTTGCGTTACCTTCAGGCGGCCGTGGATGAGCAGGAAGAAATGCGTGGCCGGCCGGCCCTGCTCGAAAATGGCTTCGCCCGCCGACACGAGCCGGGATGTGGCGTGGGTCAGCAGTCCGTCCAGCTCATCGTCGGCCATCTTGGCAAACAAGGCCAGCGACCGGATGACGCTTCGGTCAATCTTCACTTGAACCCTCTCCGGTGGTGGGCCGCCGCCACGGTTCCCGCCATGGGCACCCGGGTGTCGGCCTCTTCTGTATCTTCACAATACAGCACTATCACCGGTGGAAGAAGATCAAATGATATGAATCAACTAATTGTTTTAATTGATGATTATCAAGAAATCAGAGCGGCTGCGCGAAGCTTTTCGAGAAGCGGCGCATACCAGCGCGTATCCTTCACGAGCCGGAAACCGAGATTATCAGGCGGCACGCCGACGGCGCAGCCGCCGCTTTTCGGGTTTTTGACGAAGGCGCTCATCGCCGCACGGTGTTTTCCCGAAGCGACGGGAATACCGCATGAGGCGACGGTATCCAGCATTTCGCCATCATTACCAAGCGTCACACGCCGGCTGCAGCTCGAGGTCCATTCCCAGACATTGCCGCCGAAATCGGCAAGGCCATATTCGTTTTCGCCGAAGCTGCCATAGGATTGCGGAACGGGATTGCCCGAGGCCTTGCGGCTGGTCTGCCGCTCGTAATCCGCCAGCCAGCGCAAAGCGGGGTTTTCACTATCGGCAGCTACGCCAAGCGTCTCGTCCGGAAAAAGCGAGCCAGCGGCAAAGGCGAGTTCAGTATCGCTCGGCAAGCGCCAGACAGTGCCTGTCCGCTCGCTCAGCCATGCGGCATAGGCATGGGCGTCATCCTGGCTGATGCCGGTTGCCGGTATCTCGCCGCCGACCGCAGCGGCAAAGCCGGGTTCCGGCTGCTGGCAGCCGCCTTCGGCGACGCAGCGCGCATAATCCGCGCTCGACACCTGATATTTCGTGATCGTGAGGTTTTGCCGCATCGTTACGTCGATCATCGGTCCATCGACGGCATAACCATTGCGGAAATATTCGCCCTCCGCCCGGTAGGTGAAACTGCCAGCAGGTACGGTAACGACCTGCGGCTGGGTCATGGCCGTGCGCGGATCGGAGCTACCGTGGATGATCCCAGACTGGAAACCGATCACCGTCGCCAGCAGTGTGGCAAGCGAGAGCGGCAAAAGAAGCGAGACGGCATTTGGGAAATGGCTGTTGCCGGGAATGCCCATGGGAACCTGCCTGCGTTGCGGGAACGCCAAAGTTCGGGCCTGCCTTCAGGCCGCAGAGAGCAGAAAGAAAGCGCGCCGCACTCTGTTGGCGGCGGCGCGCTTCCGGGCGTTATATGCTCGACGGAGCGAGCACGGCCTGCATCAGGCTGTTGTTCCACTCACCAGTCACCTTGAAATGGGCGGCTGCACCCAGTTCGAAGGCTTCAATGAGGTTGTGGTTGACATAGGCGTAGATGCCGGGCTGCTCGAAGGTATAAAAGGCCGCGCCCGCCGTGCCGCCGGGAATGAACCAGGTTTCCTGGTCGAGATCCGGTGGGTTGCGGAATTTGCCCGTCGCCCAGACATAATCGCCGTGGCCGCCGATGAGGTGCGGGCGGGTGTCGCGGTTTGCCTGCGAATGGACGATCAGCACCTTCTCGCCAACGGCGGCCTGAAGGGCGTGTTCCCCCGTCAGGGCGCCGACTGCACCGTTGAAGACGATGTGGCTCGGCGTCAGCTTGCGCATCACCTCCAGCGTATCGGCCATGGCGTCACCGGCGCTTTCATATTTCTTGAAATTGCCGTCCTCGTCGCGGGGAATGTAGAAGTCCTGCTCGCCGACATAATAGACCTTGTCATAAACAAGCTCCTTGCCGTGGCCATCCGTCAGGCCCTCACGCGGTAGCACCATGATCGCGCCGTTCATGCCCGAGGTGACGTGCCACGGCACCATGCCGGGAGGTGCGCAGTGATAGACGAAGACGCCGGCCTTGGTGGCCTTGAAGCGCAGGATCGCCTTTTCACCGGGGTTGACGATGGTGAGCCCGCCGCCGCCGAGCGCGCCGGTGGCCGAGTGGAAATCGATATTGTGCTGCAGCTCGTTGGTGTCGGGGTTGATGAGGGTCAGTTCGACATAGTCGTCCTGATGCACCACCATCAGAGGCCCGGGAACCGAACCGTTGAAGGTCATGGCATGGACCTCGGTGCCCTTGTCGTCGAGGACCATTTTCTGTTCCTTGATCGTCAAGGTGAACTCGACGATCTTCGGTCCGCCTTCGGCTTTCTGCGTGTGGGCGTGCACGAAGGGCGGCTTGACGAGATCAACCTTTACGCGAGGTAGCGCTGCAATCTCCGCGCTCGTCAATGGCTTGGCTGCGGCCTTCGTTTCCTCTGCCGCGCTCGCTGCCGATGGCATGATGACGGGAGCTATAGCCCCTGCAAATGCTGCGCCTGCGAGAATATTACGCCGTGTGATGTGGAAGGTTTCCGTCATCATATTTCTCCTGTCCCTCTTGGGGCAGAGCATGTTTCGCTCTGTCACAGCATTTGTAGCGGAGGGGCGGAAATACAATTTGAGATGGAGCAAACTGCGCGTCGGGCCACCTGCGACATTTTGGCAGGCGGTTACGGCTTCATGCGGAGGCGTCGCACCTCCTCTTTGCCTGTTCGCAAAGAAGCCGGACGGGCTTGCGTCTAGACATATGTCAAGACCAAACGAGGAGCATTACAATGAGTGGCAGCGAAACCGTTCTCACCGAAGGGCGCAGCCGGCCAAAGGGCGGCATTCCAAGGGGGCTGGCACGCACCGGCCCGGTTATCTTTTCTTATGGCTTCCGGCCATTTTTCCTCGGCGGCGCCCTCTGGGCCATCGTGGCGATGGTGTTGTGGATCGCAGCTCTTTCCGGCCTTGTCGGCATCGGCGGAGATTACGGTGCGCCGAACTGGCATGCCCATGAGATGCTGTTCGGTTTCGCTTCGGCGGTGCTGGCCGGCTTTCTTCTCACGGCTGTGCCGAACTGGACGGGGCGGCTGCCGGTATCGGGCAAACCGCTGGTCTGGCTGTTTGCGCTCTGGTGCGCGGGCCGGCTTTTGCTGCTTGTGCCGGATCAGGTGGGCGTGGTCACCGCTGCAGCCGTGGACGGGCTGTTCCTGCCGGCGCTTCTCACGATCTGCGCGCGCGAAGTCATTGCCGGGCGCAAATGGAAAGACCTCAAAGTGCTGGGCGGGCTGCTGGCGCTCTCCGCCGCCAATATCATTTTCCATGTGGCGGCGATTGGCGGCGATCACAGCCAGATAGCGACCCGCCTTGCGGTCTCGGCCTATACCGTCCTCGTCATCATCGTCGGCGGCCGCATCGTGCCGAGTTTCACCCGCAACTGGCTGAACCGTTTCGGCCGCACGGATTTCCCCGTGCCCTATAACGGCTTCGACACTGCTGCCATCCTCACCGGCATCGCGGCGCTGGCCGTCTGGACGATAGAGCCCGAGAGCATGGTGGCCGTGCCCACGGCACTTCTGGCAGCTTTCATGCACGCCGTGCGTCTCATTCGCTGGCGCGGCTGGACGACCTGGCCTGAGCAGGTGCTGGTGGTGCTGCATGTGGCCTATGCCTTCATCCCTGCCGGTTTCATCGCCATTGCGCTGGCGGCTCTCGATGCCATGGATACGCGCTCCGTCCTGCATGTCTTCACCGTCGGCGTCATCGGCTGCATGATGCTTGCGGTCATGACGAGAGCAAGCCTTGGCCACACCGGACGCAAGCTTGCGGCCAGCAGGGTCACCATCGCAGCTTATGTATCTCTGATCGCCTGCGCGCTCTTGAGACCTGCGGCCGAGTTCTTCCCCAGCGCGATGATGCATCTTTACGCCTGCTCGGCGCTTCTCTGGATCGTCGGTTTCGGTCTCTTCTGCGTCGAATACGGGCCGATCCTGATGCGTGAGCGCAAACCGCTGAAAGCGTAGTCGGGTTCGTTGCTAAACCGCCAAAACGAAACGCCCCGGAAGCAATTTCCGGGGCGTTTCGTTATCGAGGATACCCGATGGTTTAATGTGCACCGGCCCCGGCGCGGATGAAGATGCGAAACGCCGTGCGCGCCTCGTCGAAATTGCCGGCCCATTGATGGCCGCGGGCCAGAAGCTCCGGGTAGAGGAAGGTCGGTTCCTGCGGCATCAGCACGAAGATCACGGCGCCCGGGGGAAGACGGTCAAGTGCGGCAAGCGTACGGCTCGTCTGACCCCCGGTCGCCTCGTCGCTGAGATCGAGATAGGTGATGGGGTCGGGCCATATCTGCGGCTCCTCGGCATTGCCCGCAAGCGCCGGCGAAACGGAAATCTGCTCGGCTTCACTGGATTGCGGCGTAAACAGCACTTCCCAGTCGCCGCCGCCGATTTCCCGGACCTGATGGTCGAAACCGCGCTCGGCCATCACCTTGAACAGCGGAACGGGCCGGAAGGTGGCCAGTAATCGCAGCGCCTCACCCGGCGCAAGCCCGGCCACGGCTTCCATGATTGCCGGAAAGGGCTCGCCGCCGCTCTGCAAAAGCGGCCGGACATCGAGTTCCCTGATCATTTCCGTCATTGCTTCACCTCGTTAGTCGGCTGGCGGCGACATGAGCCGTCCGCCAGAGGGCTTTTCACCATGCCGCAGGCGCTGGGGTCAATGCTCGGATCCGCAGCAGCATTCGCAACCGGACATATCGTCCTCGGAGCCTTCGGCCTGTTCTTCCAGCCGGCCGATATCGAGACGCCAGACTTCCGGACCCTGTTCGAGATATTCCCAGCCGAATTCACCGGGGAAATTGGTGGCCAGCTGGTAAAGCAGCGGACGGGGATCGTGATCGCTGGTGATTTGCAGCGATTGCCCTTGAGCCAATGCGCCGAGCGCGCCGAAAATGCGCGGATGGCGTTCGCGGTGCGGAATGATGCGCACATCGATATTGGTTGCAGTTTGGGCTTCGGACATAGGTTGGCTCCACGGCCGCGGATGAAACTATGTCCGGCGGCGCGGCCGGCCGGCGGACTGGAAAAACCTATCCGCCGTGCCGTTGGGAGACATTGTCGCCGCGCAAATAATCCTGAGATTCGTCAGGTCTGTTTGCGCGACACGCTTCAGCCCGCAAGGCTGCGATAGATTGCCGGCAGCGCCGATGGCAGCTTCGCTATCCTGCTGACGATGGCATAGCCGTTCTGGCCGAACATGGCCGGAATATAGGATTGCGCCTTGCTGTCGACAGTCACCCCGAAGACACTGAGGCCCGAGCGCCTTGCCTCGGAAACGGCGCGGCGGCTGTCCTCGATGGCGAAGCGACCTTCATAATGATCGACATCATTCGGCTTGCCATCCGTCAGCAACAGAAGCAGCTTGCGGCGCTCCGGTCTTTCATGCAGCTTGGCGCTGGCATGGCGGATGGCGGGACCGATGCGGGTGTAGAAGCCGGGCTTCAGCGCCGCAATGCGACGCTCGACAGCGTGGCCCATCGGTTCATCGAAATCCTTCACCGTCTCCACTCGCACCCAGGAGCGGCGGCGTGAGGTGAAGGTCAGGATCGAGTGGTTGTCGCCGCAGGCGGAAAGCCCGTGGGCAAGCACCAGCAGCGCTTCCTTCTCCACATCAAGCACTCGGCGATTGTCGAACCAGGCGTCGGTCGACAGCGATACGTCGACGAGGATCGTCACAGCGAGATCATGCGCCTGCGGGCGGCTTGCAATATGAATGCGGTCGCTGCCCTGTCCGCCGGCGGCGATGTCGCTTCTGGCGCGCACCACCGCGTCAAGATCGAGATCGTTGCCGTCAAGCTGGGCTCGCAGCATTTCGTGACGTGGCCTCAGCACCTCGAACTGCCGCCTGACCCGGCGGATAAGGCTCTTGGTGTCCGGGTCGGGTTCCGGTGCCGTCTCGGCACCCTTCGCAGGGGAGGCGATGACCCGGCAATGGTCGGCGAGGTATGTGCCACTGCGATAATCCCATTCCGGATAGGTCAGTTCCGCCGTCAGCGGCGTATGATCCAGCGCTTCGGGCGGCAGGTCGAGATCGAAGCGGAAGCGGGCGGAAGGCCGTCCCTTTCTTTCTCCCAGCGTCATGTCGTCCAGCTCGTCGGCCGCACTGCCGTCGGCATCGTCGCTGTCGTCACCGGGACGGTCGACATTGACCATCTCGGCCATGGAAAGGATTTTTTCGAAACGGTTGAGGATGAAGGGGCTTCGTTCGGTCTGACGGTTCTCCGCTTTTTCACGCACGGCGATATGGCGGGCCGCTTCCGCCCCCTGCGGCGCGGCGCTCGCCGCCGGCTGGTCTTCGCCCTGCCGCGCCTCGGAGGTTTCGCGCAGCAGCGTGTCCGGCCAGAGCGGAACCGGTAGCATGGGCAGGTAGCGCGGCGGCGCCTTGGCCGGGAAGCCGGCGGGCGGTCTGTGGCCCTCGATCCCCGCCGCTTCCGCCAGCATGGAGAGCACCCGTTGTTCCACCTGCTGCTCCGCCTGCGGCAGCGGCCGCTTCTGGCGCACCGCGAACAGGGCGGCGCAAAGCCGGCGATAACGGGTCTTCATTCCGGGGAAGGCATGGATGACGGCTTCCGCCAGTTCTGCGGCGCGGTCGAGCCGGACAAGATCGTTGCGCAGCGGGTCGGCGGCCACGACCGGTTGAAGCGGCATCAGCGCCATGGCGGCAGCGAGCCAGAGATAAAGATCGCGGTTGAGGCGGCGGTCGGGAAACAGATCGAGCACCGGCGGCAGCATCAGCGTGGCATGATCACGGCCGGGCTGGGCCAACTTTTCTTCGCCAAGGCCCATGCGTTGGCGAAGCCTCAGCCGGTGCGTGGAGGTGCGGGCGCGGGCCGGGGCGATCTGCACCGCATGTTCACCGCCAAAACCGCGGAAACAGATGGCCAGCACGGCCTGCATATCCTCCAGCTTCACGGCATGATCCGGAAAGCGCAGCCATGTGCCGGTTTCGCCGATCAGCCTGTGCCAGGCGCGGCCGACGGTTTCTTCCAGTTCCAGAAAGTCCAGCATGGTTTATCCTCATGGCATCGAGCCGGAATGCGCGGGCCTCGCCGCGCATTCCGAGATGGGTATAAATGCGCCCTATCGGATGATCGCATCCGCGACTTCATGCAGCGCGGCCTTCACGTCAGGCTCGTCGGTCAGCGGCTCGATCATCGCCGCGCGCACGGCCTGTCGGGCGGGAAGGCCGGTATCGATGAGGCTGGCGCAATAGACGAGCAGGCGGGTGGAGACGCCCTCTTCCAGATCGTGGCCTTTCAAGCCGCGCAGCCGGTGGGCGAGATCGACGAGCGGCTCGACATCGCGCGCATCGAGCCCGCTTTCATGCGAAACGACGGCGATTTCCTGTTCCTTGGGCAGAAAGTCGAATTCAATGGCGACGAAACGCTGGCGGGTGCTGGGTTTCAGGCTTTTCAGCAGGTTCTGGTAGCCGGGATTGTAGGACACGACGAGCATGAAGCCGGAGGGCGCTTGCAGAACCTCGCCGGTACGCTCCAGCGGCAGGATGCGGCGGTCGTCGGTAAGCGGATGCAGCACGACGGCCACATCCTTGCGCGCCTCGACGATCTCGTCGAGGTAACATATGCCGCCCTGGCGCACCGAGCGTGTCAGCGGGCCGTCAATCCACACGGTTTCACCGCCTTTCAGCAGGTAACGGCCGGTCAGGTCGGCGGCGGCAAGGTCGTCGTGGCATGAAACTGTCGAAAGCGGCAGGCCGAGTTTCGCCGCCATATGGCTGACGAAACGGGTCTTGCCGCAGCCTGTCGGGCCTTTCAGCAGAAGCGGCAATTGCCGCACCCAGGCGCTTTCGAACAGCACGCATTCATTGCCGAGCGGCGTGTAGAAGGGGGCATCTGGTAAGGGCGGCGGCGTCGGGCGGAAGAGGGTGTTCATGGTCATCTCCATGTTTGATGGTAAGGAACCGGCTCTCCGGGGGAAAAGGAGAGCCGGTCCGTTTTCTCATTCGGCGGGCTGCACGAGGCGGGCAACGTCACCCTGTTTTTCTTTGCCCGGGACCAGGATTGCCCAGATGAACATGGCCGCCGAAATGAGAACCGCGAAACCCGAGGCGAGGCGGATCCAGTAGAAGATCGCCAGATGGTCCTGCACATCCATGAAGCTTTCGCCCATGACGCGCTGTAGCTGGATCTGCACCACGCCGGCAAAGGTCAGCGCGAAGGTCATCACCGACATGGCCGTGCACATCACCCAGAAGCTCGTCATTGAAAGCCACTGATTATAAGGCGCGCGCTTTCGCATTTCCGGCACGGCATAGGCCATCATGGCGAGGTTCAGCATCACATAGGCGCCGAAGAAGGCGAGGTGTCCGTGGGCTGCGGTGAGCTGCGTGCCGTGGCTATAGTAATTCACCGACGACAGCGTATGCAGGAAGCCCCAGACGCCGGCACCGAAGAAGGCCATGACCGAGCAGCCGATCGACCAGAGCAGTGCCGCGCGGTTTTCATGTCTGCGGCCGGCCTTCCAGGTCATGACGAAGGTGAAGATGACCATGGTGAAGAAGGGGGCCACTTCGAGCGTCGAGAAGAGCGAGCCGATCCACTGCCAGTAACCCGGCGCGCCGATCCAGTAATAGTGGTGTCCGGTGCCGAGAATGCCCGAGAAGAGGGCAAGGCCGACGATGACATAGAGCCATTTTTCCACCACTTCGCGGTCGATGCCGTTGAGCTTGATCATCAGGAAGGCGAGGATCGAGGCCATGATCAGTTCCCACACGCCTTCCACCCAAAGATGGATGACGTACCACCAGTACATCTTGTCGAGCGCCAGGTTCATGGGATTGTAGAAGGCGAAGAGGAAGAAGATAGCCAGACCCCAGAGACCGAAGAGCAGGATGTTGATAACAGTGGTCTTGCGGCCCTTCAGCGCCGTCATGGTGATGTTGAACAGGAACATCAGGACGACGAGGACGATGCCGACCTTGATGGCGAAGGGCTGCTCGAGGAATTCGCGGCCTTCATGGATGCGGAACATATATCCGACCACCGCAACGGCTGCGGCCACCAGAAAGATCCAGAACTGCGCGACGGCGAGTTTCGGGCTGTAAAGCTCCGTTTCCGTCTCTTCCGGCAGCAGGTAGAAGGTCGAGCCCATGAAGCCCATCAGCAGCCACACCACAAGGGCGTTGGTGTGGATCATGCGCACGATATTGAAGGGCAGAAGCTCTGAAAGCGTGTTGGGCAGCACGTAGATCGTCGCGGCGACGACGCCGAACAGGATCTGCGCCACGAACAGCCCGATTGCGCCGTAAAAATACAGCATGGCGACTTTTTGTGTCTGGTATTTCATCTCGTCATCTCCTTGCCGTCCACCTCAACCCGCCTCGTTCGGCGGCCAGTTCTGCGTCTTGATCCGGCTCGTCCATTCGAGGAAGTCGACGAGATCATCGAGTTCCTGTTCGGTGAGATTGAACTGCGGCATCTGGCGTCGGCCCTCGATGCCGGTTGGCTGGGCGGCCATCCAGCCCTTGATGGAATCGCGCGCCGCTTGCTTGTCTTCCACGCCGCCATAGCGCTTCCAGACATTGCCGAGTTCAGGCGCGAAATAGGCGCCTTCACCGAGCAGCGTGTGACAGTTGATGCAGGAATTTTTCTCCCACACGTGCTTGCCGCGCGCGACGCTTTCCGTCAGCGTGCTTTCATCCGTCGAGGTGGTGCGCATGTAATAATGGCTATGGGCGGTCAGCCCGACGAATATGACAAAGAAGAAGATGGAGCCGCCATAAAAGACGTTTCGCGCTCCTGTTTTGGTCAGGCGTTCTGCCATGCCAATGGTCCTTTCCATCCGGAAGACCGCTTATGCGGACTGGCTTGATCGAACCCTCATGCCGGGATTTGCCAGCTGGCTGGCGGAATGCGGTGGGGCCTGAACCCTTTCTAGCCGTTGGCCGCGGGTGTTCTTTGCCTTTTGGCAAACAACGGGAGAGGTGGTGCCACCGGCCTTTTCAGAGTGACAAAATGCCCTGGACGAATGCCCGCAAAAGGGCTGCGGCGGCGAAGATGGCGGGCCATGCCAGAAGGGCGGCGCGCAGCAGGCCGCGCTCTTTCCGAAAGCCCAGAAAGTCGTCGATGACGCGTCTGGATTTCATGAGCGCGAAAAGCAGCATCAGGCAGGCGGCTGCGACCGGCGGCAGAAACGCCGCCTTCCACGATATGACGACGGCCGTGCCGGCAAGAACGAGAATGGCGAGTGCTGCGAAGCTTCTTGCAAGCTGGCGGGAGGTGCGATGGATCATGATGTCAAACCAGATAAACGACGGGAAAGATGACGATCCAGACCAGATCGATGACATGCCACAGCGTCGTCACCAGCGTGATGTTCTCGTTTTTCGGCCAGCAGGCCACGATGAACAGCAGGATCGCCACGAAGACGACATGCAGCAGGTGGAAGCCGGTGAGCAGGAAATAAAGCTCAAAGAATGCGCCATAGGCGGGATCGGAGGCGAAGGCGATTTCGGTGGAATATTCATAGAGCTTCACACCAACGAAAGCGAAGCCCAGAAGGCCGGCAAGGACAAGCGCCCGCCTTTTGCCCGGCAGCGCGGTGTAGCGGCTGGCCGCAACGGCCGCCTGCCAGCCGCTTGCCAGCAATATCAGCGTATTGAGACCGGCAAGCTGCGGCTGCAGATGCTGGCGTGCGGCGGCAAATCCCTCGGGATTGAGTGCGAAGGCGATGATGAACGCCCCGATCAGCGCGCCGAAGGCAGCAAGTTCGCTCCAGACCAGAATCCACAGGAGCAGATTTCCGCTTTCCTCTTCCGTATTGATCGCCATGGCCTTGTCCGTAATTGTAAAACAGCAAGCCACGCTTAGGCGTCCTCAAACCCCGCTTCTTTGCGGTCGGTCAAAGAAGGGAGCGCGCAAAGTCCTATTGTCCTGACAAAGCGCAACTCTGGAAAATGGAGCTTCCCATGAACGACGCGCAGGTCGGGCTGATTGTCGCAACCCCTGTTATCATTGGCTTTGCGGTACTGTTGTACCGTATGGGAGTATTACAGCGCATGGGCGCGGTTTCCGCCGTGCTTGCCTCCGTGGCGATTGCGTCGGTGCTGTTCCTGAACCAATGAGAAGACAGTCGCATGCTTGAACTTGTCGCCGCTCTTTCGCTTTTCGTGGCGCTGCATTCCATTCCCGCCGTGCCGGCCGTGCGCGGCCGGCTGATTGCGGCCATCGGCAGGCCCGCTTATTTCGGCGCCTATTCCGTGGTCTCGCTTCTGACGCTGGCCTGGGTTTTTTATGCCGCGTTGTCCGTCGATTACATTCCGCTCTGGGATGTCGCGCCCTGGCAGGCGCATGTCACGTTTCTGGCAGCACCGCTTGGTCTGTTTTTCGTACTGGCAGGCCTCTTCAGCGTCAATCCTCTCTCCATTTCCGTACGGCAGGGGCAGAGACCGGGCGCAATCGTGCGCATCACGCGCCATCCGGTGCTTATCGGTTTTCTGTTCTGGTCGCTGGGGCATGTCGTGCCGAATGGCGACCTGCGCTCCGTTATTCTCTTCGGCGGCTTTGCGCTGTTTTCTCTCGGCGGAATGGCCATGACCGAAAAACGCGCCCGGAAAAGACTGGGCGATGCGTGGAGCGCGACGGCTGCCGGCAGCGCAACGGTTCCCTTCGCAGCAATCCTCTCCGGCAAAACGCGCCTCGCCGTGGACGGGCCGATGCTGCTTGCTGCGGCGCTGACGGCGTTGACGATCTGGTGGCTGCTGGCCGGTGGCCATGCTGCGCTCTTCGGCGCGGACCCTATGGCCTATCTCTGATCGCTCAGGGCGCTTTCACAACATGTGGCTGCCATATAGTAGCCTGCGGCGCGGAAGCGATACCGAGCTGATCAATGGCGCGAGCGGCCATCTGGTCGACAATATCGGCGACGCTTTGCGGTCTGTTGTAAAAGGCAGGCACCGGCGGCATGACGATGGCGCCCGCTTCCGTTACCGCGCACATGTTGCGCAGATGGATGAGATGCAGCGGCGTCTCGCGTGTCATCAGGATCAGCTTCCGGCGCTCCTTCAGATGCACATCGGCGGCGCGGGTGAGAAGATTGTCCGAAAGGCCGGTTGCAATGGCCGCAAGTGTGCGCATGGAGCAGGGCGCAACGATCATGCCGGCTGTCGGGAAAGAGCCGCTGGCAATTGCCGCGCCGATGTCATCGACGGTGTGATTGACACTGGCGAGCGACGACATCCGCCCTATGGCTTGTGCACCTTCCTCATGCAGCAGGGTGCGTCTGGCCGATTGCGAAAGGACGAGATGGATTTCGACGCTTTTCATCCCGGCGAGGCGTTCAACGATGCGCAGGGCTATGCCGGCACCCGAGGCGCCGGTGACGCCGACCACGACGCGGCACGGGGTCATGGCCGTTCTCCAAGGCCGAGATCGCGCCACATCAGATCGACTTTCGCGATCACGTCAGGCGTCATGGATAGCACGCGGCCCCATTCGCGCTCCGTCTCCGGCGGTAGCTTGCGGGTGGCATCCAGCCCCATCTTGCCGCCGAGCCCGGCTTTCGGCGAGGCGAAGTCGAGATAATCAATCGGCGTGTCATCGATGATCGTTGTATCGCGCGAGGCGTCGAAACGGGTTGAGAGCGCCCAGACGACGTCCGCCCAGTTACGCACATCAATATCGGGATCGACCAGAATGATGAGCTTCACATAACTGAACTGCGGCAGCATCGACCAGAGGCCCATCATCACCCGCTTTGCCTGGCCGGGATAACGCTTGTCGATGGAGGCGACCATGACGCGGTAGGAACAGGCCTCCGGCGGCAACCACAGATCGACGATTTCCGCAAACTGCTTTTTCACGAGTGGCAGGAAAATCTCGAGCATGGCTTCACCGAGAACCGAGGGTTCGTCCGGCGGCCGGCCGGTATAGGTGGAAAGATAGATCGGATCGCGGCGCATGGTGATTGCCGACAGCGTCATGACCGGGAAGGATTCGACCGAATTATAATAGCCGGTATGGTCGCCATAGGGGCCTTCGAGTGCCGTTTCCTTTGCCGAAACGGTGCCCTCCAGCACGATTTCGGCATTGGCCGGCACCGGCATCGGCACGGTTAAAGCTTTTGCGATGCGGCTTTTCGAGCCGCGCAGCAGGCCGGAGAAGCCAAGCTCGCTGATATGGTCGGGAAGCGGCATGACGGCGGCGAGAATGGTGGCGGGATCAGTGCCGATGGCGACGGTAACGGGCATATCCAGCCCGCGCGCCTGCCACAGCCGGTGGTGATGTGCCCCGCCACGATGAGCCAGCCAGCGCATGATCACCCTTTCGGGTCCCAACACCTGCATGCGGTAGATGCCGACATTGATATCGTCGGGATCATCAGGCGAACGGGTGATGACCAGCGGCCAGGTGATGAGCGGGGCCGGTTCGCCCGGCCAGCACCATTGCACCGGCAGGCGGGCAAGATCGATTGCATCACCCGTCAGCACCCTTTCCTGCACCGGCGCGCGGGAGACGTTGCGTGGCCGCATGGAAAGCGCCGCCCGGAGCAAAGGCAGCTTGCTCCAGGCCTCTGCCATGGTTTTCGGCGGCCGCGGTTCTCGTAATTCTGCCAGCTTCTGTCCAAGCGTGGGCAGGCCGCCCGTTTCCAGCCCGAGTCCCCATTCGATGCGTTGACGCGTGCCGAACAGATTGGCAAGCAGCGGCATCTCCCGCACCTTGCCCTCGTGGTCGACGGGTTGCTCGAACAGCAGCGCCGGCCCGCCCTCGGCGAGTACGCGGCGGTGGATTTCGGTGATCTCGTGCACCAGCGAGACCGGTTGGCGGATTCGCCGCAGCTGCCCACGCTCTTCCAGCAACCGGACGAAACCGCGCAGATCGGCGGCGCGGAAGGGTTTCGTTTCTGTCTCTTTGTCTGTGCGCTCGTCTTTCATGCCGCCTGTTTGCCGGTGGCAGTGGGGCATGTCCTTGCGCTGCCGCAAATGCGGGTTCAGCGCGAACGAAGATAGTCGGCGAGAACGAGGGCGTGGTTGTGTTCGGTATCGTGGGCGGCATAAAGCAGTGTGACCCGGCCTTTCGCCATCAGCTCCTTCATCTGGGCCACGGCATCGGGACTGGCCGCCAGTTCCTCATGATAATGCCGGGTAAATTCGGCAAAGCGCGATGGCATATGGGAGAAGTTCTTTCGCAATTCGTTGCTGGGCGCGATCGCCTTCAGCCATAGCGACAGTTTTGCATCTTCCTTGCGCATGCCGCGCGGCCAGAGCCGGTCCACCAGAACGCGCGTGCCGTCATCCTCGCTGGCGGGTTCGTAAATCCGTTTGACCCTTATATCGGACATGGGCGGCCTCCTTCGCTTGACAAGTCCGTGATCTATAGCGCTTTTCATCGTTTCACGCCGGAAAATCACCCTGTCTTTGCGTTCGCTCAAACCGCCATCCGTGCGCCGCGGTTAGGTTGCCGCCCGCAACAGAGCCGACAGGAACCTTCATGAGACCTTTTCCCGCCGCCATCGCCACCCCCTTGAAATTTCTGCCGATTGCCGTGGTGCAGCGAGCGACGGCGGCGATGCTGGCGCAGATCATGAAGCGGCACCCGGATATGTTCGTCCGGCTCGGCGAACATCGCAACAAGCGCTACGCTTTTCTGCCTGTCGATCTCCCCTTCGCCTTCATGGTCGAACCCGCAAGTCCTGCCATCACCGTCAGCCGAAAGGGCCGCCTGCCCAAGACGGACGCGGCGGTCGAGGGACCGCTTTTCATGCTGCTTGCGCTGATGGAGGGGCGGCAGGATGCCGATGCGCTGTTCTTTTCGCGTGATCTCAGCGTCACCGGCGACATGGAGGCGATGCTGGCGCTGCGCAATGCGCTTGATGACAGCGGCATCGATCTGCCGCGCGACCTCGGTGCATTTGCCGGGCCTTTCGCGCCGGTGGTAACGCGTGTCGCGAACCGTCTGCGCGGCCACGTTCTGTCCGAAACGCGGGGAGAGCAGGCATGGAACTGATCTGTCCTGCGGGAACGCCCGCCGCCTTTCGTGAGGCCGTGGATGCCGGGGCGGACGCCGTCTATTGCGGCTTTCGTGATGAAACCAATGCTCGCAATTTCCCCGGCCTCAATTTTTCCCGCGAAGAGCTGGCCGACGCCATCACTTACGCGAAGAAACGCGGTGTCCAGACCTTTGTGGCGCTCAACACCTTCATGCGCGCAGGTAATGAGGATATCTGGTATCGCGGCGCGACCGACGCCGTGAAGGCGGGGGCTGACGCGCTTATCCTCGCCGATTTCGGCCTGATGGCGCATGTGGCGGAAAACCATCCGCAGCAGCGCATCCACGTCTCGGTACAGGCCTCCGCCTCCAATGCCGATGCGGTCAATTTTCTCGTCGATGCTTTCGGCGCAAAACGGGTGGTGCTGCCGCGCACCCTGACGATTCCTGACATCGCCCGGCTGGCGCGGCAAATCCGCTGCGAAATCGAAATCTTCGTGTTCGGTGGTCTCTGCGTCATGGCGGAGGGACGGTGTTCGCTTTCGTCCTACGCCACAGGCAAATCACCCAACATGAACGGCGTCTGCTCGCCGGCAAGCCATGTGCATTACCGGCAGGATGGGCAGGAGCTGGTGTCAGAACTCGGTGATTACACTATCAACCGCTTTCCGGCGGGGGAGGCGGCGGGTTACCCCACGCTGTGCAAGGGCCGTTTCGAGATCGCTGACGACAAGTCCTATGCCTTCGAGGATCCGGTGTCGCTTGACGTGATGGACCAGATCGATTCCCTGCGCGACGCAGGGGTTAGCGCGCTGAAGATCGAGGGTCGCCAGCGCGGCAAGGCCTATGTGGCGGAAGTGGTTTCCACCCTGCACCGGGCGCTTTCCGCCGGTGCCGAAGAACGCGGCAGGCTGCTCTCACGCCTGCGGCTCTTAAGCGAAGGCCAGCGCACCACCGTTGGCGCTTACGAGAAACGCTGGAGATGAAGGCGATGGCAAAACCTGTAACGACCACTCTGGCGCTCGGCCCGGTCCTTTATCTCTGGCAGGGCGAGAAATGGCGAGATTTCTATTTCCGCATCGCCGATGAAGCGCCCGTCAGCCATGTCTATCTCGGCGAGACCGTCTGTTCCAAACGGTTTCATTTCACCGAGCCGCATCTGGCAGAGGTGATCGAGCGGCTGGAGTGCGCCGGAAAACAGGTGATCCTTTCGACGCTTTCACTGGTGACGCTGGAACGGGAAAGCCGCCAGCTGCGCGGCTTGATCGCCGATAGTCCCTATTCCGTCGAGGCGAATGACCTTTCCGCCCTTGGCATGCTGCATGGCGCGCCGCACGTCGTCGGGCCGATGGTGAATGTTTATAATGCAGCCACCGCGCGGCTGCTGTCCTCGCGCGGGGCAAGCGCCATCTGCCTGCCGCCGGAACTGCCGATGATCTCGGTGGAGCGCATCGTGGCGGAGACGCCTGATGTGGACTTCGAAATCTTCGCCTTCGGCCGCCTGCCGCTCGCCATTTCGGCGCGTTGCGCCCATGCCCGCGCCAAGGGCAATATCAAGGATAATTGCCAGTTCGTCTGTGGCGACGATCCGGATGGATTGCCGGTCCGCACGCTTGACCGGCAATCATTTCTGGCGCTGAACGGGGTGCAGACGGTGTCGCACACCTGCCAGTCGCTGCTTGGCGAACTTCAGGATCTGGCCGCTGCCGGCATCGCCCGCTTCCGCCTCTCGCCGCAGGATTGCGACATGGTGGCGGTGGCGCAGATCCATGACGATGTTCTGACCGGCAGGCGGGGTGCGGAAGATGGTCTTGCCCGTCTCAGCCAAATCTATCCGGACGTGCCTTTTTCCAATGGTTTTCACCACGGGCAGGAAGGGGCGGCCTGGATCGCCCGCGCCCGCAACACGGCGCATGGGGTGAATGCATGACGACGAACGGGCAAAGTGAACAAACGTTGTCCGCAGCAGCGCCGGGCGGGGCGGATATCGCGGCGGCGATCCATCTCGTGCGTAACGTGGTTTTGCAAAGCGCGCTCGATTGCGGCTGCCGCGACAGGGTGCACGACGCGCTGCGCGAGCTTGAGGATTTCGAGCGCCAGCGCAATGTCGTCAAGCTCCTTGCCGCCGCCCGCGAGGAGCGGCGCAAGATCGGGCTTCTGACCGATATGCTGTCAGATTTTGCCGAGGACGACACGGTCGATGAAGGCGTCGTCGAAACGGCGAGATTGATGTTTCTCGATATCGCCGCCGCCGCGCAGGAGGGATCGCGCATTCTGCGAGAGGCCCGGTCTCTTAAAACATGCAAATAGCCCCTTGCTTCCGGTGCTGTTTGATCCTGCGCAAAGAGCACCCGCTTGCAAAATGTCATTTCCGGGTTGGTGACGCTCCGGGCCGCAAGGCCGGTTGTGCGGCATCGGGGCGCTTCCGGCGCGAACAAGGATCAGGACCATGGCCCATCATCTCACCCGTCGTCAGGCTCTTTCGGCCCTTTCCGGTTTCACGGTGGCGACGCTTGCCGCACCGCATATTCTGAAAGCGGAGACACCGCTCACCTTTTACGGGCCTCCCGCTGCGCCGTCCGCCGTGCTGGCCCATGCGATAAAGGGCGGGTTCCTGAAGGACGTTGCGCGTGAGGCCGTCTTCAAGGCCTGGAAAACGCCGGATGAAATGCGCGCGGCCGTTGCCTCCGGCTCCATGGGGGCGGTGGTGATGCCGAGTTATGGCGCCGCCAATCTCCATAATCGCGGCCTCGGCCTCGGGCTGCTCAACGTGCTGACCACGGGTCTGCTCTATATCGTTTCGAAAGACGAGACGCTGACCTCGCTTAAAAGCCTATCCGGCAAGACGCTTGCCCTGCCGTTCAAGAACGATATGCCCGATTTCGTGCTGCGCCGGCTTGTTGCCGAAAACGGCTTGAAGCCCGGCGACATCAAGCTGGAATATGCCGCCTCGCCGCCGGAAGCCGTGCAATTGCTGCTGACGGGCAGGGTGGATGCGGCGCTGCTCAGCGAACCGGCCGCAACCGCTGTGCTGATCAAGGCGAAGTCGTTTTTCATGACCGTCCACCGCACCATCGATATCCAGCAGGAATGGGCGAAGGTGGCCGGCAAGGCTGAAATCCCGCAGGCCGGCCTCGCCTTGACGTCGCAGGTTCAGCAAAAGCTCGGCAAGTCCGGCATAGAGGCGCTGCAGGCGGGCATGGAGGCGGCGCTCGCCAGCGCCATCGCCGATCCGAAGACGGCGGCCGATGCCGTCGCCGAAGCCCTGGGCTTTCCGCCTGACATCATCGCTGCCTCCTTCCCGACTAGCCATCTATGTGCGCTGAAGGCGAGTGCTGCGCGTACCGATCTTGAGGCGTTTTACGATGAACTCGCCAAGGCCGACCCCGCGATCATCGGCGGTCGGCGGCCGGATGACGGGTTTTATCTGGTGTAGCAGGCATGAACCGCATTCTCGAAAGTCTTGGCTGGATGGGCCGCTATCTCTGGGCGGGCTGGGCAGGGCTTTCGGGTATTTTCTGCTTTCTCGCCGCCTGGCAGGCCGGGCATGAAATTTATGGCTCCTTCATCCTGCCTTCGCCGGGTGAGACCTTCGCGGCTATCGGAGTGCTTGCGGCGAGGCCGGATTTCCTCGCGATTCTCTCGCAGAGCGCCGTCAGGGCCCTGACCGGTTTCGCCATTGCGGCGGGAATGGGCACCGTCGCCGGCGTGCTGGCAGGCTATTCCTTCGCGGCCATGCGGCTGATGAAGCCTGTTGTCACCGTCCTGCTCGGCGTTCCGCCCATAGGCTGGATCGTGCTGGCGCTGATCTGGTTCGGTTCCTCCGGCGGCACTGCCGTCATGACCGTTGTCATCGCATCGGCTCCCGTTTCCTTTGCCGGTGCATTGGAAGGTGTCGCCAAGCGGGATCGTCAGCTGGAGGTGATGGCGCAGGCCTTCGGTGCTCCATGGTTTTACCGGTTGCGCACCGTCACCATGCCGCATTTGCTTTCCTATCTCTTTCCCGCCTGGACCACGACGGCCGGCAGTGCGTGGAAAGTCACTGTCATGGCCGAGCTTCTGTCGAATTCCGGCGGCATTGGCGGCGAACTGGCCACCGCACGCGCGCTGTTCGACGTTGCGCAGGTCAGCGCCTGGCTCACCATCACCGTCGCGCTGGCGCTGCTCACCGATTACGGCCTGCTGCATCTGCTGCGCGAAGCGCTGGAACGCTGGCGCGCCGCCGGGCTGCCATGGGGTGTCAAACGATGAGCGATCATTCCAACCTGCGTTTCGAACATGTCGGCCACGCCTTTTTAGGTCGCAGCCTGTTCGAGAATTTCGACCTGAGCATAGCGCCGGGGGAAACCGTGGCGCTGCTTGGCCCTTCCGGCAGCGGCAAGACGACGATCCTGCAGATCGCGGCTGGCATCATCGATCCCGTTCGCGGCCGCGTGCATCGTCGATATCGCCGGCAGGGTCTGGTCTTTCAGGAACCGCGGCTGCTGCCATGGATGACGCTGATCGACAATATCGCCTACGGCCTTGCGGCCACCGGCATGCCGAAACGGGAACGCCGTGAAAGGGCTGGGTGTTTTGCGCTCGAAGTTGGGCTGGAAGAAGCGGATTTCGACAAATATCCGGTCGAGCTTTCCGGCGGCATGCGCCAGCGCGCCGGTGTGGCGCGGGCGCTGGCGGTGGAGCCGGACATGCTGTTTCTGGACGAACCTTTCAGCGCCGTCGATGTCGGCCTGCGACGCCATTTGCAGGAGCTTCTGGTGGGTACCGCCCGCAGGCGCGGTTTCTCCACCCTTCTTGTCACCCATGATCTTCATGAAGCGCTGATGGTGGCCGACAGGCTGATCGTGCTTTCAGGCATGGATGGCCGCGTGGTTGCCGCTCACAAGCCTTCCGGCTCGCCGGGCGGGCGCATGGCGCGGGCGGTGTTCGATGAAGCGGAACGCCTGGCCGAGAGCCCGGCCTTTGCCGAACTGTTTTCGGCGAGGGAGCGGGTCAGATGAGGCCGCCGCCGATCCTTTCCGAAGCCCTGCGGCTGTTTTTTCCACTGGCCGCCCTGCACGGCGCGGTCTGGCCGTTGTCGTGGGTGGTTATCGGTGGTTATGGCCTGTCTTTGGCCGATGCCGTGCCTGCCTCGCAATGGCACGCCCATGAGATGATTTTTGGCACCTATGGCATGGCGCTTGCGGGTTTCCTCGGGTCGGCGGTGCCGGAATGGACGGATACGAAACCGGCGCAGGGAAGAACGCTGGTCCATCTTGCCTGCCTCTGGCTGCCGGGCCGCATCATCGGTGTCTTGGGGGCTGATGCGTGGAGCCTGCTGGCCGGCTTTTTCGATATGGCTTTTCTGCTGGCGCTCTCCGCCCTCATCGGCAGGGCAATGCTGGCGCGGCGCACGGTGAAGCACCTGACATTTCTCATCTGGCTTCTTCTTTTCGCGGCGACGGAAGCGGGTGTGCGTTATGGCTGGTGGGCCAGCGATCTCGCATTCGCATCCCGCTGTCTGGAAGTGGCACTGTGCATCTTCATCGTGCTGTTTTCGCTCTCGGCAGCCCGCATCAATGTGGTCGTCATCAATCTGGCGCTCGATCCAAGCGGGGAGACCACGCCTTACCGGCCGCATCCCGGCCGCCAGCACATGGCGGGCGCCATGGTGACGATTTATATGGCGGCGAGGCTCGCCTTTCCGCAAAGCGATGTCTGCGCCTGGCTAGCGCTTGCGGCCGGTGCGGCGTTTTTCGACCGGCTGGCCGAATGGTTTATCGGGCGTGCGGTCTTCAGGACCGAGGTGCTGCTGCTCGGGCTTGGCAATGCCTTTGCCGGCGCGGGATTTCTGGCGCTCGGGGCGACACGGCTCGGTTTTTCCGTTACGCCCGCCGCAGGGCTGCATCTCCTGTCGGTCGGGGCGCTTGGATGCGCTGTCATGGCGGTTTTCATCATCGCCGGGCTCCGGCACACGGGCCGCAATCTGGCGTCTCTGCCATGGCAGGCCCATGCGTCGGCTGCCCTGATGGCGGCGGCCGGACTGATCCGCATCCTGCCTGAGTTCGATTTCGCCGCGATCCTGTCACCCTATCACCACGGCCTCAGTGCAATGCTCTGGGCGGCGAGTTTCGGCGCCTGGCTGCAGAGTTTTCTCCCTTTCATGCGCGCGCCGGGCATGGACGATAAGGGAGCCTGCGGATGAGAGCTTCCGGCAGCTCCGACGGTCGGGCGTTCAACCCATTTACGTCGACTGTTTATTTTTTCAGCAAAAGCACAATGCGAAATCAGTGACTTAGGCGAGCGGTCTTGATGAATGTTAGTTCTAATAGATAATCAATAAAATCAAATAGTTGAATATTTCCGTCTTTTAGCCGATGATGACTCGAAACGAATAGGAAACGCGAATATGCCTAAAATAGTCGCGCCTCAACACACAGATGAAAAGCCTGGCCGGACGAGGGAACTTGTGACCTTCGCCGTTCTGGCCTTTGGAATTTGGCCCGTTCTGGCGGTCGGATTTGTCGGGGCTTATGGCTTTATCGTCTGGATGTTCCAGATCATTTACGGCCCTCCGGGGCCGCCCGGTCATTGAGGGCGCCATGATGATGGAAGCCTCCCTCAGCCGGCGCGATTTGCTGCGCGGCGGGCAAAAACATAGGCCACGCATCTGTCCCCCCGGGGTCGCGTTGAGCGACCTCACCGCTTGTAGCGGTTGCGCAAAATGTGTCGAAGCCTGTCCTCCCGGCATCATTACCATGGTGGGCGGTTTGCCTTCGGTGGATTTCTCCGTCGGGGAATGCACCTTTTGCGGCAAATGCGCCGAAGCCTGTCCGGAGCCGGTGTTTTCCGCCCCTGCTGCCCAACGCTTCTATCATGTCATGGCGATCGGTAAAGGCTGTCTCGCCTTCGGCAATATTGATTGCCAGGCCTGCCGCGATGCCTGCCCGACCGAGGCCATCCGGTTTCGCCCGCGCCGCGGCGGTCCCTTCGTGCCTGAACTTATCGAACAAGCCTGCACCGGCTGCGGGGCCTGCGTTTCCGTCTGCCCGGCCGGTGTGATCGAGATCAAGGAAACAGCCACGGAGATGCAATATGCCTGAAAATACAGGGCGGTATCATGTTTCAAGCGCCGTGGTGGCGGTGATGCCGCAGATGCGCGACGCCGTGCTCGCAACGCTTTTAACGCTCGACAATGTCGAGGTTCATGGCGAGGGCAACGGCAAGATCGTCATCGTCATCGATGGCACGAGCACCAGCATGCTGGGCGATACGCTCACTTATATTTCGACACTCGACGGTGTGATTGCCGCCAACATGGTTTTCGAACACGTCGATACAGAGGAGACAGGCGGCGATGAGCAGCGAACTGACGCGGCGTGATCTATTGAAGGCGCATGCCGCCGGCATTGCGGCGGCAACGGCGGGCATTGCGCTTCCGGCGGCCGCGCAGCCGGTGCCGGGCGGCGTTTCCGCCTTGCAGATCAAATGGTCGAAGGCGCCCTGTCGTTTCTGCGGCACGGGTTGTGGCGTCATGGTCGGCGTCAAGGAAGGCAAGGTCGTCGCCACCCATGGCGACATGCAGGCGGAGGTCAATCGTGGCCTCAACTGCATCAAGGGCTATTTCCTGTCCAAGATCATGTATGGCAAGGACCGCCTGCAGACCCCGTTGCTGCGCAAGAAGAACGGCGTCTACGTCAAGGATGGCGAGTTCGAGCCGGTAAGCTGGGACGAGGCCTTCGACGTGATGGCCGCGCAGTGCAAGCGGGTGCTGAAGGAAAAGGGACCGACGGCTGTGGGCATGTTCGGTTCCGGCCAATGGACGATCTTCGAGGGTTATGCCGCGACCAAGCTGATGCGCGCCGGCTTCCGCTCCAACAATCTCGATCCCAATGCCCGCCATTGCATGGCGTCTGCTGCCTATGCCTTCATGCGCACCTTCGGCATGGATGAGCCGATGGGCTGTTACGATGATTTCGAACATGCCGATGCCTTCGTGCTCTGGGGCTCGAACATGGCGGAGATGCATCCCATCCTGTGGACCCGCATCGCCGATCGGCGGCTGGGTTTCAACCATGTGAAGGTGGCGGTGCTTTCGACCTTCACCCATCGCAGCATGGATCTGGCCGATATCCCGATGGTCTTCAAGCCGGGTACGGATCTCGTCATCCTCAATTACATCGCCAACCACATCATCAAGACCGGGCGCGTCAACGAGGATTTCGTGAAGAACCACACGAAATTCGTGCGCGGCGTCACCGATATCGGTTACGGCCTGCGCCCCGATAATCCGGTTGAGGTGAATGCCGCCAATTCCGCTGATCCGACCAAGACAGAAGCGATCGATTTCGAGACCTTCAAGGCTTTCGTGTCCGAATACACGCTGGAAAAAACCGCGGCCATGACCGGCGTGGAAGCCGGTTTTCTGGAAGAACTGGCCGAGCTTTATGCCGACCCGAAACGCAAGGTCATGTCGCTCTGGACCATGGGGTTCAACCAGCATGTCCGCGGTGTCTGGGCCAACCAGATGGTCTATAACATTCATTTGCTGACGGGAAAGATTTCCGAGCCGGGCAACAGCCCGTTTTCGCTCACCGGCCAGCCCTCGGCCTGCGGCACGGCGCGTGAGGTCGGAACCTTCGCCCATCGCCTGCCGGCCGACATGACGGTGACCAACCCCGAACACCGCAAACATGCCGAGGAAATCTGGCGCATCCCGCACGGCATTATCCCGGAAAAGCCGGGTTATCACGCCGTGCAGCAGGACCGCATGCTGCATGACGGCAAGCTGAATTTCTACTGGGTGCAGGTCAATAACAACGTTCAGGCCGGTCCGAATACCAAGAACGAGACGTATCAGGGCTATCGCAATCCCGAAAACTTCATCGTGGTCTCGGATGCCTATCCGACCATCACCGCCATGAGCGCCGACCTCATTCTGCCCGCCGCCATGTGGGTGGAGAAGGAAGGCGCCTATGGCAATGCCGAGCGGCGCACCCATGTCTGGCACCAGCTGGTCGAGGCCTCGGGTGAGGCGCGTTCCGATCTCTGGCAGCTGGTGGAATTTTCCAAGCGCTTCACCACCGATGAAGTGTGGCCGGCGGAGATACTCGACGCCAATCCCGCCTATCGCGGCAAGACGCTTTATGAGGTTCTCTTCAAGGACAGCGATGTCGGCAAATTCCCGCTGAGCGAGATCAACGCGGATTACCAGAACCAGGAATCCAGGGATTTCGGTTTCTATCTGCAGAAGGGCCTCTTCGAGGAATATGCCGCCTTCGGGCGCGGCCACGGCCATGATCTGGCGCCCTACGATGCCTATCACGAGGTGCGCGGCATGCGCTGGCCTGTGGTGGACGGCAAGGAAACGCTGTGGCGTTACCGCGAGGGCTACGACCCCTATGTCAAACCCGGCGAGGGCGTGAAATTCTACGGCAACAAGGACGGCAAGGCGGTCATCATCGCCGTGCCCTATGAGCCGCCGGCCGAATCCCCCGACGACGAATTCGATACCTGGCTGGTGACGGGCCGCGTGCTGGAGCACTGGCATTCCGGTTCCATGACCATGCGCGTGCCGGAACTCTACAAGGCTTTCCCCGGCGCCCGCTGTTTCATGAATGCCGATGATGCGCGCAAGCGCGGGCTCAATCAGGGCGCGGAAATCCGCATCGTCTCGCGCCGCGGGGAAATCCGCTCCCGCGTGGAAACGCGCGGCCGCAACCGCATGCCGCCTGGTGTCATCTTCGTTCCCTGGTTCGATGCGAGCCAGCTCATCAACAAGGTGACGCTCGACGCAACCGATCCCATCTCCAAGCAGACGGATTTCAAGAAATGCGCAGTCAAGATAGAGCCAGTCGCATGATCAGGAAACACGGATGGATGGTCGCCACGCTTCTGGTGGTCGCGGTGGCGACGGGCGCCGTTGCGCAGATGGTGCCGGAATTGTCCGGCCCGCGCGGCGACGCCATGCGCACCGAGCCCGCCAAACCCCTGCCGAAATGGGTGATCGACGACTTCAGGCGCATGCGCGCCTATCCGGAACAGCCGCCGGTCATTCCGCATTCGATCGACGGCTACCAGCTTTCGGTCAATGCCAACCGCTGTCTCTCCTGTCACAAGCGCGAATTCACGCAGGATTCCGGCGCGCCGATGATCAGCGTGACGCATTACATGACGCGCGAAGGCCAGATGCTGGCGGATGTTTCGCCGCGCCGTTATTTCTGCACAGCCTGCCATGTGCCGCAGGCCGATACGCGGCCGCTCGTGCCCAACACGTTTCAGGACATGAGTGAAATGGGCGTCAAACCGGCGGGTAGCGAATGATGATCGCCCGAGTGAAAAAACTTCTCGTCTGGCTCTGGGCGGTCCTTACGACACCGGCGGGCACGCTTAGCCTCGCTTTCCTGACGCTTGGCGGTTTTGTCGGCGGGGTCATGTTCTGGGGCGCCTTCAATACCGCGCTTGAAATGACCAACAAGGAAGCCTTCTGCATTTCCTGCCACGAGATGCGGGCGAATGTTTATGAGGAACTGACCCGGACGGTGCATTTCTCCAACCGTTCCGGCGTGCGCGCCTCCTGTCCGGATTGCCATGTGCCGCATGAATGGACGGACAAGATCGCCCGCAAGATGCAGGCCTCCAAGGAGGTCTGGGGCAAGATTTTCGGCACCATCGATACGCGCAAGAAGTTCCTCGACAAGCGGCTGGAGCTTGCCCAGCACGAATGGTCGCGCCTGAAGGCCAATGACAGCCTGGAATGCCGCAACTGCCATTCTTCCGCCGCCATGGATTTTACCAAACAGACGCAGCGCGCCGCCGATATCCATTCCAGATATCTGCTGACGGGCAAGGCCACCTGTATCGATTGCCACAAGGGCATCGCCCATGAATTGCCCAATATGGAAGGCATCGACCCCGGCTGGAAAATGCCGCCGGCACTGAACGACCAACCAGGCCCGACAGCCTCTGCGGTGGACGACCTGAGGCGTGCGATGTCGGATGTGCATCGGAACGTTTTTTGAATATTGGGGTGGCCGGTTGAGGAAGCCGTGATCGGGCCGCAATCAGGCCCGGCCGGCTTCTTCGATGAAGCTACGCACCAACGGCAGATGGCGTCTCTCGGCAAGGCAGATTGCATATTCGTCGATGAGTTCGTTGGCGTCGCAAAGCGGCACAAAGGAAAGGCGTGCATCGTGGCCAAATTCCAGATCGGCCACCACGCCGCATCCCACCCCGTTGGCGATGGCCTCCCGCACGCCCTCGCGGGAGGAGATTTCGATCACCCGCTGGATGGAAATGCCGTGATCGGCAAGGTTGTTTTCGAAGATTTCACGGGTGCGCGATCCCCGCTCGCGCATGACGAAGGATAGGCCTTCCAACTCGGCCATGAAGACGCTCTCCCGCTCAGCCAGCGGGTGAGAGACGGGCACGCACAAGCCAAGCCGCATGCTGAGAAATTTGACGCCATAGAGGCGCGGATCATCCGGTGCGCGGGCGGTAATGGCGACATCGGCGCGATAATCGATGATCTGTTCCATCACCCGCGCCGAATTGTCGACTGAAAGGGAAAAGGTAAGCTGCGGCCGCTCGGCCTTCAGCCGCGAAAGGATCGGCAGCGGCAGCACGGGACCATCCGCTGCAACACGCAGATGCCCGCCCGCGGAACCCGTATCGCCGCGCAGGAAAGCCTTCGCCTCGTTTTCGGCCTGAAACAGGCGCGCGGTTATCTCGAACAGACGTTCGCCCTGCGGGCTGAGGCTCACCCCCCGCGGTTTTCTTTCCAGAAGGTTGACGCCGCTGGTAGCCTCCAGCTCCCGCACATGGGCCGAAAGGGTGGACTGGCTGATCGCCATGTCCCGCGCGGCCTGCGAAAAGCCGCCCGATTGCGCGACGATGTGAAAGGCCTTCAGCTGCGTGGTCGACATGGGATCCTTTTCTGCCGCCGTATGGGCCGTCCTTATGTCGTGTGAGTATCGGCGAAAAGGCTGACAGCACCATGACGCCCGCCGGAAGGCTTCGTTTACCCTGTGGCGTAACCGATAGGGGGCATGGGAAATCGCTATGGCGCGTTTACGGATTGTTAAGAATTCGTCATCCGGGCGTTAGTCATCGGCTCTAATCGTGCCGGCATGGCCAAAGGGCCAATCCGTTTCACGCAGAAAGGCCAAAGAGATGACGACCTCACAAAACTCGATTGCCAATCCCATCGAAACTTCTTCCGACTGGTTGCTGAAGATTCCGAGCCTTTCGCAGCAGCAGAGCATTCTTGTCTCGCCCGGTGGCGCCGGGACGGTGACATCCTACAGCCTCGTTTATGACGTCTATTTTCCGACGAACGGTTCCACCGGCTGGATGCCTTTCCTTCAGACGGATATCAGCAACAGCAACGATGCCGATATTTTCGGCAAGGCGAGTGGTAGCAGCTACGGCGTCGGTATTGGCGGGAGTTATCGCGGCACGGCGAAACTGGATGCCTGGAACCGTATAGGCCTCACGATCGAGAAAAATTCGAACGGCACGGTTTCGATGAACAAATACGTCAACGGCGAATTTGTCGCGACCCAGCAGATCGCTTCTTCCGGTGCCAGCCGTTTCGCCATCGACCTGTCCAAGGGCTTCCTGATTTTCTCCGATGAGGACGGTGAAACCTCCCCCGGTTATCTCAGCAACTTCCTCTTCCTTCAGACAGCGCTGACGAAAGACGAGATGTCTTACCTCAGCGGTCCGAAAACCTCAGGCATCCTGCCTGACGCGATGAAGCAGGCGGCAGAGCAGGTTGGTGCTCTTGAAGTCCGTTTCTCGGAAGGTTCGGCCACCCCCGCAATCGGCACGGGAACGGTCTCCGGAAAAGGCACCACGCTCGAATTCACGACGCCCGCGAACTCCGGTATTCTGGGAATTGGCGAGACGGCTCCCGTCGATCCGTCGGCAGTGGCGAAAACCACCCCGATCAAGGACATGATGGTTACGCCCGACGCGGCGAATATGACGATCGATCTGTCGAAGTACTTTTCCGGCGAGAAACTGACTTTCACCGTGCAGAACAGCGAAAACAAGGTCGTCAACGCGGTGCTTGCCGATAACAAGTTGACGCTCGACTTTTCCGAACTCGGCCATTCCGATATCCGCGTGACCGCGACGGATGCCGCAGGCAAAAGCGTGACCGATGACTTCCGCGTGCGCGTGGCAGGCCCGAACGCCTATACGATCGCCGTTTTCCCCGATACGCAGGACTACACCTCTAACGACGGCATCAAGCACCTCTTCGGCGAAATGACACAGTGGCTGGTCGATAACCGCCAGAGCCACAACATCATCTTCATGAGCCATGTGGGCGACATCACCCAGAACAACCAGCCTTCCGAATGGGATATTGCCGAAGCTGCGCTGCGCAAGCTCGATGGTAAGCTTCCCTATGCATTGCTTCCCGGCAATCACGACCAGGGCGCATACGGCAACGCCGCAAACCATTCCTCCGACCAGCTGGACAGCCGTTTCTCGGCTGCAAAACAGGCCGCAACCAATGCCGGCACCTTCGGGGGCGCGTACGATCAGGAACAGGCGGCCGCCCGTAATACCTACAGCAACTTCACTGCACCCGACGGCACGAAATGGTTGTCCATCTCGCTTGAATTCGGCCCGCGAGACGACGTGATCCGCTGGGCGGGCGACGTCATCGAAAAATTCCCCGACCACCGCGTCATGCTTGCGACACACTCACTCACGAGCTACGCGGGACGTCAGGATAATCTGGCCGCGCCGCTTTACGATGAAGGCGCTGGCTACGATTACGGCATGCGCACGGACCAGCGCGGCGCAAATGACGGCGAATATGTCGCCCGGGCCCTGCTTGCGCGTTATCCCAACATCGTCATGACCTTCTCGGGTCACATCTTCGGCGATGGTGCGGAAACCGATATCACCTATAACCAGTATGGCGAGCCGGTCTTCCAGTTCCTGGTCAACTACCAGAACGGCGTTTCCCGCGAAATCACCGGCAACGGCGTCGAGTCGCGCGGCTCCAACGGCGGCAATGGCGCCATCCGCCTGATCACCATCGATCCGGACAACAACCGCATCACCACCGAAACCTATTTCACCGCTTTCGACGACTATCTCGATGGCTTCCGCACCAAGCCGGAACTCGATCGCAACGGCCTGACCGGTTATTATCGCGGCCACCAAGAAGTATTCGAAAATGTTTATGTCGGCGCAGGTCAGGCGCGCGCCATGGCCGATGCCGGCGACGATATCGTGGCCGATGCAGCAACCGGTGCGTCGAAGGCGAGCGTCAACCTCTCCGCGGCCAGGTCGCTGTTGTCGGGAGACATCCAGAAGTTCGTCTGGACGGACAAGAACGGCGATGTGGTTGCCGAGGGCAAGGAAGCCGTCGCCGATCTTTCGCTTGGCAAGCACAAGCTGACGTTGAGTGCAACCGATGCAAACGGTGTCAAGACCATCGATACGGTTGACGTTCTCGTTCGCGGTGACCGCACCCTGCTCATTGAAAACTTCAATGACGGCAAGGCTGACGGCTGGGCTACGAATTTTGGCGCAACTGACGGCATTACCGGCAAGTTCCTGCTCAAGGGCACAGTATTTTCGCGCTCGACCACAACTGAAGGTCTCGACGCCCCGGAGGCGGCACTTTTCGACCAGAGCGATGCGACCGGCAACAAGCTCGTCTACATCGGCGCTCAATCGGCCGGCTGGAGCAACTACGTTTTCGAGGCGACGCTGACGCAGCTCGATAATGATGCGATTGGTGTCTACTTCTATTACAAGGATGCAAACAACTATTACCGCTTTACCATGGATGGCGAAGCGAACCGTCGTCAGCTGGTCAAGGTTTCGGAAGGTAACGCCGTCGTCCTTGCCTCCATCAATGAGGGCGTCCAGTACAATATGGAGCTTCCGCTGACCGTCTCGGTCGTCGGAGGCGTCATCAACGTCTTCCTGGGTGACAAGAACGTCTTTGGCGGTCCCGTTGTGGATGCAACGTCACCGCTCTCCGGCGGCACGGTGGGTGTCTATTCCAGCGGCCAGCGCGCCTCGGTTTTCGATGACATCGTCGTCACCCGGGCCGTCACGACAGCGAAGGCCGGCATCGACCAGCGGGTCTATGACCTGGATGGCGACGGCAAGGCATCCGTTACACTTGATGCATCGTCTTCGTTTGGACCTGAGCAACTGACAGGCTTCGTCTGGACAGACCTTGACGGCAACGTCGTCGCCACCGGCAAGAAGGTCGACGTCGCCCTTGATACGGGCATCAACAGGCTGATCCTGAAGGTAACCTCAGCCAATGGTTACGTTTCGACGGACCGCGTCGACGTCACGGTCGTGGACAAGACGAAAATCCTCGTCGCAGAGGACTTCTCCTCCGCCGAAGCGATGGCGCGCTTCAATATCGTCGACGAGGGTGAATCCGGCGGTATCGGAGCGGATGGAAAAGCGTCCGAATGGTTGATTTCCAACGGCAAGCTGCTGCAGACGACCGAACTTGCGAGCCGTGAACTGACCTGGACCGGCGCAACCAGCTCCGACTACTGGAAGCGCGGCTGGAGCCCGATGGGTGACGGCGTCAACGTGCTGCGCCTTGGCACTTATGCGCTGTTCAACGACCCGGCGGCGCTCGCATGGACGGATTACGCCATCGAGACGACTTTCCAGACACCGGACAAGGACGGTCTCGGCTTCCTGTTCCGCTACAAGGACAGTAAGAACTACTACAAGCTTGAACTCGACGCCGATGGCACTCTGGATCGTAGCCCGAGCAATGGCGCCGGCAGCATCTTCAACCTCGTCCGGATGAGAAATGGCATCGAGGAAATCCTTACGCAGGTGCCGGGCAAATATGAGTCGGGCCAGGAAACGAAGCTCCGTGTCGAGGTCGTCGGTGACAAGATCACCGCATTTGTCAACGACGAAGCGCTGTTTGCCTATCCGATCGGCGACCGGGAACTCGACGCCGGTACTTTCGGTCTTTACTCCTGGGGCAATGCGGGTCTGACTTTCGACAATCTGACGGTGGTCGATCTCAAATCCGGTCTCGATGCTGGCATGACCCTCAACGGCACGGAAGCGCGCGATACACTCGTCGGCACCGATGGCGACGAGACGATCGTCGGTTATGGCGGCAATGACCGGTTGATCGGCAATGGCGGCAATGATCGTCTGCGTGGCGACGATGGCAACGATATGCTGATGGGCGGGGCAGGGCGCGATGCGCTGTCCGGCGGCAATGGTGACGACGTCCTGTTTGGGGATGAAGGCAACGATGTCGTCTCCGGCGGCCTCGGTGACGACATCATCGAAGGCGGCACCGGCAACGATCTGCTGCTCGGTGGCGACGGCTCCGACACCTATGTCTACGGACGCGGCGACGGCTCCGATGACATCATTGAGACTGCGGGTGCCGCAGGCGACAAGGACGTTCTCGTTCTGCATGATATCGCCAGAAGCGAGGCCGTCCTGCACAAGTTCGGCGAGGCCGTCGAAATCGAATTCGTCAGCGGTGAAAAAATCTCGCTGCGCAACCAGCTTGCTGGCGGCGGCGTGGAACTGGTGACCTTCGCAGACGGAACGCTTCTCAACCGGGATGCGATCGTCAAAGGTCTTGTCAACCGTGGCCCGGCCGCTGCCGCCGATACGCTGGCCGCAGTTGATGAAGATGTGGCATCCTTCCTTATCTCCTTCGCCACGCTGCTGGCGAATGACAAGGACGCCGATCTCGATCAGCTGACGGTGACCGGGGTCTCCCTGGCGGTCGGCGGAACGGCGGTTCTGGAGGAAAACGGGATCCGCTTTACCACGGCAGCCGATTTCAACGGCGCGGCATCTTTCAGTTACAAGATCGCCGACGGCCGCGGCGGCTCCAGCGAGGCGACGGCAAACTTCACCGTCAAGCCGGTCAATGACGCACCGGTTGCTGCTTCCATCGCCGTAACGACCGATGAGGATGTTGTCCTGAAAGGCAAGGTCGTCGCGTCCGATATCGATGGCGATACGCTGTCCTACGCCATCAAGGCCGATGCCGGTGCGGCGAAAGGCAATGTCAAGATCGACGCGGCGACCGGCGAATGGGTCTATGCGCCGAACGCGGATGTGAACGGAACCGACGGCTTCACGGTCGTCGTTTCCGATGACAAGGGCGGCAGCGTCGAGAGCGTCGTTACCGTGAGGATCGATCCCGTCAACGATGCGCCCGTTGCTGTCGAGGACAGGATCACCGTGTCGGAAAAGGATAACGCCGGTTTCGATCTGGTTGCCAATGACACCGATGTGGAAGGCGACCGCCTGACGCTCGTCAGCGTCGCGGTGGCAGCCGTGGCCGGCCTCGCCTTGACCAATGAACACGCTGCTGCGGCCTTCTCCGTGGTGGATGGCAAGCTGGTTGTCGATCCTTCTTCGGCCTTTGCGGCTCTGGAGGATGATCAGCAGGCGCTCGTGACGCTCACCTATACCGTTCGCGACGCCAATGGCGGTGAAGCCCTTGGCACCACGACCGTGAGGGTGGATGGCTACACCGAATATACCGTTGTCAGCGGTACGGACGGTAACGACGTGTTGGTGGCCGGCGACAGCAAGGACATGCTTGAAGGCGGCGACGGTAACGACACGCTTCTGGCCGGTGCCGGCAACGATATGGTGGATGCGGGTGCTGGCAACGACCGTGTGGTCGCCGGTGACGGCAATGACATCGTCGAGGGCGGCGCCGGTAACGACGTGCTGATGGGCGGCGCCGGCAATGATGTTCTTCACGGCGGTGCTGGCACCGACCAGCTGAACGGCGGTTCCGGTGACGACATGCTGATTGGCGGCGCGGGCAACGATGTGCTGACCGGCGGCAGCGGTGCGGATACCTTCGTCTTCGCCGCCGGCAGCGGCCGGGATGTGGTGACGGACTTCCAGGCTGGTGCTGATGCCAAGGATATCGTCCAGCTCTCGAAGGAGGTCTTTGCGGATTATCAGGCGCTGATCGCCTCCGGTGCCTTCACCGACGGTGCAAACGGTGCCGAGATCGCCTTCAAGGATGGATCGACCATTACCTTCGACGGTGTGAAGACCGAGCAGTTCGTCATCGACGACTTCCGTTTCGCCTGAACCATGAAGGCGCATCCTCCGGGATGCGCTTTTTTTCGTTCGCGGCCCGTTGTCATCGGCGTGTTATTGCCGGTTGCTACCGCCGCGATCTCAACGGATCGTAAAAATGCGTCATCATTCTGCCAACAACAATAACCGGCCAATCAAGGGCGTCTTCTCAGGCTGCGTCACTGCCTTTGTCGGCATTGCCATGATGAGCGCCCTGGTCAATATTCTTTATCTCACCGGCTCGCTATTCATGATGGAGGTCTATGACCGGGTGCTGCCGAGCCGCAGTCTGCCGACGCTGCTGGCCCTCTTCGCCATAGCCGCGGTTCTATATGCGTTTCAGGGGCTGTTTGATGCCGTACGTGGCCGTCTGCTGGTGCGCATCTCCGATCGTCTCGATCAGGTGCTTTCCTCCAGGGTGTATGACGCCGTCATCGGCCTGCAATTGCGCCTGCCCGTCAGCGGCCGGCAGGCGCAGCCGCTTCGCGATCTCGATACGATCCGCTCCTTCCTTTCCGGAAGCGGACCGACCGCGCTGTTCGATCTGCCATGGCTGCCTTTTTACATTGCCATCTGCTTCGCCTTTCACTTCTGGCTCGGCGTGACAGCGCTTGCCGGTGCGGCCATCCTCACGATGTTCACGCTGATGACGGAGCTGGTCTCCAGGCGGCCGGTCGAAGAAGCCGCGCAACATGCGTCCAGACGCAACCGGCTGATCGAAGCCACCCGCCGCAACGCCGATATCATTTCGGTCATGGGCATGGCCACGCCGCTCAGGGATCGCTGGCAGATGGATAATCGCGCCTATGTCCGCGAGCAGCGCTCCGCAAGCGATATCGCCTCCGGTTTCGGCGTGGCGAGCAAGGTGCTGCGTATGCTGCTGCAATCCGGCATTCTGGCCGTCGGGGCCTGGCTGGTCATCAATGAGCAGGCGACACCCGGCATCATCATCGCCGGTTCCATCCTGTCGGCGCGGGCGCTTGCGCCGGTTGATCTGGCCATTGCCAACTGGAAGGGCTTCATCGCCGCCAGGCAAAGCCGTCATCGCCTTGAAAAAACGCTGGCGCTGCTGCCAGATGCCGCCATGCGCCTCGATCTGCCTGCGCCACAAGCCCTTCTGTCCGTCGAGCGTGTCAGCGCCCTTCCGCCGGAAACGACGGAGCCGGTCCTGCAGGACATCGCCTTCACGCTCCAGGCCGGCAGCGGTCTCGGCGTGATCGGCGCAAGCGGATCGGGCAAGAGTTCTCTAGCACGACTGCTAGTGGGTCTCTGGCGGCCGCTCAAGGGCTCCGTCCGGCTGGACGGTGCGACGCTGGACCAATGGCCGGCGGAAGCATTGGCGCGCCACATCGGTTACATGCCGCAGATGATCGAGCTGCTGGATGGAACCATCGCCGAAAATATCGCTTCCTTTGATCGGCGGGCGAGTTCTGAACAGATCATCGCAGCGGCGCGTGCGGCGCGCATTCACGATCTCGTTGTCAGCCTGCCGGATGGCTATTCCACCGAAGTCGGCGAAACCGGCCGGCAATTATCGGCGGGGCAGAAACAGCGGATCGCCCTTGCGCGGGCGCTTTATGGCGACCCCTTTCTCGTCGTGCTCGATGAGCCGAATTCCAATCTCGATTCCGAAGGTGAGGATGCGCTGACGGCAGCCATTCTCGGCATTCGTGAGCGCGGCGGCGTGGCCGTCATTATCGCCCATCGCCCAAGCGCGCTTCTGGCCGTGGACAAGGTGCTGATGATCGCTAATGGACGCCAGCAGGCTTTCGGCCCCAAGGAAGAAGTGCTCGCCAAGGTGCTGCGCCCGGTCGGTGGGGCGGTCGGCGCCCTCAAGGTCGTGCAGGCCGCGGAAGCAGGAAAGGTATGAAAATGGATGAATGGCAGACACTGCGACGCTCGATCCGCAACCACCTTTTTGTGGGCGGTTTGGGCTTCCTAACTCTGACTGGCGTCTTCGGCGGCTGGGCCGTCGGCACCGAGATCGTCGGTGCGGTGATCGCGCAAGGTTCTCTGGTGGTGGAAACGAGCCTGAAAAAGGTCCAGCATCCGGTGGGGGGCGTCGTCAGCGAATTGATGGTGCGGGACGGAGACCGTGTGAAAGCGGGCGACGTGGTCATGCGTATCGATGCGACGATGACGCGAGCCAATCTCGCCATAATCGTCAAAAGCCTCGATCAGTTCACTGCCCGCAAGGCTCGGCTGGAGAGCGAGCGTGATCGGGCCGCCCGCGTGGTTTTCCCGCAAGTGCTGTCGGGCCGTGCCGACGACGCAGAAGTTCTGGCGATGATGGATGCCGAACAGCGTCTTTATGAAAACCGCAAAGCTGTTCGCGAAAGCAAAAAACGCCAGCTCGAACAGCGCGTGCGGCAGCTTCGCGATGAGATTAGCGGCATGGAGGCCGAGCGCGCAGCGAATTTCCGCGAGCAGGGCATGGTCGATGAGGAACTCACCCGCTTTCGCTCGCTGCATGAAAGGGGCCTGATGGAAAAAAGCCGGCTTAGCACGCTGGAGCGTCAGGCTACCGATATCGATGGTGATATCGGCCGGCTGATGGCCGGCATTGCCGGGATTGAGGCGAAGATCAGCGAAACCGCGCTGCAAATCCTCCAGATCGACGAGCAATGGTCGGAAGAGGTGGGTTCTGATTTGCGCGAAATGGATGCCCGCATCGGCGAATATGTCGAGCGCCGGGTGGCGGCAGAGGACCAGCTGAAACGTGTTGATATTGTCGTGCCGCAGGACGGGGTGGTGCATCAACTTTCAGTGCACACCGTCGGTGGTGTCGTCGCGCCGGGCGAACAGATCATGATGATCGTGCCTGAAGTCGACAAGCTTGTGGTGGAAGCCAAGGTTGCGCCGCAGGATATCGATCAGATCTTTTACGGCCAGGCCACGAATCTGCGCTTTTCCGCCTTCAATCAGAAAACGACGCCGGAAATCACCGGAACGGTGGAGCGCATTTCGGCTGACGTGACGGTGGATCAGCGAACGGGCGCCAGCTATTATATCGTGCGCGTCGCCACCTCGCAGGAGCAGATAAAGCGGCTGGGTGAATTCAGCCTGATGCCCGGAATGCCGGTGGAAGCCTTCATCACAACAGGCGAACGAAGCGTCTTGTCCTATTTCCTCAAACCCCTTCTCGATCAGGCGAACCGCACTTTTCGGGAGGCTTGAGGACGATGGGCCCGGCGTGTCGCTGGACGACATAGCGCGATCAACTCAGCAACGCCGTGCGCCTCCAAGGGCGCACGGCGTTGCATTGCTTATAAAAACGCGTCAAATTTTCTTCCGCCGAGTTGCTATGCCGGCATCCGATGGCGGGCATCTGCGTCATAAAACAGTCTCTTGCGATCCGTGGCTCGGCCATACCGGCCTTGATCAAGCAACCTTGTGTGATCAATGGATGGGGACTACCCGATGACGACGTGTGATTGTGCGGCTTCGCAAAGTCATGCTTTTCGTAGCCTGGCAAAACGCCGCGTGTCCTTTCGGGCACGCGGCGTTTTTATCTTAACCCGGATCGTGATCTCCATCGCGATCCGGTTCCGTTCATGCCGATGCGTCAGCCGATCTTCACGTTGTCGTCGCGCTTGATGGCGATGACGGTCGAGCGTGGCAGCTTGCCTTCGCCATCCGGGAAGGGGGCGTCGGGGTGCTGGATGCCGACGAAGTGGGTGCGCTTGTCGCCGGACCAGGTCTGGCCGGTGACTTCGGAACCCTTCGGCGCGGTCAGGAAGCGCTCGATGCGGCCCGTGGCCGGGTCGCCCGCCAGCATCTGGTTGTTGCCCTGGCCGGCGAAGTTGCCTTCATTGGTGTCTTCGCCGTCGGTCTGGATCCAGAGCAGACCGGTGCTATCGAACATCATGCCATCAGGCGAGTTGAACATGTTGCCTTCGTTGATGTTCGAAGAACCCGCATAGGCGTCCTTGTGGACGGTGGGATTGCCGGCCATGCAGAACAGGTCCCACTTGAACTTGCCGTCCGCATGGTCGTCATTTTCCGGATACCAGCGCACGATCTGGCCGTATTCGTTCTTCTCGCGCGGGTTGGCGGCATTGATCGCCATGGCGTCGCCGCCGGCATTGGCGCGCAGCTTGCCGTCCTTCATTTCGCCGCGGCGGCTGTTATTGGTCAGCGCGCAATAGGCTTCGATGGCGACCGGGTTGATGGCGACCCATTCCGGGCGGTCCATCGTCGTTGCACCGACCTTGGAAGCGGCCTGTCGGGTGAAGACGCAGATTTCGTCGATCTTCATGCCCGTGGTTTCAGGGGTCAGGGCCAGCCACTCGCCGGCGCCGTCATCGGAGAACTTGGCGACGTAAAGCGTGCCTTCGTCAAGCAGCCTGGAGGTGTCGCCGCCCGGCACGTAGATGCCGTTGGAGACGAATTTATAGAGGAATTCGCCACGCTCGTCGTCACCCATGTAAACAACGACACGGCCGTCACGGGCAATCACCACGGCGGCGTTTTCATGCTTGATGCGGCCAAGCGCGGTGCGCTTGATCGGGGTGGACTTGGCGTCCGAAGGATCGATCTCGACCACATAACCGGCGCGGCGCGGTTCGTTGGGGTTCTTGGCGACGTCGAAACGCTCGTCGAACTTCTCATAGGCGTAGCGGGTTTCGGCCACGATGCCGTAGCGCTTGTAGTCGTCAGGCAGCTTGAAGGCGGCGTCGGTGGTGCCGAAATAGCCGTTGAAGTTTTCTTCGCAGGTAAGGTAGGTGCCCCACGGTGTGCGGCCGGCGCCGCAATTGTTGAAGGTCCCGAGACAGTCGATACCATGAGGGTCGGCGGCGGTCTTGACGAGATCGGAGCCTGCGGCCGGGCCGGAAAGCTTCATCGGCGTATTGTGGTGGATACGGCGGTTAAAGGGGCTGTCGAGAACGATCTTCCAGCCGTCCTTGTCTTCCGCGACTTCCATGACGGTGACGCCCTGCATGTTCTGCAGGATCTTCACATCGTTGGCCGTCTTCGGGTTGCCTTTTTCAGCGTGCGGCAGGTTGGTTTCAGGGTTCACATATTCGTGGTTGACGGCGATCAGTTGATGGCTGCCGACCACGAAGAGTTCCATACCGTCGGTGTTTTCGCCGAAGACCTTGTCGGAGTTTTCAACGCTGACGCCCTTGGCGGGGTCGAGATCGGGAACGTTGGAGAACAGCGGCTGGCCCCATTTCGCCAGCGGCTTCCAGTTATAGCCTTCCGGGACATGGATGGTGTGGTCGGTTGCGGCGGCAACCGGCTTGAACGGGAAACGGCCGGCGGCGGCTTCCTGCGCCTCGGCGGAGGTGCTGCTCAACAGGTTGCCGAGCGTGCCCATGGCGGCCGCGGCCGAACCGAAGGCCAGCACGCCGCCGAGAAAGCCGCGGCGGGAAATCGCGGTTTCAACCACGCGGTCGAAATCGGTTTCGGCCGGTGGCGGATTCTGCAGTTCGTCCCACTCGTCCCAGGACAATTTGCTCGTATCGATGTCGGTCATATCGTGTCTCCACCGTTCAATGTTTGGAATCATTCCAACAGGCTGCGTACCTCCCGAGTGTTTCACTCGGATGACGGGAAGACGGGTTTAAAATATGATCTTCTCGGTTATGAATCTACCATTTTTCCCTCAATGCGGGAGAAGGATGCGAGTGAGCAGCAGGCCTTCGAAACGGCAGAAGCGGAAGGGAACCTCCGTTCCGCGGCGCCATTCTTCGCCGAGATCGGCCGTCAGGCGCAATGATGCGGAGCCGTTTGCGTCGAAGCCGGATAATTCGGCCGCGTCGAAAAAGAACAGCCGTTTCACCGTTGGATAAAGCGCCTTGAACAGGCTTTCCTTCGCCGAAAAAATCAGCCCGGTCATGAAGGGATCAATATCGTTGCCGAGGTTGCGGCGCTCGCTCGCGGTCAAGGCCTGCGGGGCGATATCGCGGGCCTCCTCTTCGGTCAGCGGCTTTTCGATATCGATGCCGATGCCGCGAAATCGCAGGGAAGAGCCGGCGAGCGCAATCGCCCGCCCATGGCTGTGGGAAATCGCGCCCATGACGCCTTCGGACCAGATCGGGGCGCGATCCACCCCCATGCCGGGAAAGACGGCGCGGCCTGTAAGGCGGCGCGTGGCTTCCGCCGCGCATCTTCGTCCGGCGATGAATTCCGCCCTGCGTTTCTGCACGGCGTTTAAAAGCTGCGGCGGCAAGGGAGGGACCTCGCCGCCGCCGCCTTCTTCGACGCTGTAACGAAGGGTGAGGCAATGGCAATCGCCGCTGTCGTCCGGCCAAGGCCAGATGGCCTCCGGTGGATCGCCGGAGACGGCTTTGCGATGAAACGCCGTTGCGACGGCCATAGTCTTCACCCTCAATCCAACGGCTCGAATTTAAGCCGCAAGCGTGGCGCCGCCATCGACCACGATCTGCTGCATCGTCACATGGCCGGCCTGATCGGAGGCGAGAAACAGCACCGTATCGGCGATATCATCAGGCCTTGCGATCTTGCCGAGCGGAATGCCAAGCTTGAACTGCTCCGGCAGGCCGGCGACCAGCCGCTCCTTGCCGGCCGGGTCGCTCAACATGCCTGAAAGCATCGGCGTATCGGTGGAGCCGGGTGAAACGACGTTGCAGCGCACCCCATAGGGTGCAAGCTCAAGGGCGGCGCAATGGCTGAGGCTGACCAGCGCCGCCTTGGAGGCGCAATAGGCCATCATGCCGATGCGTGGCACGACGGCGGCGTTGGAGCCGACATTGACGATCGCACCGCGCCGCTGCCGTTTGAAGATGCCGCTCCATTGCCGCAGCATATAAAACGGTCCCGCCGCATTGACATCCATGCAGGCTTTCCAGTCTTCCGGCGTCAGGCTTTCGCTGTCGCCGAGCCGCAGGACGCCGGCGGCGTTGACCAAAATATCGAGCCCGCCCCATTCGCTTTCGATTGCCTTGCAGGCCGTCTCCACCGCCGTCGCATCGGTAATGTCGAGCGCGATCTGGCGGAAGGGCGCTTGCGCCGTCCCGGCCAGAAGGTCGAGGCCGATGACCTCGGCCCCTTCCTCGATGAAACGTTCGGCGATGCGGCGGCCGATGCCCTGGGCTGTGCCCGTCACCAGCACACGCCGTCCGGTAAATCTCTGTTGCGTCATCTTGTCCGTCCGCTCAGGCTGCGAGCCGCTTTTCTTCGATCAGCGCCCACCAGGCGGAAAGTGTGGGCACACGCGCAAGTTCATCGAAACCGACGGTGACACCACGCTCCTTCAGTTCGCCGGCAAGCTTCATCACCTGCAGGGAATCAAGGCCGTAGAAGATCAGGTTCTCGTCGGGGTCGATGTCGCTTTCATCCTCCACCATCTGCAGGACGCGGGCTTTCAGCCATTCGCTGATACCGGTGGCTTCTCCCGCGCCGACGAGGCTTGCAGTGTCGATCACCACGCCGCAGCGCGTCGCCACATATTGCAGGGCCATGCGGTGTTCGGCCTCGGAAAAATCAGCAACGCCGTCACCGATCATGAAGGGCTGAATATCCTTCATGAAGGCTTCCACCGCCGTCATCATGCAGCCGATATGGGCGTAGACGCCGCCGACGATGATCTGGTCGCGGCCCCAGCCCTTCATGCGCTCAGTAAGGTTGGAGCGCTGGAAGGCGCTGTAGCGCCATTTGGTCAGCACCACGTCGTCAGGCGTCGGGGCGAGCTTATCCACGACCTTCTGCAGTTCGGGATCGACGACGGTGAGGCCCGGTCCCCACATATCATTGAGGAGCGCGCGGTCGCCAGGCGGCTGGTCATGCGGCTGGGCGGTGTAGATAACAGGTACGCCGTTCTCAACCGCCCATGCCTTCACCTTTGCGAGATTGTCGATGAGGGTGGTCATCAGCTTGCCTTCGGCCTCATAGAACCGCAGGAAATAACGCTGCATGTCGTGGATGAGGAGTACGGCGCGTTTCGCATCGGGCTGCCATTTTGTCTTATTGGCCGGAAAGCTTGCGGCGACCGGCATCGGATAGTCGGAAATGCTGGGGATCGTCATGATGACCTCGGTGGTTTGCTGCGCCAGGGGCGCTTAATCTCGGGTTTCGGGACGCTCTTTTTGAGCGCCCCCCTTTGTTTGTGCCGCGTGTCAGGCGCTGATGGCGGCGGGTGTCACAAGCAGGTCGCGCAGACGTTTCTTGTCGATCTTGCCGACGGCGGTGAGCGGCATGGCCTCGATGAAACGGACGCGATCCGGCAACTTGTAATCGGCGACGCCGAGACCGGCGAGATGCTGGCGGATGGCCGACGCCTTGAGCGCGGGATTGCGGGAAACGACGAAGACGCAGCTCTTTTCGCCGAGTAGTTCGTCCTGCATCGCCACCAGCGCGGCATGGGTGACGTCCGGATGTCGCAGGATAAGGTTTTCGACCTCCTCCGAAGCGACCTTTTCGCCGCCGCGATTGATCTGGTCCTTCACCCGGCCGACGACCCGGAGATAACCTTCGGGCGTGCGCTGCACGACATCGCCGGAATAATAAAACCCATCCCTGTCGAAGACCCGGGCGCTGTGTTCGGGCGCGCGGTAATATCCCCGGAACGTATAGGGGCCACGGGTCGCCAGCATGCCTGCTTCGCCCTCGGGCACGTCGTTGCCATCCTCATCGACGATGCGGATCTCGTCGTCCGGACTGATCGGCCTCCCTTGCGTGGTGAAGACGATGTGGTCGGGATCACCGGAGCGGGTGTAGTTCACCAGCCCTTCCGCCATGCCGAACACCTGCTGCAGGTCGCAGCCCAGCACTTCCGGCACCTGGCGGGCCAGGGCTTCGGCAAAGCTTGCGCCGCCGACCTGCAGCAGCTTGAGGGATTTCAACCGTTCGCGATGGGCGGGTGCAGCCTGCAGCCACAGCGCCACGGCCGGCGGCACCAGCGGCGCCATGTCGATCTCGTGTTTTTCGATGAGATCGAAGCAGGCAAGCGGCTCCGGATTGGCGGCCATGACCACGGCGCCGCCGGCGTGGAAAACGCCGAGCGCGCCGGGCGAACTCATCGGGTAATTATGCGCCACCGGAATGGCGCAGAGGAAACGGGTCTTTGGCGAGAGTTCGCAAATCTCTGCGCTGGCCCGGGCGCTGTAATCATAGTCGTTGTGCGTCCTCGGGATCAGTTTCGGGGTTCCGGTGCTGCCGCCGGAAAGTTGAAACAATGCCACCTCGTCCGCCGCCGAAGGGGCGTAGGCGGGCGGGTTTTCGGCGGGATTGGCAAGCATCCGCTCAAGGCTGCGCTGCGGATCCGCTTCGCCAAGCAGCAGGGTCACCGCAAGCTTCGGGGAGACCGCTTTCAGCGTCTCCACAAATGCGTCATCGGCGAAAAGCTCGTGGCTGCGCGAGGCAATCACCAGCTTCGGTGCAATCTGCTCCGCATAGGAGGTCATTTCCAGCCGGCGATGGCTGAAAAGTGCGTTGACGGGGGCTGCGCCGATTTTCATCAGCGCGAAAAAGACGAGATAAAACTCGGCGATGTTAGGCAATTGCACCAGCGCGGTGTCACCCTTGCCAATGCCGGCGGCGGAGAGATGGCCGGCAAGATTGGAGGATTGCCGGTCGAGATCGGCATAGCTGAAGCGGCGGTCGCCGCAGACCAGCGCCGTCGCGTCCGGCCGACGCTCCACCTGCTCAGTAAGGATGCCGCTCAGCGGCCGATCGATCCAGTAACCGCGTTCGCGGTATCGGCGAACGAGATCGTCGGGCCAGCGTTCAAATTCGATTGTCATGGTTCGTTCCTGGGAAAATTAGGCAGAAAGACCGCAGGCGTTCAGCATGGTCTTGAGTTTGGTCTGCACCTCGGCCCACTCGGATTCGGGCTCCGAGGCCTCCACGATGCCGGCGCCGGCGAAGAGCCGCACGGTTTCCCGCTGCACGGTGCCGCAACGGATGGTCACAACCCATTCGCCATTGCCTTCAGAATCCGTCCAGCCGACCATGCCGGTGAAGAGGCCGCGCTCGAAAGGCTCGACAAAGCGGATGAGGCGATGGGCGCGCTCGGTGGGGAAGCCGCAGACGGCCGGTGTGGGGTGCAGCAGGCAAGCAAGCTGCAGCGCATTGGTCTCGGGATCGGCAAGGCGGCCTTCGATACGCGTTGAAAGATGCCAGAGTGCGGCGGTGTTGATGAGGGAGGGTTTGTCGGGAACATCGAGTTCGGCGCAGACCGGCGAAAGCAGCGAGCGGATATCCTCGATCACCAGGCTGTGCTCGTAATGGTCCTTTTCGGAAGCCGAGAGCCGATCCGCATTGGCCTTGTCCGCTGCCGGATCGACCATGCGTTTTGCCGATCCCGCCAGCGGGTTCGAGATGATTTTCCCGCCCTGCTTGCGGATCAGGAGTTCCGGGCTGACGCCGATCAGGTCGCCGCCGTCGGGAAGCGGAATGCGGAACTGGTAACCTTCGCGGTTCTGCTTGGCGAGGCTCGCCAGCAATCTTTCGACATTGACCTCGGAGGCGAAAGTCAGTTCACGCATGACGGAAAGCACCGCCTTGCGGACTTCGGAATGGCGGAAATTGACGATGGCATGTTCGACGGCGTGCTTGAAACCGCTCTCGTCCGGCAGGCTGTTCTGGCCGACAAGTGCGGGCATGGCCGAATCGACGACGATCGGTTCCGCATCTTTGGAATTCCATTCATAGTTGTATGGGATATACAGGCATGAAGGTTCGCTGACATCGAAGGGGATAGCGCCGATGGCGATGGGGTTCTCCTGTCCCTCCCGCTGCGCACGCTCGAAGGCGCCGGCCAGTGCCTGCTGCAGCGGGCTCGATATGTCTTCGCCGCCCCGGGCGGGAATCGCGATCCTTTCGCGAATGCCCTTAGCGCGCAATTGCCCGCTGCCGGAAGTAAACAGAAATTCTCTATTAAATTCAGTAATTTCGTCGGATTCGACGTCATTCGTCCTGAGTGCTCCCGTTTTCATGGGATGCCTCCTGTGCGAGTGGTTGACGATGGCTTATACTTGAGTATGCTAATCATGTTTTGTCAACCGGTACAAATTCACATGCTAAATTTAACCCCGATGCAGGTGGCCTATTGGGTCGGCCGTGAGGCGGATGGAATACTCGGGAAAGTTACGCCGCATCTCTACCTCGAATTCGACGGCCAAGCCGTGGATGCGGAAAAACTGGCCGTTGCCGTCGAAAGTCTCTGCCGGCGTCACCCGATGCTGAGCCTCCGGATCGACGCCGAAGGGCGTCAGTCCGTCGATCCCGTCGGTCGGCGGCTCCGCCTCGATGTGGAAGACATGACCGCGCTTGATTCGGAGGCGCTTGCTCGCCGTCTTGAGACGAAACGCGAGGAGTGGAGCCATCGCCGGGCCGATCTTCGTGTTGCCGCACCAGCGGCGATTTCGCTCAGCCTGTTGCCGGAAGGGCGTTGCCGTCTGCATGTGGACACCGATATGCTGGCCGTCGATCCGGCCAGCGTGCGGATCGTGATGGAAGATCTTGCCCGCTTCTACGAGACGGCGGCAGGCGTAGGCGAAACCCCGACGTTCGAATCAGTGCCCCCGTCGTTTTTCGACTGGGCGGAACGTCTTGCGTCCGATCCTGACTTGAGGGGCCGGCGCGAAAGGGATCGCTTATGGTGGCGGCAACGGCTTGCCGATGTTCCGGACGCTCCGCCGCTGCCGTTTCTGCCCGATGACCTCTCGCGCGCCGTTCGCACGGACCGGCTCGCCACGCTGCTTTCAGCGGCTGAGCGCGGCAGTCTGGAGCGGACGGCGCGGCGCTGCTCCGTGACGCCATCGACCCTTCTGCTCGGCGTTTTCGCGGTGGCTCTGTCGCAGGCGGCGGGGGCGGAGAAATTCCGGCTTTCCGTGCCGGGTTTCTGGCGCGCGCCGTTGGTGGAAGGGGTCGATGAAATCGTCGGCGAATTTTCCAACGTGCTCGTGCTCGGCGTGGAAATCAGGCCTGAAGAAAGCGTCGAGGCGCTGCTCGGCCGGCTGTTCGATGAAATGAACGGCCTTCTCGCGCACCAGTCCTATCCGGGCGTCAGCGTCATGCGCGATCTTTCCCGCCAGCGCGGTGATTTGCAGACCTCGCCGGTAGTCTTTACCGCCGGAGTCGATCTTCCGGGCGGAGAGCTGTTTTCGGAACGCGTCGGGCGGTTGTTCGGCCCGATGGTCCACACCGTCTCGCAGGGGCCGGGCGTCGCGCTGGATGCGCAGGTGGCGGCTCTGGATGGCGGCCTGCTGATCAACTGGGATGTGCGGCTTGATGCGCTGCCGGAAAACTGGCTGCGCGCTTTGTTCGAGACCTACGTCGCTCTTCTCCGCCGGCTCGCGGAAAACCCCGATCTTATTTCTGCAAGCGTGAAGCGATTGGCCGCACGGCAGCCGGAAGCGGCAGCCGAGGCAAAAGCAAAACCCATGGAACGTCCACTCTCACCGCTGCAACAGGCCTATCTGCTCGGGCGCGGCACCCATCTGCCGCTCAGCGGCGTGGCGATGCAGGAGTTCCGCGAATATCGCGGCAATATTGACCTTGAGCTGTTGCAGTCGCGCCTTGCCGCAATGGTCGGGAGACATGAAAGCCTGCGTACCCGCATCGATGAGCGGCGTCTGGCGCAGATGGTCTCCGACGAGCCGAAGATCAATCTCGATAGTGTCGATCTTTCGGCCCTGTCTGTTCCGGAAGCCGAGGCAAGGATCGCGGCGGCGCGACGGGATTTTTCCCATGCACATTTCGATCTCGCGGCATCGCCATGGCAGGTCACGATCTTCCATATGCCGGATACCGGGACGGCAGGGCATAAAGTCGTCGTTTTCCTGCGTTTCGATGCGCTTATCCTTGATGGGCGGGCCATTGCCAGCCTTGCGGCGGAACTCTTCGACGGCCTCCTGCCGCCGCAAACCGCCGCTGTGACCGGAACGCCGAAGGAGGATATCGCGGCGGCCCGCGCCTTGGACGCTGCCTATTGGGCGGACAAGCTGAAAGATGCCGAGGTCCCCTCGCAACTACCCTGGAAAGCGCCGCTCGAAACCATTGCCACGTCGCGCTACGGCCGCCAGAGCCTGCTCGTCGAAAAGCAGCGCTTTACCGCCTTTTCGCGGATCGGTGCAAAAGAGCGGCTGTTCAAGAATTCGGCGCTGACGGCAGTGATCCTCGATGTGCTCTCACTCTGGCTCAATGAAGGCGCACTTGTCGTCGGCATTCCTGTTGCGCCGCAGGTGGAAGGGGCCTTCGCCAACCGCTCGAGCTTCATCGCCGTCCAATGGGATGCAGCCAAAGGCAGCTTTGCGGAGCGGGCGGCAGGCCTCCAGACGGATGTGCTTGATGGCCTGAACCATCTGGCTTTTTCGGGCATCGATCTCAATCGCGTGCTTCTCAATGCCAATCCGGGCGGGCTCGCCCTGCCCGTCGTGATTACCAACGGTCTGACCTGGCCGACGCTCTCACCCGAATCGGAGATGCGATGGGTGGGCGGGCTTACGCAGACGCCGCAGGTGGCGTTGGATTTCCGCTTTTCGCAGAATCCGCAGGGCGATCTTGTCCTCGACATAGACTATGCGGAGCAGGCGATCGATGCGGCGATGGTGGCGGATATTCTCGCAGCCATCGAGCGTGCGATTGCCGGGATCGCAGATAGAGGCGCTTTCTCCTTCAATAGACGCGATATTGTCGACCTGTCCCACTACAGGCTGAATGGTGACGAGCGCAGCTTCGTCTGCCCGCCATTTCTGGAGCGGATCGCCGGCCATCTTTTCGAGGGTGACCCGTCACGCACGGCGCTCGTCAGCGGCAAACGGCGCATCGGCTATGGGGAGCTCGGAGAGATGGTGGCCGGGGCGATGGCGGGCCTCAAGGCGCGCAGCATCGGCCGGGGCGATGCCGTGGCCGTATGCCTGCCGCGCAGCCCGGAACATACGGCCATCACGCTCGCCGCAGCATTTATGGGAGCGGTCTGGGTGCCGGTCGATGCCGGCTCGCCGGAAGATCGCCTGCGCTACCTGCTGACCAACTGCCGCCCGGCCGTCATCGTCGCCCGCAGCGTCCCGCAGGGTTTTGAGGCTGTCGATCCGGCGGCGCTTCTGTCCGCGCCCGCGCCGGCTGGTGCGCCCGTTACCGTAGCGGAGATGGCGGCGCTTTCCCTAAACGAGGAGCCTGCCTATTATCTCTATACGTCGGGTACGACAGGCAAACCGAAATGCGTCGTGCTTTCCAACCGCGCCACCGCCAATGTCATCGGCAGCACGCTTGCGGAATGGGCGGTGACAGGCAGTGACGTGTTCATGTCAGTCACGCCGCTGCATCACGACATGTCCGTCTTCGATGTCTTCGGCGCGCTTGTCGCAGGGGCGACGCTGGTGCTGCCGGAACCGGGCGAGGAAAAGGACGCGGTGCGCTGGAACGAGCTGGTGGCCGAACATGGCGTCACGCTCTGGTGCTCGGTGCCGGCCATCCTCGAAATGCTTCTCTCCTGCCGCCGTGGTGACCAGCTCTCGTCGCTGCGGCTTGTCGCGCAGGGTGGCGACTACATCAAGCCGATGATTGTCGAAGAGCTTCGCGGGCTGAAGGCCGATCTGAGGCTGATATCGCTCGGCGGGCCGACGGAAACGACGATCTGGAGTATCTGGCACGAGATCGTTGCGGAAGATGTCGCAGCCGTGCCCTATGGCCACCCGCTGCCCGCCAATCGATATTTCGTCCTTAACGATCGGGGCGACCATTGCCCGGCTGGCGTCGTTGGCCGCATCCACACGGCCGGCGTGAATGTGGCGATCGGCTATCTCGAGGATGGCGCGATTACCCAGACGGATTTCGTGACGGTTGTCGATCCCGAGGGAAAGCCCGTGCGCGCCTTCCGCACCGGAGACCGTGGCCGCTACCGGCCGGATGGCAGGATCATGTTTGCGAGCCGCGTCAATGGCTACGTCAAGGTGCGCGGCGTGCGCGTTTCGCTGCCGGATGTGGAAAACGAGCTTATCCGCCATCCTTCCATCCAGCGCGTTCTGGTGGTGGATTACGGTATCGAGCAAAAGGGCGAGGCGGCCATCGGTGTGCTCTACGTCGTTTCGCCCGACCTCGAACTCTCCACCGCCGATCTGCGCAATTTTGCCCGGGGCCATCTGCCGGAATCGCATGTGCCCGGCCGGTTTCTCAAGGTCGACGATCTGCCGCTCTCGGCCAATGGCAAGCCGGATCGCCGTCGCGCCCGTGAATTGCTGACCAGTTCTGCGGAACCGGCAAGAATCTCCGCCCCTGCGGCCCCCGCCGCCGATCAGGGCGACCGCCGGGTGCTGGATATCTATCTTGGCGTGCTGGGTAAAAAACCGGCGAATGTGGATGCGAACAGCGACCTGCTGGCGCTCGGTCTTTTGCCTTCGCATCTGAAGATCGTTTCGGCTGAAATCCGCACTGCCTTCGGCGTGGAACTGACGCCGCAGCAGCTTCTGCGGTGCCGCAGCGCCAGACAGGTGACCTCACTTTTGGCCGCCCGGGCGGCGTGAACCCAAATCATTTCGGGCGGGATTTCGCGCCCGATAACAGGAATTGTTCAAGGAAAAACAGATGGCGCATATCGATCCTGCCGGCGACTGGCTTCCACTGACGCAGCCGCAACTCGATTTCTGGGAGGAGTTTTCCTTCCATCCCGACGAGCCGGTTTCCACCGTCGCCCATTACATCGATCTTTCCGGTGCGGTGAATGAAAGCGCGCTCCTTCAGGCGATCAAACGCACCGTGCGCGAATCCGAAGTCCTGTCGATCCGTTTCCGGATTGGCGGCGATGGCGAGACACCGCAGCAATGCTGCGATCCAAGCCATGCCCCGGTGGTGGAACTGGTCGATCTGCGCACCAGTCCCGCTCCCCTGGAAGAGGCGCTGCGGCGCATGAACGCAGATGTGGAAGCAAGGCTCGATCTCAGAACCGACAGGCTTTCGGCCCAGCTGCTCTACCGCATCGCCGATGACCGTTATCTCTGGTACATCCGCGCCCACCACATCGTCGTGGATGGCTATGGGCTGACGCTGGTCGAGCAGCGTTGCGGACAGCTTTACGGGCACTATTGCGGCAACGGCGAAGCGGGTCCGGATTTCCACCCCTTCGGTGATTTCCTTGCCGAAGAAGATGCCTACAGGCAAAGCCGGCGTTTCGAGAAGGACCGTGATTTCTGGGCGGCCTATCTCGCCGCACCCGCCGATCTGCCGGTGCTGGACAAGGATTGCGAGGACTATGGCGGCGGCGGCCTGCATACGGACGCGGCGTTGCCGCAGGGGTTCAGCACGCGGTTGCAGCAGGTGGCGGGTGCGCTGGAGATCGGCTGGCCGGATCTTCTGGTACTGCTCTCAGGCCTTTATCTCCACCGTGTTCTGCCGCGTCCGGATCGCGATGTGCTGACCTTGTGGCTGCCTTTCATGAGCCGCTGGGGCAGCGTCGGTGCGCATATGCCGGCGATGCTCGTCAATATCCTGCCCTTCCATCTCACCGTCGAGCCGGGTGAGAGCCTCGGTGAATTTCTGGCGCGCAACGCCGCCAATCTGCGCAAGCAGCGCCTGCATGGCCGCTACCGCATCGAGCAGATCGCCGCCGATCGGGAAATCCCGAAGGGCCGGCGTTTCTTCTTCTCGCCGCTCATTAATGTCCTGCCCTTCAGCGCACCGGTTTTTGCGGGGCTTACCGTTATCAGGCACATTCTTGCCAATGGTCCCGGTGACGGGTTTAACCTTACCTTCCGCGGCGAGGACGACGGTAGCGAACTGAACCTGCATATCGATGCGGATTCGGCGCTGACGCCAGCGGAGGATTTTGCCCGCTACCGCGAGGAGCTGCCATTGTTCCTCGACGCCATGCTGCGCGAGGAGGCGCTGACGCTTGCGGCGGCGCAGGCGTCCACGACGTTCCGTCTGGCGGTTTAAGCGAAGGCAGACAAGGGACTTGTCAACAAACTAAACCCGGCTCTGCGACGCAAAGCCGGGTTTTCCTTGCCTGTGTCCGGCTCAGGCGAGTGTCGTCAGCACACGGTTCGAAGCGCCGTTTTCTGCGAAACGGGCGAAGATGCGGCTGGTGGTGTGGCGCAGCCGCTCGACATCGTCAGGGCCGTAGCGGTCCGAACGGTAGCTCATCAAGACGCGAATGGAACGCTCGCCGCCGATCGTCTCCTCCATCACCTCGAATTGCAGCCCCAGCATGGATTCATGCTTGTCGGGGTCGATCTGGCGGAATTCCACCGGCTTGCCATCCGGCCCGGCAAGGGTGCCGTTCAGCTTGTTCTTGGCGTGGATCTGGATGAAGACCTCGAACAGATGATCGCGGCCGGGCGTCATGCCCAGCGCCTCCTCAACGAGATCAATCGGAATCTCGCTGTGTTCCAGCGAGCCGTTGATGGTGTTCTTCACCGAAGAAATCAGTTCGCCAATGGTCATGGTCTCGCCGAAACGCACGCGATGGGCGACGACAGTGGTGAAATAACCGATCGTATCGAAATAACCGCTGTCCGTGCGGCCCGAAGCAGAAGTGCCGACCACAAGGTCGCTCAACCCGCCGAGATGGCGCAGCGACGCGGCAATGGCGGCGTAAACCACGTTGAACAGCGAGGCGCTGTTCTGCCTGGCAATGGCGTAAAGCCCATCGCTGACATGTTTTCCCAGCTTGAACTCGATCCAGCCGCCTGCCGGTGCTTCGTCCTGCGATGCCTCGTGCCGTGTGCCATTCCGCCCGTGGAGGGTAAGGCCTTTCGGCGCATCCCGCAGCATATCGGTCCAATAGGCAAGGTGGCCGGCATTCACACCTGACGCGACCTGTTTTCTCGCAAACTCATGGAAGGGCGCCGGCCTGGTCGCAAAGACCGGGGCCTTGCCCGCAGCCCTTGCCCGGTAGGCCTCGGTCAGCTCGTCCATCATCAGGTTCACCGACCATTCGTCCAGCACGATGTGATGGAAGAGGAAGGAAAGCACCTGGCGGCCGGTCTGCGCATCCTTAAGGAAGCGCAGCCGCATCGGCAGTTCACGCGCAAGATCGAAGCGCCAGCCGGCCTCCGCATTCCGATCAACACCTTGGCTTTCTTCACTGGTCCAGAACCATTTGTAACCGGGCAGATCATGCATCGGCACGATCTTTTGCAGAACCGTATCGTTTTCGACGTAGAAATGGGTCCGCAGGCCGGGATGGCGCTCGATGATATCGAGGAAGGCGCATTCGAAGGCATTCTCATCCACGGGATTAAGGAAATCGAGCGCGAAGGGAATGTTGAAGATTTCGCCGAAACCGAAGGCGGCATAGGCCTTCCAGAGCGACATCTGCGCCAGCGAAAGCGCCGCAGTCAGCGAGCCGTTCGCCGTAGCCTCGGCCTGCGCGGGTGCTGCGGTTTCAAGCCGGGTCGCCTGTTTTGCGAGCGAGGCGGCGGTCGGGTAGCTGAAGAGATCGTTGAAGCGCAACTCGATGCCGTGATTGGCGAGAAGACGCCCGATGATGCGGGTGGCGATCAGCGAATGGCCGCCGAAATCGAAGAAATCATCATCCGGTCCCATGTCCGGCGAAGCAAGTGCTTCGCGGAATTCGGCAAGGATCGTCGCGGCGGTGTCGTTGTTCTGACCGGACGCGGCAGGCGAAAGGGCTGCATGCTCCGAAGCTGGCGAGGCGTTTTGATGGACGATGCCGGAAAAATCCGCGCCGCCTTCAAGATGGCTGACGAAACGCTCCAAGAGGAAGGCCGTCGCGTGCGGCGATGTCTCCTTGCCGCCCGTCAGTTCGAGGCGGATATCGCCAGTCGATGTCGGACCGGCAGCAAGGGTCAGGCCGAGACCGGACTGCAGGGAGGGCAGGGGCAGATGCTCAAACTGGAGGCCATGCTCGGATACGGCCTGAGCGGGTGTCGCAAGCGCGTGCAGCGTGAAGGCGGCGGTTCCACCTTCATTGTCATTTCGCTGTTCCAGCCCTGTCAGCACTGCATTTTCAGCCTGTTCGGGCGATTGGTCGCGGGAGATCGCCACCTGTGCTGCCGCCTCGGCTGAAATTGGCATGGCTACGCTCGGCTGCAGGCGCAGGGTTACTGTCTCCCGACCACCGTTTTTTGCGAGGAAAAGGGCAAAACGCGATCCGGCGCGGGCCAGAAGCGCATTCGCCGCCGTGGAACTGTTGAGGCCGAGCAGGGTTGCGGGAAGATCGACGCCGTGGCTGTGGCTTGCCGGCCTGTCGATCCCGTTTTGCCGCAGCACCACGACGGTCGAGCCGGACGCCGGACGTTGCAGCCAGCCGAGCGGAAGCGGGTCGATGCTGCCACTTTCGATCGCACGCGGCGAAAGCGGTTTTGGCGTCTCACCGGCATAGGCCGCCGCGATGCCTTCCAGCAGGATCTGCGGCGAGAGGACTTCGCCGAGCAGGCCGTGGACCAGAAACGCCAGCAGGATTTCTCCTTCGCTTAAGAGCACGACGGCCTGAAACGGCGGGTCGATTTCGGCATCGAAGGGTCTTGCCTGAAGGTCGTGCAGCAAGGTGAGGGCCTCGCCTGCAGAGGGAACATGCAGCAATTGCACGATGGATGCGGACGGGGCTTCGATGCTCTTGGCAAGCGTGCCGTCCTCGCCGAAGGCGAAGCGTGCACGAAGCTCGGGCCAGCCCTCGCAAACCGTCTTCAGCGCCGAGGTCAGGCGCAGCAGATCGCATTCTTCACCGATGCGATAGGCCAGAAGCTGCCGGAAGACCTGATCGGGATCCTGAAACTGCTCGAACCAGACCCTTTCTTCGTATTGGCTCGGCGGGGCTGCATCCGCCTTGTCGAAGGTTTCTTCGATGCGACGTGCGAGCACACCTATATTGTCTGCTGCCATGGTCCTCTCCTTGGAAATATTCGGCTGCCGCCCTGGGGAAGCGGCTGATCTGTTTGGCGGGATCAATGCCCCGCGCGCGACCGTTCGATGAGCGCCTGCCAGGCGGCAAGCGTGGGCTGCCGGGCCAGATTGTCGTATTCCAGCCGCACTCCCGCAAGCTGCGAAAGCGGCGGGATGAGGCGCATGAGTGCAAGCGAATGAAGGCCGCGACCGAACAGGTTGTCCCCCGGTTCGATATCGCGCACCTCATCATCGAGAACCCTGGCGAGAAGGGCCTTGAGTTCCATCATCATCGTTTTCGCTTCCAGCATGGCACCCGCCGCGATTACCGGTTCATTCATCGAAATGATCGTGAACGCCGCTGGCGCCGCGACGCCAGTAGCCGGAAGCGCGCGTCCATTTGGGATTGGCGCCGAGCTCCTCGACCAGAAGGGCGCGAACCTCCTTGGCGGTCTTCGATTCGCAGGCGACCCAGCTGGAGAAATCGCCCTTCGGCAGCTCCAGCTTGCGCAGCGCGCCCGCCAATGCGTCGGGATCGGTTCCGCTTTCTGTTTTCTGCGTTACCCAGACAATCGAGGCGTCCGCCTTCGTCGTAAGTTCCAGCCGATCCGCATCCGTCTCGACCTCGATCAGCGCCACGACACGGGTGCCCTCGGGCATTTCCTCCAGTCGCCGCGCCAGCGCGGGAAGGCCGGTATCGTCGGCAATCAGCAGGTGCCAGTCGTAGGTAAAGGGAACGGTGAAGGAGCCGCGCGGACCGGCGATCCACGCCTTGTCACCCACCTTTGCGGCTTTCGCCCAGTTGCTGGCGGGGCCGTCGTGATGGGTGGCGAAATCGATGGCGAGTTCGCCTTTTTCGGCATCGAAGCTGCGCGGCGTGTAGTCACGCGCCAGCGGGCGCGGCGCGCCTTCCGGGAGTTCAATGCCGTTCGGGCCGATCACCGGCAGGCTCGGTTCGGTTTCGCCGGGCTGGGCAAAGAACATCTTGACGTGGTCGTCAAAACCGAGGCTCACAAAACCCTCCAGTTCCGGCCCCGTCAGGACGATGCGCACCATGGACCGGCTGAGCTTTTCGACACGCGTGACATTGAGTGCGCGCAGCGCGACGGCGTGGCGATGGCGTTTGGGCGTGCGGTCCGGTGCTGCGGAACCTATCGTTTCTGGCATGCTCATACTGTTGTCTTTCCTGGGATATTGCCGATGGGGTCGGCGGTGTCGCAGTCCCGGATCGGCGGGCCGGACGATCGCGCGTCGGAATTTTCCGGCGAGCGATCCGGCCTTGTTGCGTTAAGATGCGCGAACCATAACAGGCAGTTTTCGCTGCTGCAATATAACTTTCTTCAAAAACTCAAGTTTATATCGCCGCCGGTTTGTGCTGAATTGCCGCTGGCCGATCAGCGGCGGCTGGCCCAGCTTTCCACCTCATCCAATGTGTGCAGTGCGCTCGGAATGGAAGGCGTCGTCACCCTGGTGGAATCGAGGAAAACGATCCTGCCCTCGCGGGCCGGCTTCACGAAGCGTTCCCAGCCGGGAATGATCTTTTCAAGTGCGGCGCGCGTTCCCGCCTCGCCGCGGGCGGGGCTGGTATAGCTGTTCATCACGACAAGCAGATCGGGATTGAGCTTGCCGAAGGCATCGGCGCTGAGCGGTATCACCAGGGTCGAGCCCATTCCGCCGGAAGAGGCGGCATTGTCGATCTTCAGGCGGGCATATCCCAGATCCTCCAGCGCCTGCACCGCGCCGGACATGTCACCCACCGCGTTGATCTGGTCGGTCAGCAGGATCGCCAGATAGGTCTTGCCTTCTGCCTCTTCGCCCAGCGCCTTTTTGACCATGGCAAGCTTCGTGTCATAGGTCTTCCGGCGCTCGGCGAAGACATCGCTTCGCCCGACCAGACCGGCAAGGTCCTCCTCCACGCTGAAGCCATAGGCTTTGCCGGCGCTTGCCTTTTGCAGATAGACGGGTGCGACGGTGGAAAGCTGCGCGGCCTTGCCGCTATCCATTTCGGTGGCAACGATCAGGTCCGGTTGCAGCGCCCGCAGCTTCTCGAGATCGATCTGGCCGACAGCGCCAAACCCCTTGGGTTTCGTGCGGCCCTCGCCGAGAACCGTATCGATGAAATCGACGGCGGTTGCGAATTTGCCGTCGCTGTTGCGGCCATAGGCTCCAACCACATTGGCGTCGAGATCCATCAGCGGCACTCCCAAGAGCGGCTCGTGCATGACGACGATGCGCTGCGGCTTTTCCGGAACGGAGACGGTGCGGCCGGCGGCATCGGTCACGGTTCGCTCGGCGGCGAGGCTGGTTCCGGCGGCCAGAAGGGCGGCGATGAGGATGGCAATTCGCATGGCATTCCCTTTATTGATTTTTTCAGTGGCTGTTGTTTCTGCGAAGCGCCTGCAGGCGCAGCGTGAGGATGAAAAGCGGCACGCCGATCAGAGTCAGCGCAAGGCCGATCGGCATCGGCGTATCGGCCACCAGCCCGCGCGACAGCGTATCGGCGGTTACCACCAATATGCCGCCGGTAAGCCCCGAGAGGAAAAGCCTGGCGCGGCCGACTGCCGGCGAAACGAAGGTGGCGAGATGCGGGGCGATGACACCGAGAAAGGTCAGCGGGCCGACGGCGGTAACGGAAGCGGCGCTGAGGATGACTGCAAAAACAATGACGAGCGGGCGCGAATGCCTGACCGTTTCGCCAAGCGCCATGGCCATTTCATTGCCGAGATCGAAAACGGCGAGCGCCCGTCCGATGAGAAAAATACCCAGAAGACTTGCACCGAAGAGGGGTGCGAAAACGAGGATGGTCGGCCAGCTTGCCTGAAACAGCGAACCCGCCATCCAGTCCGCCAGGGCCAGCGAGGTTTCGGCCGGCGTATAGAGCAGAAGCACCGATGAGACGGAGGAAAGCGCTGATTCGATTGCGATCCCCATCAGCAATATGGCTAGACCGCTCGAGCGTTCGCGCCCGACGAGTGCGATGAGAAGAAAGGCCACGGCAAGACCGCCGCCGATAGCCGCAAGCGCCACCAGGGTCTTGGGGGCGGCCGGCACCAGCACCAGAAGCAGCATGATGGTGGTCATTGACCCCTGGCTCAGTCCGAAGAGCCCGGGATCTGCCAGCGGATTGCGGGCGACGGATTGCAGCATCGCGCCTGCCAGCGCCACGCTCCAGCCGGCCATGAAACCGAGCAGGATGCGCGGCAGCCGCACCGTCCACAGCGCATAGGCCTGATCGTCGCTGAGATGCCCGCCGGCGAGGCCGCGCAGCAGCTCGATAAGGCCGGTTTCGGTATTGCCAAGGCTGGCGGACAGGGCGGCGAGCACCAGCACCAGCGCAATCAAGACAAGGCCGGCTTTCAGATTGCCGATGCCGATCTGCAGGCCGCTTGGCAGCCGCAGCACTGCTTTGCCATCGGTGGCGAAATGCCGCTTCATGAAAGCCCCCTTGCCGAGGGCGAAAGATAGAAGCGTTTGACGATGACGATGAAAACGAGGCCGCCAAGCAGGTCCATGAACAGCCCGGTATTGACCACATAGGGCGCAAACAGGGTTTGCGCGCCAAGATCGGCCAGCACGCAGAGGCCCGCGCCGACAAGCGCGGAAGCCGGCAAGGCGAGCGTGAAGTTCACACCCACCAGCGGCCGGATCATATGCGGCACGATGAGGCCGACGAAACCGATCGGGCCGCAGATCGCCACGGCCGAACCCGAGGCCAGCATGGTGGCGAAAAGCGCAACCCGGGAAATACGCGTGACATTCACACCGGCGGAAGCGGCCTTTTCCGCGCCCAGCAGAACAAGCGTCAGCGGCCGGGCGACCGCCCACAATATCACCAGCGCAATCGCGCCGATCCACCAGAAATCGAACAGGCGCTCAGCATAGACATGGTTGATATTGCCGCCCACCCAGCTCAGGAATTCGGCGCGGCGCGTGGGGTTGGAAAGCATGAGCGCATTGGTCACGCCGATCAGCAGCATGGAAACCAGCGCGCCGGAAAGGATGAGCGACAGGCCGCGCGGATCGTTTGATCGTCCGGCGAGGCGCGCGACGAAAAAGCAGGCGGCAAAGCCGAAACCGGCGCCCGCGAGCGCCGCAAGCCCCTGCACCTCGGGAGAGAAATCGAACACCAGCGCGCCCGCGATCACAAAAAGCGTCGCCCCGGCATTCAGCCCCAGCGTTGCGGGCGAGGCGAGGGGATTGCGGACAAGCCCCTGCAGCACGCAGCCGCTGACGGCCGTGGTGGCGCCCACATAGATGGCAATCAGCGAGCGTGGGATTTGCTGATAGAGAAGCACCGACTGCTGATAGGTGTCGGCCTCGCCACGCCAGAGCGTCGCCGTGATTTCGGCAAGCGGCATTTCGGCAGCCATCACCACCAGATCGAAGATGAGGATGGCGGCCAGCAGCAGCGCGGCGGCGAAAATCAGCGTTATTTTAGAGGTCATGCCGGAATGGCCTGTTCCTGCCGCTCCAGCCGGGGCACGCAGATGAGCCGTCCCTGACGGGAGAAGATATCGGCTTCGAGATCGAAGACCTCGGCGACATTGGCTGATGTGACCGTACTCGTCACCGGCCCGGACGCCAGAACCCGCCCGGCCTTCAGCATGATGACATCATCGGCGAAAGTGGAGGCGAGGTTGAGATCGTGCAGCACGACGATAACGGTCTTACCGTGCCTGTCGCTCAGTTCGCGCACGAGGCCGAGAACGGCATATTGATATTTCATATCGAGATGGTTGACCGGCTCGTCCATCAGGATCACGTCGGTGTCCTGCGCCAGAACCATGGCGATGAAGGCGCGCTGGCGCTGGCCGCCGGACAGCGTGTTGACCTGTGCTTTCGCCTTGTCTTCCAGCCCGACGGTCTTCAGCGCCTCGGCAAAAAGCGCCCGGTCGCGTTCGGTCGGACCGCCTGCAAGACCGTAACGGGCGTAACCGGCAAGCTCGATCAGCTCGCCAAGCGTCATATAGTCAGGGCAATGGCATTCCTGAGGCAGATAGGCGATGCGGCGGGCGAGGTCCCGGCGTCCGATCTCGCCGATCAAACGCTCGCCCAGGCTTATCCTGCCTGATGACAAAGGCAGGAAACCCATGATGGTCTTCAGCAGCGTCGACTTGCCGCAGCCATTGGGGCCGACCAGCGCGGTAACGCGGCCGGCTCGGAAGCGGGCGGACAGTCCTCTCAAGACGGGAACATGGCCATAACTGGCGTGAAGGTCCGTGGCGTCAAGCACCGGATACAACTCCTGTTATTCATGCGACCATGCGTCGAGACGCCGCAAGGCCGTTATAACTATTTGAATTTAAACACCTTACTTGCAGAAAACGTGTTTCTTTCCGGCAAGGGTGACGGTGTGGTCTTGAAGCGACACTAAACTATAGTAAAACTCTCCACAAATCGAAACTTGCCGATTCAGGGCGTGAATTTCTTACCGGTTATTTCAGTCGAGGTGCATCATGTCAGTCGCGACCAAGCTTCATGTCGGCATGTCGCTGGCCCCAACCTGGCTCAGCGGCGAGGCGTGGCGGCGTGCCGACAGCGGCATAAACGGGGTGTTTTCCAGCGATTATTTTGTCGATCTGGCGCAGCGCGCGGAAGCCGCGCATGTGGATTTCGTGTTCAGGCCGGATACACTTTTCCTGCGCACCGAGGGGCTGGAAACCGGCGGCGGATTTGCCAGCATGGACCCGACCATGCTTCTCGCCGCCATCGCCCGGGAAACCAGCCATGTCGGCCTGTTATCCACCGTGTCGACCACGTTTCTGCCGCCCTATGTGGTCGCCCGCCAGATCCAGTCGCTGAACTGGCTGAGCAGCGGCAGGGCGGGGTGGAACATCGTTACGGCGCTGGACGGGCACGAAAATTTCGGCCTGAGAGAGATGCCTTCACCGCAGGAGCGCTATGAGCGCGCCGCCGAGTTCACGCAGGTCGTACAGCAGCTCTGGGCGAGTTTTCCAAACGAAGCTCTTAAACTCGACAGGGAAAGCGGGCGGTTCGCCGATTCCTCGCTGGTGCATCCGGTCGCGCATGAGGGCAGGCATTTCAGTGTGAAAGGCCCGCTCAACCTGCCGGCCCATGCCAGCCGTATTCCGCTGGTGCAGGCGGGCGCTTCGCCCGAGGGCCGTGATTTCGCCTCGTCGGTGGCGGACGCCGTCTTTGCCTCAACGCCGGATATGCAGGCTGCCATCGAGCTCCGGGCGGATTTGCGGCGGCGTGCTGAGGGCCATGGCCGCAACCCCGACGGTGTGAAGCTGATGCCGGGCCTCAGCCTTTATCTGGCGGATAGCGGCAAGGAGGCGCTGGAGCTCTTTGCGGAAACCCATGCCCGCGCCAACCGCGGCCGCGCCTTTGCCTCCATCCGCGATATGACCGGCCTCGATCTTTCGGACTGGCCATTGCAGCGGGTCGTGACTGCATCTGACCTGCCGCCGCCACCGGAGACACCGAGAAGCCGTACCCACGCAAATCTGCTGCGCCGGCTGATCGAACGGGAGACGCTGAGCGTCGCCGATTTGCTGCGACGGCCAGAGGTGATGGGTTCCGGCCATTGGCAGATCATCGGCACGGTTGACGATGCTTTCGAGACCATCCGTGAATGGGCGGCGGCCGGCGCCTGTGACGGTTTTGTCGCGGTGCCCGGCGGTTCGGTGGCATCCATGCGGCTGGTGCTGGAGCGGTTGCTGCCGAAACTCGCCGATGCCGGGCTGTTCCGCACGGCCTATTCCGGCCGCACCTTCGCGGAACATCTGGCCGAATAGGCTTATGCGCCGCCGGATTCGGCCGTCGCCTGTCTGGCCGCCTCGATCAGTCGGGAAAAATGCTGTTCGGCCTCGGCGTTGGCCACGAAGGATACGGTGGTGACGACGCAACAGAGTCCGCCCTGGGCGTTAAAGACCGGCGCGGCCTTGCCCGTCAGGGCGGAGAACAGATGTTCATTGAGTTCCGCGCCACCCACCTCGCGAATGGTTTCAAGAACTCTGGCATCCGGGCGGGAGCCACGAAAGGCGGCCGGTTGCAGCTTGCGCACCGCGGCTATCCTCTCCGGCGGCAGGTAAGACTGGAAGACCAGCCCGCAGGCGCTGTTATCCAGCGGCAGAACATCGCCGAGCGCCACGGTGCTGATGGAAAAACTGGCGCTTCTTGCCCATCGCACCACGGTCGGGCCGCGTTCGGTCCAGATCGCCACGCCGCAACTGGCGCCGATTTGGGCGGCGAGCGCCTTCATCTGGCGACCGGCGGTTTCGACCGGATTGATTCGCCGGAGCGCACTGATGCCGATCCCCAGCGCCGCCGGTCCAAGATCGTAACTGCCGCTTGCGGGGTCCTGCGTCACCAGTCCCTCCCGCACCAGGCTCTGCATATAACGATGGGCGGTGGAACGGCCGGTGCCGGCGCGTTTGGCCAGTTCGCCAAGCGCAAGCGCCGTATCCGATCTGGCGAGAAGGTTGAGAAAACGCGCCGCGATCGATACGGATTGAATAAGCGCCGAGCGCTTTTCTCCCTCGTTTTCAGGCGCTTCGTCCGCTTCGTCATCCATGGCGTTCAAGCTTGTTCCCCCGTGTATCGAGAAATGCCTAACGCATCCGGGTGAAAATCGGAATCGATTTCTGCGGACTTTTCAGTGGCTTTCATTCGCAACGCCGTGATTGCCGACGAGGCGCTGATTAAACTTTGTTGTAAATATGGCACATCCCGTTACGGAAGCCTTTTTGTTCGCAATACAGAACGCATTCTCTATTGCGAAACGGATAACGCTTCCGTTACTTGAATATGACTTTAATACTCATGTTTTTTAGGGGTGTGTGATGGGGTTTAGCTCTAGCGGTCGTTTGATGAGCGGGGTCAGCGCTCTGACGCTGGCGACGATGTTTGTGACGCCGGTTCTCGGTCAGGATCAGCAGGCTGAGGCGGCGGGCACGACCGTGTTGAAACCGATCGTCGTGACCGGTGAAAAAGTGGCGCGCGACATGAAGAACACGGCTTCGTCCGTTTCGGTCAAAACCGCCGAGGAAATCAGGAAGGAAAAGACCGGCGACCCGACCGTGTCGGAAGCGATCAAGGATATCCCGAACATCGTTTATACCGATAATGTCAGCGCTCCCATCATCCGCGGACAGGATACACAGGGACCGAATACCGGCTCCATCGCCTTCTTCACAGGCACGGTGCCGCGCGCCACGATCAATGTCGACGGCCATTATCTCGGTTATAACGAGTTCATCTATGGCGCGAGCTCCATCTGGGATGTCGACAGCATCGAGGTCTTCCGCGGCCCGCAGACCACCTCGCAGGGCGCCAACGCCATCGCCGGCGCGATCCTCGTCAACACCAAGGACCCGACCTTTACGCCTGAGGCTTCCTATCAGGCCGAAATCGGCAATTATCACCAGAAGCGGGCGTCATTTGCCTTTTCCGGACCGTTGATCGAGGACGAGCTGGCGGCGCGCATGGCGATCGATTATTCCGGCCGCGATACCTTCATCGACTATATCAATTCCGCATTTGCCCATGACGGCACCGATCAGGATTTCAAGGAATTCAACGGCCGCTTCAAGCTGCTGTGGGAGCCGTCGGAAATCCCCGGCCTTTCGACGAAGCTGACCTATTCCTATAATGCTTCGAACCGGCCGAGCCAGGAGGCGGCGTCGCGTCCCTTCGAGGATCTCAACCACATCACCACCACGATGCCGAATTTCAGGCAGTACACCAATACCGGCATTCTCGATATCAATTACGATTTCGAGAACGGCGTGAAACTGTTCAACCAGACGCAGTTTTCCGCCTCCACCGCCAAACGCCGGGTTGGCATTGCGAATAACGGCGACGCGGATGTCGATCTCAAGAACACCTCGCACGAAACACGCGTCACCTTCGGCGATCAGGAAGATGTGCTGAGCGGTGTCGCGGGCATTTATTACGCGCATACCAACGCCGACGAGGTGCTTTATCTGCGCGGAACGTCACGCTTCAACGATACCAAGGACAATCTCGGCCTCTTCAGCGAGCTGAGCTATCGCCTGACCGACCAGTGGACCCTGACGGGCGGCCTACGCTACCAGCAGGACCAGATCCAGCGCGCCGGTTACCGGACGTTGAGCGCCACCAGCAGAAGCTCCGTCAATTACGACGAAACCTTCTCGGAAATCCTGCCCAAGGCGTCGCTGGCCTATGCCATCAATGACGACTGGACGGTGGGCGGCCTCGTCAGCCGTGGTTATAACCCTGGCGGCGTCGCATTCGACCTGACCACCAGCAAATGGCGGAGCTTCGACAAGGAAACCATCTGGAACTACGAGCTCTTCACCCGCGCCAGCCTGCTCGACGACACGCTGACGGTGAACGGCAACCTGTTCTACATGGACATGAAGAATGCCCAGTTTAACGTGCCGGTCGTCGTCTCCACTGGCATCAGCGAATCCTACACCGTCAATGCCGAAGAGGCCCATGCCTACGGTCTGGAAATCGGTGCGGATTACCGGGTTCTCGACAATCTGACGCTGAAGGCGAGCGCAGGTCTGCTGAAGACGAAAATCGACGAGATTTCCAGCAACGCCGCCTATGTCGGCAAGGAATTCGCCAAGTCGCCGGGTTACAGCTTCACCATTGGCGCAAGCTGGGACGTGACGGACAAGTTCACCGTTTCGGGGCAGGTGCGCCATCTCGACGGTTATTATTCCGACACGGATAACAAGGCCGTTTATGCGATCGATCCCTATACGATCGCGGATGTGCGGGCGAGCTACAAGTTCCAGGACGAGCTTGAATTCTACGCCTACGTCAAGAACGTCTTCGATGAGCGCGCGCCGACGCTGATGAAGGAAAACCGCGGCATCGGCGGCATCGAGGCCAGCATGACCGAACCGCGTATGTTCGGCATCGGCGTGCGCGGCACGTTCTGAGCCAAACAGCGAACTCGAAAAACAAAAGGCCTTCGAAGCGATCTTCGAAGGCCTTTTTCTTGATGAAAACGATGCGGGGAAAGCCTCAGAAAAACGCCTGAATGCCCGTCTGTGCCCGGCCGAGGATCAGCGCGTGAACGTCATGCGTGCCCTCATAGGTGTTGACCGTCTCGAGGTTCTGCGCATGGCGCATGACGTGATATTCGATCTGGATGCCGTTGCCGCCATGCATGTCACGGGCCTGGCGGGCGATATCCAGCGCCTTGCCGCAATTGTTGCGCTTGATGATGGAGATCATTTCCGGCGCCATTTTATGTTCGTCCATCAGCCGGCCGACACGCAGCGATGCCTGAAGGCCAAGCGCGATCTCGGTCTGCATGTCGGCGAGCTTCTTCTGGTAAAGCTGCATGCCGGCGAGCGGCTTGCCGAACTGCTTGCGGTCGAGACCATATTGCAGGGCGCGGAACCAGCAATCTTCGGCAGCACCCATCACACCCCAGGAAATGCCGTAACGGGCGCGGTTGAGGCAGCCGAACGGGCCTTTCAGGCCGGAAACATTGGGCAGCAGCGCGTCTTCGCCGACTTCCACGCCATCCATGACGATTTCGCCCGTAATGGAGGCGCGCAGCGAAAGCTTGCCGCCGATCTTGGGCGCGGAGAGGCCCTTCATGCCCTTTTCCAGCACGAAACCCCGGATCTGGTTGTCATGGGCTTCCGATTTCGCCCAGACGACGAAGACATCGGCGATCGGCGCGTTGGAAATCCACATCTTCGAACCGCGCAGGCGATAGCCGCCGGCGATCTTTTCGGCACGGGTCTTCATGCCGCCGGGATCGGAACCGGCATCCGGCTCGGTCAGGCCGAAACAGCCGATCAGCTCACCCGAGACGAGGCCGGGCAGATATTTCTTCTTCTGCTCGTCCGAGCCATAAGCGAAGATCGGGTGGATAACGAGCGAGGACTGCACGCTCATCATCGAGCGGTAACCGCTGTCGATGCGCTCCACCTCGCGGGCGACGAGGCCATAGGCGACGTAGCTCGCATTGGCCGCGCCATATTCTTCCGGCAGGGTCACGCCGAGCAGGCCTTGCCGGCCCATCAGGCGGAACAGTTCCGGTTCGGTGGTCTCGGAAAGATAGGCCTCGGAGACACGCGGCAAAAGTTCCGATTTGCCGAAGGCGGCGGCGGCGTCACGGATCATCCGCTCGTCGTCGGTCAGTTGGTCTTCGAGCAGAAAAGGGTCCTGCCAATTGAATGCTGCGTGTTCGCTCACTTTATGCCTCCGGATTTGCTGGCCGGATTATTCGTATTGGAGCGCGCACGCACAAGCCATGTTTACTCATTTTTGCATTACATATAGTAATGGCTCATGACGTCTCTCAGCCGTAAACTTCTGCCCTCCACCAGCGCTCTCGCCGCCTTCGATTCCGTTGCAAGGCTCGGCAGCTTTTCCGCTGCTGCGGAAGAGTTGGCGCTGACGCAAGGGGCGATCAGCCGGCAGGTTATGTCACTGGAAGAACAGCTTGGCGTGCGCCTGTTCGAACGCGGCGCGCGCGGCGTGGCGTTGACGACGGAGGGGCGCGCTTATGCAAAATCGATTGCCTCCGCCCTCGGCGAGATACGATCTGCATCGCTGCAGATCATGACCAAAACGCATGGCAATACGCTGAACCTTGCTATGCTGCCCACCTTCGGCACCCGCTGGCTTTTGCCGCGTATACCGGATTTCGTCGCAAACCACCCCGAAATCACCATCAATTTCGCCACCCGCATCGGGCAATTCGACTTTGAGCGCGAGCAGCTGGATATGGCGATCCATATCGGCCAGGCGGACTGGCCGGGGGCGGAAAGCACCTTTCTGATGCATGAAATGGTTGCGCCGGTGTGCAGCCCGCAATTCCTCAGCGCTCATCCCGTCGAAAAGGGAGAGGACATCGCCGCCCTGCCTTTGCTGCACATGGCCTCGCGGCCGGGAGCGTGGGGCCATTGGTTCGAAAGCCTCGGCCTGTCGCTTGCCTTGCCGCAAGGCATGCGCTTCGAGCAGTTTTCCAGCGTGGCGCAGGCCTGTATAGCCGGCCTCGGCGTGGCGCTGATGCCGCTTTTCCTGATCGATAACGAGCTGAAATCGCGGCAGCTGGTGAAAGCCTTCGATCATCAGGCCAAAAGTCCAAGCTCCTATTATGCGGTAGCGCCGCTCTCGCGCGCCAATCACGTTCCGGTCGTGCTGTTTCGCGACTGGCTGGTGCGGCAGGTTGAGGCCTATCGTGCGGCGAGCATGACAGCCTCATAAAAATAATCGCACTTTTTTCGGGCATTTAGACTTTATGCCCAGGTTTTCGCCGTGTTTTGCCGTATTGCGGACTCGACAGGAGAGCTTAGCTGGATTATCGTGATTAAACGTTTAATCAGCCCCTTCGGACCATCATGGCGTCTTCACGGCCTGCCACCAATCTGAGCGCGATAGCAGCGGCACTCGGCGTGTCGGTGGCAACCGTGTCCAATGCGCTCTCCGGCAAGGGTCGTGTTTCGCCTGAACTGGTGGAGCGCATCCGCAAGACCGCAAGCGAACTTGGTTATGTGCCGAGTTCGGCGGGCAGGGCGCTGCGCACCGGCAGATCAGGTGTTCTGGGGCTGGTTCTGCCCGATATCGCCAATCCGCTTTTCCCGCAGATCGCGCAGGCCATCGAAAAGGCGGCGGTCTCCGCCGGTTACGGTGTGCTGATTGCCGATGCGCGTGGCGAGATCGCCATGCAGACGGATGCCATCAACCGGCTGATCGAGCGCGGTGTGGATGGCATGGTGGTTGTCCCCCGCCGCGGTACGCGCATTGCCGATGTCGATTGCCCTGTTGCGGTTATCGACAGTCCCTCGACACCCGGAAACACGGTTGCCGCCGACCATTGGGATGGCGGCCGGCAGGTTGGCGAATATCTGGCGGGGCTTGGCCATCGCAAGGTGGTGCTGGTGGGCAAAAACCGGGATTCCAATGTGCAGAACGACCGTCTTGGCGGTATTCGCGATGGTCTTGGCAAGGCATGCGTGACGCAGACGCTCTGGGTGGACGCCATTGAACAGGCGGACGGCGCGGGTTGCCGGCTTGGTCTTGCCGACAGGGTTGCCGAAGGTTTCACCGCCTTTGCCGCCGTATCCGATCTGCATGCGCTGCGCGCGCTCACCGAATTGCAGCGTGAGGGCATCGAGGTGCCGGAAGAGGCGAGCGTCACCGGTTTCGACGATCTCATCTTTTCCGCCGTGGTCACCCCGCCCTTGACGACCATGCGCATGGATATGGGCCGCATAGCCGATTTAGCCGTCGGCGCGCTGCTGCGCGCAATCGACGGTGCGGGTGAAAACGGCGTCGCTGTCGATGTGACGGCGGACATCTCGAAAGTACCGATGGCGCTGATCATGCGCGGTTCCACCGGCAAGGCAAAGCATGACGCGATTGAAGCCAAAAAAACGACAGCAGGAGAACTCACACCATGAAAAAGATCATTCTTGCATCGGGCGCCGCCCTGATGCTGACGATGGGCGGAGCGCAGGCGCAGGACAAGACGCTGACGATCTCTGTCTACGCCTTCGCGCAGGACGAATTCAAGGAACTGGTCTATACGCCGTTCGAAAAGCAATGCGGCTGCAAGCTGGTGGTCGAGACCGGCAACAGCGTCGAGCGTCTGGCCAAGATGGAGGCCAACAAGGCCAATCCGGTGGTCGATCTCGCCATCGTTTCCATGGCGGATGCGCTCTCCGCCACCCGCAAGGACCTGATCCAGAAGATCGACGCCGCCAAGGTGCCGAATATCGGAAAGCTCTATGACATCGCCAAGGATCCGAATGGCGACGGCATGAGCGTCGGCGTCAATTTCTACGCCACATCAATCGTTTACCGTACCGACAAGATGAAGATCGATAGCTGGGCCGATCTCCTGAAGGACGGTATCGTCGATCACGTCGCCTTCCCGAATGTCACCACCAATCAGGGCCCGCCGGCGCTTTATATGCTCGGCAAGGCCATCGGCAAGGACACGCCTGATCTTTCCGGCGCAATCGAGGCTGTGGGCGAAAAGAAGGACGATATCGTCACCTTCTACGTCAAGTCCTCGCAGCTGGTGCAGCTCATGCAGCAGGAAGAAATCTGGGCAGCCCCGATCGGCCGCTTCTCCTGGGCGCCGTTCACCAAGCTTGACTTGCCGCTCGCCTGGGCGACACCCAAGGAAGGCCAGACCGGCGGCATGAACGTGCTCGTGGTGCCCAAGGGTACGAAGAACGAAGATCTCGCGCTGCAGTTCATGGATTTCTGGCTTTCGACCGATGTTCAGAAGGCTCTCGCCGAAAAGCTGGTGGACAGCCCGACCAACAGGGAGGTCAAGGTTTCCGACGAGGTGGCGAATAACATCACCTATGGCGACGAAACCGCAAAAAGCCTGCAGCTCATCCCCTCCGACGTGACGCTTGATAACCGCGACAAGTGGCTGTCGGAGTGGAATTCCAAGGTCGGCCAATAAGTCCTTTCACCGTTTGGAATGGGGCATCGAAACGTCCGTGAGGATGGCTCCATTCCGGGAAAAGCGGTTCGGTCGTCCCCTGACCGCTTTTCCACCCCGCAATCTCGCAGGCTGGTGCGTCTGGCCAAAAAAACAACCGGCCTGCAGGCCGTTCAGGGAATAAACCCATGTTTCAGAACCGGGCCGAAGCGCTGGCGCTTGCCTTGCCCGCCGCAATTTTCGCGGCGGCGGTTTTTCTCGTGCCGGTCTTCATGCTTTTATCGGAGGGCTTCCGCACCGCCGACGGCTGGACGTTGTCGGCCTATGCCGATTTCTTCTCCGATCCGCTGAACCAGACCGTTTTCCTGCGCACACTGAAGCTTGGCGCACTTGTCACCGCCGTTTCGGCCGTGGTGGGTTATGCGGCGGCCTTCGCCATCGTCAACCTGTCGCCGGGATCGAAGGGACACGTCGTTAATCTCGTCGTGCTGCCGCTGATGATTTCGCCGGTTGCCCGCACCTATGCCTGGATCGTCATTCTCGGCAGAACCGGCATTGTCAACCAGGCGCTGCAGGCGGTGGGCCTGAGTGACGCGCCGATCCGCATCCTGTTTTCCGAAACGGCCGTCTTCATCGGCCTTCTGCAATTGTTCCTGCCGTTGATGATCATCTCCCTCATCAGCGCGCTGGAGAACATGCCGAAGGATACGATCGCGGCTGCCCGGGTTCTCGGCGCAAACTGGTTTCAGGTGTTCTGGAAGGTCATCCTGCCGCTCACCAAGGAAGGGCTGGTTGTCGGCGGCACGCTGGTCTTCACCGGTTCGCTGACGGCCTATATCACGCCCGCCATTCTCGGCGGCTCCAAGGTGCTGATGCTGGAAACCCTGCTTTACCAGCAGGTGACGGTGTCCAACAATTTCGTCGCCGCCAGCGTCATCGCCTTCATCCTGATCGTCATGAGCTTTGCCGCCAATATCCTGCTGAAGCGCATCGCCACCGCAAGGAGCAAGAAATGACCCGGCAGCTCTTCATTCCGCTCACGCTCCTTCTTGTCGTCGGTTTCCTGATCGGGCCGTTCCTCATCATCGTCGCGGCCTCGTTTTCGGCTGGCGATACGCTCGCCTTTCCGCCGCAGGGTTTTTCGCTGAAATGGATCGCCAAGGTCTTTACGGTCGAAAGCTTCCGCGAGAGCTTTGCGATGTCGATGTTCCTTGCCATCGGCGGCACATTCACGGCGCTGATCCTCGGTATTCCCGCCGCCTACGCCATGTCGCGCTACAAGCTGCCGTTCAGCGAGACGGTGCGCACCATCGTTTCCGCGCCGATCATCGTGCCTGGCATTATCGTCGGTCTGGCGCTGCTGCGTTATTTTGTCGTGCCCTTCGGCATCGGCATCACGCTTGCCCTGTTTCTCGCCCACACGGCGCTCATCCTGCCCTATACGGTGCGGGTGGTTTCGGCCAGCCTCAATAATCTGCGCTCGGATATCGAGGAGGCGGCGGTGCTGCTCGGTTCCTCGCGGCTCGGCGCGTTTTTTCGCGTGGTGCTGCCGAATATTCGCGGCGGCATTCTCTCAGCCTTCATTCTCGGTTTCGTGACGAGTTTCAACCAGGTGCCGGTGTCGCTGTTCCTGTCGGGTCCGGGCGTGCGCACGTTGCCCATCGATATGCTGGGCTACATGGAAATCGTCTTCGATCCGTCCGTCGCCGCACTCTCCTCGCTGCTCGCCTTCCTTTCCATCGGCATCGTTTTCATGGCCGAACGTTTTCTGGGGTTCTCCCGTTATGTCTGACGCAAATTACCTTTCGCTCCAAAAAGTCTCGCTCGCCTACGGCGGCAATGTCGCCGTCAAGGACCTTGATCTCGATATCCGCAAGGGCGAGCTGCTCGCGCTTCTCGGACCATCAGGCTGCGGCAAGACCACGACGATGCGCGCCATTGCCGGGCTGATGCCGGTGGCCGGCGGACGCATCGATCTCGATGGCGCAGACATTACCCGGGTGGCCGCCAACAAGCGCGCCGTGGGTCTGGTGTTCCAGTCCTATGCGCTCTTCCCGCATCTGACGGTCTACGAAAACGTCGCCTTCGGCCTGAAACTCAAGGGCTTGAGCGGCAAGGCGCTGGACGACAAGGTCGCCTCCGGCCTGAAGTCTGTGGGCCTGTCCAACTTCGCCTCGCGCAAACCGGCGGAACTATCAGGCGGCCAGCAGCAGCGCGTGGCGTTGGCGCGCTCCATGGTCATGGAGCCGAAAGTGCTTTTGCTCGATGAGCCGCTCTCCAACCTCGATGCCCGCCTGCGCCTCGAAATGCGCACCGAATTGCAGCGCGTGCAGAAGGAAACCGGCGTGACGATGATCTTCGTCACCCATGACCAGATCGAGGCGCTCGCATTGGCCGACCGCATTGTCGTCATGAAGGGCGGTAAGATTGAGCAGATCGGCACGCCGGAAGAGATTTATAACGCACCGGTTTCATCCTTCGTGGCAGACTTCGTCGGCTTCGAAAACATCTTCGCGCTGGAAGGCGGCGCGCTGAAAATCGCGAACGGCACAACACCGCTTCCCGGACCAGTCCCTTCAGCATCTGGACTGGCCTGGCGGCCGCGCATGGTAACCCTTGGTTCAGGTCCTTTCCAGGGAACCGTGCGCGGCACATCCTTTGCCGGAAATACCCGCGAATATCTGCTCGATACGCCGCTTGGCGCCATCAAGGCGGAAACCGACGCTGCGCTCATCGCCCATACGATCGGTGATACGCTCGCCTTTGACCTGCCGGTCGAAAAAGCGGCAAGCCTCAAGGTGTTTGGCTGATCATGGGTGTATGGATCGATACCGATATGGGCTTTGACGATATTGCCGCCATCATGGTGGTGCAATCGGCAGGCCTTGCAATCGACGGCATTTCGCTGGTCTTCGGCAATGCAACGCTGGAAGCGGTCTGCGGCAATGCCGCGGGCGCCGTTGCCGCCTTCGGCTGGTCGATGCCGATCCATCAGGGCCGCGCCATGCCGGTTCTCGGCGCGCTTGAAACCGCCCAGTCGATCCTCGGTGATTGTGGCATCCCGACCATCGGCCAAAGCCTGCCGGATGCGCCGGCCTTGCCGAAAAGCGATGCCTTTACCGCCCTCTGCCGCTGGCTGGAGGGGGAAGGCGAGAAGCGCATTCTCGCGCTTGGACCGCTCACCAATATTGCCGCGCTCTGCCTTGCCCGGCCCGATCTTGCTGGCAGGATTTCCGACCTCACCTGGATGGGAGGCGGCGTGACGAGCGGCAACCACACGGCCTCGGCCGAATTCAACGCCTTTGCCGATCCGGAAGCGCTGGCCATCGTGCTCTCCCACGGCCTGCCGCTGCGCATGGTCGACCTGGACGCCTGCCGCAAGGTCACCGCCTCGCCGGCCGATGTGCTGCCGATCCGCAATGCCGGTGGCAAAAACGCCGGGCTGATTGCCGATCTGCTGGAAGGCTTCATCGGCATCGCCACCAGCCGTGGCAGACCCGCCATGGCGCTTTACGATCCCGTCGCCGCTGTCGGCTTTTCTTCCGGCCTTCTCGGCTGGCGTCATGCGAGGATCGACGTTGAACTTCACGCGACGCTGACACGCGGGCGAACCGTGGTCGAGACGCGCGCTCATAAAGCGCAAGACTTCAATGCGCATTTCGCCGAAACGGTGGATGCCGAAGCCGCAAAGGCTGCGGTTCTCGAGGCGCTGCGCCGGGAGGCCGCCCGATGAGCGCCAATTCACGGATACGCGAGCCGGCCGATCTTACCGAGGATGCGCTGCGCGCCCGCGCCGTTGCCGCCGCACGCGGCGATGCGCCTTTTGATGTTCTCGTCACCGGCGGAACATTGGTGGATGTGGTGACGGGGGAGCTTCGCGCCGCCGATATCGGCGTCGTCGGCGCGCTGATCGCCAGCGTTCACGAACCGGCAAGCCGCACCGATGCTGAGCAGATCATCGATGCGACGGGAGGCTATATCTCACCCGGCCTCATCGACACGCATATGCATATCGAAAGCTCGATGGTCACGCCGGCCGCCTATGCGGCGGCTGTGGTCGCACGCGGCGTCACCACCATCGTCTGGGACCCGCATGAATTCGGCAATGTGCATGGTGTCGATGGCGTTCGATGGGCGGCGAAATCCATAGAAAACCTGCCGCTGCGCGCTATTCTGCTCGCGCCCTCCTGCGTACCCTCGGCACCGGGACTGGAGCGCGGCGGTGCGGATTTCGACGCCGCCATTCTCGCCGATATCCTGTCATGGCCGCAGGTCGGCGGTGTTGCGGAAATCATGAATATGCGCGGCGTCATCGAGCGTGATCCGCGCATGAGCGGCATCGTGCAGGCTGGGCTTGTCTCGGAAAAGCTGGTCTGCGGCCATGCACGCGGCCTGAAGGGCGTCGATCTCAATGCCTTCATGGCGGCGGGCGTCTCTTCCGATCATGAACTGGTCTCGGGTGAAGACCTGATGGCGAAACTGCGGGCCGGGATGACCATCGAGCTGCGCGGCTCCCACGATCATCTGCTGCCGGAATTCGTCGAGGCGCTGAATACGCTCGGCCATCTGCCGCAGACGGTGACGCTGTGCACCGACGATGTCTTCCCCGATGACCTGTTGCAGGGCGGTGGGCTGGATGATGTGGTGCGCCGCCTTGTGCGTTATGGCCTGAAGCCGGAATGGGCGCTGCGCGCCGCAACGCTCAATGCCGCCCAAAGGCTCGGCCGTTCCGATCTCGGCCTTATCGCCGCCGGCCGTCGCGCCGATATCGTCGTCTTCGAGGATCTGAGCGGCTTTGCCGCCCGCCACGTCCTGGCCGAGGGCAGGGCGGTTGCGGAAGGCGGGCATATGCTCGCCGAGGTTCCCGCCTGTGATGCGACGGCGCTTGAAGGTTCGATGAAGCTGCCGCTGCGCGCAGTCAATGATTTTCGGGTTGCTTCCGAAGGTGTAAAGGTGCGTCTCGCCACCATCGACCGCCCGCGCTTCACACAATGGGGCGAAGCGGAAGCCGATGTGAAGGACGGTTTCATCGTTCCGCCCGAAGGCGTAACGATGATTTCCGTCACCCACCGTCACGGCAAGGCCGAACCGGTCACCAGAACCGGCTTCCTCACCGGCTGGGGAAACTGGGACGGCGCTTTCGCCACCACCGTCTCGCATGACAGCCACAACCTCACCGTCTTCGGCGGCAATGCCGAGGACATGGCGCTCGCCGCCAATGCGGTGATAACGGCAGGCGGCGGCATGGCTGTCGCCTCCAAGGGCAAGGTCACGGCACTTCTCCCGCTGCCGCTTTCCGGCCTCGTTTCCGATGCGCCGCTTGAAGACGTGGCAATGGCTTTCGAGGAATTACGCGCCGCCGTCGGTAGGGTGGTGGAATGGCAGCCGCCCTATCTCGTCTTCAAAGCCTGCTTCGGCGCCACGCTCGCCTGCAATATCGGCCCGCACCAGACGGATATGGGCATTGCCGATGTGCTTACGGGCAAGGTGATGGAAAGCCCGGTGATTGCTGTTCTCGAATAGCGGCGGTTCGCATCTGCGCGCTGCGATTTATTCCACCTTGGGCCCGTCAGGCGTCTGTGTTTCACGCGCGGCAATGCGCGCTGCCATCACGAAATTCTTCACCACGGGCGATGTCGTTCCGCGCCGATAGGCGAGCGATATTGAAAGCTGTGGCGGCGGGCCGCTGGAGGGCAGCAGGACGATGTTGTGCATTTTGACCTGCGCGACGGATTCCGGAACGAGGGAAACCCCGAGTTCGGCCGCGACCAGCGACAATATCGAGACGATTTGTGGTGCAGCCGGCCCGAGACGCGGCGTGAATCCAGCCTCCTCGCAGGCTTTTATCGATGCATCGTGAAGGCTGGTGCCGATGCTGCGTGGCGTCAGAATGAAAGGGTCTTCGCGCAGTTCTATCAGGTCTATGGCGGTTCCGCGCCGCGCGAGTGGATGGGATGCCGGCAGGGCGACCAGAAGCGGTTCGTCAGTGAGCACTTCCTCTAGCAACGTATCAGGGTCGGATTGTGAGGGGCGCAGCAACGCCACGTCCAGCCGATCTTCAAGCAGGGCTGGCGTCAGTGCGAGAGCAGCTGCCTCCATCACCTGAAGTTCTACGTCAGGGTATTTGCGTCTGTAAGTGCGGATGCAGGCCGGAACCAGAGGGTTGAGCGCCGCGGTGCCGGTAACGCCTATTCTCAGGATACCGGTTTCACCGGCCGCCGCCCTGCGTGCAAGCCGGATACCTTCGCTCACCTGATGCGGAATATGGGTCACCGCGATGCGAAACGCATGACCTGCCGGCGTTAGTTCCGCGCCATGCGCGAGACGCCGGAACAGCCGCACGCCGATTTCCTGTTCCAGAACCTTTATCTGCTGGCTGAGCGGCGGCTGCGCGATTCCCAGATGTTCTGCCGCCCGCGTAAAACTGCCTTCATGGGCGATGGCCAGAAAATAGCGGATGTGCCTGAGTTCCATGATATTAGATCCAGATATGGCATGAACGCCTTCCATATATTAGAATGAAAGACAGAGCTGCGCTATAGCTGGGAGCGAAAAGGACAAACCCGATGCGCCAGCTCAAAAAACAGGATTTCACCCCGCCGATCGTCATGACGGAGGAGCCGCCGGATGTGCTCTGGATCCGGCAGGGAAGCCGCCAGTTTCGCCGGGCGAGTTGGGCGCTCTTTCTGGCCGGCTTTGCCAGCTTTTCGCTGATTTATTGCGTGCAGCCGCTGCTGCCGGAATTTCCGGCGGAATTCGGCATCAACCCCGCAACCGCATCGCTCGCTTTGTCGCTGACGACGGGAACGCTTGCATTCGCCATTCTTCTCAGCGGTGCTTTTGCCCAGCTCTTCACCCGCCGAAATCTGATGTTCGTTTCGATGATGCTGGCCGCTATCGCCAATATCATTGCAGCAAGCACGGAAGGTTGGGCATGGCTGCTTGCCGCCCGCGCGCTGGAAGGCTTCGTGCTCGGCGGTGTTCCCGCCGTCGCCATGGCCTATCTTGCCGAGGAGATTGAACCTTCCAGTCTCGGCAAGGCGATGGGGCTTTATGTCGGCGGCACGGCGTTCGGCTCCATGGCGGGACGTGTTGGCATGGGGCTGGTATCCGCCTATACCTCATGGCAGGTGGCGATGTATGCGCTGGGGGCGGTCTGCATCCTCGCGGCCATCGGCTTCCTGCTGCTGCTTCCGCCTTCGCGGAATTTCCGGCCGCAGCATATGCCGCTGAAAAATCATCTGAGAATATGGGCGCAACATCTTGGAAATCCTGAACTTCGGCGGTTCTATTTCCTCGGCGCGATGCTGACGAGCGTGTTCACCACTGTTTTCAACTATTGCGCCTTTCGCCTCGTCGCGCCGCCTTACGAATTGGGCCGCACCGCCGTCAGCATGATCTTCCTGACCTTTGCCCTGGGTATCGTGGCTTCCTCCTATGGCGGTGCTCTGGTTGACCGGTTCAGCCGGCGGATCATGCTGGTGGTTGCCTTTTCCACCATCCTTGCCGGTATCCTGCTGACCTTCGCCTCAAGCATCATCCTCATCGTGGCGGGGATTGCGGCGATAACCGTCGGATTTTTCATTGGGCATGCGGCTGCCAGCAGTGGTGTGGGCGCCAATGCGGGAAGCGCCAAAAGCCATGCTTCCGCGCTCTATCTGCTGTTTTATTATTGCGGCGCGAGCATCACCGGCTGGATCGGCGGCTGGTTCTGGATCCATGCCGGCTGGCCCGGCATCATGGCCATCACCGCCGGCTGCGCGCTTGCCGGAATTTTAGCCAGCCTTGCCAGTCCGGGCGCGCGGCGCGCCTGAGCGGCCATCGCCGAGGTTTTACTCCGCCGCCAGTTCCTGCTCCACCAGCGTCGCCCAGAAAGCGACGCCCGGCACGATGACCGCATCGTTGAAGTCGTAGGAGGTGTTGTGGTGCAGCGCGCCATCCACCGCCGGACCATTGCCGAGCCAGACGTAGCAGCCGGGGGCTTCGCCCGCGAAGAAGGCGAAATCGTCGCCGGCGGTCGAGGGCGGGAAGGCGGTGCGGGCCTTATTGCCGAAGACGGTTTTGGCGGCTCGCAGCGCCCGTTTTGTTGCATCCGCCTCGTTGATGACGGGCGGAATGCGGCGGATGAATTCGTAATGCGCCTCGATGCCGAACATCGACGCCGTGCCCTTTGCCAGCCTGTCGATTTCCGCTTCCAGCTGGTCTCGCACCTCAGGCGCATAGGCGCGCGCCGTGCCGCCGATTGCGACGAGATCGGGAATGACGTTGAGCGCCTTCGGGTCACCCGCCTGCACCGAACAGGCGCTGACCACGGCGGGCTGCAGCGGATCGACCACGCGGCCGACGATGGTTTGCAGCGAGGCGAGGAAGGTGCCGGCCGCCGTTACCGGGTCACGGCCAAGATGCGGCTTGGCGCCATGGGTGCCGATGCCCCTGAAGGTGACGCGCCAGCTATCGGAAGAGGCAAGCTGCGGGCCTTCCACCACGGCCATCTCGTCGATACCAAGCCCCGGCATATTGTGCAGGCCATAGACCGCATCGCAGGGGAACAGCGTGAAAAGCCCGTCCTCCACCATTTTCTTCGCGCCGCCACGGCCTTCTTCGGCCGGCTGGAAGATGAAATGCACGGTGCCGGAAAAATCGCGGGTCTTTGCGAGGTAACGCGCGGCGCCAAGCAGCATGGCGGTGTGGCCGTCATGTCCGCAGGCATGCATCTTGCCGGGAAATTTCGATTTATAGGGCCGGTCGGGCACCTCAGGCATGGCAAGCGCATCCATATCGGCGCGCAGGCCAATGCTGCGGGCGCCATTACCCACCTGCAGCGTGCCGACCACACCGGTGCCGCCAAGACCGCGATGCACCTTCAGCCCGGCGCGCTCGAGAAGATCGGCGACGATGGCGCTGGTTCTCTCCTCTTCGAAACCCAGTTCCGGATGCGCGTGCAGATCATGACGAAGCTCCGTCAGGAATGGCAGATCCTCGCCGATGCGATCCAGCAGTCTCATGGGAAGCTTGTCCTTGAATATGGGAAAAACCCGCGTCATAGGTGGGTTTGTCCGAATGCCTGTTGCTTTGTTTCCGTTCTAGCGGAAAAAGCCAATGAAATGAACCCGCCGCATATTCGCGGTTGTTGAAATGCCTGATGCGCTGAACGGGATCGGCGCGGCCGAAAACCGCGTCCGCCTTGCGCGATCCCGATCCTGAAAGGAAAACCGATGCCGCCATCCTCATCGCCCGCCGCCCATTCTCCCGCCGCGCCGCATGAGTTCTGGCAGGATATTCTTCCGCCGGCCACCTTCGGTACGGCGGGTCCGCATTCCAGCTTTTTTCCGGCGGAACTGGATGATGGAAGGCAGATCTGCCTGCCCGTCCGGCCGCTTGCGGATGGGGAGCACGCGCTGGCATCGCTCATCGTCAATCAGGTGTCGTTCGCGGTGCTGGAGGCGCTGGCCGCCGATCTCGCCGCCAAGCTCGCGCCCTTCAATCCGGATGTCGTTATCGGCCTGCCGACGCTGGGCTTGACGCTCGCCGCCGCCGTTGCCCGGCATCTCGGCCATTCCCGTTACGTGCCTCTCGGCACCTCACGCAAATTCTGGTATCTGGAGGAACTGTCGGTGCCGATGTCCTCCATCACCACCCGGCAGGAAAAACGGCTCTATATCGATCCCCGCATGCTGCCGCTCATCGAGAACAGGCGGGTGGCGCTGGTGGATGATGTGATCTCCAGCGGCAGCTCCATCGTATCAGGTCTTGCGCTTCTCGCCGCCTCCGGCATCCGGCCCGCTGTCATCGGTGCGGCCATGCTGCAATCGGATCGCTGGCGGGAAAAAATCGCCGCTTTCGGGCCGGAATGGCCGGAGCGGGTGAGGGGCGTTTTCGCCACGCCGCTGCTCACCAAAGCGGAAGACGGCTGGCGCGCCTGACGAAGCGCAAATTCCGGCAAAAGGCAAGTGGTGATAATTTCACCGCTGCCTAATTTGTGTCTTGCGAAGCTCGAAGAGATCGTCCTAAGATCGGCTCCGACAGACAATAGCGGTCGGCGAATAATGCGCCGGTTTGCTTTCGCGCGGTGTCATCCCGGCGTCTGCCCGCCCCCGTTTTGTTCTTTCCGATGACTGGAATTTCTTCCCATGCATGCAGTGTTCGACGGTCATAATGATGTGCTGCTTCGGTTGTGGCGCAACAGCAAGGCCGGTGCCGATCCGGTGGCCGAATTCAAGAATGGTACGCGCGAAGGCCATATCGATGGCCCCCGTGCAAGGGCAGGCGGTCTCGGCGGCGGCATCTGCGCCATTTATATTCCTTCCGGCGACCTCATTCTGCAGGAACCGGATGAAAGCGGCCATTACAACACGCCGCTCGCCGCTCCGCTGGAGCGCCTGCCTTCGCTGGATATCGCCATGGAGAAGGCGGCGATTGCGCTGAGGCTCGATCGCGCCGGCGCCTGGCGGCTGTGCCGCTCCACGGCCGATATTCGCAAGGCCTTTGCCGAGGATATTTTCGCCGCGGTGCTGCATATGGAAGGCTGTGAGGCGATCGGCGCCGATCTCGACGCGCTGGAGGTGTTTTACGCCGCCGGCCTGCGGTCGCTCGGCCCGGTCTGGAGCCGGCACAATATTTTCGGCCACGGCGTTCCTTTCTCTTACCCCATGTCGCCAGATACGGCGCCCGGCCTCACCGATGCCGGTTTTGCGCTGGTGAAGGAGTGCAACCGGCTCGGCATTCTCATCGATCTCGCGCATATTACCGAAAAAGGCTTCTGGGATGTGGCCAAGACCACCAACCAGCCGCTGATTGCCAGCCATTCCAATGCGCATGCGCTCACCCCGGTCGCCCGCAATCTCACAGACAGGCAGATGGATGCCATCAAGGAAAGCCGAGGTCTGGTGGGTCTCAACTATGCCGTGACCATGCTCAGGGCAGATGCGCGCGACATTGCCGATACGCCGCTTTCCGACATGTTGCGCCATATCGACTACATGGTGGAGCGCATGGGCATCGATTGCGTGGCGCTGGGATCGGATTTCGACGGCGCGACGATACCCGTCGGCGTTGCCGATGCGAGCGGCAATCACAATCTGGTTGCGGCGCTGAAATCGGCGGGCTACGGTGATGGAGAACTTGCTAAAATATGCCGGGAAAACTGGCTGCGCGTTTTATCCCAGGCCTGGCACGAGGCGGCCTGAGAAAAGTTTTAAGCGAACGAAATCAATCTCATAACAAAAGGGGAGATCCTATGATCAAATCGCTCAACAACTCCATGCGTATTCTGAGCACCAGCGCCGCTTTGTCGCTGATGATGCTGTCTGCACCGCATGCTTTTGCCGCCACGCCGGCCGATACGCTGGTCGAAGGTTTCGCCATCGACGACATCATCACGCTCGATCCGGGTGAGGCTTTCGAACTCTCCGCTGCCGAAGTCACCGGCAACACCTATAGCAAGCTGGTTTCCATCGATCTCAACGACACGTCCAAGGTTATTGGCGATCTCGCCGGAAGCTGGACGACCTCCGAGGATGGCCTGACCTATACGTTCAAGCTGAAATCCGGCCTGAAATTCGCCTCCGGCAATCCGGTCACCGCTGACGACGTCGCCTTCTCCTTCGAACGCGCCGTCAAGCTCGACAAGTCGCCCGCATTCCTGCTGACGCAGTTCGGCCTCAAGGGCGACAATGTCACCGAAAAGGCGAAGGCTGCGGATGCAAACACCTTCGTTCTGACGGTCGACAAGCCCTATGCGCCGAGCTTCGTGCTGAACGTTCTCACCGCAACCGTTGCTTCGGTGGTCGACAAGAAGCTCATCACCGAGAAGGCGAAGTCGGTCACGCCGAGCGCCGATTACAAATACGACACCGATTTCGGCAACGAGTTCCTGAAGACGGGTTATGCCGGTTCCGGCCCCTACAAGATCCTCGGCTGGAAGGCCAATGAGGCGGTCATTCTGGAGGCCAACCCGAATTATTACGGCGAGAAGCCGAAGCTGAAGCGCGTGGTCTATCGCCACATGAAGGAAAGCTCCGGCCAGCGCCTGGCGCTTGAAAACGGCGATATCGATGTGGCCCGCAACCTTGAGCCCGGCGATATGGAAGCCGTTTCCAAGAAGGAAGGCCTTGCCGTCACCTCTGCGCCAAAGGGCACCGTCTATTATTTCAGCCTCAACCAGAAGAACGAGAACCTGAAGAAGCCCGAGGTCATCGAGGCGTTCAAATATCTCGTCGATTATGACGCGATCGGTGAGACGATCATCAAGGGCATCGGCGAAGTCCACCAGACCTTCCTGCCGAAGGGCCAGCTGGGTGCGCTCAACGAGAACCCCTACAAGCTCGACGTCGCCAAGGCGAAGGAACTTCTGGCCAAGGCCGGCCTGAAGGACGGCTTTACCGTGTCCATGGATGTGCGCAACACGCAGCCGGTGACCGGCATTGCCGAAAGCGTGCAGCAGACGCTGGCGCAGGCTGGCATCAAGCTCGAAATCATTCCCGGCGACGGCAAGCAGACGCTGACCAAGTACCGCGCCCGCACCCATGATATCTATATCGGCCAGTGGGGTTCGGACTATTTCGATCCGAACTCGAATGCGGAAACCTTCACCATCAACTACGACAATTCCGATGAGGGCAAGAACAAGACGCTCGCATGGCGCAATGCCTGGGACGTTCCTGATCTGACCAAGGAAACCCAGTCGGCTCTGCTGGAGAAGGACAGCGCCAAGCGCGCCGCCATCTATGAAAACCTGCAGAAGGAAGTTCTGGCGAAGGGTCCCTTCGTCATCATCTTCCAGCAGACGGAAGTGGCCGGTTATTCCGCCAAGCTAAAGGGCCTGAAGCTCGGGCCGAGCTTCGACACCAACTACGTCTATACGATCTCCAAGGAATGATCCGGAAGGATCGGTCTCTTGAGCATCGTTGAAACGAACAGCCGGGCGAGGCAGGGCAAACGCCGTGCCAACGCCCGTGTGAAGGCCGTTCTCGGCTTCGCCGTCACCGTCATCACCACCTTTCTGGGGCTGATGGCGGTCACATTTTTCATTGGCCGTGTAGTGCCGATCGATCCCGCACTGGCGATCGTCGGCGACCGCGCGCCTGCCCATGTGGTCGAGCGCGTGCGTGAGCAGCTGGGCCTCAACCTGCCGCTCTGGCAGCAGTTCTTTCTTTATCTGAAGCAGGCGCTTTCGGGCGATTTCGGCATCTCCGTCCTCACCACCAATCCGGTGATGGAGGATATCAAGCGGGTTTTCCCGGCAACCATAGAGCTTGCCACGATCGGCACCATCATCGGCGCCGTTTTCGGCATACCGCTCGGTGTGCTTGCCGCCGTCAAGCGCGGCAGCTTTGCCGACCAGGTGGTGCGCGTCATCGGCCTCATCGGTTATTCCGTGCCGATCTTCTGGCTCGGGCTGTTGGCGCTCCTCGTCTTTTACGCCCGGCTGCAATGGGTCGCTTATCCCGGCCGCATGGACATCGTCTACGAATTCACCTTCACGCCGGTCACGGGCTTTTTCCTGATCGACGCGATCTGGCAGCGGCAATGGGACGTGTTGTGGGATCTGTTCCGCCACATCATCCTGCCCGCCTCGCTGCTCGGCTATTTTTCGCTGGCCTATATCAGCCGCATGACGCGTTCCTTCATGCTGAACGAGCTCGCCCAGGAATATATAGTTGCGGCGCGCGCCAAGGGGCTTTCGGAAACCCGCATCATCTGGTTCCACGCGCTGCGCAACGCCGCCGTGCCGCTGGTGACCGTGATTGCGCTGTCCTATGCCGGTCTGCTCGAAGGTTCGGTGCTGACCGAAACCATCTTTGCCTGGCCGGGGCTCGGCCTCTACATCACCAATTCCCTGCAGAATGCGGATATGAACGCCGTTCTCGGCGGCACGATCGTGATCGGCGCCATCTTCGTCGGCATCAATCTCTTTTCCGATCTGCTTTACCGGACGCTCGACCCAAGGACGCGCAGCCGATGACGATTTCGACCGACACACTCAAACCCTATAGCCGCGAATGGCTGCTCTCCGACCGGCCGGCCTCGCGCAGGCAGGCTCGTCTTGGCCGGGCCTATGTCATCTGGCGGCGGTTTTCGGAAAACCGGCTGGCGCTGCTCGGCCTCGGTATCATCGTTGCGCTGCTTTTCGTTGCGCTGTTTGCCAATGTGCTGGCGCCGCACAACCCGGTGCAGGGCGATCTGCGCAATGCCCGGCTTCTGCCGCCCGGTACTGCCGGTTACCTGCTCGGCACCGACGATCAGGGGCGCGATATTCTCTCGCGCCTCATCCACGGCTCGCGGCTGACCCTCTTCGTCGTGCTGCTGGTGGCCATCATCGCGGCGCCCATCGGGCTCATCGTCGGCACCGTCTCGGGTTATGCCGGCGGCTGGGTGGATGCCGTTCTGATGCGCATCACCGATATCTTTCTGGCCTTTCCGAAACTGGTTCTGGCGCTGGCGCTGGTAGCCGCCCTTGGGCCGGGCATTGAAAACGCGGTGCTCGCCATCGCGGTGACGTCGTGGCCGCCCTATGCGCGTATCGCGCGCGCTGAAACCATGACCTTCCGCAATTCCGATTTCATCGCGGCGGTGAAGCTCATGGGGGCATCGCCCTTCCGCATCGTCCTGAAACACGTCATGCCGCTTTGCATGTCGTCGCTCATCGTGCGTGTCACGCTCGATATGGCGGGCATCATCCTCACCGCCGCAGGTCTCGGCTTCCTAGGACTTGGCGCGCAGCCGCCGCTACCGGAATGGGGCGCGATGATCGCTTCGGGGCGTCGTTTCATTCTCGACCAATGGTGGGTCGCGGCCATGCCCGGCGTGGCGATCCTCATCGTCAGCCTCGGGTTTAACCTGCTGGGCGACGGGTTGCGCGATGCGCTTGATCCCAAGGAGGCGGGCCAATGAGTGCGCCGCTTCTGACCGTTCAGAATCTCCGCGTTTCCTTCCCCACCCGCACCGGGCTGGTGGAAGCCGTGCGCGGCGTGTCCTTCACGCTCGGGCGCGAACGCCTCGGCATCGTCGGCGAATCCGGCTCCGGCAAGTCGCAGACGGGCCGCGCCATCATGGGGCTGACGCCGAAAAGCGCGCGCATCGAGGCCGATGCCCTGCGTTTCGGCGATATCGACCTGCTCAAGGCGTCCGCAAAGGAGCGGCGGATCATGCGCGGCAAGCGCATGGCCATGATCCTGCAGGACCCGAAATATTCGCTGAACCCGGTCATGACCATTGGCCGCCAGATCATGGAAACATTGCGTACCCATGAAAAGATCGGCGGCAGCGAGGCGCGTCAGCGCACGCTTGCCATGCTCGAAGCGGTGCAGATCCGCGATCCCGAGCGCGTCTTCGATCTCTATCCGCATGAGGTCTCCGGCGGTATGGGCCAGCGCGTCATGATTGCCATGATGCTGGTCTGCGGCCCGGAACTGTTGATCGCCGACGAACCCACCTCGGCGCTCGACGTCACGGTGCAGCTCGAAGTGCTCGACATTCTCGACAAGCTGGTGCGCGACCGCGGCATGGGGCTGATCTTCGTCAGTCATGATCTGAGGCTCGTCTCCTCCTTCTGTGACCGCGTTCTCGTCATGTATGCGGGCAAGGTGGTGGAAGAGCTTTCTTCCGCCAATCTGAAGGAAGCGAAACACCCCTATACGCAGGGGCTTTTGAACTGCCTGCCGGAAATTGGCGGCCACCGGCATCCTCTGCCGGTTCTGGAACGCAAGCCGGAGTGGCGCGCATGAGCACAGTTCTTTCTATCAGAGACATGGTGGTCGATTTCGACGGTTACATCGCGCTCGACAGCGTCAGCATCGATGTGGCCGAGGGTGAATCCTTCGGCATCGTCGGTGAGTCCGGTTCCGGCAAGTCGACCCTGCTGCGCGCTATTGCCGGCCTCAACCATTTCGACGAAGGCTCCTTGATGGTGGCCGGGCGCTCCTATTCCAGCAAGCATCGCGACAAGAGCTTTTATAGCGATGTGCAGATGGTGTTCCAGGACCCCTATGGTTCGCTGCACCCGCGCCAGACGGTGGATGCGCTGCTGCTGGAGCCGCTGGTCATCCACGGTCTCGACAATCGCGAGCAGCGCATTGCCCGGGCACTGGATGAAGTCGGCCTCGGTTCAGGCTTCCGCTTCCGCTATTCGCACCAGCTTTCCGGCGGCCAGCGGCAGCGTATCGCCATTGCCCGCGCGCTGATCGTCGAGCCGAAAATCCTGCTGCTGGATGAGCCGACTTCGGCGCTTGACGCCTCCATTCAGGCGGAAATCCTCAACCTGCTCGAACAGGCCCGCAAGGATCGCAACCTCACCTTCGTCATGGTCAGTCACGATCTCGGCGTCATCAGCCACATGTGTGATCGCCTTGCGGTGATGAAAAGCGGCAAGGTGGTGGAAATGCTGGAGGCTGAGGCGCTGGAAAGCCGCGAGTTCAGCGCTGATTATACCCGCCAGCTGCTGGTGGCGAGTGAGGGTTTCAAGCGCGTTTGATTTTGGCGTGAGGTTTGCCTCCCATTCTTCTCCCCGCCGGGGAGAAGATGCCCCGAACGGGGCATATGAGGGGGCAAGCTCTCCGAATATCTCCACCCTAGCCCCCTCATCCGGCGCTGCGCGCCACCTTCTCCCCGGCGGGGAGAAGAAACAAGCGGCGCGTTTTTTGCTTTCACGAGCGATCTTTCCGCGTGAAGTATTCTCTCGCCCCGCCTCGATGATATGCTGGCCCGCCACACCGGCCCACCCGAACAAGGTACCCACCCCATGCAATTGCGCGCCTTGATGTATTTCGATGAACTCGTTCGCACCAATTCCATGCGCGCCGCGGCGGAAAACCTGAATGTCGCGCCGACGGCGGTGAGCCGGCAGATCGAAAACCTCGAATATTATTTCGGTTCTCCCTTGGTGGAGCGCTCCAGCCGGGGTGTGAAGCTGACGGCAGCGGGGGAGCTGCTCGCCGCCCGCGCCGGCAAGACGCTGCGCGAACTCGACCATGTGCACCAGCTGATAGACGATCTCAAAGGCCTGCAGCGCGGCCGGGTCACGGTCTATGCCAATGGCGCGACGGTGGCGAACCTTCTGGCGCCGGTCTTGGCGCAGTTCAGCCTCAAATATCCGAAGCTGCGCTTCGAGGTGCATATTACCAGCGCTCGTCAGGCGATGGAGGCGCTGGGTGCGGCGGAAGCCGATCTGGTCGTCAGCCTGTTTGCGCCAAAACTATCGGGCGTGAAAGTGCGCTCGCGCACCCGCATCAGTTATGATGCCATCTTCCCCGCCGGCCATGCGCTCGCCGCGCAGGCGGAAGTCTCGCTGAAGGAACTGGCGGGCCTGCCGCTTGCCCTGCCGGACAAGAGTTTTGCCGCACGCCAGGCATTCGATACCCTGTTTGCCGATGCGGGCATCGAGCTTGATCCCGTCTTCATCACCAGTTCGCTGGAAATGCTGAAGGAGCTGGTGATGGGCCACGCCGCCGCCACGCTCCTACCGGCGCTTTCGGTGGCGCGTGAAATCCGCAGCGGCCAGATGGTCGCGGTTCCGCTCTCCGGCAAGAAGGGTATCCACACCCAGATCGATCTCTGTGTTGCTCCCGACCGGCAATTGTCCTTCGCCGCCTCCAAGCTTGCCGATTTCATCGAGCGCTTCATGCGTGAAGCGACGGCGGGGTAAGCAAGGCGGATGACTATCCGCGCGGAAGGTTGATTTCCATCCGCATTTCCGTGTAGCCATTTCAGCTACACGGAGCACACAAAAATCGAGATTGTGTGTGCGCCTGCAACATGACACTCTTTTTGCAACGGGTGGTCTTTGGAAGGGCAAAAATGCCCCGGCCGCCAGACAGGGGACAATGATGCCACGCATTTATCTTTCGCAGGCGGCAACGCTTTCGCGCCGCGCCGCGCTGGGCCTTGCACTGGGCACGGCGCTCTGGCTGCCGCTTTCGGTAACGACCGCAGACGCCGCTCCGAAAACCGCGCTGACGCTTGGTATGGCCGTCGAGCCCGCCGGTCTCGATCCGACCATCGCCGCCCCCGTCGCCATCGGCCAGGTCACCTGGCAGAATGTCTTCGAAGGTCTGGTGACGATTGACCGCGAAGGCAAGGTGAAGCCGCAGCTTGCCGAAAGCTGGGAAATTTCCCCTGATGGCAAGACCTACACCTTCAAGCTGCGCAAGGGCGTCACCTTCCATGATGGCGAAGCTTTCGATTCCTCTGTCGCCAAATTTTCGCTGGATCGGGCGCGTGGCGAAAGCTCGGTCAATCCGCAGAAGCGCTTCTTCGCCGCCATCGACAGTATCGAGACGCCGGATGCCGCAACGCTGGTGCTGAAGCTGAAGCAGCCGGCCGGCAGCCTTCTCTACTGGCTCGGCTGGCCGGCATCCGTGATGGTGGCGCCGAAAAGCGCTGACAATAACCGGACCACGCCCATCGGTACGGGCCCGTTCAAATTCGCGAACTGGGCCAAGGGCGACAAGGTCGAGCTGCAGAAGAACGACGGCTATTGGGACAAGGCCGTGGCGGTGAAGCTGGACAAGGCGACCTTCCGTTTTGTCTCCGACCCGCAGGCGCAGGCGGCGGCGCTGAAGTCAGGCGATATCGATGCCTTTCCGGAATTCGGCGCGCCGGAGCTGATGACCTCCTTTGAGGGCGACAAACGCCTTGGCACCTTCGTCGGCAATACCGAACTGAAGGTCGTGGCCGGCATGAACAATGCCCGCAAGCCCTTTGATGACAAGCGCGTGCGCCAGGCGCTGATGATGGCGGTGGATCGCGGCACCGTCATCGAAGGCGCATGGTCCGGTTTCGGCACGGCCATCGGCAGCCACTACACCCCGAATGATCGCGGCTACATCGATACGACAGGGGTGCACCCCTACGATGTCGACAAGGCGAGGGCGCTGCTTGCCGAAGCGGGTTATCCTGACGGTTTCAGCTTCACCATCAAGGCGCCGCAGATGGCCTATGCCCAGCGCACCTCGCAAATCCTGCAGGCGATGTTTGCCGAAATCGGCGTGACGATGACCATCGAGACGACCGAATTCCCAGCGAAATGGGTGGCGGATGTCTTGAAGGGTGCGGATTACGACATGACCATCGTTGCCCATGCGGAGCCGATGGATATCGATATCTATGCGCGCGATCCCTATTATTTCAATTACAGGAACCCGGCCTTCAACGAGGTCGTCGGCAACGTCGAAAAGACGGCGGATGCGGCCCAGCAGGAAGCGCTTTACGGCGACGCCCAGAAAATCCTCGCAGAAGATGTGCCGGCACTTTACCTTTTTGTCATGCCGAAGCTCGGCGTGTGGGACAAGAAGGTGAAGGGGCTCTGGGAAAACGAACCCATTCCCTCGAATGTGCTGACGGATGTGCATTGGGAAGAGTGACGTTTGTCGTGAATGGCGGGGCGCACTCCTCTCCTCCACCTCGTTCCTGTGCTCGTCACAGGAATCCAGCCAGCCCAAGTTCTTGGGTTGAGGGGAGTCTTTCCGCCGCGCAGACGCGCGTCGACTGGATCCCTGTGACAGGCACAGGGATGAGGGAGGAATGCGCGGGATGACAACAAATCTTACCACGATATTCGGCTACGAAACCATGCAAGGAGCAGATGCCAGATGTTAGCCGTCCTCATCCGGCGTCTCGTCAGCCTCGTTATCACGCTGTTTGCCGTTTCCCTCATCATCTATCTCGTCATGGGTCTGCTGCCGGGCGATCCGGCGGCAATCATGCTCGGCACGTCCGCCAGTCCGGATACGCTCGCCGCGCTGCAAAAGCAGATGGGCCTCGATCAGCCGCTGCCGCTGCGTTATCTCCACTGGCTCGCTGGCGTGTTTCATGGCGATCTCGGACAATCCTATACCTATGGCGTGCCGGTGGCGGGGTTGATTGTCGAGCGGCTTGCCGTCACCCTGCCGCTTGCGCTGCTGGCCGTCTGCCTTTCGGTCGCCATCGCCATTCCGCTCGGCGTTGCGGCGGCGAGAAGCCGCAACGGGCCGGTGGATTTCGCAGCCGGGCTGTTTTCCCATGTCGGCATTGCCGTGCCCGGTTTCTGGGTCGGGCTGCTGCTCATCATCGTCTTTTCCACGACGCTCGGCTGGATGCCATCAGGCGGCTTTCCCGGCTGGACACCGAGTTTTTCAGCGGGTCTTACGGCGCTCATTCTTCCGGCGGTTGCCCTGGCGCTGTCGCAGGCGGGCGTTCTCACCCGCGTCTGCCGCTCCGCCGTGCTTGAGGTGATGAACGAAGATTTCGTGCGCACTGCCCGCGCCAAGGGCCTGAGCGAGCGGGTGGCGCTGTGGCGGCACGCGGTGCCGAACGCCATGATCCCCGTTGTCACCATGATCGGCCTGCAATTCACCTTTCTCATCGCCGGCGCGGTGCTTGTCGAGAATGTCTTCAACCTGCCGGGCCTCGGGCGGCTTGCTTATCAGGCGCTGACCCAGCGCGATATCGTCGTCATGCAATCCGTCGTGCTGTTTTTTTCGGCGCTGGTGATCATCATGAATTTCGTGGTCGATATCGCCTATCTCCTCATCGATCCCAGACTGCGGGCAGGTGCGCGATGATGCGATTGATCCGCCGCCGCCCCGCCTTTGCCGTCGGCATCGCCGTCACGATCTTTCTGGTCGCCATCGCACTGCTGTCGCTGGTCTGGACGCCGGTGTCCCCCACGAAGATGCAGATCGTCCAGAAGCTGAAATCACCGTTCGTCTATGGCGGCCTCGGCACGGATCATTTCGGCCGCGACGTGTTGTCCATGCTGATGGCGGGTGCTTGGAACTCGCTGTCCACCTCCATCGCCGCCGTTGCCATCGGCGCATCTATCGGCACGGCCATCGGCGTTGCGGTCGCGGCGCTGCGCGGTTTCACCGAAACCGTGGTCATGCGCGTCTGCGATATCATTTTCGCCGTGCCGCCGATCCTGTCGGCGATGATGCTCGGCGCCTTCATCGGCACGGGGCGCTTCACCGCCATCATCGCCATCGCCACCTTCATGGTGCCGGTTTTCGCCCGGCTGACGCTGGGGGCGGCGCTGCAGATATGGTCGCGGGAATATGTCACCGCCGCCACCAGCATCGGCCAGAACCGCGCGAGAATCACGCTTTTCCATATCGTGCCGAATATTTCCAACCAGATCATCGTGCAGGTGACGATCCAGCTCGGTCTTGCGATATTGACGGAGGCAGGGCTTTCCTTCCTCGGTCTCGGCATGCCGCCGCCCGCCGCCACCTGGGGGCGGATGCTCGCGGACGCTCAGACCTATCTTGGCGTGGCGCCCTGGCTCGCCATCATGCCCGGCCTGGCGATTGCGCTTGCCGTCTTCGGCCTCAACCTTCTCGGCGATGGGCTGCGCGACCTGCTGGACCCGCGCGATACTAGCTGACCGCCCAAGAAAGCTGTCGCCCCTATTTCCTGTTTTTCTGACGAGACGAAGCTGATGACCGATCTCATAGACCTCAACACGCTCGAAATCCTGGCGCTTTACCGGGATAAGAGGCTTTCGCCATCCGAATATTGGCAGGCGGTGGAGGCTCGTATCGAGGCGTTCGAACCGGTCGTGAACGCGCTTTACGCCTATGATCCGGAGGACGCACGAAGGCAGGCGCTGGCCGCGACGGAGCGCTGGCAAAAGGGTGAAACGCGTGGGGCCCTTGATGGAATTCCGGTATCGCTCAAGGAATTGATCGCCACGAAAGGCCATCCCGTTCCGCTTGGCACCAAAGCGGTGGAACTGGTGCCTGCGGTTGAAGACGCGCCGGTGGCCGCCCGCTGCCGCGAGGATGGCGCGATCCTTTACGCCAAGACGACCTGCCCGGATTACGGCATGTTATCATCAGGCCTTTCCAGTTTTCACAAGCTCAGCCGCAACCCGTGGGACCCGACACAGAACCCCGGCGGCTCCAGCGCCGGTGCGGCCTCTGCCGGTGCTGCGGGTTACGGCACGCTGCATATCGGCACGGATATTGGCGGCTCGGTGCGGCTGCCGGCGGGGTGGACGGGATTGTTCGGTTTCAAGCCAAGCCAGGGCCGCATTCCCGTCGATCCCTATTATACCGGCCGCTGCGCCGGGCCGATGACCCGGACCGTCATCGATGCCGCCTATGCCATGGCCACGCTTTCGCGCCCCGACTGGCGCGACGGCACCGCGCTGCCGCCCAACGATATCAACTGGATGGACCTCGATATCGACGTGAAGGGCCTGAAAATCGGCCTGATGCTGGATGCCGGCTGCGGCCTGCCGCTGGAGGAAGAGGTGCGCGACGCCGTGCTCTCCGCCGCCAAACTGTTCGAAGAGGCAGGCGCCACTGTCATTCCGGTCGAGCCGGTGCTGACGCGGGAGATGCTGGATGGGCTGGATGATTTCTGGCGGGCGAAGTTCTGGGGCGATATGGCGGCGCTGAGCGCAGACCGCCGCGCCGCGATCCTTCCCTATATTCACGAATGGGCACAGAAGGGGGCGGATATTTCCGGCGCACGCGCCGTTTTCGGTTTCAACCAGACCATGGAAATGCGTAAGCTCTGCGGGCGGTTGATGCAGTTGGTTGATGCGGTGATTTCACCCGTCAATCCCATCGTCTCCTATCCGGCCGACTGGGCCTCGCCCACCAATGATCCCGCACGGCCCTTTGAACATATCGCCTTCACCGTGCCGTGGAACATGTCCGAACAGCCGGCATCCTCGATCAATTGCGGTTTCTCGAAATCGGGCATGCCGATCGGCCTGCAGATCGTCGGCCCGCGTTACGAAGATCTGTTCGTGCTGAAGCTTTCCAGAGCCTTTGAGACCTGGGGCGGCGGTGTGCGTCGCTGGCCGGAGCCGCCGCGGGGTGGCTGACCGCGCCTTTATCGACCATGTAGTATTGCCATAATACCCGCATCCGCGCCCGGCCTGTTACGTTGCCCAAAGGCATTCGAAAACGGGAGGAGCAAACATGCCGAAGAAGATTTTGATGATCGCCGGCGATTTCGCCGAGGATTATGAGACCATGGTGCCGTTCCAGACGCTGCTTGCGGTCGGCCACACGGTCCATGCCGTCTGCCCCGGCAAGAAGGCGGGCCAGACGATCGCGACGGCCATCCATGATTTCGAAGGCGACCAGACCTATTCGGAAAAACGCGGCCATAATTTCGCGCTCAACGCCACCTTCGCCGATATCAAGGTTGCGGATTATGATGCGCTGGTCATTCCGGGCGGCCGCGCGCCGGAGTATCTGCGGCTCAATGCGGATGTGCTTGCGGTGGTGAAACATTTCTTCGAGGCTGACAAGCCGGTGGCCGCCGTCTGTCACGGCGCGCAATTGCTGGCTGCTGCGGGCGTGCTCAAGGGCCGCACCTGCTCGGCTTATCCCGCCTGCCGTCCCGAGGTCGAGCTTGCCGGCGGCACCTATGCCGATATCGCCATCGATGCGGCCGTTACTGACGGCAAGCTGGTGACCGCCCCTGCATGGCCGGCGCATCCGGCATGGCTTTCGCAATTCATGGCGGTGCTCGGCAAATAAGACCTGCGAAACGGGGCTTTTTCCGGCCCCGTTTTCCGCCTATCTTTTGAAGCGTGGTGAGGGAGGAAACCATGTGCAAGCTTTTCATCAAGGCAGACCCGGCGCTTTGGGAAAGCCATACGCGGTCGCTGAGGATCGATGGCATGGTCACCAGCGTCCGGCTCGAGAATTTCTTCTGGACGACCCTGGACGAGATCGCGCGGCGTGACGGCATGAACAGCGTGCAGCTCATCGCCAAGCTTTATAATGAATCGATCGACGCCGGGCATGATCTCGGCAATTTCACCTCGTTTTTGCGGGTCTGCTGCGGGCGTTATCTTGCGCTTCAGCTTTCCGGCGATATTCCGGCGCGCGGCGATATCCCGATTGCGGCACTGGATGCGGACAGCATCCTTGAGGCGGAGCAGGTGAATTACCACTAGGCGGTCACAGTACACTCGACGTCATCCTCGGGCTTGTCCCGAGGATCTGCCGACATATCGTTTTTTTCGACGTGATCAGATCCTCGGGACAAGCCCGAGGATGACGTGGGAATGGTTCCACGATTCCCCTCTCTCGCATATCTTCTCAGCTCTTCAGCGCCCTCGGGTCGAGCGCATCACGCACGGCGTCGCCGATGTAATTGACGCTCAGAACCGTCAGCGAAATCGCCAGTCCCGGCCACAGCACACGCGAGGGCGTCAGCTGCAGGAAGTTGGCGCCGTCGAACAGCAGCCGTCCCCAGGTCGGGAAGTCGGACGGAAAACCGAGGCCGAGGAAGGACAGCGCCGATTCCGTGATGATGGCCGAGGCGATGCCGAGCGTGGCCGAAACCATGATCGAACTCAGCACATTCGGCAGAATATGCCTAAGGATGATGCGGTATTCGCGCATGCCGCTCGATTTCGCCGCCATGATGAATTCCTGGCTTTTGATCGTCAGCACATCGCCGCGCACGATGCGCGCGGTATGCATCCAGCTGGTTATCCCGATCACGAAAACGATGAGGATGAAGATGCCGGTTTCCGGCCCGAAGGCGGCACGCAGCGTGTCGCGAAACAGCATGAGGATGACGAGCAGCAGCGGCAGCAGCGGCAGGGCGAGGAAGAGGTCGGTGAGCCGCATCAGCGGCCCGTCAAGCCTGCGGAAATAGCCTGACAATACCCCCACCAGCGTGCCGAGAAACAGCGCCAGCAACATGGCGGTGATGCCGACGGCAAGCGAGATGCGCCCGCCGGCCAGAACCTGCGCCAGCATGTCCTTGCCCAGATTGTCGGTGCCGAAGGGATGCGCCAGCGACGGCCACTGGTTGCGTTCCTTCACGTTGATGACGTTGGGCGCAACGGTGTGGATATATGGGCCGACATAGACCGCAAGCAGGATGAAGATGAAGACAAAAAGCCCGGCCACGCCGCCCTTGTGGACGCGAAACTGTTTCCAGATATCGGCAAGGGCGGATTGTGTTGGGGTGGCCGCAACCGTCGGCGCTGTAATGGTGGCGTCAGTCATAGCGGATCCTCGGGTCGAGAATGCCGTAAAGCACGTCGGCAATCAGGTTGAAGAGCACGATAAGCACCGCAAAAATGAAGGTCAGCGTCTGCACCAGCGGAATATCCGCGCCCTGAACGGCGGTTATCAGCAATTGGCCAAGCCCGTTCACGCGGAATATCTGCTCGGTGATGATGGCGCCGGAAAAGATCGTCGGCACGCCGAGTGCAATCACCGTCACGACCGGGATCAGGCTGTTGCGCAGCACGTGGACGAGCAGAACGGATTTTTCCTTCACGCCCTTGGCGCGGGCGGTGCGCACATAGTCCTGATGCAGATTGTCGAGCATGGAGGCGCGCACGAAGCGGCTGATCTGCGAGACATTATAGAGGGTCAATACCAGCACCGGCAGGAACATCTGTTTGATCTGCGCCACAAAGCTTCCCCAGTCCGTCACCTGCAGATTGGTGTCATAGACCGAAGGGAACCATTGCAGGTAAGAGCTGAAGATCACCACCAGCAGCACGCCGGTGAAGAAGGTCGGCACCGAATAACCGACCATCGAGACGAAGGTGCCGATCTGGTCGAAGATCGAATATTGCTTGTAGGCGGAAATGACGCCGATCGGGATCGCCAGCAGCGCGCCGAAAAGATAGGCAAGGCCTACTACCCAAAGTGTCTGCGGCATGCGCTGGATGACGAGATCGACAACCGGGCTGCGCGTCGCCCAGGACAGCACACGCATGCGGCTGCCATCGCCGATCTGCCAGCCGGTCAGCTTTTCGAACAGGTTCAGCGGCTCATTGATGAAGAATTGCTGCAGCCAGAGCAGGTAGCGGATGAAGAACGGCTGGTCGAGGCCGAGCGAGGCGCGGATCTGCTCGCGCACTTCGGGCGGAATGGTCAGCGGCAGGTCGCCGGTCGGATCATTCGGCGCGAGATCGAGCAGGGCGAAGATGACGAAGCTGATGACGAGCAACGTCGGTACGGCAAAGGCAAGCCGCCGGAGCGTAAAGGTAAACATCGGAAAGTCTCCAGACCGTCAGGGTCTCGCAAAACGAGCGCGGCCGCCCTTTTTGGGGCGACCGCGCATTTGCGTGTTACTTTTTGCGGGACCAGTCCGCGACGTTCCAGAGTTCCGAATCCCAGGCATTCATGCGAACGCCTTCGAGTGTCAGTGAGTGCGAGGAGACGTTGCCGCGGTGGATCAGCGGAATATGCGCGCCTTCTTCCGTCAGCATGTCGTTCAGCTGTTTGGCGATTTCCCCACGCTTGGCGAAATCCGTCGTCTTGGAAAGTACGCCCACCAGCTTGTCGAATTCCGGGTTGCAATAACGCGGAATATTCTGACCCTGCCAGCCGTTTGCGGGGGCGGGGATCTTGTCGCAGAGCCATTCCGCCAGATATTTTTCCGGGTCGGTGCCGTCGAAATTGTTGGTGTACATTTCAACGTCGGCATAAAATTTCTGGAAGGTATCCGGGCTTGCCGGATCGCCGCCGAAGAAGACGGAGGCGCTGACATTGCGCAGTTCGGACGCAACACCGATCTGCGACCACATGTCCTTCACCAGTTCCTGCGCTGCCTGGCGAACGGAGTTGGTGGAGGTCTGGTAGAGGAAGGACAGCTTCACGCCGTTCTTGGCGCGGATGCCATCGGCGCCCTTCACCCAGCCTGCATCGTCGAGCAGCTTGTTTGCACCTTCCAAATCCTGCTTCAGGCACCAGCTGTCGTTTTTGGTCGAAGCGACAGCCGCCGGGGCCGGCACGATGTTGCAGGTCGGCTTGCCCGCCTCGCCATAACCCGTCTCATCGATGATGTCGCGATCGATGGCGAGCGAGAGCGCACGGCGCACGGCCGGGTCGGAAAGGGCCGGATGCGGACCGCCCTCCTTGGTGGAGCGCTTGTCACCCAGCGCAGGGTCGGCATTGTACCAGTTGAGATTGATACGCTCGACCTGCGTGCCGAAGGCTGTTTCCAGCTTGCCCTTGCCGGCGGCCACCATGGTCGCCAGAATTTCCGGCTCCACCTGCATGTTCCAGGCGTAGTCGAATTCGCCGGTTTCAAGAACGGCACGCGCAGCGGATGCCGCGTCACCGCCGCCCTTCAGGGTCGCCGTGGCGAAAGCGGGCTTGGCGGGATCGCGATAATTGGGGTTGGCGACATAGCTGATGACGTCGTTCGGCTTGAACTCCTTGACCACAAAGGGGCCGGTGCCGATGGGGCCGAAATTGGCGGATGTGCAGCCGGGAGCGGCGGCGCCGACGCATTTTTCGAACTGCTTCTTCTGGATGACGGGCGATTGCGCGCCGACAAATGCCGAGTAGGGGTAGGGCTTGGGTTCAGTGAAGCTGATCTTGACGGTATGGGCGTCGATGGCCTCGACGTTTTTCACGCCTTCATATTGCGCCGCCTGCGCGCAGCCGCCGTCGGGTGCGGTGCAATATTTCCAGGTGAAGATGACGTCGTCAGCGGTCAGCGGCGTGCCGTCGGACCATTTGATGTCGCTTTTCAGCTTCCACGTCATGCTGAGCAGGTCCTTCGCGACGCCGCCATTGTCGACCGTCGGAATTTCGCTCACCAGCATCGGCACCAGCTCGCCCTTTTCGTCGTAGCGCGCCAGAGGCTCAATCACCATGGACGAGCTGTAGATCTCTTTGGTGCCGCCGGAAAGATAAGGGTTCAGTGTCGATACAGCCTGCCAGAACAGGATTTTCAATTCGCCGTCACTGCCGCGTTCGGCATGGGCGGCAGAGCCCGCCAAGGCCATCGCCGCCACCGTGCTGGCAAAGAGAATGCTGCGCTTCTTCATTATGTTTTCCCCTTTTTTGGATTTTATCTATTTGAATGTTTGACGCTTTTCCTGTCGTCATGCGCAAGGTATTTTATTGTAAGTATTTGACTTTGCTAAGTAATATCCATGCGATCCAGATGATGCTATTGTCAGTTTTTTTGAAAAGCAAGCCCCAAAGTCTTATTGATGAACAAAATTTGAGCCATTCGCCTTCTGGCCTATTTTTCGTTCATTCAGCAAATTTCACACTTGCAAAAGGAGAAATTCCAAACGCAATATGTTTTCCGACAACCCGGCGGGGAACAAAAAAGGGAATAAAGAGAATGCCGATATTGAACCGTGTGGCTGAAATGCAGGAAGACGTTGCCGGCTGGAGACGCCATCTGCATGAGCACCCGGAACTGCTTTATGATGTCTTCGAAACATCGAAATTCGTTGCCGAAAAACTGAAGTCCTTCGGCTGCGATGTGGTCGAGACCGGCATCGGCAAGACCGGCGTGGTCGGCATCATCAAGGGGCGGCATGGGGATGGCCCGACCATCGGTTTCCGCTCCGACATGGACGCGCTGCCGATCCTTGAGACCAGCGGCAAACCCTGGGCCTCGAAGACGCCCGGCAAGGCCCATTCCTGCGGCCATGACGGGCATACCGCCATGCTTCTGGGTGCGGCGCAATATCTGGCCGAGACCCGCAATTTCAAAGGCTCCGTCGCGGTCATCTTCCAGCCGGCGGAAGAGGGCGGGGCAGGCGCGCTCGCCATGCTGAACGACGGCATGATGGAGAAATTCGGCATTTCGCAGGTCTATGGCATGCATAACGAGCCGGGCATTCCGGTCGGCCAATTCGCCATCCGCAAGGGTTCCACCATGGCGGCGGCTGATAGTTTCGAGATTGTCATCACCGGCAAGGGCAGCCATGCGGCCGCGCCGCATCTTTCCATCGATCCGGTGCTGACCTCGGCGCATATCATCATCGCGCTGCAATCCATCGTCTCGCGCGAGACGGACCCGTTGAAATCGCTGGTCGTCACCGTCGCCACCACCCATGGCGGCACGGCGGTCAATGTCATTCCGGGTTCGGTGACGCTGACCGGCACGGTGAGGACCCTGCTGCCGGAAACCCGCGACTTTGCCGAAAAGCGGCTGAAGGAAGTGGCCACCGCCACGGCAATGGCGCATGGCGCCAGCGTGGAGGTGAAATATCATCGCGGATATCCCGTCACCTTCAACCACAGTGACGAAACCGAATTCGCGACCGGTGTGGCCATGGGCATTGCCGGCGCGAACGCCGTCAACACCAATCCCAACCCGCATATGGGTGCGGAAGATTTCTCCTACATGCTGGAAGCCCGCCCCGGCGCCTTCATCTTCATCGGCAACGGCGACACGGCCGGGCTGCACAATGCGGCCTATGATTTCAACGACGAAGCCCTGCCTTACGGCATCAGCTACTGGGTTTCGATGGCCGAAACCGCACTTGCTGCATAAGACACCCGGCGGCCTTCATGGCCGCCTTCTGCTTTTCAGGAGATCGGCATGCTTTTGGCGGCAACATCCATGGAACAGACCGGCGGTTCGGTAAGCCCGGTTCTCTCGGTTCAGAATCTCACCACCTCCTTCCGCGTCGATGACGGCTGGAAATCCGTGGTGCGCAACATGAGTTTCGAAATCGCCCCTCGCGAGACGGTGGCGATCGTCGGCGAGAGCGGTTCGGGCAAGAGCGTGACCTCGCTCTCCATCATGCGGCTTCTTGATAAAAAAACGAGCCGCATCGAGGGCAAGGTCATGCTTGGCGGGCGCGACCTGCTGGCCCTTCCGGAAGAGGAGATGCGCAAGGTTCGCGGCAAGGATATCTCGATGATTTTCCAGGAGCCGATGACCAGCCTCAACCCGATCTTCCCAATCGGCAAGCAGATCGCCGAGGCGCTCACCGTGCATCAGGACATTTCCTCCTCCGCCGCCAAGGCCGAGGTCATACGCCTTCTGGAAAAGGTCCGCATTCCCAATGCGAAGAACCGTTTCGATGATTATCCGCACCAGTTTTCCGGCGGCATGCGCCAGCGCGTTATGATCGCCATGGCGCTGGCCTCCAAACCGAAGCTCCTGATCGCCGACGAACCGACGACGGCGCTCGATGTGACCATTCAGGGCCAGATTCTCGACCTCATCAAGCAATTGCAGGAAGAGGAGGGCATGTCGGTCCTGTTCATCACCCATGATATGGGCGTGGTGGCGGAAGTGGCTGACCGCACCATCGTCATGTTCCGCGGCGATGTGGTGGAAACCGGCACCACCGACGATATCTTCCACCGCGGCCGCCACCCCTATACACGCGCCCTGCTGTCGGCGGTGCCGAAGCTGGGGTCGATGAAAGAGCGGGTGCTGCCCGCCCGTTTCCCGATCATCGATATCAAGACCGGAGAGAGCCAGCCGGTGGCGGAGGTGAAGGATACGGTCTCCGGCTCGCGCACGCCGATCCTCTCGGTCAGGGATCTGACGACCCGCTTCGATATCCGCTCCGGTCTTCTTGGCCGTAAATCCGGCGCCGTGCATGCGGTGGAGAAGGTCTCGTTTGATCTCGCTGAAGGCGAAACGCTGTCGCTGGTTGGCGAGAGCGGCTGCGGCAAGTCCACCACCGGGCGCTCGATCACCCGGCTGATCGAGCCGACCTCCGGCAATGTCACGCTTGACGGTTACGAGGTGCTGAAACTCGACAAGACAACGCTGCGCACCATGCGCCGCAGCGTGCAGATGATCTTTCAGGACCCCTTCGCCAGTCTCGATCCGCGCATGAGCATCGGCACGGCGATCATGGAGCCCTTCGTTGAACATCGTCTCGGCGCCAAACAGCAGGCGCGGGAAAAGGCGGCCGATCTTCTGGAAAAAGTGGGTCTCAGCCCCGATATGATGCGGCGCTTCCCGCATGAATTTTCCGGCGGCCAGCGCCAGCGCATCGCGATTGCCCGCTCGCTGATGCTCGATCCCAGGGTCATCGTCGCCGACGAGGCCGTCTCGGCGCTTGATGTCTCGATCAAGGCGCAGGTCTGCAACCTGCTGCTCGACCTTCAGCAGAGCCTCAATCTCGCTTTTCTGTTCATCTCTCACGATATGGCGGTGGTGGAACGCGTCAGCCACCGGGTGGCGGTGATGTATCTCGGCGAGATCGTCGAAATCGGCCCGCGCGCGGCGGTCTTCGACAATCCGCAGCACCCCTATACGAAAAAACTGATGTCGGCCGTTCCGGTGCCGGATCCGGCGCGGCGGCAGATCAGGCGCAACATGGCGACGGACGAGATCAAGAGCCCGATCCGGCCGGTGGATTATGTGCCGCCTCAGCGCCATTACTGCGAGGTCTCGGCAGGGCATCTGGTGCAGGAAGCGGCGTGATCCGGCGCTGGGTTGGGCGCTGGTAAGAGATCGGGCGGTTACCGCTTGTTTCTTCTCCCCGCCGGGGAGAAGGTCGCGGCAGCGGGATGAGGGGGCAAGCTTGCGGTCTATCGCTGACGTCGCCCCCTCATCCGACCCTTCGGGCCACCTTCTCCCCGGCGGGGAGAAGAAACATGCCGCACCGCCGCGCCAGATGATTTTACGCTCGTCGAGCGCTTCCTTTCGCATCCTCCCGTTTGACAGGCAGCCAGAAAAAATGCCAGCAAATGCGCGAGCATAATTCGAAAAGGGCGGCGGCATGGCCAGACGAAACGACGCACATGGACGGCTGGACGATGCGGCACGCGCCGGCTGGCTTTATTATGTCGCCGGCCGCACACAGGATGAGATCGCCGCCGCCATGGGCATTTCAAGGCAGTCGGCGCAGCGGCTGGTGTCGCTGGCCGTCGCCGAGCGACTGATCAAGGTCCGGCTCGACCATCCCATCGCCGCCTGCCTCGAAAAGGCCGAGCGCCTTAAGGAAAAATTCCACCTAAAATATATCGAGGTGGTGCCGAGCGATCCCGCCGGCGTTTCCTCCACGGTCGGCATCGCCGAGGCCGGCGCGTCCGAGATCGAGCGCTGGCTGAAAAACGCCGATCCCATCGTGCTCGCCATCGGCACCGGCCGCACGCTGAAGGCGGCGGTGGACCAGTTGCCGCCGATGGAGTGCCCGCAGCACCGTATCGTGTCACTGACAGGCAATATCGGCCCGGATGGATCGGCCGCCTATTACAACGTCATCTTCAGCATGGCCGACGCCATCAAGGCGCGGCATTTCCCTATGCCTCTGCCGGTTCTTTGCTCTTCGGCGGAAGAGCGGGAACTGCTGCACGATCAATCCATGGTCCGCTCCACGCTGGCGCTCGGCGCTGCCGCCAACGTCACCTTCGTTGGCGTCGGTGAACTCGGTGAAAACGCGCCGCTCTGCGTTGATGGTTTCCTCGGTGTCGATGAGATGAAGGCCTTGATGGCAAGCGGTGCCGTTGGTGAGATCTGCGGCTGGATGTATGATGCCAATGGCCGCATTCTCGAGCATTCCGTCAACGAGCGTGTCGCCTCCGTTCCCATCCCGTCCAGAGAGACCTGCACGGTCATCGGCATGGCGCAGGGCGCGCGCAAGAACGCCTCGATTCTGGCAGCGCTGAGAGGCGGTCTGTTGAACGGTCTCATCACCGACGAAGCGACAAGTGAATATTTGCTCACGCATTGAGCAAAAATTAATCACATAAAATCAATGGCTTGGTTTTTCCATGTGCGTCGCAGCACAGGATGTTGCTTGACATTTTTGCTCTGCGGGTGAGTAAATGCCCCAGAGCAAAGCGAATGCTCATCATTTTTCTTCTGGGAGGAAGATATGACATTGAAGACCATTTTGCTGGGCGCATGCTCGGCACTCGCCTTTACGACCCTTGCTTCCGCCGAGACGCTGACCATCGCCACCGTCAACAATGGCGACATGATCCGCATGCAGGGGCTGACTTCCGACTTCACGGCAAAGAACCCCGACATCAAGGTCGAATGGGTCACGCTTGAGGAAAACGTCCTGCGCGAGCGCGTGACGACCGATATCGCCACCAATGGCGGTCAGTACGACATCATGACGATCGGCAACTATGAAGTGCCGATCTGGGCCAAGCAGGGCTGGCTGCTGCCGCTCGAAAAGCTCGGCGACAAATACGACGTGGATGACATTCTGCCGGCGATCCGTGGTGGTCTCTCCGCCGAAGGCAAGCTTTATGCAGCGCCCTTCTACGGCGAATCCGCCATGATCATGTATCGCAAGGACCTGTTCGAAAAAGCCGGTCTGAAGATGCCCGAAGACCCGACCTGGGAATTCATCGGTGACGCCGCCCGCAAGATTACCGACCGCAAGGCCGATATCAACGGCATGTGCCTGCGCGGCAAGGCCGGCTGGGGCGAAAACATGGCCTTCATCAGCGCGCTCACCAACTCCTTCGGCGGCCGCTGGTTCGACGAGAACTGGAAGCCGCAGTTCGATCAGCCGGAATGGAAGAGCGCGCTGCAATTCTACGTCGATCTGATGAAGGATGCCGGCCCGTCGGGCGCGTCCTCCAACGGCTTCAACGAAAACCTGACGCTGTTCCAGCAGGGCAAATGCGGCATGTGGATCGACGCCACGGTGGCCGCTTCCTTCGTGTCCAACCCGAAGGACTCGACGGTTGCCGACAAGGTCGGTTACGCGCTGTTCCCGACGCATGGTGAGCTGAAGAACCACGGCAACTGGCTGTGGTCGTGGAACCTCGCCATCCCGAAGAGCTCGCAGAAGGCGGAAGCCGCCGAGAAGTTCATCGCCTGGGCAACCAGCAAGGACTACACCACGCTCGTCGCTTCCAAGGAAGGCTGGGCAAACGTGCCTCCGGGCACCCGCACCTCGCTTTACAAGAACGCCGATTATGAAAAGGCAGCCGCCTTCGCCAAGCCGACGCTTGCCGCGATGGATGCCGCCGATATCACCAAGCCGACTGTAAAGCCCGTGCCTTACACCGGTGGCCAGTTCGTGGCGATCCCTGAATTCCAGGCGCTCGGCACCACGGTTGGTCAGCTGTTCTCGGCGGTCGTTGCCGGTCAGTCCAGCGTCGATGATGCGCTTGCGGGCGCCCAGTCGACAGCAACGCGTGAAATGACCCGCGCCGGTTACATCAAGTAATCCTCCCGAAGATCGCTGCCCGGCGCCAATGCCGGGCAGCGAACTCTCCGGGCCGGAAGCCGCGATGCGGCCTTTATGACTTTCAAATCAAAACAAGAATGAGCCGGTTCTTCCGGATATGCCGGGCGCATCTCATGATGCCCGGGCCCAAGGGGAGGTGAGTGTAATGGCAACCCGAAACACGAGCGGCTTGGCGCGGGTGATGCTTGCGCCATCGGTGCTGCTGCTTCTGGTGTGGATGATCGTGCCTCTGGCGATGACCCTGTGGTTCTCGTTCCAGAACTACAATCTCCTCAACCCCGCCAATGTCAGCTTCGCCGGCCTGTTCAATTACCAGTATTTCTACACCGACCCGGCCTTCTTCCAGTCGATCTGGAACACGCTGCTGATCGTCGGCGGCGTGCTGTTGATCACCGTCATCGGCGGTATTGCGATTGCGCTTCTGCTTGACCAGGACATCTTCGGTCAGGGCATCGTACGCATCATGATCATCTCACCCTTCTTCGTCATGCCGCCAGTGGCCGCGCTGGTGTGGAAGAACATGATCATGCATCCCGGTTACGGCGTGCTTGCCGATCTCTCGCGCTTCTTCGGCCTGCAGCCGGTCGACTGGTTCGCGCAGTTTCCGCTGCTCTCCATCATCATCATCGTCGCCTGGCAATGGCTGCCATTTGCGACGTTGATCCTCTTGACCGCCCTGCAGTCGCTCGATGGCGAGCAGAAGGAAGCGGCCGAGATGGATGGCGCCAACTTCATCAACCGCTTCATCTACCTGACGCTGCCGCACCTGTCGCGCGCCATCACCGTCGTCATTTTGATCCAGACGATCTTCCTGCTCGGCGTCTACGCGGAAATCCTCGTCACCACCAATGGCGGCCCCGGTTATGCCTCGACCAACCTTGCCTTCCTCATCTATCGCACGGCGCTTCTGGGTTACGACGTTGGCGGCGCATCGGCCGGCGGCATCATCGCCGTCGTGCTCGCCAATATCGTCGCCATCTTCCTGATGCGCGCCGTCGGCAAGAACCTCGACCGTTAAGGAGAAGCGATCATGGCCCGCAAGACAACCACACGTGCGAAGATCGGCTTTTCCATCGCGGCATGGGCCGTGGCGCTTTTGCTGTTCTTCCCGATCCTTTACGCCTTCCTCACCTCGATCAAGACCGAGCCGGAAGCGATCGCTGGCTTCAGCCTCATTCCCTCGGGCACGCTCGAAAACTACATCACCGTGCAGACCCAGCGCGATTACTTCAAGCCGTTCATGAACTCGGTCGTGCTGTCGCTCGGCTCGACGATCATCGCGCTCATGATCGCCATTCCCGCCGCCTGGGCCATGGCATTCTCGCCGACCAAACGCACCAAGGACATCTTGATGTGGATGCTTTCCACCAAGATGATGCCGGCGGTGGCCGTGCTGGTGCCGATCTATCTGATCTTCCGCAATGCCGGCCTGCTCGATACCCGCATTGGGCTGACCGTCATGCTCACCTTCATCAACCTGCCGATCGTGGTGTGGATGCTCTACACCTACTTCCGGGAAATCCCCGGCGAGATCCTTGAGGCCGCCCGCATGGATGGCGCATCGCTCTGGAACGAGATCGTGCATGTACTGACCCCAATGGCGGTTCCGGGCATTGCCTCGACACTGCTTCTGAACGTCATCCTCGCCTGGAACGAATCCTTCTGGACTATCAGGCTGACGACCACCAATGCAGCCCCGCTGACGGCCTTCATCGCCTCCTTCTCCTCACCGCAGGGGCTGTTCTGGGCAAAACTCTCGGCCGCCTCGATGATGGCGATCGCCCCCATTCTCGTCATCGGCTGGTTCTCGCAGAAACAACTCGTGCGTGGCCTCACCTTTGGCGCCGTGAAATAAGGAACGACAATAATGGGCAGCATTTCCCTTCAGAACGTGTCCAAGCTCTTCGGCGAG